>JANQID010000059.1 GCA_028282325.1 Chloroflexaceae bacterium | reverse complement strand
CAGCAGGCGAGCGATCGTGCTGCCGTGCGATGGATGGGTTGGAGAGGGCGAACCGATGGTGAAGGGCAGACCCACAAGTCTGCCCTTCACCGTTTTTGTTTTAATAACTGTATTCTTGCGCGTTATGCTATGCGTCGATGTCGGCGCGCAGCCGCTCAAGCGCCACATCAAGATCGGAAAAGGAGCCCTGAAGATCGGATAGTCGCTCACGTTGTGCGCGCACAAACCTTGTGTAGGGTGCGACTGCTTCACGAACGCGAGCCAGCGATCGGTCAACTTCACGTTCGACCTGGGCTTGTATGCTCTGCCGCAACTGCTCGCGCAACCCCGAAACGCGTTCGCGAAAGGCGCGCTTGGCCTGTCGTCGTTTAGCGGGTAGGAGATAGAGTCCGCCAATCGCGACGAGTGTTGCGGCGAGAATGCCTGTGACGTCTAACCACGCGGTTTGAAAAACGGCAAGCAAGAGTGCGCCCAGACCGACCGCGCCGACTTCGGTGATGGCTGTGGCTGCAATCGATGACCGCACTTCTTCGGCGAGCAGTTGCGATTCTTCCTCACGATCATAGCCAGCGACAATCTGATGGGCTTTTTTTCCAACCGACTCGATTAGCGCTCCACGATTGTAGTCGAACGCACCACCAACTTCGCCGATGAGATGATCGCGATGAGCGGGTGTGCGTCGTCGATGAATGTAATCAACGATATTTTGCCAGAGACGTAGATCTTTTTCGATCATCCAGTCGATTAGCGTGTTCACGCGCTGTTCAATTTGCTGAGAAACATCGCCGACAACTTCGCGCTCGAAGGTTTGTCGTGTGCGCTCGGAACGAATGAGGTCTGGCAGGCGGGTGACGCGAATCATTTCGTCAAAAAATTGCATCCCGCGATCTTCCAGATCCCGCAAAATAGTATCAATATCATTTAAATGATATTGCACATCGGTGGTCAGGTCATCGCGAAACAGCTTCAGTTGCTGGTCGATAGTATCGAGCGTAACGAAATCTTCGCGCAAGGTCTCCAGACGCTCTTCAGTCGTGGTCAGATATGTTTTCACAAGCCGTTGCGCAATGCCGAGCGGTGAGAGCAATTTCAGGCGCACACGGGCTTCTTCATCCAATGTATCGACAATGTAATGCTCGACCGAGCCAAACTGGCTTTGTTCCCACAACGTTTCATCGTCACCGTCTGAGCGTGAACGGAGCGCCAGCTTAGCTGAAACCGGGAAGATTTCGGGCGTAGATCCAAGGAGTGCGCGTATATTATCGCGAACGTATTCGATGACCTGCTCCTGTTCAGTCTTGTTCAGAATGTCGATTTTGTTCAGGACCAGGACGATCTTCTTTCCCCAGTCCTTGATCAACTCCAGGAACTGGCGCTCGCTCTCGGTAAACGGTCGATCCGCTGATGTCACGAACAGTACGAGATCGGCGCGCGGGATGAAATTGTGCGTGAGCTCCTCATGCCGCCGGATGACGGCGTTGGTGCCGGGTGTATCGACGATGGCGAGTTGGCGTAGCACATCCGCCGGATAGGTGTGTTCGCGCAGGTATGCTTCCACTAACTCGTCGCTCGCTTCTTCGCCATACCGAAGCACCGTGATCCGATCGGTTGTCGGCGTCACGCCTTCGGCGAGTAACGGAGCACCGAGCAGAGCGTTAACAAAGCTGGATTTGCCGGAGTTAAATTCGCCGGCGATCACCAGGAGGAACAATTCATCGAGATGCTCCAACGTGTCGCGTAGAACGCGCAGATCATCAGGGGCGACATCGCTGCCAAAACGTTCGAGAGCAGCCATCAACTTTTCCAGATGGGATCGCAATTCGGCGAGTAACGAGGCCTGACGCTCGGTCAGGAGTTGTTTGCGATTCAGGAGACCATGGGCCGCCATTACTGTGCCTCACAAATATTAAGTAAATTTAATGAATGATGTAATCCAGCACACGCACATTCCAGTATCGAGGTGTTATACTTCAAGTATCTCCTTCTCCTCTCTTCTCAACTCTAAGGGGGTCTGAGCAATCAGACCCCCTTAGATATGGCCTGTTCGCTTCAATATCCCAGTCGATTTAAAACAACCCCGATTGCCGAGAGGGTCAGCGCGCCTCCGATCACCAGATAGATCAGCGCTGGTCTAATATTGCGTAAGGATGGCAAGCTCGCCTTGCGGGACGTGTGCATTTCGATGCGCTGGCCACGCCAGTAGCTGACGCGTTTTGAACTAAAGTTTCCGCCTCCCCATACTTGCCAACCTCGATAGAGCAGATAACCGCCGCTTGCGGCGAGAATTAACGTCAGCACCGGCCAGGGCAGGGTTGGGCCGCTAACAATTAATGCGATGATGACGATTAAAGCGATCCATCGCCAGTCAAAACGTATATTTGTCATAACTATTCTCTTTCCAGGCTTACACGCGTTTGCACGTTGTCAAGGAGAGCAAAATGCGTAGCAGCACATAGTGATAAATATGCTTGAGAACGTAGTGGTTTATGGCGTCACGTCTCATTATAGCCTACTTTGCTCGTGAAAGGCGGCGTCTTTCTCTGTTGTAGCGATGGCCAGACGATTGAGCCAATTTTCTGATCGCCCGCGATAGTCAACGCTGTTCCAACGTTCAACGATGACAAAATTGGCCGATTGCAATAACCGATCCATCTCGTCTGGCTGATAGAACGTGAAGAAACGGGCGCGATCCTGACTGAACGCGATCCAACGCTCGCCTTCGCCTTGTTTCACGCTGATATACAGCAACCCGTTTGAGCGAAGCGTGCGTCTGAATTCTTGGAGCGTGTTCAGCGCATATCTTCTGGGGATGTGTAAGAATGCCGCACTGGCCCACAATCCGCCGAAAGTTCCAGTGTGATAGGGGAGTGCCTGCATATCACCTGCACAGAGCGGCGTAGTCGTGTTCAGCCGGGCATGCCGCAGCATCCCAATCGAGTTGTCGATGCCAACAACGCGCAGGCTATGTTGTTGCAGCGTGGCGCTATATTGCCCGACGCCGCAGCCAACGTCGAGCACTCGTTCCCCTCGGTTAAGGCGGGTGGCAAAGCGATTCAGGGTGTCGTCGAGGATTGTCGTTGAATACGCGTGGGCATAGTCTATCGCAATGTCATCGTAAGTTTGGCGAGTTATTGCCAGTTCAGAAGTTTGCGAATCTTGTCCGCCTTGCTCTGCTGGGGATTTCCAGGGACGTTCTGTCGAGCTCAACTGGATGTGGAGCCAAACATACCCTTGGTGAACAGGCTGGACCAGTTTCGATACCATGCATCATATAGGGGAATGACTCTCGACCGGGAAAGTGCGGAATAATGATCAACTATTTGTGGCGGTTTTGAGGCCAATTAACGCCATCCGGTCGTGGTCTGGCCTGAATCCCGACTCACCGTCTCGCAATGGCTCTAGCCCCAAGGCGGCGCGTACAATCCGCTCAAGTTCTTGCAACTCCACCGGCTTGGCGAGGTAATATTGGACGCCCAAAGTGCGCATCTGAGTTTGCAAGCGCGGCGAGTCGTAGGCAGTCAGCGCAATGACTGGTATGCTCGGTCGATAGGATTGCAGCAACGTCAGCAGCGTTTTCGCCGCTCCATTGTGGGGATTGGGATCAATGATTAGGAGATCAACGGATCCTTGAGCGCAGCGAAGCCAGGCATCCTCAGGCGATGCCGACACTGCAACCTCGACGGCTCCGTTGAGTAGCATCTGAAGCCCGCGCTGCGTAACCAGGGCGACGGTGGGATCGCTATCAACAACTTGAATGCACCGCAGCGGCATAGTGAGAGTTCTCCTTCATGGCTGTAAGTCAGACGATGAACGCCTTAGCCTTACCGAGAAGCCTTGTTGGTCGCTTCACAGCCTATGTGCGCCCTGCGCGTTGTCCGCACATTCTCGCATACTCCTTCGTTGAGAATGGTAACAGCAGGAATACGAGTTGTGGGAAGTGTCGCAACAACTCTGCGTAATCATTCGACAACTCTTGGCAGAAGCGGGATATTTCCTGTGCAGAAGGTTATCCGTCGCTGTTCACTGGCAGTGTCACGGTGAAGGTTGTACCCTCGCCGACAGCGCTCTCGACGGAGATGTGACCGGCGTGCTGAGTCACGATGTGGGCGCTGATGGCCAGACCCAAACCGGTTCCCTGGGGTTTGGTTGTGTAGAAAGGCTCGAAGAGATGTGCTTGATGCTCATCGGCAATGCCGACGCCGGTGTCAGAAACGCGAATCGCGATCGATGGCGGATGATCGTTTTTGCCGGGGATATATGTGGTGTTGATGTACAACGTTCCGCCGCTGGGCATAGCATCACAGGCGTTGAGCATCAGGTTCAGAAAGACCTGGCGCAACTGGTCGGCATGAGCGATAAGCAGCGGCAAGTCGGGCGTCAGTTCAGTATCGACGACGACATGGCTATGGCGCATATGGGTTTGCACTAATTCCACGGTCTCGTCGAGCAAATCATTCATATTGATCGGTTCCAGTTCAGCGCGGGTTGGGCGATAGAAGTCGTGCATACGCGTAATAATACGCGCGATTCGCCCTAATTCGTTCTGCGCAATGCTGAGGAATGTGCGTTGCGGGGCTTCGGGGGGCAACTCCTGCTCGACGAGATAGAGGCTGTTGCGAGCGGCGTACAGCGGGTTATTGATTTCATGGGCGACCGATGCGGCCAATTCGCCGACGGCGGCCAGTTTGGCGCTTTGGAGCAACTGGGCCTGCGCGGCATTGAGGCGAGCCTGCGCTTCGGCGTGCAAGGAGCGTGTCTGAGCCAGGGCGTGTTGCAAGGCGGCGGCGCGCTCACGTTGACGCACCTCATCGATGGCGATGGCTGTTAAGTCGGCGAGCGCCTGGATGAACGGGAGGTCGCGCGGATGATAGCGCTGTGGCGAGTTTCCACTATACAGTGCCAGCGCTCCCAGCCGTTGCGTATTGACCCGTAAGGGAGCGACGATGGCGCTTGATGGCGGCCAGGCGTCGAGAACATCTTGCAGCGTCTGGATCTGGGCGGGCTGCAGCTCTTTAATGGCCGCTTCAAGCGTTGGGCCAATCATCAGCATAGCGCGTGGAGCCAGGAAGGCGCGACCGACGATGCCTTGCCCTGGGTCGATAATCAGTTCGGGAACAAGTGCGTTGCTCGACGCACGGAGTATCAATCGCTGGGGATCGGACTCGGCTAAAAAGAGCAAGATGCCGCTGCTGCATGCAAAGAGGTCGCGACTCTCGTGTACAACGAGGCTCACAATCGCCTCGACTTCGTGGGTTAACAGCGAGGCTGCGCATATCGATAGCAATGCGTTCAGCCGCGCATCCGCGGAAGCTGGGCTGGGTGGTTGATGAGGCGCGATTTGGGATTCCAACTCGTCAATGCGGGACTTGAGCGCGTGTTCGCGGCTGTGGGCTGCTATGATCTTGGCTTCAAGCTCAGCGATGCGAATTTGGAGATCACTGGTTGCGTCTTTTTCCAACATAATTGTAGCTCATATCGGGAGCGGCGACGGCTTCACATTTCAGGGCTACGATCTGATAGGATTGCTATGCGCGGTTCAGAGGCCCTGTCCGGCGCATAACAATCCAACTTCAACATTTTTACGCGCCTTGCCCTAACGATTACGGGTTTGCAAGAGACTCAGCAATGCGTTCAAGATGCGTGCGCGGTATTCAATGGTGGTTGCGACGTTGCGTTCGTGAATGTCAAACAGCGATGCGTCGACTTCAAAGCCGCCGCTTTGCGCCGGGCGCACAGGCACAATCGCTTGGCTGTCGCCGTCGAGTTTGACAATCGTTCGTGCCGCCGGTCTGGCTTGTGTGAAATCGGTCTCGCCGTTTGCGCCGACCTGGACGTACGACGTTTCAACTTTCATCTCGGCGGCATCGGCAACATATCGGGTTATTTTCTCGGCGGCGTTGCGGATCGAGTTTTCCAATTCAGTCGCCATCGATTATGATCTCCTCTGTCATATTAGCGTTGCGTATTCCATTCAGCAATAATCCGATTTACGAATCGCCACGCCGCAGGAAGCGCCATTACGACGCCTCCAGGCGTGGCTGCTATCAACGATAGGGTGATAGCGCCCTGGGTGACAAGTTCGAACATCCGCAGGTGCGTTTCCCGCGAAGCCAGCGCCAGCCCAAGCGAGCGTCGGTGCAAACGTGTTTGCTCGTGGCTGGCATCAGTCTGCCATATCGTATGCGTATCGCCCGACCAACCCATCACCGTACGCGCCAGGAGTTGATCGTCGATGCGTGTTTCCACCCAGGCATAGTGCGTCGCCGATCGTATGATACGTTCGATTGCCTCGCGAAATTGTGTGTTGACCTGTCGCCAGCGTTGCGATAGACTTGCGCGCGTATCGAAACTGACGGAGGCTTCTTGCACCCGTAACTCGTCAATTAGATCCAACAGTTCGCGTTCTGGCGCAGGCGTCTCAGCGGCGGGCGTGGTGGAGAAATCAACGGCGCTTGAGCGCTGCGTCTGAGCCAGTTCATCAAGGCGTGATCGGGCATGGCGAAGCGCCTGTTGAGCCGAATGCGTCTGGGCGTCGGCGCGATCAAGTTGGCGGGCGGCTCGCTCGATGTCATTGGGCAATGTGGTGCGCCAGGTAGGAGTAAAGTCGTACCTGGCGCCTCCCGCCGCTGCCGTCATCGTATCAAAAGCCACGCCGGAGGGCGTTGCCGGAATTGTACGCCACAGACCGAAGACATCCGATGTGACGGTTTGAGCCGATGGATCGATAAATTCAAACGCGCCCTCGGCGGCATCCGTCAGCATCGCTACGATCCCTTTGTCGCGCCAGCCAGGCTGGCCAACGCTGACGACACAGCCTCGATCATCTTGACGCGGCTTTCCTGGGCCCGTTGCAGCATTTCAACGTGGATCTCCCACAGGCTGGTATCGACATTACCGTCGCGCTCCGGAACGCAGAGAAGCGTGTCGCCGTCGAGGCTGACGCGTGTCAAGGCGCGAAGTTCGGCGCTGCCGGACAGTTTGCCATCCTTGTATTCAACACTCCCCATATTGCTGCTGACGTAGGTCATCACTTCCAGGCTGGTCAGCTCGTCGAACGCCTGGTTGAGCTTTTCGGCAAACGTTCGCAGTGCGCTGTAGAGGCCAGTGCGAATTTCCTGGAGCGTTGACTCGTCGGAGCCGAACAGCCCAAATTGTTGGGCAGCGTCCGAGGTTGCATCGGCGGCTTCCGATGTGGGGACGTTTTCCTTCGGCGGCTGGGGGACTTCGGTTGCCGGCCTTGCTGAAGCGCTTGCGGCGGGCGTCGTCACGGCCGTGACCGTAATCTTCGCTCGCTCGGTTGGTTGCTCTGCGCCGCTTCCAATGGGCAAGCGCACCGCTGGATCGCCGATGATGACGTAGCTGCGCGCATCGTTGTTGGCGGTCCACATCCCGGCAAGGGCCACATCATCGGCTTTGCGACCAAACTTCACTTCTTCCAACTGCATACTGAGGTCGGAAGAGAGTTCTGCGTAGCGCTCGTTAAAATATTCGATGGCCGACCCAATGGGATGCCCCTCCATCAACCGCTTCAGGGTGCTTTCAAAGACCGCGAGCTGGCGTCCGGCGCGTTCCCACATAAACGAATAGCCCCAGGCCCGTTCGACGTGACCGATCGCTGCCAATGCGCCGCCTTTGGGATGGCCGAGCAGACGTTGCGGCAGCCGTGCCACGAAGGGATGCGGCGCAATGGCCGTTGGTTGTTTGAAGGCCTGGTGCGCGAAATCGTCAAGTTGCGGCGTTCCGGCGCCATAGCAGGCAAAATGAAACGCGATCAAACCCGCCAGCTTAGCATCATCGCTGACATCATCGTGGGCAAAATAGAAATCTTGCGGGATAGGCTGTTTCCATTGTGCCGGTCCGGGCCAGTCCTGACAGAGTAAACTGCCCTGGTGGGATAACTGGCGCGAGTCGCCATTGGGGAAGCCCATACCGTGGCTGGCGGTGAACAACAGCGCAGGCGTTTCATCGCCGCCGATCAAACGACCCAGACGCGCCTTGTTCGCTTCCTCGGCCAGAATCGTGTTGATCTGCCAGTCGGATTGATCGCGCTTCAGAATATCGGCCAGCGGCTTGACCAACTCGTCGGCGCTGAGGTTGGTGGCGCGGTCATCGGGGTTGCGTACGCCGAAGAAGGTCATCTGGCGCGGCAATATGATATTGTCGGTCTCGATAGCGACGACGCTCTGTGCATACTGGGCGTACTCTTCCAGCGTATCGAACGAGAGACGCCCCACCGCATACTGGACATCAATCTGATATTGAACGCGGAACGGTATGGCTTCCGGATCGCCAACAAACAGCAAATAATAGGGCACTTTGTCCGGGTCAGCGGGACCAGGACCAGCGCCATGCCGGGCCAGAAAAGCTTGCTTCGACTCGTTGGGCCGATAGCCATCGGGGCCGCTAAACTCGCGGTAATAGCGTTCGTGTTTCTTCGTCGCTTGCTCGCGACGGAGATCGAGCAACGGTTTGAGCGCCTCACGAATGGCGGGATCGGCGTTATAGGCGAAGACGACGCCCCAGCCGGTCTCGTGCAGATTCTTGGGATCAATGCCTTCTTTGGGGCCAAGATGCTCCTGGGTCAGACGCTGATACCAATACTTTAATTCATTGATTTGCTCTGCATCCTGAGGCTCGCCCTGCACAATCGCCGACACCTGCTGGGCGGACATCGGCGGTAGCAGGAAGTCGCCGGTCGCGCCGTTAATCCCGTTGAAGAACAGCAAATTCGCCTGCTCTGCCATAGAGAATGACTCCTCTGGTTACTATGGGTATGTTGGAAGGGTGTTCGATGATCCGCTTCGAACACATCGCGAACTGGGAGTAGAAGCTGGTTTGGCGCCGCGGTCCACTGAGATACAACCGGCAACTAACGATTCCCGTTGCTCCCCGATTATGCGCACGAAACGCGTTGAGAGCGCGCTCAAGAATATGATAGCACAATACCCATTGCGAAATGGCGCTGTCTGGCAGAGCCTCTGAGACGTTCGTTATGACGTCTCGTCGATCTGGAGAATGTAGCCTTTTCCGCGGACATTCAGCAGATAGCGCGGTGTTGCCGGATCGGGTTCCAGTTTTTGGCGCAGATGATGAATGTGGGGTTTGATCAATTCGCTGGCTTCGAGTTCGCTGGCGTCATAACCCTGGGCGCACTGCACCAGTTGAGTGTACGAGAGCATCTGTCCGACATGTTCAGCCAGGCACAGCAGCACACGGAATTCGGTTGGCGTCAACGACAAAGAACGACCGTTGAGCGTGGCCACCTGATGCCAGGTGTTGAGATGCAACGATCCGATAATGATTTCGCGTTCTTGTGATGAAGCAGTGGTTTCTTGCCCGGCTTTTTGGGGCGATGCACCGCGTAATTCTTGCACGGCGGCGCTCACAACATTGAGCAGCCGCTCCTTGCGCTGGCGATGATTATGGTCTTCCAGGCCGGCCTTCACACGCTCGACGACCTGCGCGGGATCGGTTGTTTTGAGCAGATAGTCAAAAATGCCCTGGTGTAATCCTTCAACCGCCGTCTCAAGCGATCCGTGCCCGGTCAGCACAATCACGGCGGTGTCGTGTTGCCGCTCGCGCAACGCAGATACCACCTGCATACCGTCAATGCCTGGCATTTTCAAATCGACGAGCAACAGATCAAAGCTCTGCTGATCGAGCAATACCACAGCTTCCTCGCCGCTTGCTGCGACGGTGACGTCATACCCCTCGCGGGATAGCAATGCATTGAGAGTAAGGCGAATATTCGCCTCATCATCCACTATCAGAATCTTTGCGGACTGGCTCATCAAACCGTGCTCCATCTCCAACGAGAGAGTAGTTAGTCGGCATGATACACAGGGCAAGAGAGGGTGTCAATGATGAAGCTGTTCTTTATCAGGAATTGCTTGAACTTAATTATATACGTTTTGCAAGAAGTGTGGTATTATGGTGTCAATCACCAACGTATGGTGCTGCGAGACGTGCATCAGTGACCCCTGTCCGTTCCCTGTGCCCTCGGCAGTTCTTCGTTCGCTCAGAAGTCAACCTGCGTTGTTTGCGCCCGAGCGAGGCGGCAGAGTCCATATTCGCTGCTCACAGGTGCAAGGGGTTTCAAGCGGCTATCTGTCGTGTGTATGTTAATGGTGGTGTTATCATTATACACCATCGCAACTGCTCGAATGATGACGAGCAGAGGAGTGGTTTTCTGATGCGTGTCAAGCTGTTTGTTGGCAACCTTCCGTGGCGGATTCGTGATCTGGACTTAGAAGATCTATTCCGCCAGCATGGTGATGTGCAGAGCGCCCGCGTTATCACTGATCGAGAAACGGGTCGTTCGCGCGGTTTCGGGTTCGTCGAAATGGAAACCGAAGATGTGAATGGGGTTATCAATGCGACGAACGGCCTGGAACTCGACGGTCGTCAGTTGCGGGTGAATGAAGCTGAGGAGAAGCGTGATTTCGGCGGCGGTCCGCGCCGCGAAGGTCGTCGCGGCGATGGCGGCGGTCGCCCTCCGCGCAACCGCTATTAGACGTTTGGTTCAGGTATACGGATGTAGCCGTAGCAGGAGAGTGAAGCAACAACGGCACGTGCTCAGAGACCTATTCTAGCGCCTACGGCTTAATTGTTTGCTTCGCACGATCCCGCACTCTGTGAATGCTACTAGCAAGGCCAACCTCACACGGGGTTGGCCTATATGGTTTCTATGGGCATGTTTTGATTCCGTTACGTGGGTACGTCTTGCCGGTAAATCCGAAACGGCGGCACTATTTTTATAAGCGTATGCTTGTAAAAGTAACATCAATTGAAACGCTATCCAGAAAGGATTTTCCATAATGCAAGGCAAAGTTTGTATGATAAAGGGTATAACGGGCAAGTATTTCCAGGATAAGCGCGCGGTATCATCCGCCTCCTGGTCGTATGAGCGGAACACCTGGCAGCGTTTGTGGGCGATCAGCGAGGAGTTGGTTGGTCTGCATCAGGAGGTTGTCGCATGGTCGGGCAGACGTTCCGGCTTGAAGAGCGAGCCTGGCAATGGTGATTGGAACGGGTTCGCCAACGACAACGCTGGCTGAACACGCCGTTCGCGACATTCTTGTGCAGGCGTGTACTGCGTTGCCGTTGGCGAACAAGCGCGTGCTGGTGATCGTTCCCGACGGCACGCGCACCGCGCCTATCCCGCTGCTATTTCGTTTGCTCCACGATGCGATTGGGTGCTCCATCGCGCGTCTCGATTACTTGGTCGCGTTGGGCACGCACCCGCCGATGTCGCCCGCTGCGATTGATCGGCTGGTAGGCGTTTCCGCCGCCGAACGCGCCAAACGCTACCCCAACGTGCACATCTTCAATCATCGCTGGGATGATCCGGCAGCGCTGCGCACGGTCGGTGTGATCAGCGGCGATGAGATGACGCATTTGACCGACGGCATGATCACCTCCGCGACGCCGGTGCAGCTCAATCGCCATATCTTCGATTACGACCAGTTGATTATCTGTGGGCCGGTATTCCCTCACGAGGTCGCTGGGTTTTCGGGCGGCGCCAAATACCTGATTCCGGGCATCGCTGGAGCCGGGATTATCAACGTCACGCATTGGCTCGGTGCGCTGGCGACCAGTCTGGAGACGATTGGCCGCAAAGATACGCCGGTGCGGCGTGTGATCCATCGGGCCGCTGAGTTTGTCGCCCGCCCGATCCTCTTGCTGGCGCTGGTCCTCAAAGGTGAGCATCTGCACGGCTGCTATGCCGGAGCGCTGACTGACGCCTGGAGCGCTGCCGCCGATCTTTCGGCGCAGCTCAATATCATCACCTTGCCGCGTCAGTACCGGCAAGCGCTTGCACTACCCGCGGCGCACTATGATGATCTCTGGACAGCGGCCAAAGCAATGTACAAAACCGAGCCGGTGATCGCCGACGGCGGCGAGGTGATCATCTACGCTCCGCAGATCAGCGAGCTTTCCTACACCCATGGCGCGCTGATCGACGAAGTCGGCTACCATGTGCGCGACTATTTTCTGTCCCAATGGGATCGATTCAGCCATCTACCCGGCGCTATTCTGGCGCATAGCACGCATGTCAAAGGAGCGGGCTGCTTCGATTCGGCGAGCCGCAGCGAGACGCCGCGCATCCAGGTGACGCTGGCGACCGGCATTCCGGAAGCGCGTTGCCAGCGGGTGAATCTCGGATACGCGGACCATCGCGTGATTGACCCGCAGGATTGGGTTGATCGCGAAGACGAGGGAATCCTCTTGGTGCAAAACGCTGGCGAGATATTGTACCGCTGCTGATGGTTAGGAAATCAAGTGGTGCTGGATCGCGAAGGCGACCGCCTCGGTGCGAGTGTTCACGCCGAGCTTGGCGAGAATACTGCTGACGTGAAACTTCACCGTCGAGCGACTGATGACCAGGCGTACGGCGATTTCAGGGTTGGATAGCCCGGAAGCCATCAAATCCAGCACTTCATGCTCGCGCGGGGTCAAGTCGTAGTCTACGGCGTGCGGGTGGGTGGTGACGTGAATCAATGCTTGCGCCGCTTCAGGCGCCAGCGTGGGATGCCCGGCGGCAGCGGAGCGAATCGCCTCGGCCAGTTCGCCCATTGAAATATCTTTGAGCAAATAGCCGATCGCGCCCGCCTCCAGAGCGGCCTGCACCCGTTCCTCCTCGACAAAGCTGGTCAATGCGATGATCCGGATGCGCGGACATTGCTTGAGCAGCGCGCGGATCGTCGTAGCCCCATCCATTCCAGGCATCACTAGATCCATCAGGACTACATCAGGGCGCAATTGCTGACAGCACCGCACCGCTTCGACGCCTGAGCCAGCCTCGCCGATCAATTCGAGATCGTCGAACACCGCGAGAAATGTCGCCAGGCCGCTGCGTACCACGGCATGATCATCCACGATGAACACTCGTATCGGCGGATTCTGCGTCATCAAAGCCTCACGTATCCATAGCGGCCCAGATTACCTGCACGTGCGTTCCCTGGCCTGGCCGACTGTCGATAGCAAACGCGGCGCCGATCGATGCAGCGCGCTCGCGCATAATGCCGAGCCCCATACATTCGGGAACAAGTGATTCAGCGTGAAATCCGCAACCGTTGTCGCTAACACGCAGTTCTACGCTGTCCGTCTTAAAATGTAACGCGACATCAACGGCGCTTGCTGCGGCATGTTTGATGATGTTGTTGAGCGCTTCCTGGGCAATGCGATAGAGTGCAATGCGTACGTCGTCGGGTAACGTGCGTTGTTCTTCAACGGTCAGGGTTACAGGGATGCGTAGTCGCCCGATCGCCGCATCGACCAGATGGCGCAGCAGTTCGCTCAACGTTGATTCGGTCAATGCCGCCGGACGCAATTCTAGCAATAACGTGCGCATCTCGGCCAGCGCGCCGCGGGTCAGTTCGTGCAAGTCGTGCAACCGCCGCTGCGACGCTTCCGGATCGCGCTGATACAGGTGCGGCAACGCCTCGGCGATCAAGCTGGCTGAGAAGAGAGTCTGAGTCACCGAGTCGTGGAGGTCGCGCGCCAGGCGAATGTGATCGGCGGCGATGGCATCCTGGCAGCGCTGGGCTTGCCACTGGGCGTAGGTGATCATCAGGGCCGCCTGTTCGCTCAGGATCGCCGCCAGTTCGACATCGGCAGCGTTGAAATCGTGAACCCCGGCGACATAAAACGCCAACGCGCCATACGCTTGATCCTCGATGATGATCGGCGTCGCCAACAGTGCGCGATAGTGACGGGCCAGTTGTTCGCGGCATACGCGTTGATCGGCGGCTTCAGCGGATATAGGCATTGTCGCATCGGCGACCACGATGGGCCGGCGGGTGTGTACAGCCTGTCTGATCAGGCCCTCGCCGAGCGAAGATTGCACGTGGTCGAGCGTCTTCTCTGGCAAGCCCTGGGACGTGTGCAGCACGAGCGCCTGCCTCGGGTGATCTAGCCGATAGAACGCTGCCGCGTCGGCTCCGAGCAGTCGGCGCGATCGCACCAGAATGTCGTTGAGCAGGGATTCCAGTCCGCAGTTCGAGGTGAGCGCCTGGAGCATATCGCGCAATTCGTCGGTGGCGACGCGCTGGCGCTCCAGTTCGCGCGCCTGTTCGATGACGTTAGCGTGACCGCCGTGCAGCGCCTGGGATGCTGCGAGAAACACTGCTGCGCCAGCGTCAACCTGGCCAATGGGCAGCGCCTCGAAGCGGCAGGCATCCGCGCCCTGCGCCTGGCAGGAACGTTCGATGCACGCCAGATCGTCTCTCCCGGTCAAGGCGCTGATGAATCCATTCAGTACGCCGGCGGCGTAGGCGCAATGATCAGGATAGCAGTCGCGCTGCCTCCCGGCCCAGGCTTCAAATGTATCGCGCCCGATGATTTCCACGCGCGGCGTTGACCAGTCGCATACCTCAATCGCAAATGCGCCGAAGCCTACCGCCTGATACGCAGCGAGACATTCGAGCAAAGCGCGGGTCAATGCCGCATCGTCGGCGTGTGCAGGGCGGACGGCGCGGGCGAACGTTGCGCCGCTGGCGACGCCGGCCTCATAGAGCGCGGTATGCGCCAGGCGCGGGCCGACCAGCCGAATGATCTGGCGGCGCAACTCTCCGAAGCCGCTTTCGACATCCAGCACGACAAAGCGCGCTTCGCCGAAGGGCGGGGCAGCGGGGTTGCCATCAACTGCATCGGTGCGGTTATATTGATCCATACGCTTGCTCCGTAATCACTGTAACAATTTGCGCCATCGACTGCGCAAAAACTTCGTCACCCAGGGGAAAGATGCCGCAACGTTTTCTGGGAGCGCGGGTTTCTGGCCCGCTTCCTCACCGGTCTGATGGAGAAGCACGAGAAGACGGCGTGGATGTTGCGGGCGATGTTGGAGGAGCGCGCATAAGCGCGTGCCATCGGTTCGTTGATGTATCCTGAAAGCGCGGCGTGGTCGTCTTTGCAGACCGTGTCGCGTTGTCGATTCCCCAGATCTATGCGTAATTTGAACCAGGTTGACGTTGTTGACAGGTTCATATTATAATTACGCGCATTCATTCACCAGACTTTCAGACCTGTATATCGTCGTCGTGTGTTGTTGCGGCGGCATCGTTGACATCAACTACATACTGATCAGTAGAGGCGCCTGAGGATCGGAAGCCAGGGCATAAAGGCGAAGCCGGTGCGAGTCCGGCGCTGTCCCGCAACTGTAAGGATGAACGCTTATGCATTCATCTAAGCCAGGTCGACCGCCTCTACGTTGATCTTTAAGTCGCCTCGCGGAAGGGCGGGTAAAGACACGTGAAAATCTGGCAATCTAGGAGTGTGTCGCCAGCATTCACGGGTTTTTTATGCAACCAACCGCTGCTGCGGTTGGTTTTTTGTTGGCCGTGGGCAAGAAAGGAATGGGTGAGAAATGACGCATACCGCAGACTGTCGGAGCGATCGCAAGGGACTGGTGATTGTCCACACCGGCGACGGCAAGGGTAAGACCACTGCTGCGTTGGGCCTCTTCCTTCGCGCCTGGGGTCGTGATATGCGGTCAGGCGGAATTCAATTCCTTAAGCATGAGAATGCCAACTATGGCGAACACCGTGCGATTCGTCGTATGGGGATTGAATTGACGCCGATGGGAGATGGTTTTACCTGGACTAGCCGCGACATCGATGAGACCCAGGATCGAGCTATACACGGCTGGGAGATCGCCAAACAGAAGATCGCCGACGGTCAGTATGATCTGTTCCTTCTGGATGAATTTACCTATCCCTTACACTATGGCTGGCTCGATACAACAACAGTGCTTGCCTGGCTGCGTGACAACAAGCCGCCGATGTTGCATCTGGTCATCACCGGTCGCTATGCGCCCCAGGCCCTCATTGATTTTGCCGATCTCGTGACTGAAATGAAGCAAATCAAGCATCCGTGGAGCGATCAGGGCATCAAGGCGCAGAAGGGCGTTGAGTTTTAGGCGGGTTTTGATGAGATGAATGGAGTGATGCTATGAACAAACGGGGACGCTTTCGATGGGGTCGGATCGTTTGGGGTGTGCTGGCGCTCCTATTATTGAGCGGGCATGTTGCCTGGGCAAACGCAATTGAGCCGCCAAGCGCGATCGAATCGGTGCGCTATATGCACATTATGGAAGGCTTCTTGCCGCCAATGTGGGCAGCGATATGGTTTGTCGTTGCGATTCCATTCTGGATTATGGGTTTTCGACGAATCAATCAGCTCGTCGCCCAGAAGCCGGAGATACGTTTGCTGTTGGGCGTATCGGGCGCGTTTGCTTTTGTCCTCAGCGCGCTGAAAATTCCCAGTGTCACCGGTTCGAGCAGCCATCCTACAGGCACAGGATTGGGCGCTATCTTGTTTGGACCATCTGTGATGAGCGTGCTCGGTGGTGTTGTGTTGCTGTTTCAGGCGTTGCTGCTGGCGCATGGCGGTCTCACCACGCTCGGCGCTAATACGGTGAGTATGGCGATAATCGGTCCGCTGGTCGCCTGGCTCATCTGGATCGGTATGAAGGGCAAGGCTCCGATGTGGTTAGGCGTATTTCTGGCGGCGGCGATGGCTAATCTGATGACATATGTTGTCACATCGCTGCAACTGGCGCTAGCCTACCCCGATCCGGCAGGCGGCTTTGTCGCGTCATTCGTCAAATTTGGTACGGTGTTTGCAGTGACTCAGATCCCATTGGCTATCAGCGAAGGCATATTGACGGTCTTGATTTTTAATGCACTGCGTAGTAGTGCAACCAATGAGTTGCAAGCTCTCGGTATGCAAGGAGCATAAAATGACGCCTACACAGAATGTAAGCAAGCCCAGTGGGATGATCACTCTGTTGCTGATCGTCGCCGTCATTGCTCTGGCGATTATTCCGCTGTTCATCCATCCGGAATCAGAGTTTGGCGGCGCGGATGGGCAGGCTGAAGAAGTTATAGCCGAGATTAACCCGGATGTTGAGCCGTGGTTTGAACCGTTCTGGGAGCCGCCTGGCGGCGAGACCGAGAGTCTCTTATTTGCGCTTCAGGCTGCGATTGGCGCAGGCGTAGTGGGCTATTATCTAGGTCTGAAGCGTGGCGAGCGACGCAACAATGACCGATATGGACGGCGAAGGTAGCCGGTTTTCGTTATGAGCGTCATTGATCGCTACGCCTATGTCAACCGACTGCGGCATATTGACCCGGCGCAGAAAGCCGGGCTGGCGTTGCTGGTTATTGTGCTATGCCTCCTGCTCAATCGAACGGTGGTTGGGATTCTGGCGGTCGGTTGGATGTGGGTGGCGGCGACCTGGCAGGCTGGCGTGCCGAGGCGAGTCTTCGGGCGCGTATTGCTGGCGGAAGGTTCGTTTCTGGCGTTGGCGGCGGCGGGTGTTGCGCTCGGTGTGAGCGCCTCGCCGCCGCTTGGCGCCGACTGGCAATGGCGCATCGGCTCGCTGTGGTTGAGCAGCAGCATAGCGGCAGTGAATCACGCGCTGCTACTGGTGAGCCGCGCATTGGGCTGTGCGGCGGCGATGAATTTTCTGGCGCTCACGACGCCGCTGGTTGACGTTGTTGAGTTGTTGCGCCGTTTGCGTACGCCTGTACTCCTGATCGACCTGATGGCGCTGATCTACCGATTCATTTTCGTATTGCTGGAATGTATGGAACGCATATATATCGCGCAGCAGAGCCGCCTGGGATATAGCACGCGCCGGAATGCAATGAAAAGTGCGGCGCTGCTTGGCAGCCGGTTGTTTTTAGAAACATATCAACGCAGCCAGCGTATGCAAACAGCGCTGGAAAGCCGCGGCTACGATGGCGATTTGCGCGTATTGTCGATAACCTATCGCCGCGATTGGAGGATCGTGTGGTTGGGTATTGCAATGGCCAGCAGCCTGCTGCTAGCCTGGCTGGCGGGATAGCGCCCATTCTTGAAGCCGATGCGCTGTTCTACAACTATGCAGGCCGCTCCGACTATGCGTTGCGCGGGGCGAGTCTACGCCTGTTTCCGGGCCAGAAGGCGGCTCTGCTCGGTCGCAACGGATCGGGCAAGTCTACGCTCTTGCTGCATTGCAATGGTATTCTGCAACCGGAGCGCGGTCAGGTTCGGGTAGCCGGCGCGCCGATGACTTACGATCGTTGCGGACTGAAGCAGTGGCGTCATCAGGTGGGGCTGATTTTTCAGCGCCCGGACGACCAGCTTTTCAGCGCCAGCGTAATGCAAGACATTAGCTTTGGGCCGTTGAACCTGGGGTTCAGCGATGATGAGGCGCGCCGGCGCGTGCAGAAGGCCGCCGATCAATGCGGAGTAGGCGATCTGCTGGATCGCCCGACGCATGCCTTGAGCAGCGGCGAGAAAGCTCGGGTGGCGCTGGCCGGGGTGTTGGCGATGGAACCGCTGGTCATTCTGGCTGACGAAGTTATCGCCAGTCTTGATCCGTGGATGCGCCGCCAGGTGTTTGATATTTTTGACCAACTGGCGCGCCAGGGGGTGAGTGTACTGCTCTCGACGCACGATATCTACATCGCGCGAATGTGGGCCGACCGGATAGTGGTGATGGATGACGGAATTGTCGTGGCAGCCGATGTTGCCGAACGCGTGTTGGCGAATATGGAAGAGTTGATGCAGTATAAGGCAGGCATATGATGCACCGCGAAGAACAATTTGATCACATCTTGCTCATCGGTCACGGCAGCCCTGATCCGCGAGGCAATGCTGAATATCTCGATTGCGCGCGTTTGCTGGCAGAGCGGCTGGATGCGCCGGTGCGATCGTGCTTCCTCGAGCTTGCCGAGCCATCGATTGAGGAAGGCATACGCTTGTGTGTTGAAGCGGGAGCGCAGCAAATCGCTGTCCTTCCGCTCTTTCTCGGCGCGGCCGGCCACCAGAAAAACGATGTGCCGGTTTTGATCAATGAAGCCAGGGTGCGCTATCCGCACGTTGAGTTGCGCTATGGCGCGCCGATCGGGGCGCAGTATCCGTTGGTTGCGACGTTGGCCGACCGCGCCGCCGAAGCTATTGCGACAAGTGCAGCCGAGATCCCCGCCGCCGAGACGGCGCTGATTGTTGTCGGGCGCGGCAGCAGCGACCCTGACAGCAATTCCGAAGTCTTCAAGGTGAGTCGCTTGTTGTGGGAAGGACGTGATTATGGATGGGTCGAAACAGCCTTCCAGACCGTGACACGCCCACAAATAGCGACGGCGGTTGAGCGTTGCGCGCGGTTAGGGGCGCGGCGGGTAGTTGTGCTGCCTTATCTTCTCTTCACCGGGTTCGTGCATAGCGATATTGAGCGGCAGGCGGCGGCCCAGACGCAGCATGAAGATGTTGAAGTATTGATGGCGCGGCATCTGGCAAACCATGGCGGAGTCATTGACGCTATTGCACAGCGTTATCGTGATATGGTCGAGGGTGTTGCGACAATGACGTGCGACATCTGCAAGTATCGGCATCGTTTCACGGGGTTTGAGAAGGATTATGGCCGGCCCCAGGAAGCGCATCACCACCATCACCATGATCACCACCATCATCATGGCGGTCATCACCACGATCATCATCATGGCGGTCATCACCACGACCATCACCATCATGGCGGTCATCACCACGACCATCACCATCGCGAAGAGGAGGAAGTATGAAGACGCCGGCAGGCATCGCCGCCGACTCGTTTGCGATCATTCGGCATGAGCTTCAAGCGCGTAGTTTGGCGTTTGAACCGCCGCTTGACGCCGTTATCGAACGCATCATCCACAGTTCGGCTGATTTTGAGTTTGCCGAGTTGACACGTGTGAGTCCCGGCGCAATCGAAGCCGGCATAGCTGCGTTACGGGCTGGCAGCTCGGTCATCACCGACGTGCAGATGGCGCGGGTCGGCATCAGTGCACCGCGACTGTCACATTTCGGCGGGTCCGCCTATTGCTTTGTCGCCGACGAGAAAGTGCGCCAGCGTGCGGCTGCCGAGGGTGTGACGCGAAGCGCGCTTGGGATGCGGCTGGCCGCCGAACGCGGTTTGCTGACCGAGGGGATCGTTGCGGTTGGCAATGCTCCGACTGCGCTGAACGAGATTATTCGTTTGATAGAATCTGGCAAACGCCCGGCGTTGATCGTCGGGACGCCGGTGGGTTTTGTCGGAACCGTCGAAAGCAAGCTGGCGTTGATGGAACAAACGGTGGTTCCGTGGGTTGTGACGACCGGCTACAAGGGCGGATCAACGATTGCCGTCGCGATTGTCAATGCGTTGTTGCGTCTGGCGATGGGCGCGCCGGCGACCGAAACGGACTGATGGAACGCGAGACGCGGCGGGGGCGTTTCCATTTACGCACCTTCTCATCCGCGTCTTTCGTTGGTAATACGATGATGGGCGCACGCTCGAATAGCGTTTCCGCGCGCAGCAAGCGTGGCGGACGTACAGGATATACCACCGGCAGCAACGCCGCAGCGGCGGCGAAAGCCGCAACGCTGGCGCTGCTTGGCGGGAGTTGGCCGGAACAGGTGACGATTACATTGCCGATTGGCGAAACTGCCGCGATGACTCCCGTGGAGCGAACGCTGAATGCAGATAGCGCCTTCTGTTGCGTTGTCAAAGACGCCGGCGATGACCCCGATGTCACCCACGGCGCGTTAATTTGCGCGCGTGTACGCCCTGTTTCGACGCCCGGCATCCGTCTGGAGGGGGGCGAAGGCGTGGGACGGGTGACGCTGCGCGGTCTGGGTTTGGAGATTGGCGGGCCGGCGATTAACCCGACGCCTCGTCAGCAGATTATCGCCAATGTCACCGATGCCGTACGCGATGCGCATTCGGCCGGCGTGGCCTTTTTGGAACACTCTGGATTGGAAGTTGTCATCAGCGTGCCGGATGGGCGGCGACTGGCGCTGAAAACGCTCAACGCGCGTCTGGGCATCATTGGCGGCATCAGCATTCTGGGCACGACAGGCAAAGTGTTTCCGTATAGCACCGAGAGTTGGCGCGCCAGCGTTATTCAGGCTGTGCAGGTGGCGACGAGCAACGGTGTTGAAACCGTTGTGCTGTCTACCGGCCGGCGCTCGGAGAACGCCGCAAAGCGGATGCTGCCCGCTCTGCCGGATGTGGCGTTTGTCGAGATGAGTACTTTTACCGGCGATGCATTGCGTACATGCGTTGAATGCGGCGTACAATCGGCTATTCTGGCAGGTATGGTCGCCAAGCTTGTCAAGACGGCGCAAGGGCATATGGAAACGCCCGTCGCCCACAACCAGGTGGATTTTGGCTTTATAGCGCAGGTATGCCGTGAGACGAACGCTCCCGCCGATCTGGTCGCGGCAGTTGAGCAGGCGAACACGGCGCGGCATATTTTAGAGTTGTGTCAAGAGCGCGCGTTCCTTGCGCCGATCCAGCGCATCGTGGAACTGGCGCTGCATACGTGCGAGCAGTTCGTGCGAACGCAGGGCGGATCGCTTGAGATCGGGGTGGTGATGGTCGGGTTCAATGGCGAGCTGTTGGGTTATGCGGGGCAGGTGAAGGTATGAACAAGCTGCACCGCGTCCTGGTGGCGGGAGTTGGTTCGACCGGATCGGCAGATTGGCCGGATGCGCTGTTGAGGCGCATCCGTTCGGCGGATGTGCTGGCAGGCGGGAAGCGCCATTTGCAGGCGTTCCCCGATTTTTCCGGCGAGACGCTTGTGATTGCCAGTGATGTCGGCGTAGTTCTTGAGCGATTGAAGCAGGCGCGGGCGACAGGTCGGCGCGTGGCGGTGCTGGCGTCGGGTGATCCGTTGTGCTATGGCATCGGCGTCAGCCTGCGCCGGGTCTTCGCTGCCGATGAACTAGAGATCATCCCCGCGCCCACGGCGTTTCAACTGGCGTTTGCCGCGCTGGCTGAACCCTGGCACGATGCTGCGTTGCTCAGTGCGCATGCTCATTCGCTGACCAATGTGGTTGAAGCGGTGCTGCGCGTCTCCAAAGCCGCTATTCTGACCGATGACCGGAACACTCCGGCGATCATCGCGCAGGCGTTGCTTGCTGCGGGCGCGTCCCCGGAAACGCCCTGCGCCGTGTGCGAAAATCTGGGCTTGCCGGAGCAACGCATCATCCGCGCCAACCTGGCCCGTATCGCCAGGGAAGCCAGCGCGTCGCTGAATGTGTTCGTGATATTGGGCGGCGTTACGTCGATGCGCGGCGAACGGAGCGCGCGGGGTGATTACAATGCTGTGTCGGGCATGCCCGATGCGGCGTTTTCGACGACCGGCGGGTTGATCACCAAGCGTGAGGTTCGTCTATTGAGCCTGGCAGAGTTGGCGCTGATGCCGGGCGATGTGTTGTGGGACATCGGCGCGGGCAGCGGCGCGGTGAGCATTGAGGCGGCGCGTTTGCAGCCGATGGCGCGCGTGTATGCCGTTGAGCAGCGCGCCGATATGTGCGAGCACATTCGCGAAAATTTGCGGCGTTTTCCTGCGGCCAATCTGCTGCTGACGGTCGGCGAGGCGCCAAAAGTTTGCGTTGCCTGGCCTGATCCTGATGCAGTATTTGTCGGCGGGAACAGCGGTCGACTCACGTCAATTATTGCGCTGGCCCGTGATCGATTACGTCCTGGAGGGCGCCTGGTAATCAATCTAGCGACGGTCGAGAATCTCCAGGTTGTGCGTGATCTGTTGCCCGATGCGCAGGTGGCGCAGGTGAACATCAGCCGCGGTGCGCCGATCGCAGGGATGTTGCGCTTCGAGGCGTTGAATCCGGTGTTTATCGCGACATGGCGACGAGAGGTTGAGACGATGTGATGGTATTAACGGTTGTCGGATTAGGACCGGGCGACCCGGAGTTGATCACGCTCAAGGGCATGCGGGCGATTGAAGCGGCTGACCTGGTTTTTGCGCCAGCGAGTCGTGATCGCGGTGATAGCCTGGCACTGCGTATGGCGGAACCCTGGATCGATGCTTCGCGACAGCAGGTGATCGAACTGACGCTGGCGATGACCAGGGACACCGCCGAGTCGGGGCCGTTCTATGCGGCTGCAGCGGAGCAGATAGCCGCCGCATTTGCCGCCTGCGCCGAAACAACGCGCCAGGATGCCATCCGTGGCGTCTACCTGTTGCTTGGCGATCCATTACTCTACGGCACCTTCGCCGCCATCGGGCGGGCGCTGCGCACGTCTGCACCCGACATCGCGGTGGAAATTGCGCCCGGCGTCACGTCATTTGCGGCGGTGGCGGCGCGTACGCAAATGACCCTTGGCTCAGGCGATGGACGAGTGGCGATCGTGCCGGCCAGTACGACAATGAACGCCGCCGATCTCCAGCGCTTGCTGGCCGATTTTGAGACGCTGGTGCTGATGAAGGCGGGCCGTGCGCTACCGCACATCCTTGATGCGCTTGACGAGTTGAACATACTCGATGCAGCGCTCTTTGCGGAGCGAGTGGGTATGCCGGAAGAGGAGATTGTGTGGGATGTGCGCACGCTGCGTGGGCAGCGGCGCTCTTATCTGTCGCTGGTCATTGTGCAACGAGGGCGCTGAGATGAGGAAGAAAATGGCGGTTCGATGGACGGCGTTGCATGTGCGATTCTTAGGCTGATCTCTCTATATGTGATCGCCGCTGATGCCGGAATGTTCCAGGAGGAGCGGTTGTGAGTCAGGACAAGGATGCCACCGCTGCGGATATTGTCGTGTCGCCCCGGCCTGGCGTCGTTTACTTCATCGGCGCGGGTCCGGGCGCGCCGGATCTGATCACCGTGCGCGGTCGTGACATTATCGCCCAGGCGGATCTGATGCTCTACGCAGATAGCCTGGTGTCTGACGCCGTCGCCCGCTTGACGCGTAAACCCGGTGTGCGAATTATCGGTTCGTCCGGCTTGCATCTGGATGCCATCATCGACATGATGGTCGAGACGGCGCGAGCGGGCGGGGTTGTTGCGCGCGTTCACACCGGCGATGCGACGTTGTATGGGGCTATACACGAGCAGATGATGCGCCTGGATGCGGCCGGCGTCGTCTACGAGATTGTTCCCGGCGTCACGGCGACCTTCGCGGCGGCGGCGCGACTGGGCGTTGAGCTGACTGTGCCTGAACTTGCCCAGAGCGTGATCTTTACGCGCGCGGCGGGACGCACGCCTATGCCGGCGGGGGAGAATCTGCGCGCTCTGGCTGCCCACGGTGCGACACTCTCGATCTACCTGAGCGTTCAGCGTATCCGGCAGGCGGTGGACGATCTGCTTGCGGGCGGATCCTACGCGCCGGAAACGCCGGCCGTCGTGTTGCACAAAGTTACGTGGCCCGATGAGAGCGTTGTGCGGGGGACGCTGGTCGACATCGCCGACCAGGCGGAAGCGGCGGGATACACTCGCCATGCGCTTATCCTGGTCGGCCCGGCGCTCGATCCGAGGCTGACGCCCGCCGGACGTAACGCACATAGCCGGCTCTATGCCGCGACGTTCAGCCACGGCTTTCGGCGCGCGGAGATAGAAACGTCGGGTTGCAGCGAGGCGCCAACGAGCGAGCCTGCCGGCGGCAGCGTGATTGCCGTCACCCGGCAAGGCGTACGTCTGGCGGCGCGGCTGGCGCGCGAACTCGACGCCGAACTGGTCGCGCCGATCCGATGGATGGAAGGCGTTGCGGATGCAGATCTGCAAGCCGACGGGGCGTCTGTCCCGGCGACCGCCGTCTACGACGGATCTGTTGTGCGCGAAGTGCGGCGGCGTTGGCAGCAGCATCAACAGCTCGTGCTGGTTATGGCGGCAGGCGTTGCGGTGCGCGCCATTGCTCCGCTGCTCGGTCGCAAAACCGACGACCCGGCGGTGGTGTGTCTCGACGAAGCTGGTCGCGCGGTGATCCCGCTGCTCGGCGGACATCAGGCCGGGGCAAACGATTTGGCCCGACGTATCGCCGCGCTCACCAGCGGCTATGCCGCGATCACAACCGCCAGCGATGTGCAGACGAAACCGGCGCTCGATCTGCTAGGGCGCGCGGAAGGCTGGCGCATCGATCCGGCCAGCCGACATGTCGCGACCGGCATGCCCGCGCTGACCTATGCCAGCGCGCGTCTGGTCAACGACGAGCCGGTGGGCGTTTATGTCGATCCGGCGTTGTCCGCCGACATCGCCGAGCCGATCTGGCGCGATCACGCCGAAAACCTGTTGTCGATCGTGTCGCCGGATCAGTTGGCGGGCGACGCCTATGCCGCCGGTTTGATCGTGAGCCATCGTCGCATGAGCGATCAGCGCCTGGGCGCGAAGTGCGTGTTCTATCGTCCGCCTGTGCTGGTTGTCGGTATCGGCTGTCGTCGGGGCGCGCCTATGGCGGAACTGCGCGCCGCCCTCGATCAAACGCTGGCCGATGCCGACCTCGCGCCGGAAAGCGTCGGCGCGCTGGCTACCGTTGACGTTAAAGCCGACGAGCCGGGCTTGCGCGAACTTGCCGCCGCGTTGGGCGTCCCGCTGCGCATCATCCCGCGCGATCGGTTGGCCGCGCTCGACCCGGCGACTTTCACGCCGAGCGCGGCTCGGTCTCATCTTGACGTACCCGGCGTTGCCGAACCATGCGCGATCGTCGTTTCCGGCGGCGAGTTGCTCGTCCCCAAACGCGCTTTTGCCCGCTGCACCGTTGCTGTCGCTCTGGCAAGCAGCGGAATTGCCGATGATGCGCCGATGCGCCAGATCGAACGTCAACCGACAGCCGCCTTCACGCGCGCGCAATCGCCGACAACGTCGAAACTCGTTCTGATCAGTCTTGGCCCCGGCGATCCGGCGCAGATGACTGTGGCAGCTCGCGAGGCGTTGCGTGTCGCCGATGTTGTGATTGGATATCGCGCCTATGTGGATCTGGTTCGCCCGCTGCTGAGTCCGGATCAGAACGTGGTCGCTATGCCGATGAAGAGCGAGATCGAGCGGGCGCGCCAGGCTATTGACATGGCGGCGGCGGGTCGGCGCGTCGCGCTGATTAGCAGCGGCGACATCGGCATCTACGCGATGGCCGGACCGGTTTTTGAGGCGCTGCGCGAACGCGGTTGGGATGGCGCCGACCTCGAAGTCGAGGTATTGCCGGGCGTTAGCGCTGTGCAGGCGGCGTCAGCGCGGTTGGGCGCGTCGATCAGCCACGATTTCTGTGCGATCAGCCTGAGCGATCTCCTCACGCCCTGGGAGGTGATTGAGCGCCGCTTGTGGGCGGCGGCGCAGGGCGATTTTGTAGTGGGATTGTACAACCCGCGCAGCCGCGACCGTGACTGGCAACTGGAACGGGCGATCAATATTTTGCTGCATTATCGCCCGGCCACAACGCCGGTCGCCCTGGTGCGCAATGTCACCCGCGCCGATGAGTCGATCACATTGACCACGCTGGCCGAACTTGAACCAAACCAGGCAGATATGTTCAGCCTGGTACTGATAGGCAACAGCCAGAGTTACCGCCTGGGAGATTATCTCGTGACGCCGCGCGGTTATCGTGATGCGGCGATGCAGCGCGATCGTGCGACGTCGATCGACCCTGTCGCGCGCACGCCGGCGGACGATGTCGCTGTGTATCCGTTGATGCTCACGCAGATGCGCGGGGCGCCGGTGGCGGTTGTCGGTGGCGGGCCGGTGGGCGAGCGCAAAGTGCGCGGGCTTCTAGCTGTTTCTGCAAGCGTGCGCCTGATTAGCCCGCGTGCAACGCCTCAACTGCGCGCGTGGGCGGAAGCCGGACGGTTACAGTGGCATCAACGGAACTACCAGACCGGCGATCTGGAACAGCCGCGACCGACGCTTGTCTTCGCCGCGACCGACCGGCGTGAGGTGAACGCCCAGATCGCGCATGATGCGCGGACGCTTGGCGTGCTGTGCAATGTCGCCGACGCGCCGGATGAGGGCGCATTTCACCTGCCTGCCGTACATCGAGGGCGCGGGCTGACCATTGCAGTCAGTACGGCGGGAGAAGACCCGGCACGGGCGCGTGACATACGCGATTGGATCGGCAAGTTGTTAAACGATGCAGACTTCGATAGTTAAGCCGATGACCGCGTCGTGGTCTCGTGAAACAAGGAACTCCATGACAGGCAAAGCATATCTCGTCGGCGGCGGGCCAGGCCGCGCCGATTTGATTACAGTACGGGGGTTGCATATTCTGCGCCAGGCTGACGTTGTGCTCTACGATCATCTGATCGCGCGTGAATTGCTTGACGAAGCGCCACCCCATGCCGAACGCCTTTTCGTCGGCAAAGGCCCCCGCCATCATATCGCGGAGCAGTCCCAGATCAACGACCTGATGATCGCGCGTGTTCGCGACGGCAAACAGGTGGTGCGCTTGAAAGGCGGCGATCCTTTCGTCTT
Source organism: Chloroflexaceae bacterium (assembly GCA_028282325.1). Taxonomy (GTDB): domain Bacteria; phylum Chloroflexota; class Chloroflexia; order Chloroflexales; family Chloroflexaceae; genus JANQID01. The sequence goes on along the minus strand of JANQID010000059.1, from coordinate 31,088 downwards.
TGGCCATGGCGCAGAAGAGGTGTTGGCGCTTTGCGAGGCGGGGGCCCCTTTTGAAATTGTACCGGGCGTCTCGTCGGCAGTGGCCGTACCCGCGTATGCCGGCGTTCCTGTAACTCACCGTGGCGTTTCATCGGCCTTCGCTGTTGTTACTGGACATAACGCGGCGGATGCTGACCCGACCACGGTAGATTGGGCGACGCTGGCTCGTGTGCCGACGCTGATCATCCTGATGGGCGTGAAGCGCATTCGGCAGATTGCGGATATGTTGATAGCCGCCGGTCGTGCGCCGCAAACCCCCGCCGTCGCGATTAGCTGGGGCGTGACCGACCAGCAGCAGGTTGTACGGGAAACGCTGGCGAATCTGCCGTCCGCGATTGCCGGGCGTCGATTGCCGACGCCGGCCGTCATCGTTGTCGGCGAAGTCGCTGCGCTGGCCGATACGCTCAACTGGTTTCGACCCGATGGCAGCGCCGCGGGATTTCCGCCGCTAACGGAGTGAGGCGCGATGACTGAGAGCAATACCAGGATGGATCTGCCGCGCTTGGTTATCGCCGCGCCGATGAGCGGCGGCGGCAAGACGACGATCACCGCCGGCTTGATTGCGGCATTCGCAGCGCGCGGCTTGCGTGTCGCCCCATTCAAGGTCGGTCCTGACTATATTGATCCTACCTACCACGCGTTGGCCGCTGGACGCGAGTGTTCCAACCTGGATGCCTGGATGTTACCGCCCGATCGCGTCGGTGATGTATTGGCGCGGCGGTCGCGCGATGCGGATCTAGCGTTGATCGAAGGTGTGATGGGGTTGTTCGATGGCTATTCCGGCGATGACGATACGGGCAGCGCTGCGCATATTGCTCGAATCACCGACGCGCCGGTATTGTTGGTTCTGAATGCGCGTTCGATGGCCCGCACGGCGGCGGCGCTGGTTCAAGGACTGCGCGATTTCGATTCCCGCATCCGTCTGGTTGGCGTAATCCTGAATGAGGTGGGCAGTTCACGCCATGCCCGCATCGTCAGCGATGCGATTGCATCGAGCGGTGGGGTTCCTGTTGTCGGCTATCTGGAGCGTGACGAGGAATTGCGCCTGCCGGAACGCCATCTGGGGCTGATCCCGACGCTAGAGCCGGGCCGTTGGCAGGCGTGGATTGATCGCGTGCGTACGAAGATCACGGCGTCGATCGATCTGGGTCGCGTGCTTGATCTGGCGTGCGCCGCGCCGCCGCTGTCATATGCCCCGTTGTCCGTTGCGCGCTCAACGCCGGCGACCATACCGGGCGCACGCGCCGCTGCGTCCAACCCGCCTGTCATCGCTGTGGCCCGCGATGCGGCGTTTCACTTCATCTATGCCGAGAACCTTGATCTGCTGCGCGAAGCCGGAGCGGAGATCGCCTTCTTCAGTCCGCTCACCGACCGCGCATTGCCGCCCGGCGCGGGCGCGCTCTACATCTGTGGCGGCTTTCCCGAAATGTATGCTGCTGACCTGGCGGCCAACCGGGATCTGCGCGCCGCTATGCACGCGGCGGCTCAGGACGGCTTGCCGATCTACGCCGAGTGCGGTGGGTTGATGTATCTGACCGAGGAGATCGTTGATCTGGACGGCGTTGCACACCCGATGGCCGGGGTATTGCCGGGCCGTTCCGTGATGCAAAACCGACTGACTCTCGGGTATCGTATGGCGCAGGCGCAACAGAACTCTTGGCTCTGGCGCGCGGGCGAGATCATCCGCGGCCACGAGTTCCACTACTCGACCTGGAATGTACAACCGGATGCGCCTGCGCCGCTGTATGCTCTTCTGCCCGATGCTCTGCGACCTGAAGCGCGCCTGGAAGGAGCGCAGCTCAACAACGTGCTCGCTTCCTATGTCCATCTGCATTTTCTGGCCTGCCCGGCGTTAGCCAGGCGGTTTGTCGCGGCGGCGATGAGTCAACGACGTACAGCCCGGAATTCTTTGGAGGCGAACGATGGTTCCGTGTAATATTGAAGAAATCAAACGCGAGATCGCCAATATCGAAGCCCGTCTCAAGCGCAACGAAGCCGATTTTGCCGAGCTTTCCCAGGGCTGTCCGGTGAATGCTCTGGGCCTGGTGGATCATATCGCCGCCGATCGGTCGCGGGTGTTTCGCCTGACAATGCTGATGCACGCGTTGTGCGGCGATTGGGAAGCCTGGAGCGCCCATACGGCGGATGAGCATATGCAAGAGGAGGGGTTCAAACGGGTTTCGCAATCGTGTCAGACGTATGTGCGCTGGGTCAATGACGAGAAAAGCGGCATCGAGATCTGCGATATGTTCGATATTATTTATGTTCCGTCCAGGTCGATCGGTGCGTTGATCAATGAGTTGCGACGAATCCAAAACCACTACCTCAAGGAGCAGTAGTCCGCTTGAAGGACGCGCTCGTACGCTGGCGCTGGCGCTGATCTTCGATTGGACTATTGGCGAACCGCCGGCCATGCTGCATCCGGTTGTCTGGATCGGCAAGCTCATCGACGTGCTGGATCGGGCTGCGCCGCGCGCCGCACCGCGTCGCGAGCTGTTGTATGGCGCCGGGGCGGCGGTTGTCGCCGTAACGACAGCCGTTGTCCCGACGTTGGCGATTGCACGCGCGGCGCGCAATCCTGATCGACGTATACGTATGCTGGCGCACTGGCTGGAAATCTGGTTGCTGAAATCCGCATTTTCCTGGCGTACGTTGACCCGCGCCGGCGAGCATGTGCGCCAGCCGTTGTGCGTCGGCGATATTGACGCGGCGCGCGCAGGGTTGCGCTGGCTGGTCAGCCGCGATGCCGCAATGCTTGATGCGACGCTGATCGCGGCGGCGGCGATTGAGTCGCTGGCCGAAAATGCGAGCGATTCCGTTGTTGCGCCTTTGTTCTTCTATGCGCTGTTTGGTTTGCCGGGCGTCTGGGCGTACCGCACGATTAATACATTGGATGCAATGTTGGGCTATCGCGGGCGCTACGAGCACCTGGGCAAGGTCTCTGCACGCCTTGACGATGCGCTCAATCTAGCGCCGGCGCGGCTGACGGCGCTGCTGATCACAGTGGCAGCGGCGGGGTGCGGCGGCGCTAGGCGCCAGGCGTGGCGGGTGATGCTGCGCGACTATGCGCGCACTGCCAGCCCCAACGCCGGCTGGCCGATGGCCGCTATCGCCGGGGCGCTCGGCGTGTGTCTGGAAAAGCTCGGCCACTATCGGATCAATAGCGCGGGGCGGCCGCCGACTGCTGCTGATATACAACGCGGCGCATGCATTGTGAATCGGGCGATCGGGTTGGCGTTCGGCCTCGCGTTGGCATGGCTTGTGGTGAAGGAACGTGGGAAGCACCAACTTCATGCGTGATGACATTGCGCCGCGCCCGGAACTGGCGCGCGTGCCGAGCGTGCCGCACGGCGGCTTCAACAGCGCGCTGGCAGCGGATGATTGGCTCGATTTCAGCTCCAACGTCAATCCGTTTGGTCCATCGCCGCTCGTTTGGGATGCCATACGCGCCTCCCCGATCGACCGCCATCCAGATCCGCGGGCGTGGCCGTTGCGCCGCGCCCTGGCCGAGCATCTCGACGTTGATCCGGCGCGCGTACTCGTCGGCAATGGCTCGGTGGATCTGATCTACCAGATTGCGGTCGCGTTTGTGCGTCCCGGTGATCGTGTACTCATCGTCGCGCCGACATTTGGCGAATATGCTGCCGCGACGATGATGATGGGCGCGGAAGCGATCACGCATCAGACCTGCGTTGAACAAGGCTTTCAGATCGACCCGACGGCGTTGATTCAGGATATCCGGCGTTACAAGCCGCGGTTGCTGTTCCTGTGCAACCCCAATAACCCAACCGGCGTCTATGCGGATCATGCGATTGTGAAGCAGATTGTGCGCGCCAGCCCCGCCACGCTGGTTGTGCTCGACGAGGCCTATGTGCGCTTTGTCGCCGATGCCTGGGATGGACGCGATCTGCTGGGTTTTGCGAATCTGCTGATTCTGCGCTCGCTCACCAAGGATTACGCCCTCACCGGCTTGCGCGCGGGCTATGCGCTGGCCAGCTCCGATGTGATCGCGGCGCTTGAAACTGTGCAGCCGCCCTGGTCGGTCAATGCATTTGCCCAGGCGGCGAGCCTGGCCGCCCTCGGCGACGAGGCCTACCTGCAAGCTACCCTGATCGCGTTAGCGCGAGCTGCAACCCGACTGCGCCGCGAACTGGAGTCCATCGGCGTGAGTCCGCTGCCCTCGGCGGTCAATTTTATGCTCGCGCCGGTTCCATCCGCTGCCGCCTGGAGCGCCTGTCTTCGCTCGTATGGCATCCTGGTGCGCGACTGTACATCATTTGGCTTGCCGACCTTCATTCGCATCGCGGCGCGTCGGCCTGCCGATAATGCCCGCCTCGTCGCCGCACTGGCGGCTTGCAAGGAGCAACAATGCCCGGACGTACGCTGATGGTGCAGGGCACGATGTCGTCGGTGGGCAAAAGCCTGCTGGTCGCCGCGCTGTGTCGCATCTTTCGCCAGGATGGTTGGAAGGTCGCGCCGTTCAAGGCCCAGAATATGGCGCTCAACTCGTTCGCCACGCGTGATGGGCGCGAGGTCGGGCGGGCGCAGGCGATGCAGGCCGCCGCTGCGGGCGTCGATGTCACCGTCGCGATGAACCCGGTGCTGATCAAGCCCGAAGCTGACGCCGCGGCGCAGATTGTGGTGATGGGCAAGCCGTGGGAGCGCCTGACCGCCGCCGATTACATCACCCGGCGCGGCGAGTTGTGGCGGATCGTTACCGGTGCGCTCGACGCATTGCGCGCGGAGTACGATCTGGTGGTGATCGAGGGTGCGGGCAGTCCCGCCGAAATCAACCTCAAGCGCGGCGATCTGGTGAATATGGCCATCGCTGGCTATGCCGGCGCGCCGGTATTGCTGGTTGGCGACATCGACCGGGGCGGCGTGTTCGCCCAGTTGCTGGGCACACTGATGCTGCTGGAGCCGGAGGAACGGGCGCTGGTGCGCGGCCTGATTGTCAACAAGTTTCGCGGCGACATCGCCCTGTTCGCCGACGGTGTGCGCATTCTGGAGGAACGCGGCGGCGCGCCGGTGCTCGGCGTTATTCCGTTCATCCCCGATGTGGGCGTCGCCGACGAGGACTCGGTCGCGCTTGACCGCTACGCCGCCGCGTCGCCGAGGACGGATGCCGCTCATCTCGACATCGCGGTGATCCGGTTGCCGCGTGTGAGCAATTTCGACGACATTGATCCACTGCGCGCCGAACCGGGCGTCGGCGTGCGTTTCGTCGATCGCGTCGACGCGCTGGGAACGCCCGATCTGATCATTGTACCTGGCACGAAAACCACTGTCGCCGACCTGGAGTTTTTGCGCGCGCGCGGGCTGGCCGAACGCATCGTCGCGCTGGCGCGTCAGGGTGCGGCAGTGCTGGGGATTTGCGGCGGCTATCAGATGCTCGGTCGTAGCATCCGCGATCCGTTTGGGGTCGAATCGAACGTGCGCGAGACGACTGGGCTGGGGTTGCTGCCCGTGGTGACAACCTTCGACGCCGACAAGCAGACCATCCGCGCACGGGGCTGCGTCGCCGCCGACCGGGGGCTGTTTGCCGGGGCGCGCCATTGCGATTGGCAGGGCTACGAAATCCATATGGGCCGCACCACGCGCGACCAGCCCGCCGCGCCGCTGCTTCACGTCGCCGAACGCAGCGAGCAAACCGTCGCCGACGCCGACGGTGCGATCACGCCGGACGGCTGGATTGCGGGGACGTATGTCCATGGCTTGTTCGACAACGATGCGCTGCGCCACGTGCTGCTGGCCAACCTCGCGGCGCGCAAGGGTATCGGTCGCGAGGGCGGCGCGCGGTTTGACCGCGAGCGGATGTACGACCGGCTGGCGGCGACCGTGCGCGCCCGGCTGGATATGCAACAACTGTACAGGATAATCGCCGATGAACGCTGAACCGGCGCCTGGCCGCCTGATCTTGATCACCGGCGGCGCTCGCAGCGGCAAGAGCAGCTTCGCCTTGCGCCTGTCCGCCGCCTATGACAACGTGCTGTTCGTCGCGACCGCCGAGGCGCGCGACGATGATATGCGCGAACGCATCGCCAACCACCGCGCCGAACGTCCCGCCCATTGGCGCACGCTGGAAGCTCCCCGCGACCTCGCGCGGTTGATCGCCGCTGCGCCGCTCGCGCCGCTGGTCATTCTCGACTGCGTGACGCTGTGGGTGACGAACCTGTTGCTGGCCGAGGACGCGACCTGGGAACGCGCCGCCGCCGAGCTTGACGCGCTGCTGGCCTGGCGTCGCGCCGCGCCGTCGGATCTGATCATCGTCACCAACGAGGTCGGGTTGGGCATCGTCCCCGCCGACCCGCTGAGCCGGACGTATCGCGACTGGCTGGGCCGTTTCAACCAGCGCCTGGCCGCCGCCGCCGACAGCGTGTACTTGCTGGTGTCCGGCCTGCCGGTTGAGATCAAGACGCTCGCTGTGCGTGACGTGTGACGGTTGCGATCAAGCGCGGTGATTGTCCTGGCAGATCCGTGTAATCTCGCTTGGGGCGCCGTCTGGTCTAGTGGCGTTATGCAGAGACACGGCCTGCTAGTGGATGCGCCTGGCGCCGGACAAACAGGCCCGACAGTTAAAAACAGTTTCGATCCGGCGAGTTCACCGATTTCCTCTGAGTGAATTCTTCTCGACTAGCCTCCACATACTTCTGTCATACTCCAACGAACCTCACCAGGCCGTGAGCTAACTGTGAGGCGGCAGCGCTTTCAACGTCTACAGGTAATTCGGTATTCTGAGAGCGCCCTCTACCAAACAATGTGGGAGACACCGCATGGGGTCATTCTGAGCGCAGCGAAGAATCTCCGATTCCCACAACACCGAGACCCTTCCCCTTCGCTTCGCTCAGGGTCAGGGTGATATGCGGCATGGGTAGCATCGTTTGGTAGCATTCGGCGCCACATCGTCCGAAGCAATGCAGAACCCAGGCCGGCGCGGATACGCCGGCCTGCCGATTGAGGAACGACGCCGGATCAACTCACGTTGTAGATTCTGAGAGGAGCACCCCCTTGCTGCCTAGATTGCTTGCTGTTGTAACAGTGCTGTGTTGCATCACTATTCTGACTAGTACAGCTCTCCGAAAGTTCGCAGGGAGTTGCGCCCTGGGAGCGCGGGCGTCTCGCCCGCTCTGGTCTCCTGGCGGGCGAGACGCCCGCGCTCCGGCCAACCCAATACGAACTTCCGCCGACGTGTACTAGTTGTGGTCAATTGCCTGCCGCTACTTCGATCGAATCGCCTATCCAGATAGCCCTGCCAACGTTCGAGGTGCCCACCGCCCTGACAGCTCCCACTGAAGCGACCAGCGCCATTCCCACAACGACAGCCGCACCACTCCCCACCAGCGCCACACCAGAGCCATCCCCTACAACTGAGCCGGCCCTCACGGCGACGCCGGCGGCTACGGCTACGCCTACTACCGCTGCCGCGGCCCCTGTAGAGCCGATCGGCGCCGTGACGCTCACACCGCGAAGCTTCGCCAGCGAGGTGGGCGAGATCGCCGCGCTGGAACTGGCACCCGACGGGTACTCCTTCGCCATTGCTGGTAGCAACGGCTCGGTGCAGCTGCGGCAGACCAGCGACGGCGGACTCATCCAGAGCTTTGCCGGTCTTTCGGGAACAGCAAACCAGATCGCCTTCGCGCCCGACGGACAGACGATCGCCGCCAGTGCAACCGACGGCATGGTGCAGATCTGGCGCATGACCGATAGCGAACCAATCGCGACCCTGAGTGGCGCCTCCGGCGCGCTGGCGTTTGCACCGGATGGACAGACTCTGGCGGTAGGCGAGGATGATTTCAGGATTCGGCTCTCGAACGTCAGCGATGGAAGCGTGGTTCAGACCTTTGAAGGCAATGTATTGCTTGCTCAAGACCTGGCATTTTCGTCCGACGGACAAACCCTGGCTGCAAGTGATTCCGACGAATACCATTCGGTTCTGATCTGGCAGGTTAGCGATGGTATACTACTTCAGACGATCGACAGGCGCACGAGTGACCATAACCCGGCTGCCGGAAGCTCGGGCGCAGTCGCTCTCTCACCTGATGGTCAGATCCTGGCTGCCGGCGATCAATGGGGGTTTGCCAACCTATGGGGAGTAAGCGATGGTTCCCTCATAGCCACGTTCACCGAGCATACTGATATTGTCACCAGCCTGGACTTCTCCCCGGACGGTCAAACCCTCGCTTCGGCTGCGCCGGAATACGGTGCGCCCACCGTCCATCTCTGGCGCGTCAGCGACGGCGAACCACTCGGCGCCCTGGATCTTGGCGCTGAGGTCTACAGTGCGGTTCAGGCACGCTACGCCCCCGACGGAAGCCTGCGCGTTATCGCCGGGCTGTATACCGAGACGGTGCTGCTGTGGGAGTTTACGCAGTAAATGTGGAATCGACCGGAAAATCCTTGAGCCGGCGCGCCTCCGGCTCGGTCGCTTTAATGCGACGCATGAACCGTGTGCATAGTCCGCCTGCATGCTCTATAATGCATGCAGGCGTTGTTATTTAGCGCCGTTCGCAACGGATTGACCCGGTTCTGCAACCGGCGATTCATCAAGGTTTTCAGGCATCTTGCTATGAGTTCCGCTGCCAGACAATGGACGGCCCCCGATGTGCTCGCGGAATTGACCCGCAACCGCGCCTGGTTGCAGTCCCTTGGCGTACGCTCGATCGGCCTGTTCGGCTCATATCGTACAGGGATGGCGCGGCCCGACAGCGATATGGATTTTCTCGTTGAAATGACGCAGCCGTCATTCAATAGCTATATGGATCTCAAGTTCTGGCTCGAAGATACATTCGACCGCCCGGCCGATCTCGTTCTGGCTGACGCCATAAAGCCGCGATTGCGCCCAATAATACTGCGTGAGGTGGTCTATGCCGAGGGACTATCGCCTTTATCTGGAGGACATCCTGGAAGCGATTGCCAGGATTGAGCGCTATACGCGCGGCGTCGACTTTGTGGCATTCAGCGCCGATGAGATGCGCATCGATGCTATTGTGAGATTATCGGCGAGGCAGTGAAAAACATCCCGCAAGCGCAGCTTGATCAGGCTCCTGATGTCGAGTGGCGCGAAATCGCCGGATTGCGAGATATTGTCGCCCACCACTATTTTGGCGTTAATTTAACGATTATCTGGGATGTCGTGACGAATCGTCTGAGCGATGTGCGAACCGCGACTACGGCGCTGTTGTCCGCCGACGCTGACTCTCGACCGTAGTCGGATTATCTGACAGGTTCTTTCATCTCAAGACGCTCTTCTATCTGCGATTCTGGCAGATTGGCGACGGGGCGCTGCTCCAGATGATCTCGATGCGCACGAACCGTGTGCATAGTCCGCCTGCATGCTCTATAATGCGTGCAGGCGTTGTTATTCACGCCGGGAAGCGCGACGATCACGCCGTTCGCCGACCGGGTCTGGCGCGCCGGCATAGGGCATAATGTAGAGTGAATCAGCACACGGAGGCAGGGTATGGCGCTATCAGTACTGGTGACCCGTCAGAATGAGCATTCCTATACAGCGCGCGCATTGGCGCTGTCTGGTGTTGTTGCGTCCGGCTCCAGCGAGGCTGAAGCCATTGCCGCGCTACACGCCGCACTCGCCGATTTGCAGAACCGCAGTCACATCGTACAAGTCGAACTCCCCATACCCTCCGGGTCTCTCGTTGACGATCCCTGGATGCGTGCTGCGGGGATGTGGGCCGATGATCCGTCGTGGGAAGCATTTCAGCAGGCGATTGCTGAGCATCGTGATGCGATTGATGCGGAGTTCGACGAAGAATGAGTATCTGGTATGTGCTAGATACCGATCATCTTTCGCTGCTTCAGCGTGGTCACCCTCTTGTCATTGCTCGTCTTGCCGCTATTCCTATAAAATGGAGGGCCGTAACGATCATCACCGTCGATGAGCAGCTTCAAGGGCGCCTGGCTGTTATTCGCCGCGCAAAAACGCAGATGAACGCCGCACGCGAATACGAGCGATTGCGCGAGGCATTGCTTTTCTTTTCATCGATACGTATCTTGTCCTACGATGCAGCCGCCGTGGCTCAGTTTGATTCCCTGCGTCAACAGAAAATTCGCGTTGGCACCCAGGATTTACGCATTGCAGCAATCTGTTTGACACAGCAGGCGATCCTGGTGACGCGCAACCTGCGTGATTTTGATCGCGTTCCCGGCTTGCGCATCGAGGATTGGTCGCTGCCCGAAGATGCGGCGCACTGAACTGATACGCTGACGCGGCTATGTGGTGCGCATTGCCCGCGGCTGAAGGACCGGCGGTTCTATCTCGTCATGTACTCGGAGGCAGCCCAATGCATGATCGGCTCGAACGCCTGCGCCGAAAACTCGCCGCGACCGATGACCCGGACGACCGCGCCGATCTGGAGGCGGCCATCGCCGCGCTGGAGGAGAAGATCGCCGCCGCGCCGCCCCCAGCCGGCGAGAGCCACATCGGCGGCGACCAGCTCAACGCCCGGCAGGCGCAGAGCGTCGTCAATCGCCCGACTGGCCCGGTGGATCAGACCTTCGACTCCAGTTCCAGCACGGTGCGCAATGTCAACATCTATACCGGGGAGCGCGCCGATGGGTCGTCTCCGCCGCCGCCGTTCGTCGCCGCCGAGGTCAGCCGGATTCGCCAACAGGCGCTGACTGCCGCCTACCGCGAGGACTGGGTTACAGCCGCCGATTTGTGGGCGCGGCTGGTCGAACGCGACCCTGCCGATGCGGATGCGGTGCAGAAGCTCGATGAAGCCCGCAGCCGGTTGCGGCTCTATGACCGCTACGCGGTGGCGGGCCGACCCGGATGCGCGGGACTGGCTGCACGAAAATGGACGCACACTGCCGCGATATTGGAACGATGCACGCTTCGGCCCCAACCATCCCGTAGTCGGCGTCTCCTGGTACGAGGCGACGGCCTTCTGCCGCTGGCTGACGCAATATCTGAGCAACGGCGTCGTCTACCGGCTGCCGAGCGGGGCCGAGTGGGAGTATGCCGCTCGCGGCGCAACCCGGCGCAGCTATGCCTGGGGCGACCAGCAACCGGACGGCGAGCGATGCAACTTCAACGGGATCTACGGCGGCACGACCGCCGTCGGCTGCTTCCCGTCCGGCGCGACGCCGGAGGGCCTGCTTGATATGGCCGGGAACGTCTGGGAATGGACACGCTCGGAGTTTCGATCCTACCCCGACCCGACCGACGGGCGTGAGAAGGTAACCGAAAGCCGCCTAAAACGCTTTACTTTGCGTGGCGGCTCGTGGACCTCTCTTGGTGTCCGTTCTCGCTGCGCTGCTCGTGGTGACCGTAGCCCTTATTATGAACTCGACTACCGTGGCTTCCGTCTCGCCCATTTGTTCTCCTTGCCTTCGTCTTCATGACTTTTTGTCTTCTTGTCTTCTTGTCTTTTTGAAATTGTAAAGGGTTTTTAGTTGTTGGGGCGAAAGATGTTTCGCCCCTGCTACTCCCGCGTCGCGTGTGTCAATTTTGTCACTGCCATACTACGAAATGCTAACGCTGAAGCCTTGACGATAGGCAGTAAAGGCTGTATACTTCGTCTAGATTTCATCGTTCCCAAAAGACCCGCCTGAGAACTAAATTAAGGTAATCTCATCTATGGATCTACTCAGTCTGAGCGGTCTGTTTCGTTTGCTCAATATTGACATCGATTCGCTCTTTAAAGTTGAGAACCTCAATGTCGACTCCCTGGTAAAGTTTAATGTTCCCATCTACATTGTGCCAGGCGGCGTGAGGGTTGACCGGTCTGACGGCAGTGAGATTAACAACCTCCCCTCGGCTGTGCTTTTGCCTCCGCTGGAAGGTGCCGCCGGGTTCTCCGGCTCAAGCCGGGCGCTTTCGTTCCGGCAAACGAACGCGCAATCAGAGACCGATCAGCCGCAGGTGGTTCAACTCCCCTTCGGCCAGGGGCTGCACTACACGATAAACCAGCGCGCGTGGTGGGAAAGCGGCGAGCAAATTACCCTGGGCGATACCAAATTAGTTCCCGCCCGATACCAGGAAGATATCAGCATCGTACGCATTGGGCCGGGCATACACCAGCCGCGCTTTCGGGTCAACGCCTCGCCGGATGGCGGCATCGCCTTTTCCCCCCAGGCTGGTGCAGAACCGCTTACGCCGGTTGAGCCGACCGCCCCGTGGCGCCATCGCTCGGAGACATGGCGCTTCACGTGGTTCGACAGCCGCTCTACGGCGCTCCTCCAGGACTCGCCGGCGACGGTCGTCAGTTTCGACCCTGCCGTGGCAAGCGGGGCCTGGCTACTCGACTACGAGCGCACCGATCGCCCGCCGTCCGTACGCTATCTGCTTGTTTTTCCCGCCGACTAGCACAGGAGTCGTACGATGAGTGAACAAGGTCCATTTGCACCGGAAGAACTCGTATTTGAAATCGACACTCTCGGCAAGCTTCGGTTGAGCGTCGATGAGAACGGCTGGCCGGTCAAACTCGGCGATGGAACCTTCGGCGTCGTCTATCAGGCCTTCGATCCCCAGAACGACATTCCCTACGCGGTCAAGCTACTGTACGACAATTACGCCACGCAACCCAGAGATTTCTCCCGCATCGATGAAACTCACTTTAAAGAGACCCTGGACGCCGCTATGGACGAACTCAAACGCGATCCCGCACTAGTAGCCGGAATTGTTGATAAAGCCGAGCAGGCAGTTAGCCAGGGAAGCCGCGACACAGCCGACATCATCGAACGATTGCAGCAGGCCGGCGTCGTCGACTGGAAACGCGTGATCACAGCCCTTCAGTCAGCCGCTACATCCACGGCAGTCAAGCGCTTTATCGACGAGATGGAGGTTTCGCGCAAGATCAGGCGCAGCCTCCAGCAGAATAGGCGATCTGCCGGAGAGGTTGACGGAACCGTCGAGATTAAAGGCGGCACCGCCGAATTTCATGCGAGTGATGCGTACAAGAAGCTCGCAGAGAAAAAGTTCTTCGACAACCAGCGCACGCAGGTCTCCAACTACGCGCTGGTTATGAAACTGTATCGCTTTACGCTGAAAGATCTGCTCGAGAAAGGCCCCGGTCGCCAGCGCTACCGGATCAGACCTTCTGCACTCGCCGATATTTTTGGCAACGCACCACCCGATGATCTTAAAAAAGATGTTCCTACGCTTGCCGAGTTGCGTGAGCGGATCGATGCTATAACTCCCGATCGATTGCCGGACGAGACGCCTAATGAGCGAAACCGAACTCAGGATCGACTCCGAAGAGAGATCGAGAGCCTGTTCGGCTACGGCTTGCTGCGCTCGATGTCAATCCGCGACCGGGTGCGCACCGCGCTGCCCTATCTGGAGGGTATTGCCAAGGGTCTGCTGAATCTGCACAGTGTAGACGAGTTTGAGGGTGGGCCTCTATTCCATCATGATATCAAGCCGGCCAATATTTTTGTCAATGCCGACCCGGAGCGTCGGATCGGCTTCGACTGTGCTCTCGGCGACCTGGGATTCGTGAGTGCAAAAACCACAGCGGGCGCAAAAACCTACGCTCCCCTCCACGATGAACTTCCGCTCGGTTCGTTGCACTATCGTTCGCCGGAACAGAAGGAGTTCTTTGACGTTGCGTTGGTTGAAGTTCGTCATACCGAAAGCGATCTGTTGACTCTGATTGTACATGATCCAAAGTTCCGCGGCAGTTTTATCGAGACAGGGGACTCGGTCGTCTTCAGCAAGGATCAGGATCGCAATCAGTATCAGATCCGCGCAATTGATTCTGAAAGCAACCCCATCTCCATAACCATCGGCGCCTCTCAAGACATCGCCCGCGACGGTGGCCAGACTCAGGTCATCTTCTACAAGAATCATGGGCATCGAACCGACCTGTTTGGGGTCGGCGCCGTCCTCTATGATATGATCACCTGCGGCGAATCGCCGGAACGGTTTTACGAAAGCATCCGCCGCTTTGAGTATAGCGATGACCCCAACCGACGCGGCCAACCCGGCAGCGTTGAGGATTTGCTCGACAAGTATAGCCGGGTCAGTCAGGGGCGAGCTTATGCCGATGATCCCTCGCTTGTGCAGATCTTTGAGCCGTTTCGCCACGAGGCCAGCTACTACGCCGATCGTGAAGTTGTGGAGTTGATCCTGAAGTGTATGCTCTACAAAGCGCAGGGAGCTTTCTACAACGAAGCGCAACGACCTGAAGAAGCGACCCGTAATCTCCTCGGCGCCATCCGCGATTTGATGCGGAATTCTACCTATAAATATAATGATTCCTACGATAATCCGCTGATAACGCTGGAAGTGGAAGCTCGGCCCGACGGGGTGGTCAATCGATTTCCGATCACGATCCTTGATCTCCAGCGCCTCGACAACCCTGCTCTCAGATTGGCTCGGGGTGTCTACTACTTCGAGCGGCTTGTTGAATCGCTGGTTTCCACCTTCAATAATGACAAGCAGGGCAATATCGTTGCAGCCTATCTCTACGAACTTCTGCCTAATCGGATCCAGTCCAATGAGGAAAGCAACGGACAAGTGAAACTCTCCCTTGGTAGTCCCACCTACAACGAGGAGAAAGACTTCTTCGACGAACTGAAGAACGACCGTATCGTCAAGCTGAACCGCGACCCATCCGAACCATATGTTCCCGACCATCTGGCCTTTATGCGGCGCAATATGCAACTTTTCTTCCTGGGCCATACGAGCGATGCGCACGGCACGCAGTTAGATGTGGAATATCGCTTCCTCGACGCCTCGCCTTTCGGTGATCAGGTAACGCCCGGCGATAAGCTGGTTTTCAGCCTTCCGACCGGACGGCGCTATCTCGGCAGTATCACCGATGTCGACAAGGATCGTCGTCGGTTGAGCGCGACCTTCGCCGACCTGGATCTCGATCTGAATCGCCAGCAGCCCGATATCTCAAAAGCGGCGGAGCAAGATGACGTTGACGTGAAAGCGACGGAGCAAGACGGCGTTGCTGTGGCGTATTATGCCCGGTTGCAGCCGGCGCGCTACTACCTTGATATGCTTGCTTTGTACCTCCACCAACTCTTCTTTGCCTACTCGCCGCTCACCGGCGAGAGCCGGGACAAGATCGACCTGCGTCTGTTGCGCGAGAGCAAACCCGGCGCTTTGGCGATCAGTACGCCGGAACGTCCAAATAGGAAATGGTTGCTGTTTGGTTCGCAACCCAAAGTCTCGGTGCTAGAACAACTCCACCGCCGTCTTGCCTATATGTATCTGAAGCTCGCGTTTCACGAAAGCCCGGACGCATATTATCAGGGCTATCATAGGAATTCGCTGAAGAGCCTGCGCGAGGTTATTGAGCAGGTGGCCGGCGATGTTGATATCCTGCGCGCGGAGATCGGCGCGGCTCTGGCGGGTAATCGGCAGGCGTTTAAGCATAGACTTCCCAGGGAAGAGGATCTCGATCCCATCCTCGATGTTCAGTCCGAATTGCCAGCGGAGCGCGATCCCCAGAGCGCCGCCGCTGCGAATGAGACGACCGAATCGTTGATCGATGTCTGCAAGCTGATGCGTGAACTGCTTGCCGAGTAGTTTTGTCTGTCTCTCCGCGCCGACGGATTCGTCGGTCTTGAATGAGGCGAGATGTTATGGCATTCCCGAGAACCCAGTGTGCCGCCGCCCATGACTCTATCAGACAATTGCGGGTGGATCGTAGCCTTGGACGCATCATCTACTACAAGGCATATGAACGCGAGAATCGACGCTGGGTGATGGTTCGAGAGTGTTTCGACGGTCTCGATCCAGACAACAGGCAAGTGGTGGTCGCTGGCTTTCGGCGTGAGGTAGAATTTGCCGCCATTCTCCGTGAGAAAGATGTCTACAGCAGCGCGCCAATTGTCGAGTTGTATGAAACGCTTGAAGTCGCGGGCGAAAGCTGTGAGCGGCTCTTTCTGGAATTTGTTTCCGACCGCTGGCTTAGCAACGCCCTGTCCGCAGGCTCACTCGGCGAGCGTAGCGCGCTCATCGTCGCCCGCGACATCGCACGCGCGGTGGAAGCTCACGCCGCCTACGGCATTGTCCACCTCAATATCCAGCCGACGGCGGTGCTGCTGCAAGACAACGCCGATGGCGACCGCACGATTTCCGGCGCGAAACTCGACGACTACTCCCACGCCTGCCGTGCCGGCGACTCGGTCAATGTAGACAGCCTGGCCCGCATGTACCGCGCTCCCGACCTGCTGGACGGCGCGCCGCCGCACTGCGCACACGACCTCTACAACATCGGTCTGTTGTTGTGGGAGATGTTGACCGGAACGCCCTATGCCAGGGCTAAAGCCGAGGCGAAACAGAAAGGAACGGCTTTTGATTGGCCGCTTAATGCGTCGCCAGAGACGAAGCGCATTGTTGAGAAGGCCCTTCACGCCGATCCCGATCAGCGGTACCGCGAACCCTCCGAGCTTGTCAAGGATCTCGATCAGGCGCTGCAACTTTCGTCGTCTCCGCTTACGCCAGGTTCTTCGAAGCAGCAGGAGGAGGAAGGTAAGCGACGCCCCGGCGGGTTGCTGCTGGGCTCTCTGGCGGGGATCGTCTTATTCCTGGTATTGATCGCGGTAGCCTGGGCAGCCTTGGGTGACGAACCAGCGGCGGCAGTCTCTCCCACTCCGACGGCGACGACGCCCAACGCGCCCTCTTCCACCCGTACGGCTGCCACGAATCCTACCGCGGCCACGACAGTCATCGTCGCCGTAAACGCAACAACAACTCAAGCAATCGTGCGCACCACACGCACAACAGAAGCTGCAACCGATCCGACTCCGACTGCTACAATCGAGGCAACCGGAACGGCCAGCGCTGCGGCGACGCCGCAGGCTACTCTGGTTGTCCCAACTCACACGCGCCCAAGCATTACTGCTACACCAGCGCCAACCGCTACACCAGCGCCAACCGCTACACCGCAGCCAAGGCTACGCTTTGTGAGACTTAACGAAGATGATGACCCGACGTGCATCTCGGTGCAGATCAGATATATTCGTACGGACGGCTGGTTTTTTCGCGTGGACGGTCTCCGGCTGCCAGAAGGGTATTTCAAAGGCGAGAACGCGCGGGTCTGCGGGTTATCACCGAGGCAGCAAGTAACCTTTACCGTTTACAATAGCGGCGGTCAGATCATCCGCGGCGGGCAAGGCATTCCCTCACGGGGAGGCGACATGATGCGCGCGGATTGGCGCTAGCGTCAATCCAAAAGGCAGAAGGCGGATAGAGTGTTCCTCTTTCCGAATCCTGCGTGCTGCATACGGGTGTTGAATGGGCGGAAGGCCCTCACCCCCGGCCCCTCTCCCGCGCGCGGGAGAGGGGAGGCGCGCAGCGAGGGGGAGAGGGGATGGGGCGCGCGAATCGCGGCGTTTCCAAGAGTGGCCCGGTCTGAAGTGTTCGCCGTGCTGCATACGGGTGTTGAATGGGCGGAAGGCCCTCACCCCGACCCCTCTCCCGCGCGCGGGAGAGGGGAGACGCGCAGCGAGGGGGAGAGGGGATGGGGGCGCGCGAATCGCGGCGTTTCCAAGAGTGGCCCGGTCTGAAGCGCTCACCTACTTGGAATACGCCGTCGCCAGTTCGCGCAGCGGCGTGCGCCGCGGCCCGACATAGTTGCGGAACTGGCTCACCAGAATGTCGCGCGTCATAGCGAGCTGGGTCAGCCAGGGCGCCGGGGCCATGTTCTTGTGCATATAACTGTCGAACGTCAGCCGTTGCACATCCAGGTTGCGGCACATCTCGGTGAAGACCTCCATCTGGCGCTCGTTGCCATAGCCCCAGACCTGCAACCAGCGCAAGAAGGCGTACATCGAGCCGTAGCGCTTCCGCCAGCTTCGCTCATAGGCGCGCAGATTTTGCGCAGTGGGCGCCTCGAGGTATTCGGCCAGCGTCTGCGCGGCCATCTCGCCGCTCTTCATCGCCCAGTAGATCCCCTCGCCAGAAGTGTTGGCCACCAGCCCGGCGGCGTCGCCGATTAGCATAGCCCGGTCAAAGGCCAGATGCTTGCGCGGGTGCATCGGCAGGGCGTGGGCCTCGCGCATCAACACCTCGCCGCCCTCAATGGCGCTGCCCAGGCGTCGCTTCAGATTGGCCAGATTCTGCTTGACATCGTGGATATGCTTTGGTCCCACGCCCACCCCGATCGCGATATGATCGCGCTTGGGGAAGGCCCAGGCGTAGAGATCGGGGCTCACCTCACGCCCCAGGTACAGGTCGGCGGTATCCTCCCAGCGGGCCAGCTTCGCGGGCGGCAGGCTAATCCGCTCCTGAATAGCTATCGCGCGCGGCAGCGGCTTCAAGCCCAGGAACTTTGCCGTCGGCGAATAGGCCCCATCGGCCCCGATCACGGCATCGGCGTGCAAAACATACTCATCGCCTTTGGCGTCGCGATAGCGCGCCTGTACGCCGGCGCGATTCACCTGCAACTTGATCAGCGTGCCGTGAATCAACGTCGCGCCGCGCTCCTGGGCGCGCTGGCGCAAAAAGCTGTCGAACACCTCCCGACGAACCATCGCGACATAGTCATCCTCCGCCGAAGCGACCGTGCCGGTGACTGCAACGCGGGCCTCTTGGCCGCTCGGCGAGACGATCAAGCAGTTGTGGATCGTGCGGTCGATCAAATGCGTGGGAATGTCAAACTCGTTGAATGCTGCCGGAGGAAGCGCGCCGCCGCACGGCTTGGGCCGAACCAGCTCGCGCTCAAGCATAATCGTCTCCACACCTGCAGCGCGGAGCGTCGTCGCCGCTGTCGCCCCGCCGACCGAGGCGCCGACGATCAAAACCTGTCGCGTCATAAATCCTCCTCCACCAACCATACACGCCGCCAATCGTCGTCTGCGGCCATGCCCGCGTCCGCCCTATCGTGCACAGTATAAGGGCGACACGGAAAAGCTGCGGGTATGCATGGCCACATTACTGGATACAAGCGTGGGCGGCGTCTAGACTGCCAGACCGATGGCTGCGGCCATCATTCCCCAGACAAACAACATAATCGCGGTTGCATTGAAGAAGACCGCGTTGTTTTCCGGATCGCGAACGAAGCGTACAAAGGGAACAACCTGGATTAGCAACAAGACCGCAATCACGCTCGCTGCGACCGGGCTTCCCCACACGAACAGCGCGCCGATGATCACAATCTGGGCCAGCGCCATCGTCCCGACGACCATCTGCGCGGCGACTCGTTTGCCGTACATCACGGGGATGCTGCGCAACCCCATCTTTGCGTCGCCCTCCATACTCTTAAAGTCGTTCACCGTCATAATGCCATGCGCCCCGATCGAATAGACGCCGGCGATGATCAAACTCGGCCAGGTCAATGCGCCGAACGCTGCGTGGCCGGCGAGCCAGGCGAGTCCTTCATAGGAGAACGACACCAGCGCATTGCCGAACCAGCCGTTCCGTTTGGCGCGGATAGGCCGCAGACTATAGGCGAATGCAAACATCAGACCGATGCCGACGAACAGCGCCACCTCACGTCCGAGAAACAGCGCCATACTCGCGCCGATCAAGGTCAGGAAAAACACCAGGATTTGCACATGGCGCGTCGACACGGCGCCGGAAGGGATAAGGCGTTGCGGCTCGTTGATGGCATCGACATCACGATCGCAATAATCATTCACCACCTGCGAGAGACCACACAGTATCGGCCCCGACATAACCATGCCGAAGGCCAGCAGACCGATAATCGGCAGCGACCATTCCAGCGCGCCGCTGGCGACCGCGCCGCATAGGAACGCCCAAGTCGGGGCGAACCAGGTCACCGGCTTCATCAACATAACCGTATGGCGGAGCGATGCACTGAGACGGTTCAAAAGCGAAGGTGACACGGGCGGAGCGGTTGGCGGAGGCGATGCAGGCGACGACACAACGGTTGATCCTTTATGGAGGTCTCTCATTGACACTCCTTAGATAATACCATACTTTCTCAACCGAATAGGAATCCACAGCCGACCCGTTGGAATATCGGATCGGCTGTAGACTCCTGCACACGCACTACTTATTACCGCGGAGAACTTCCGGGAAGACCTCATTACCGTCTTCACCGCTCGGTATATCGTTCTGATCGAGGGCTTTCTTGGGGATGTAGCGTCCATTGTGGCACGTGTAACAACCGGGAACGGTATACACGTCGCCGTCTACTTTGCGATAATACTGGCCATCAACAAACGCGCCCGCGCCTTCAAATTCAATATCCGTCTTGGGCAAAGCGCCGTACGATAACCAGTTCTCGGTCATCCAGGTCGTCATCAGGAGCATCTGCTGCGCCTTAAGCCGATTGTAGCCCGACTCAGCATTTGTCAAATTGCCGGCTGCTTCCAACTCATACGACCAGAAGTTGCGCGAGTTGTGGCAGTACAGACAATTCTCGCCCAGTGACCACGCCATATAGTTCATCACATTCTGGGTGATCGTCACCTGCTCCTGGGTCCGTCCTTCCGCATACGTCAGCGCCAGAGAGCCGCGCCCGCTTTGCTCATCAGCCGGATCAAACGGATCCCAGACCTGATAGTTATAGATGTAGTATAAGATCGCATCCTGAAGCATCAGCGGTTCCTGAATCTCTTCCGGCTTGGCTGCTGCTTCAAGAATTGGCTCACCGTTGGCATCGAGCGGATCGACGGTCACTTTAATCGGCGGCGTACTCGGCCTAAACGTTGGGCCTACCGAATCCATATCGATCGGCTGATTGTTGTGGCATGTTGCACACTGGACGTAATTTCCACGCCAGTTGGGCAGATCCACAATGAACTCGGCATTCAGATCATTCGTCAGCCGCATCATTTCGCGGGCAGACAGCTTCTGAGCGTACGTATCCTCATTAAAGAGATACGTACCATTCTCATCAGCCTGCACATCATGGCAATACTGACACCCCACGCCGAGCGCACCCGAAACATGCTGCTGCATATAACCCCAGATCTGTTCCGTCGTCATACCGGTCAAAACTTGAGCATTCTGGGGCTCTGGAAACTGCTCAACATACGCCTGACCCGCCTGAACGCCTTCCGTCCAGGCCTCCAGGCTAAGCCACGGATCGCGCGTATCATCAGGCACATTGCGTTCAGCCTGCGTGATCAACAAGACGCCGGTGCTGGCGCTGTACGGAGCGTCGATCTCCACAGCTTCGGCGGCTGCACGTCGCTCTGGACCGCTCGCGAGCTCATAGATCCAGAAGAAGGTTAGAATCGTGATGATCGCGACGATAAAGCCTACGATCACGGAGATAACAACCGCAATCTGTCGGTCGCTTGGCCGCGTTGCCGATTGCATGGGTAGTCTCCTCGACTCCAGGTCAGAAGTCAACCGTGAACGCCAAGCCGGGCAAAAAACAACTTGACGCCGACTGGCCTCCAACATAGATCAGCGAATGGGGATATGCACGCATCCAATCAGCGCCATATGGCATAACAAATACCGGAATGATCAAGTGGAACGCGCCTGGGCATTTGTTGCTTGTAGGGGCTGACTGTTTGCGTATTATACATCTCATACTTCTACAGGTCAAATTTTGGGCGATTTTTGTACTATGTGCAAAAGTCAAATCGCTGATCAACTCCGACAACACCCGAACATAAGCAACAACCGCCAGCAGAAATTTGCTGGCGGCTGCACCGTGTTCCTACAACTAAAACGACATTAGTACTAGAACAGTAGTACTATGTAGTTAACCGCGGCGGGAATGCTGTTCAGCAGCGCTTCCTGCTCTAGCCAGTTGTAGCGTGGTGAGCTCAAGACGATGAAGTGTATGAGCAGCGCAACCACGAACCCTAAAATGGCGAAGATGACCACGTTGGTCCGGACGGGACTGCGTGGAGGCATATACAACACCCTCCTTTTATCTTCGAATACGGAAAGCTTGCCGACCGTTGACGGAAGCGACCCAAATTAGCCAAGCAGCCAGGGACGCCACAACCAAACCAGAAGGTGAGCGATGGCAGCGATGACACCGAAACCCCAGAACGACTTCACGGCGATGTCGTGAATAAGCCAGTCCTGATTGTTAAACAGCGAACGCCACTTGGGTGGTACCAAATCGTCATCGTCGCGCATGGGCGAACCTCCAACTTAACTTTCAACTACACGACCAGAACACAAGTTGGTGCACCATAAAATGCAAAATGCCGCAGGCACACACTCTGAACATACAGCATACGTCGAGTCTGAGAAACAATATAGTTCTTACATGCAATCCCCTTAAGTTACTTTTAATTATATAGGAATCAACAGATATTGTCAATCGTTGCTTTTGAGTCAAAACATGGTATGCTTGCCGGTCTGTCTTGCCTGAGTATAATATGGCGTGTAGATGCGGTTTGTTCGATGTTCAGATGTTCTCTACATTGGTGGAAGGTCTGTCGGTTGGCTTGTCTGGCCTCTCGGATATGTTTCCTGCATTGGATGAAAAACGCCCATTTTTTTCACAGCAAGAAAGGGAGAGTGGGCATTTCTGCTACACAAAATTACTGCCGCTGGCTGGCGAAGCCGCCGTACGATTGTACAAACAGCAGTCCCGCGCGACCTGGAACTCTGTCAGGTGCGGCTTTCCCGGCAAGTCTGACAGGTTTTGGGCTTTTACATACAAGAGTTGTAGTATGAGACCGACGCTTCAAGATACGTATAGAGATCGCGTCTGAGCTGTTGCTCGTTCATCGCGCGCATACGCCATAGCATATGCCGGATGACTTGGAAATCATACGCGACCTGCGCATTGCGTACCGGGTCAATCGGATCGATGAGACCGCGCCCATCAATGTCGAAGCTGTTGGCAATGTAGGTGAGTACATCGTTGATGGGGCGTGGGTGCAGGGTAACTCCGGCGTTATGAAGCATGCGCAACAATGCGGCTGACGGATGGATTTGGGTCAGCGCCCGCGACCCCAGGATGTGCGTCAGCCTGTCCCATGCGGCGTCAACGTTGGGTAGTCGCGCTGCAAGCACCAGGCGCTGGAAACCAACCGGCGGCGGAAGTGGAGCATAGCTGGACGTAGATTGGGCGTGGAGCCGTCGCTCCCTAAATTCGATCAGGCCGATATGGTGCAGCACCTGATAATTAAGATGACAGTTCGGATCGGGTACATTAAGCGTTGCAGTAATCAAAAGATTCGGCGGCAGTAGCGGTTGCTGATCTGGACGCATACCCGGCAAGGCCAGGCGTTGGTCGCCTTCAGGCGTGATTTTCAATAGCCGCGTGAAGTAGTAGTTCAATTCTTCAGGGTGCAACGATTTGAGGCACACCAGATAGAGCTTGCCAAGATTGCCCGGCGCAACGGCTTCTTGAATCACCTCAAGGAAGCGCGCTGAGGCGAAACGTTCATGCAGAGAGCGATAGTAGTCGCTCTGGTTGCTTTGAGTATGCTGGCGCGCCCAATTGCCGCCGGGAATCATGACACACTGCGAACTATCCGCCCCAAGAATGGCGGCGGCCAGATTTTGTGCGAGTGCAGCTTTTCCTGCACCTTCCGGGCCGGTCAGGACAACGAATGGATGGGTCTTGAGTGAGATGTAATAGTCGACGACCAGCGCTCGCATAAAGGAAGCGCGGGTCGTCGCAAGGATGTGGCTTAAGAGGCGTTGTTCCCCGCCGGATGCATGCACAACCCGGTAGGTCGGATGACTCACAGCATATGGCTGTGTTGCAATGCGCTGCACCAACTCCACGTAGCCTTCTCTGGCCATCCTGCCGACTTCATCGCCGGCAGGCGAACGGAAGCTGTATCCTATCATTTGCCCATCTGTATCAGTATTTTACTCTGGAAGCATCTCCAACAATCAACTCTCTGAAATTCCCCTCGACATATGCATTATCTCCGATTAAGCTATTTTGTAAAGTCGCCGATTGGATTTCAGCTCCTGGATGGATGATTGAATCGCGCAGGCGAGCATCGCGGATAGTTGTATTTTCACCGACAGAAACGTAAGGGCCAATCACCGAATCTTCGATCACTGCGGAGTCGGCAATGTATACTGGCGGGACGATCACTGAGTTTGTGGCATGACCAGCATGAGCGCCGCCGTTGTCGAGCAAATAGCGATTCGTGGCGAACAGGGCGCTAATGGTTCCACAATCTTCCCAGACGTTGATGCGCTCGGCGCGGAAACGCTCGCCGCGATCGATCATCACCTGCAGGGCGTCGGCAAGATAGAATTCGCCCTTCGTCTGAATATTATGCTCGATGATGTACTCGATCGCATCCATCAATCGCTGACCATCGGGCACATAGTACATGCCGACCACGGCTAGATTGGAAACGGGTGTCGTTGGCTTCTCAACCAACCGAATAATTTTGCCGTCTTTTTCGACAGCGACCCCGAAGCGGCTAGGGTCTTCCACTTCCTGAACGTAGATGACACCTTCATCGGGCTGCTGGTTGAGTTTGGCGAAGTCAGCATCGATGATGCCATCGCCGAAAACAACGAAGAGCGGTCCGGTTGCAACCTCGCGTGTGAGGTAAATTGCGTGCGCCTGACCGTGCGGATCAGCTTGCTCGATGAAGTGGGTTGGGAAGTCGTAGGTTTTGCTGACAAATTCTTCGATGTGCTCGCCCAGGTGACCGGTGACAACGATCAACTCATCGATCTGCAACGGCGTCAGCCGATCCATAATATGTGCAAGCATCGGCTTGCCAGCCACATGAACCAGTGGTTTGGGCTTGCTGTATGTGTGCGGACGCAAACGCGTCCCACGGCCTGCAGTCAGGATTTCGACTTTCATAGATGTACTCCATGTAGGTAGATGGGGCGCCGATACCGCTTGTTTCGGCGCTTTCCGCCTCGGCGGAATGTGTGGTCGCTATACGTGTTTCCAGATACGAGCCTGTTACGGTTAAATCGGTTTGTGCATTATCTGGTTACGACTGGTAGCAATTGCTTTGATTAGCGCGCGACGCGATTTGATTATACCATTTCGGTTCTTTTCATATTTGACAAGTTTGCAATCCAAGAGCATAGCGCCCTGAAAGATTTGTACTCTTGCGTTTGGTCGCCTGAATATGCCTGATCGGTATTCAGACACCTTACCGTCCCTGGTATAATGCGCACACTCCAGATCTTTACATGATGAAAGGACAAGATATGCTGTGGATGTCCCTTGCCGTCTGGAGCCTGTTCGCGCTGTTGCACCGCGCGCTGGTTGCGCATCTCGCTGTTGTCAACGAGGGTTCGCCCTCGTCTGATCAGGCGTTTCGCATCGATGACGTTTCCCTGGCCCAGGCGTTCTATGGTAAATTGGGCAACAATTCTGCGGATTATTATCGCTTCGAAGCTAAATCGGGAACTCTGTTGAAGCTGTCGATGCTTATTCCGCAGCATTTCCATGCTGCCGGATTTCAGGCTGAGATCGTGTTACGCGGACCCGGCTTGCCCGCCCAGGGTTTGACGCTGGACGCAGAAGATAAAGGAATGCGCATTGGCACGACCGATTATAAACGTACTCAGCAGGCAGATATACATCTTGACGGCGGCGCGTATCAAGTGGAGATCCGTGCTGTAAACAGTGGCGCATACTGCTTCTGCGTCGGTGTGCGTGAACCGACGCACTATGCCGACGAGGCGACGCGCGCGCGCGTGCGTGAATTGCTGGAGATCGTATAGGTTGCGTATCTGACATCGCTTGCAAATCAGGGGCGCCCGAACGACGCCTGCTGATCGGTTGCTGCATTTGCATGCTGACAATGTGAGAGGAAAATTATGCAATACGTCAACCTTGGTCGCACCGGATTGAAAGTGTCGCGTCTGTGTCTGGGGACAATGACTTATGGCACGCCGAGCTGGCGTGAGTGGGTGCTCGATGAAGAATACAGCCGTCCGTTTATCAAACGCGCGCTTGAATTGGGCATTAACTTTTTCGACACAGCGAATATGTACTCGCTGGGCATCAGCGAAGAAGTTGTCGGGCGAGCATTGCGCGATTTCGCCCGGCGTGACGAGGTTGTGATCGCGACCAAAGTGTACTTTCCAATGAGCGACGATCCGAATGATCGCGGATTGTCACGCAAACATATTATGGCGTCGATCGATGCTTCGCTGCGCCGCCTGGGCGTCGATTACGTCGATCTTTACCAGATTCATCGTTGGGATGACGAGACGCCGATTGAGGAGACGCTCGAAGCGCTTCACGATGTAGTGAAGGCCGGCAAGGCGCGTTATATCGGAGCATCGAGCATGTATGCCTGGCAATTTGCCAAAGCGCTCTATCTCGCCGAGCGCCACGGCTGGATGCGCTTCGTCTCGATGCAAAACCACTACAATCTCATTTATCGCGAGGAAGAACGCGAGATGCTGCCGTTATGCCGCGCCGAAGGCATCGGCATCATTCCCTGGAGTCCAATGGCGCGCGGCTTTCTGGCCGGCAATCGCCAGGCCGACAAAACCGGCGCGACGATGCGATCAAAAACCGACGCGCTGGCGCATGCGATGTACTATCAGAGCAGCGATTTCACCATCGCCGATCGTGTTGGCGAAGTCGCTGAGCGTCGGGGCATCGCGCGGTCGCAAGTCGCCCTGGCCTGGATCTTGCGCCAGCCCGGCGTCACTGCGCCTATCATCGGCGCGAGCAAACTGTTGCACCTGGAGCAAGCTGTCGCCGCACTCGACATTGCGCTCACCGACGAAGATTGCGCGCATCTGGAAGAGCCGTACCAGCCTCATCCGGTGCTGGGGCACGATTAGCGCGTTGGAGTTGTAGATCTAACGGCTTCGCCTTTAGGAGGCTATGTTGTGCCGCAAGATCGCTCGACCGCCGATACACAATGTGCCGCGTCTCATCGTACGATGGTTGAGCGTGTGATTCAGACGATGCACGACCGCCTGCATAAGCCACTGCCCTTGCGCGCTATGGCTGAAGTGGCCGGGTTGAGTCCCTATTACTTTTGCCGGGTATTTCGCCAGGTAACCAGTGTTTCGCCGGGCGAGTTTCTGTCTGCGCTACGCATTGAAGCCGCGAAACGCCTGCTGCTTACCACCACGCTCGATGTCACCGACATCTGTCTTGCGGTGGGCTATACCAGCCTCGGTACGTTTAGCGCGCGTTTTGCTGAGATGGTCGGTTTTTCGCCGCGCAGCCTGCGTCGGTTGGCTGCAACATTCACACTGCCCGATCCGCCGATCGCCGCCGAGCAATCGATGGTCAAACCGCTCGATGCCAGCTATCTGTCCGGCTGGATCAGAGCACCGGACAATGCCGAGCGCTTGATATTCGTCGGACTGTTTGCCAGACCCATTGCTCAGCGCCGCCCTGCCGCCGCAGTCCTGCTGTCCGCGCCCGGTCGCTATCGGCTTGGCCCCGTTGCCGATGGATGCTATTATCCATATGCCCTCGCCTTGCCGCGCTCCGCCGATAACCTCACCTACTTCAGCTCCGATAACCAACTGCTGGTCGGCTGCGCCGATGAGCCGATCATACAACGTGACGGCGTCTGGTACGGCATGGCCAACATCGTTCTGCGTCCGCCGCAGATCACCGATCCGCCGTTTCTTGTTGCGCTCCCATGCCTGTTGAAAGAAATAGAACATTAGTTCTTTTTAGGCAAGATTCGAGAAGTTTTTCTGCCGATAACTCGATACAATACCTTTGCCTCCATTGCTGCTCGACATTCTGTCCGCTTGTCACTTGGACGAAGTTCTTGGATCACAAGGAGAAAGCGTATGTCTCGCGTTATTCATTTCGATATCACGGCAGACGATCCTGAACGCGCTATGCAATTCTACGCGACGATTTTCGGCTGGGAATTTCAAAAATGGGATGGGCCAATGGATTATTGGTTGATCACGACCGGACCAGAGGATCAGCCGGGCATTAACGGCGGTATGTCGCGCCGCGAGCCGGATATGCCTTCTGCCAATACCATTGATGTTGCCTCAGTCGATGAGTGCGTCGCGCGCGTTACCGAGCAAGGCGGAACGGTCGTTTCCCCCAAAATGGCGATACCCGGTGTTGGCTATATGGCTTATTTGACAGACACGGAGGGTAATGTCTTCGGCATTATGCAGAACGATCCGACGGCTGAGTAATGTCCAGAGTAAAGGAACTGCACGTGGAACCCATTGAACTCAAAACTATCACGCCGCGTAACGTCGTCACCATTCGCGAAACGATATCGATGGATGCCATCGCTCAAACATTAGGGCGCATCTATGGCAAAGTCGCGGCGTACCTGGAGCGAATTGGCGTTCAACCTGACGGCCCGCCATTCTCGCGCTATTTCTCGATGACCGATGATGGAGTCGATCTCGATGCCGGCTTCCCGGTCGCCGCGCCGATTTCGGGCGAGGGTCAGATCGCCGCGAGCGAACTCCCCGGCGGCGAAGCCGCCGTCACCTGGCACATCGGTCCGTATGATACGCTTCCCCAGACATACAACGCGATTATGGACTGGATGCGCGAGAACGATCGTGAGGCTGGCGGCGCCTGTTGGGAAATCTACTGGACCGATCCCACCCCAGACAGCAACCCTGCTGAATGGCGAACCGAGATTATCTGGCCGGTACAGTAATCAGACTACTCACAGGATCAAGCGTGCATCGTTTACCGGACAACGCGCGCTTGATCCCGAACGATAGCCAACGCAGCGCGACAACCGAGGCGGAACTGTTGTATACTTGGCGAAGAAGCTCCCCATCCGGCGTTGGACGCGTCGATATTACCCCTATGAAACCACTCAACAGTATGCTATACTTACCGATCCCACCAGATTTATTGCGTATGAGATGGAGAAGGAGTAATGAGTGGGAGTGTCGTAGAAAACTTGCGCCGAGTGGAGATTTTCAACGGTCTGAACGACGAGGAATTGCTCCAGGTGGCCAATATCTGCAAGGTACGTCGTATACCTGCCAAACAAGTGGTGTTTCAGGAAGGTGATGACGGCGACGAATTGATGGTGATCCACGAGGGTTGCGTGAGGGTGACAATCAATACGCGCACCAAAGATGGACAGATGTCGCCGAGTACGATAAACATGCTTTATACTGGTCAGAGCTTTGGGGAAATGGTGCTGCTTGGCGGAGCGACACGATCGGCCAGCGTGCTCAGCGTTGAGTCGTGCGTGCTTCTCGTTATCAAAGAGCGCGACTTTGCAAAACTCTGTGACAACAATCCACGCATTGGCTACCGTGTGATGCGAAATATGGCTAGCGATCTCGCCTACAAGCTGCGATCCTCGAACTTACTATTACGCGGCAACATTCGTTGGCAGCATGGCGAGCTAGGTCGCCGCGCATCAGGTTAAACAATATACCTTTAAGTTGGCTCGGCTCGTACGCAATGTATCTGAACACTGACAAGCCGAGTTGTCTGATTTCGATACATGAAGCAACGCGTCTTGCTCGTTGATGACGAACAATCAATCGTAGACGCCCTTGGTGAACGACTCGATCGGGATGGTTTTAGCGTCTATGCCGTCGCCAGCGGCGAGGAAGCGCTTGAAGCGCTCAGTGCTGCCAGCTATGATCTCATCCTGCTTGACGTTGGATTGCCCGGTATTGATGGATTTGAAACGCTGCGCCAACTACGCGCGCAGGGCCGCGATACCCCGGTTATCGTGTTGACTGCTCGCGGCGATGAAATTGACCGGGTTGTCGGCTTGGAATTAGGGGCCGACGACTACGTGGTTAAACCATTTTCAGCGCGCGAATTAACCGCACGAGTTCGCGCGCTGCTTCGCCGCTCCGCCGAGATCGCCCGCCTGCGAGCACAAGTAGAGAATGAGGAGACGCCTCTTCCTGAACGTTCGCTCCAGATTGATACATTGCGGCGGAAAGTGACGTTTCGCGGTCAACCGCTCGAACTTCGCCCGCGCGAATTTGATTTACTTACACTTCTCGCCGCTCATCCGGGCCAGGTCTTTACCCGCGAGGCGTTGTTGCGTCAGGTGTGGGGATACGACGAATATGTTGATGCACGCACGGTGGATGTTCATATCCGTCGGTTGCGGGCCAAACTGGCCGATATTGACCCCGATGCCCAGGTTATTCTCACCGAGTGGGGCGTGGGCTACAAACTCGCCGATTATGAAGCTTGAGCTATATTAACCCGCTGGCTCAGCAATGGTGATCAAGCGATGGGTTAGCTCAACCGCATTGTTAACGATAACCCGGTCACCGATACACGACACCAGCGTGAGCCGCTCATAGCCTTGCGGCAGGATATATTCGACCTGATCCGGAGTGGCCCATACCTGCTCGGTGATGACATAATCGTACACTATCCCACCAGCGGTTTCGACGACAATGTTCGATCCAATCGGCGCTTCACGCAGGTGAGCGAATGGCGCTGGGATATCCGGCGCATTTCGGAAACGCAGAACATGCCCCCAGAACACCACATTCTCTTGTTGCCCTGGTTGCGCACTCAGATTGTACCAGCCGATATCATGCTTCGGCACAATGGGAATCCGGTTTTGATCCAGCCCAACTGAAACCAATGGTTGTTCGAGACCGATGGCATCAATCGTGATTCGTACCGGAATTTGCGCATCAACATCTTGTACAGGTACTGTAGGAGCGGCGGTAGGTGCAGCGGATTGTTCGTCCAGCAGGGCCTGATCTGTTTCGACGGCATCCGTCGATAGTTTAGCAGTTGGTTCTGAGCGTACGGTTGTCGGCGAAGGTTGTTCGATCGTTGGCGATGGCAGTTCAACAGTTGGCATGTTGGTTGACGAGGTCAACGTAGGTGATGGCAAAGGCGATGCGGCAACCGATGTCGATGATAGAGACGTATCCGATGCAATAGCGCCTGATGGGGAAGTTTTTCTTTCTCTCTCCGAAGAAACCGGCGGCAAACCACAGCTATTCAACAATGTTGCAGAGATCACTGTTGCTATCAGCAATCGCCACATATATACCCTCTACTTAATTGAGCATATGGACAGTTGCTAAAAAACCTGATTTTGGATGAAAAAGATACGATCATACCGAAATTGAGTATAACATGGACGACAGCTTTCAGCCAACCATATCGTTAGATAATGCAAAAGCGTCGTGTAGAATGTCTCTACACGACGCTTTTAAGTTTTACTATTCTCTGGTAGCGGCGGCAGGATTCGAACCTGCGACCTTCGGGTTATGAGCCCGACGAGCTGCCACTGCTCCACGCCGCGACAGTCCGCGCGCCTGG
>JANQID010000039.1 GCA_028282325.1 Chloroflexaceae bacterium | reverse complement strand
CACAGCGAAGAAACTCAGATTCCCCCAACGCCGAGACCCTTCACGCTGCCGGCGGCTCCGTTCAGGGTGCCATGCGGCATGGGTAGCATCGTTTGGTAGACCGCGTAACTCCTGTAAAGTTAGGTCATCAGACCAGACAAGTTTGGAAACCTGTCCGGTCTTTGTATGCATCTTCATAGCCGCATCAAACGATTATGGCGCATCGGGCTCAGGCGTCAAAACATCGGATCCAATCGTCGCAGTTGGCGTCACTGTCGGTAACGGCGTCGGCGGACCCGGCAGGTAGGTTGGGACCTCAGTTGGCAATGGTACCGTCGTTGGAGCTGCCACAGTTGCGGTTGGCTCAGGGAAACGCTGTACAACAAATTCAACACGCTTTTCCCCGATCCATGAATCCAGCGCTTCCGAACGCGCCTCGCGCAACTGATCTTCCAGGCTCGCCGTTTCGCGATCGGTCACCGTGATGATATGCCAGCCAAACTGCGTGCGCACCGGCTCGCTGATTTCATCGCTTTCAAGAGCGAAAGCCGCCGCGACGACCTCAGGGACATACACCGAACCGTTACTGGCTCGCCCATCGACATCAAAATACCCCAGATCGCCGCCGCCCTCCGCCGAGCCAGGATCATTCGATCGCTCGGCGGCCAACTCGGCGAAATCCGCTCCATCCAGCAGTTCCTGGCGTATTTCCTCAGCCTCACGTTTAGCTTCATCGTACAAAGCTTCACGTTCGTCTCCAGATATATCTTCAGACGCATCCACCGCGATTAAAATATGGCTGGCCTGAACTCGATCCGGCTCGGTATCCAGCGTAAACTCCGCTTCGGGCACAAGCTGCTCCTGAAGGCGCTCACGCAATGCACGGTCGCGGTAATCTTGAGCCATAGCCAGCCGGAGATCTTCCTGAGACAAAGCCGGGCTCTGGTTCACTTGATCGAGCTCAAGCTTATAACGCAAATAGATCGCTTCGATAATTTGCTCGGCCTGATCGGCGGCAACCGCCGGTTCCGGCGTTGGGGCAGCCGTGCTCGTCGTCGGCGGTGTTGGGGTTTCCGCTGCTGTTGGAGTTAATTCCACCGTCGGCGTCAGCGCTTCCAGCTCCGGCGCCACCTCCGCCGTCGGCGTCAACGTCTCGGTTCCAGTAACTGCTTCAACATTTTCGACAACGGCAGTTGCGCTGATTCCCGACGTTGCGGTCAACTCCTCGGTTGACGTGACGGGAGGCGACGGCAAAAACACCATACCCAGTTCGGCGACGATCTGCTGATCGACCTCGGCATCGGTCACCTGAACGCCGAGCTCTGCTGCGCCACGAGCGATTATCTGGCGATCAATCCATTCATCGACGATACGATCTTCGATGTCGCTCTTACGCACATCACGCACAAGCTGATCGATGCCGGGCGAACGTCCGGCGAACTGTCCGCTAATTTGCTGATCACCGCCGAAGAACGCCAGGAGTTGCAGGTTCTGGGCGATTTCGTTGGCATAGGCTAGCCGACGCTCTTCCCAATAATCGCCTTGTGATAGCGTTGTATCACCGACGCGAGCCACCGCGAAAGTCGGAACAATGAATTGAAAATAGATCAGCGTGCCGATAACCAACAGCGCAGCCACGCCGAGCACAGACGCTGTAGCTGTGATGATCAGGCGCTGCTGCCGCTCTTCCCGCTGATGCTTTGAGAGCGTTCGGCGCTGCGTCGGCGCTTCCGGGCGTGTGGTTTGCGGTTTCCTGGATGTCGCTTTCGTCGGCGCTTTGCGACCGCCTGATGATGTATTTTTCGGTGAGTCAGCCATAGTGTGTTTATTGCATACAAAAACAGTCAACTGTCAGTACAATCTATGATGTCAGGCCAATAATAGCCGCATTGGCCGTTTATGGCAACATCACAACTGACGGCTGACTGCCGTAATACTACTCAAGCCATCTTGACGAGGCGGCAAACGTATCGTTTCTGCGAACCCGCCTGGAGACGATATGGTTATCGCGATCCACAAAACGCAGATGAGCTACGAACTAAAACGGAATATCCTCGTCCCCAATGTCGGGCGGCGGATAGCCGCTCCCTCCACGCTGAGAAGATCGTGAACCGCCGCGGGATGCGGCATCATCGTCATCAATTGACGGTGAGACTTCACGCTGCGCACGGCTATCGAGAATGATCATATCATTAGCGATAACCTCAGTTTTATAGCGCGTCTGGCCGCTCTGTTGATCTTCCCACGAACGGGTCTGCAAACGCCCCTCCAGGTAGACGCGCGTTCCCTTCGTAAGATACTGATTACAAATCTCAGCCAGCTTATTCCAGGCGACAATACTGAACCATTCCGTCTCTTCGCGCGTCTCGCCATTCGCATCTTTCCACTGACGGCCTGCAGCAACGCGAAAGGTTGTCACCGGACTGCCGCTTGGCGTATAACGCATCTCCGGATCGATCCCCAGACGCCCAATAATCATCACTTTATTGAGATCTCGCGCCATTGTGTTCTCGCTTCGCTTTGCTTAACCCCGATACGAGTCAGCATCTATAAATTATCGTAAGCAACGCTCTATCTATCACAAGGCCTCTCGGATGCACTCTTGAACGATCTGCACGACTGTACTCTGGAGAGCTTCAGGAAACAACCGTCTTACTCGTCACTCTCCTCAACCAACTCCTCTTCGCCATCGTCGATATAGTCGTCGGCTTCCTGATCAACCTCCGCCTCTTCATACTCTGAAGACTCCGCATCGAGCAATTGAGGTTTACGCTCCACAACCGTAATCAAGTGACGCAAAATCGGATCGATCAGCTTGATCGCACGATCTAGCTCAACAACTTTG
Source organism: Chloroflexaceae bacterium (assembly GCA_028282325.1). Taxonomy (GTDB): domain Bacteria; phylum Chloroflexota; class Chloroflexia; order Chloroflexales; family Chloroflexaceae; genus JANQID01. Next base: position 45,999 of record JANQID010000039.1, on the reverse strand, counting down.
GTTGACGCCATAACAAAATGCATCAACACATAAAATCCTTCAGTGAAGTTGCGTCGGCTCGCCTCGCCGCCAGCATAGTCACGAATGGGATACGCCAGCTTGCGACGCCCCCAGGGCGGATTATGGTTGATTGACATAACTTCGCCGCCAGCCGCCTGTACGGCTTGCGAAACGCGCTCAATAACCACTGCCAGATCTTCTTCCTTTGCATGCAGTGGACTGATGATAAACATAAAATCGTAATTCCGCCGACGCTCGCGCATCTGTCCTCCTCTGGAATAGCTCCGCTCGATAAACTGCCACATTCCTACAAGAATGCATAAGCGGCTGCGCGGGCCGTGCAATGCGGCGGAGCAGAAAGCAGGGTCGCTCTCAAGCGACGTATGACTACAACATCGCGAAATTATAACATGGGTGGCATCCTGGCGCAACTCTTTTGAAGCGTTTATTATGCCATATCTGAGTATCACTTTGTAGCAGAAGTCCTATCAATGGTATACTTATATCACATTGACGGAATTGTATGAAACTGCATCGTTGCTCAGTGCGCGAATGAATGGGACCACACATCTATGTCACTTCTGTCCAATCCAGTGCTGGCGAAAGAGCTGCGTAGTCGCATTCGCGGCGCGCGTGCATTAATTATTTTGTCGATTTACCTGGTGCTGACCAGTATGATCACGCTGCTGGTTTATCTAGCTATGACCGCTTCCATCTCAGATGGCTTTAACGACTTCGACGCCGGACCGCGTATCGGCAAAGCGATCTTTCTTACGGTGATGACTGCTGCGTTGGTTCAAGTTGCGATTATCACGCCATCACTAACCGCTGGGGCTATCTCCGGCGAGAAGGAACGGCAATCGTATGACCTGTTGATTACCACAATGCTCTCGCCGCTTCAGATCGCGATCGGCAAGCTCATTGCCGCGCTGGCCTTCGCTATGCTCCTGATCGTCGGCGCGTTGCCATTAGCCGCGCTCTCATTTCTGTTTGGCGGCGTCAGCGGAACTGAGTTGGCGATCGGCATCGTCGGACTGATTATGACAGCGATTTTTTACGCGACAGTAGGTATGTTCTGGTCAACGATTATGCGCACAACGTTGGGCGCAACGGTTATGGCGCAGGGTTCGATTATCCTGAAGCTGCTAGGTATTCCATTTATATTCGTTATTATCACACTAATAGGATCTCAAGCCATTGATGATCCTGGGCCGCTCTTTATCTATGCTATAGGAACATTGCTGTGCTTACATCCCTTCATCGCGCTCGGTTTAACCGAAGCCGCGCTTTTGGAAGGTGAGAGCGCTTTCTTTTTGGAAATCCCCGCTCAAGGTATGGATATCCTTGTCCCATCGCCCTGGATCGCCTACCTCTTCATCGCGATCGCATTCACCGCAATGCTCATCTTCTTGAGCGTACGGATGCTCAAGCCGGTGCAATATGGCTTGCCAAAGGCTCAGAGCGACAAAACACGTTGAGCGTCGCCGAACCGGAACCGGTCTGTCATCTGCTATACTCTGGGTGCGATGACGACAAGAAAGCCATTTGGACAATGCGCCATTGTCCCGGTGTGACGCCGAGTTTTATCGCTGCTGCGCCGGATTATTTCGAAGCGAGAGGGAGAGGACAACGCTTATGACTCGACCGCGCGAACACTATCAGCATGCGCTGGAAGATCTTGAACGGGCGCTGTTGGCTTTGGGGCATATGGTCGATGAAACGATGGGGCGAGCACTCTGGGCGCTGCGCAACCAGGCGCTTCTGGAAGCGCGAGCAATCATTCGCGACGATAAGCAGATCGACGAGGCTGCTGCCGATCTTGAAAATGACGCACTCTGTTTTATCGCACTTCAGGGGCCGGTCGCGGGGGACTTGCGAGCCGTCAGTTCGTTTATTCATTGCAGCAAAGAACTGGAACGGGTAGGCGACCATATCAAAGGCATTGCCAAGCTGATACTTCGCAATGCCGAACATCCCGATTTGTCATTGCCAACCGAACTCGCCGATATGTCCAGAGGGGCGCGTGAGATGTTGCGCGACGCCCTCGACGCCTTCGTCCAGCGTGATCCAAGCATTAACCAGCAACTTCAAGATCAAGACGATTTGATCGATGCTTATTACCAGCGCATTTTTCGCACCACGCTTGAGGAGATGCGCCGCGATCCGCAATTGGTATCATCGGGGACATACCTACTCTGGATCGCGCATAACTTCGAGCGCATCGCCGACCGCGCCACGAATATCGGCGAATATGTAGACTTTATCGTAACTGGAAATAGAACACCCCGCCAGCCAATAGGCATTCCAAACGCCGCACCGGTTCCTACGCCCGCCGATACGAGGGAACCGGATGGCGGGAAAGATAGCCCTCCATCGTCGTCATAGCGCTACAGGCGAACACATATACATAGAGGATAGAGAATACCAGGCGCTACTCCTGATCGCCGTATTCTTTCAAAAGCCGGTGCACGCGATCAAACTCCGCCTGGTGCAATGATTGATCGGCGTTGTGCAGTTCGGCGACCGCGCGTTGAGCTGTTTCCGCGACCGAAGCTCCCCAGCTTGCGCTTTCAGTATCGCGTTCGGCTAGCGCCAGAAGCGCATCGATAGCTTCAGGCGTTTGCAGATCGCTCAAAGCGCGACAGGCCTCGTAGCGTACATCGGGCGAGGGATGCTGAAGCGCCGTGATCAGCGCATGATATGCACGCGGATCGCCCACCTTGCCGAGCGCGCGCGCCGAACGCGCCGCAATGCGCGGCGAAGGATCAGTCAAGGCCGTCAACAACTGGCGGAGCGCGCGCGCCTCGCCAACAACTCCTAGAACCCGAATAGCCTCAATGCGCAATTCCTGGTTTTCGCCCTCGGCCAGATCGAGCAATCCCGGAAGCGCGGGCGCGCCGATGACTCCCAATGCCCATGCAGCCCGCATCCGTATTTCTGACTTCGTGCTGCTGAGCAAGTCAATCAGCGGTTGAACCGCCGGCTCACCCAGAACGCCCAAAGCGAAAGCTGCCTGAGCGCGAGCAAATTCGTCTGAGCCTTGCAAATCATCGACGAGTCGGGATATCGCTTCGGATGGGTTAGTCATCGAGAATCCTCCTCACGTCAGAAGCCAGCGACAAGCGAAGTGTTTCTGCAAGCAAGCATACCGAAGGCTAATTATGTGTTTCGCGCAAGCACTTCGCTCGTAGCGTGGAGCGTCGTTTGTAGCGTGCGCTGGGCCAGGCTAATATCGAGTGTGCAATCACGTGGTCGTCTGACGCTGCTGTTGTGGCTCAGACCGGATTTGAGACGTGTAGGATCGCGGTCATACGATCTGGCCAGCGACACGCCGAATTCGTAACGGCTTAATCGTTCCGGACCGGCGATATTTATAATGCCTTGATACGGACTTGCGGCTAGTTCCAGCAACGCCGCGGCCAGATCGACGACGAAGATCGGGCAGCGGTATTCGTCGCTAAACAGTGCGGTATCGCGCGCATCATCGATCATACTCAACACAAACGCCGTCTGCCGATCCATTGGCTCGAAACCGTAAATCAGTGATGTGCGCACTATAGCTGCCTGAAGGTGTTCAGCCGCGACGAACGACTCCGCTGCTGCTTTTGCCGCCCCGTAATCGGTAATCGGATTGGGTGGCGCATCCTCGGCGTAGGGGGCGCCATGTTCGCCATCAAAGATGACATCGCTCGACATATGTATCAATCGGGCCCCCGCAGCATAAGCCGATCGCGCAACATATCGCGCGCCCTCAGCGGTGATAGACCACAGATCAGGTTCATATTGTCGAAACGCGGTGTGAATGACTAGCGCAGGACGGAAGGCTGCAAAAACATCCTGGACGCTCTGCTCCTGGCGCACATCCATTGCAAGCCAGGTGACATCCGTGTCCACAGGCGGATGTGTGTTCAGATAGGTTGCGGCGATATGCCAGCCAGCGGCGCGCGCTTGGCGCACCAATTCGCCGCCGAGATAGCCTGTGCCGCCCGTGATCAACAAACGTTGCATATGATATGAGGCTCAACAACCATAACCACTCGCCGCCATTGCTACAAAGACGCCGCTCGTTTTGCAGGCTGCCGGATTGGCAGATCAGGCAGTCGCCGCCGCCCGATCGTCAAGCAGCGTAAGAGCGGCGCGCGCCGCCGCCTGGGCCGCCGCCTGCTTGCTAGGGCCACTGCCAACACCAAGGCAATCATCGCCCATTCGCACTTCGGTCGTAAATTCGCGCTGGTGATCCGGCCCATCCACCCGCACTATCTGATACGTCGGCGTGATGCCATACTGAGCCTGCAACCGTTCCTGAAGGCGCGTGCGATAGTCAATATCAGCATTGCCGGACTTTATCAGCTCCAATTCCTGCTGCAGAAAGGGCAAAACAAACCGGCGAACGGCTTCCAGATCCTGATCGAGATACAATGCGCCGACAACCGCCTCGAATACATCGGCCAGCAGCGGAGCGCGGTTGCGACCGGCGGGCGTATCCTCGCCTCGGCTCATCCGCACATAGTCGCCCAGATTCAATGTGCGCGCGAAACGGGCGAGCGTGGTCGTTTTGACCAGCCCTGCGCGCAGGTTGGTCAATGCGCCTTCGCTGTGTTCGGGAAACTGCTCATAGAGCCAGGCCGCCGTGAGAAAATTCAACACGGCATCCCCCAGAAATTCCAGGCGCTCATTCGATGTCAGCGGAGTAACGCGTTCAGGATGTTCATGCAGAAATGAGCGATGGACGAAGGCGCTCTGTAACAGGCATGTATCGTTAAACATCATACCTAACGCCTGCTGCAAATCTGCATCGCTCATCTGTTTATTGCCTCACGCATACGGTATTACGCATCAAATCGTTTGAAGACAAGCGACACATTATGCCCGCCGAACCCAAATGAGTTATTCATCACCACATCAACCGGGGCCAAACGGGCCGCGTTCGGAACATAATCGAGATCGCAGCGCGGATCCGGATGATGCAGATTAATTGTTGGCGGCAGCACGTTATCTTTGATCGCTAATATACTCACAATCGATTCAAGTGCGCAGGCGGCTCCTAGCAGGTGACCGAATTGCGACTTGCTGGAGCTCACAGGCAAGGTTGCAGCGCGCTCGCTGAAAACCTTTTTAATCGCATCGGTCTCGGCAATATCCCCGGCCGGAGTGCTGGTACCATGCGCATTGACATAGCTCACAGCATCAGGCGAGATATGTCCATGGAGCAACGCCAATTCCATCGCTCGCGCGGCGCCCTCGCCGCCTTCGCTCGGCTGAGTAATATGGTAGGCATCAGCAGTAGCGCCATATCCCACAACTTCGGCGAGGATAGTTGCACCACGCGCCTGCGCAAATTCAAGATCCTCCAGGATGAGCGCAGCGCCACCCTCCGATAGCACAAACCCATCACGGGTGGCGTCGAATGGACGCGATGCGCTCTCAGGGCTGTCGTTGCGAGTTGAAATAGCGCGGGCGCTGTTGAATGCAGCCACGCCGATTGGCGTAATCGGAGCTTCCGAACCGCCGGCGATAATCGCTTTCGCCCAACCGCGGCGAATAGTCTCGGCAGCCTCGCCGATGGCATGGGCGCTGCTGGCGCACGCAGACGTGGTGCAAAGATTGGGACCGCGCGCACCGGTCAATATCGACACCTGACCCGCAGCCATATTAGTGATCATCGCCGGAACCAGGAACGGGCTCACCCGTCCGGGGCCTTTAGCGCGCAATACGTCGATCTGGTTTGCCAGCGTTTCAATGCCGCCAATGCCGCTGCTGAGAAACACGCCGATGTGGTGGCTATTTTCGGGAGTGATCGTTAGCTCCGCAGCGCGTAGCGCCTCTTGCGACGCGGCAATAGAGAAGTGGACAAAACGATCTGTACGACGAGCTTCCTTGCGATCCATATAATCGGCGGCGTTAAAACCTTTGACCTCGCCGGCGAAACGTGTTTCGTAGTCGACAGGATCAAACAAGGTAATCGGACCAATGCCGCTGCGAGCTTCGTTAATCGCCTGCCAGAGTGATGGTACATCCAGGCCAAGCGGACTGAGCGCGCCCATACCGGTCACCACAACTCGCCGCTCCATATGTTTGTCTCCTTGCCCTCGCAAATCTGAACTACCCAACTAGCATATCTGTACCGAAAGCCGATCTCCAGACCGGCAATCAGCAGAGCCTGCTTATAATGCTTCATTTATCCGACGCCCAGATTATACCACGCCGGAGCGCCTGATTTCAGTGTTGTCGATAATGAACATATGTGCTATACTTCGATTTGTGCCGTCATACCGTTCGGGCCGCGTTGACAGCGTCCCTGCCGTATAGTAGAGTAACTATTAAGGAGAGCACGAGTGAACACAACCAACGGAGGAGCGCACGCGATGGCTATCTCACCAGAGAAAGAGAAGGCCCTGGCGGCGGCGATGAGCCAGATCGATCGGAAGTTCGGCAAAGGCTCGATTATGAAGATGGGCGAGGCAAATGCCCGCCTTGCCATTGAAGTTATCCCTACAGGTGCGCTCACGCTCGATATCGCCCTCGGCGTGGGCGGCTTGCCACGTGGAAGAGTTGTCGAGATTTACGGCCCGGAAAGCAGCGGTAAAACCACACTCGCGCAACATATCGTTGCTTCAGCCCAGAATCTCGGCGGCGTCGCAGCGTTCATCGACGCCGAGCACGCCTTCGATCCGGTCTATGCCGCCCGTTGCGGCATCAACATCGATGATTTGCTCATCTCACAACCAGATACCGGCGAGCAAGCGTTGGAAATCTGCGAAATGCTCGTGCGTTCTAATGCCACTGATGTCGTTGTGATCGACTCGGTGGCGGCGCTCGTGCCACGCGCCGAGATCGAGGGCGACATGGGCGACTCGCTGCCGGGGTTGCAAGCGCGCCTGATGAGCCAGGCATTGCGCAAGCTGTCTGGAGCAATCAGCAAGAGTCGTACGATTGTATTGTTTCTCAATCAGTTGCGCATGAGGATCGGGGTGATGTTCGGCTCACCTGAGACCACTACCGGCGGGCAGGCGCTCAAATTTTATGCATCGGTGCGCCTCGATATTCGGCGCATTGAAACACTCAAGCAAGGTTCTGATCCGATCGGCTCGCGGGTGCGGGTAAAAGTGATCAAGAACAAAGTCGCACCGCCGTTTCGTCAGGCCGAGTTCGATATTATGGCTAACGACGGCATCTCTCGCGAGAGCAATCTGCTCGACATCGGCGTAGAAATGAACATTATTCGCAAAAGTGGCGCCTGGTTCTATCTCGGCGAAGATCGGCTGGGCCAGGGGCGCGAAAACGCGAAAACCTTCCTGCGCGAGAATCCGGCCCTGGCGAACGAGATCGAGCAGCTCATTCGCGCGCAGGCAGTCAATGCTTCTCCTGCTTTGCCGGTTGGGGACGTCGCCGATAACGATGGCGAAGATGAAGGATTGTTCGAGGAATAGCAGTAGATTGCAACATCTGGAGATACGATCTGCTCGCTCGGCAGGCGCATAGCGAGGACATTTCAATGCCTGTGGGAACGATTACGGCGCTTCGCGCTCAGGATTGCGTTCCTGAGCGCGTCAATGTATTTATCGATGACGAGTTCGCCATCGGCGTCAGCCTCGACACGCTCGCACGCGAAGAACTTTTTGTGGGCAAAGCCATTGCCGCTAACGAATGGGCGCGGCTCGAATCCGCCGAGAGCGTTCATAAAGCCGTCCACGCAGCGCTGCGCCTGATCAATGCACGCCCGCGTTCGATTGCCGAGATCCGTGAACGATTGCGCCGTAAAGATTTTTCCGCCGCTGCTATTGACGCGGCGGTAACTCGCCTGATCGATCTGAGATTGCTCGATGATGCGGCATTCAGTCGTTTCTGGATCGAGAATCGCCAGAACTGCCGCCCGCGCAGCGTTCGAGCATTGCGCAATGAACTTCGCCGCAAAGGGGTCGAACGCGAAACTGTCGAGGCAACATTGCGCGACGAGCAACTGAACCAGTCCGAGGCGGATCGCGCCCTCGCACTGGCGCGCGGGGCTTTACGACGCTACGCCGATGCTCCTGACCGAGCGACCTTCCAGCGGCGTCTGGGAGGTTATTTGCAACGGCGTGGCTTCTCGTTCGATGTTATTGCACCGATTCTTGAACAGCTCTGGTCCGAAGTGCAACCTCCAACCTGATGCTATAATCTGTCTATACTGTTCCTGCATTCAGCGTCACATTCCAGGAGAGTTTCGTGCCCGATATTCAATACTTTGGTCATTCGTGCTTTCGTTTGCGCGGTCGCGATGGCATCGTCGTGTGCGATCCCTTTGATGCCTCGATAGGTCTCGATCTGGGGAAACCCACCGCACATATCGTCACGGTCAGCCACAACCACCGCGATCACAACAATACCGCAGCCGTGCGCCCGACGCGTGACCGGCTTTTTGTCATCAACGGCCCCGGCGAATATGAAGTGGGCGGCATTTTGATCACCGGCGTACGTACAGCCTATGACAAAGCGAAGGGCGCCGAGCGCGGCTATAACACCGTCTACACGATTCATATGGATGATATGGTTCTTTGCCACCTCGGCAATCTGGGACATGAATTAAGTCAGAGCCAGCTTGAAGACATTGGCAATGTTGACGTACTGTTCGTGCCGGTTGGCGGCGGCGAGACGATTGGCCCGGCAGAAGCCGCGAGTGTGATCAGCCAGATCGAGCCGCGTATCGTCATTCCTATGCACTATGCGCTGCCACAACTCTCCTTTGAATACCCTCTCGCGCCGCTTGAGAAGTTTACCCACGAATTAGGAATGAAAGAAATCCAGGCCGAGGAAAAGCTCTCTCTTTCTTCATCGAATTTGCTGGCTGAAGGCGAAGAAACCCGGGTCATTGTTATGCGTCCCATCAACAACGCCAAATAGGGTAGTGCGCTACAAGCCGTTAACAACTATGGTACAATGCTGATATGGTCTTTAGAGCATAAGCTATGAAGACACATCGATCTTGCTACTATAAACCCTGGCCCGTTGAATAAAAGCGAGGGGAAGGCAGCAGACCTTCTCCTCATTTGTTTTAGATTACACGAAGATGACAACGCGCCAATGCTTGGAGAAAGTGTGCCATATGCTCGTTTTGTTGAGTAACAAACCAATCGAGCTATCCGGCCAGTATGGAATTATGCACGTCGTATCTCAAGGCAATCAGACAGTGTAGTATGAAGCAACTTCGTGTATCGCCATCGTCCAATACGTCTCGTTGACCGTTGACATTGGCAAAACGCTACGTTGCTTCACAAGACGGACATGAAATACTGTTCGAAAGAAGTTCTTTCCGGGAATGGGTTGGCACAACGACGAGTTGGCCGACCCATTGTCCTTACTGGGGCCTATCGTCTGTAGTTAACGCCAACAAACATTCCTTCCCAATAGCAGTTGATTACGTCTAGGCAAGGAGATCTGGGTGTATGGCAAAATATATCTTCGTGACGGGTGGCGTTGTCTCGTCAGTCGGTAAAGGCATCAGCGTCGCTTCGATAGGGCGCCTCTTCAAAAGTCGCGGGCTGCGGGTTTCCGTTGTCAAGCTCGATCCATATCTGAACGTAGATCCTGGAACGATGTCGCCATATCAGCACGGCGAGGTTTTTGTCACCGATGACGGTGCAGAGACGGACCTGGATCTGGGTCATTATGAACGCTTTATCGATGAGCGACTGTCGTGTTTGTGCAACGTTACAACCGGTCAGATTTACTCAGCGGTCATTCAGAAAGAGCGTCGCGGAGATTACTTAGGCGGAACGATCCAGGTTATTCCGCATATCACCAACGAGATTAAGTCGCGTATCGCAGCGGTTGCGAAGCAGAGCAACGCCGATGTGGTGATTGTAGAAATCGGCGGCACTGTAGGCGATATCGAGAGCCTACCGTTCCTAGAAGCTATTCGCCAGATGCGACGTGAAGTTGGTCGAGATAACGTGCTCTACATCCATGTAACTTTGCTGCCGCACGTTGCTTCAACCGGCGAGTTGAAGACGAAACCGACACAGCATTCGGTTATGGCGCTACGCGGCGTCGGCATTAACGCCGATGTGGTGCTCTGCCGGGCCGATTACCCGATCACCGAAGAAATTCGCGAGAAGGTTGCGTTCTTCTCCGATGTGGATGCACGTGCGGTGATCCCGGTACAAACAGTCGACTCCATTTACGAGGTGCCGCTCGTACTGGAAGATGCAGGTATGGGCGATTATCTGATTGATCGGCTGGGATTGCCCACAAGGACCCCGGATCTCAACGACTGGCGCAAGTTGGTCCAGATGATTAAGGAGCCTAAGCGCGTATTACCCATTGCACTGGTCGGCAAATATATCGAGTTGCGCGACGCCTATATCAGCGTGGTCGAGTCCCTGCGGCACGCCGGCTTGCACCAGGGTTTTGATATTGACATCCGCTGGGTTTCCGCCGAGCAGGTGGAGCGTGAAGGCCCTAATAAATTGCTCGCCAATGTCTACGGCATTGTCGTTCCCGGCGGCTTTGGTGATCGCGGCATTGAAGGCAAGATTTTAGCCGCGGATTACGCACGACAATACAACGTGCCATATCTGGGACTTTGCCTGGGTATGCAATGCGCTACAATCGCCTTCGCTCGCTGGGTCATGCAGAGTCGCGAGGCGAATAGCACCGAGTTTGATCCGCATACCCCCCATCCCGTGATCGACATTATGCCTGATCAGCGGGATATTTCCGAGAAGGGTGGAACGATGCGCCTGGGGATGTATCCATGCGTACTCAAGCCGGAGACACGCGCAGCAGCGGCTTACGGCGTCGGAACCGCTGTCGTAAATGAACGCCACCGGCATCGCTTCGAATTCAATAACAAGTATCGTAGTCTGCTCGAAGAGGCGGGGCTGGTGATTAGCGGTCAGTCTCCTGATGGTCGCCTCGTCGAGATCATCGAACTGCGCGACCACCCCTGGTACGTCGCCAGCCAGTTCCATCCCGAATTTCTATCCCGCCCCAACTCGCCACATCCGCTTTTTCTCAATTTTGTGGCCGCCGCCGCCCAGACGTTGCGTGAAGACCACCATGCGCCGATTATGTTCAAGGACGCGCAGGACAATCACGATGTACGAGCGTGGGTCGCCGTTGAGTTTTCTTGACAACGCATAAAGCCCCCACTACCGGAATGCGGGAGCAATGCTCCCGCATTCGCATACCCATCGCCAAACGCAAGCGCAAACACAACGGAGGCCGCCCTTTTCAGACGGCCTCCGTTGTGTTGCCGTCATACTGCGTTCAGATCACTCTAGATAATCGCGCAAATGTTGCCCGACATCGGAGTGCCGCAAACGACGCAGCGCCTCTGCTTCAATCTGGCGCGCACGTTCGCGAGTCATCCCAAGAACACGCCCAACCTCTTCGAGCGTGCGGCGTTGACCATCAATCAGACCGTAGCGCAGATCGATGATCTTGCGCTCACGCTCACTCAAATGATCAAGCGCGCAGGACAAGTCGTAACGCAAAAGCTGCTGCGATGCGAAGTCGGTCGGCGTCGGCAATTCGTCGTCGGGCAAAAAATCGCCCAGCGTGTGTTCGCCATCGTCGCCGACGGGCATTTCAAGCGAGATAGGCCGTCGCGCCGCTTCAAGGATGCGCCGAACCCGTTCGATTGATTGCCCCAGAGCAATTGCGATCTCTTCAGGTGTTGGCTGACGTTCAAGCGACTGGGACAACTTTTCAGCCGTTCGCTTCACCTGTCCGACCGATTCACTCATATGCACCGGCAACCGAATCGTGCGGCCCTGCTCGGCAATCGCCCGCGTCACAGCCTGACGAATCCACCACGTCGCGTAGGTCGAGAAGCGATTGCCTTTGCGATAATCGAACTTCTCGACGGCGCGCATCAAACCGATGTTGCCTTCTTGAATCAGATCGAGCAGCGACAACCCGCGCCCGACATACTTTTTGGCAATGCTGACAACCAGGCGTAGATTGGCCTGGATCAGATGTCGCCGCGCATCGCTGCCGCTCTGAGCATCACGCTCTAGAGCCTCATGCAATAGTGACGTGTGCTCTTCATCAGACTCCAACCGCCGTCGAGCTGCATCGCCACGTTCTATACGCTCGGCTAACTCAACTTCTTCACTGGCCGTAAGCAGCGCGACCCGCCCGATCTCTTGCAAATAATGCTGAACCGAGTCGAGCGTTGGTTCACTGTTCGCGCGAGCATCTTCGATCGCTTCATTCGCCAGTTCTTCTACTTCAACAAGCTGATCAAGCCCCGGCTCTTCAACGACGACAGAAGTCTCGTTTAGTCCCCATATGTTCTCTCTTCGCTTGAGCATCTGTCTTATGCTCCTAAACTACTATGTTATAGACTGTAAGAATACAACGCGGCTCCCCGTAATTAAGGAACCGCGCCCTCACTATTTTCGTATATATAAACTGCACTCAACAAATCGGGGTTAAGCGCTCATCGCGTTACTAAAGGGTGCGATTTAAATCATAACCTGAGGGTATAAATCCTGCCTCTAAGAGTATACGGCCCATAAAGCAATTTGTCAAGCAGTTTTTAGGTTGTTTACGAAAACGCGAGCGGAGCGTTTCGACTGTCTGTATCACTTAGACGAGCCCGCGCTGGAGGGCAACGGCGACGGCTTCGGCGCGGCTCTGTACGTCAAGCTTGCCGAAGATGTTGCTGAGGTGGGTTTTGATGGTATTCTCCGAAAGTTGCAGGCGTGCAGCGATCTGTTTGTTGCTGGCGCCTTCAACCAGGAGTCGTAGCACGTCGCGTTCGCGATTGGATAACGTTTCTTCGCCGCCTGATTGGAGCCGTTCAAGCATGCGTGCTGCTACGCCTGGCTCCAACGCTGCGCCGCCGCTTGCAATCAGGCGCACCGATTGAGCGAGATCTTCCGGCATAGCGTCTTTCAACAGATATCCCTGGGCGCCGGCCGCCAGCGCTGGCCCGATGTATTCGTCGGTGTCATAGGTTGTCAGAACCAGGAAACGCACCGAGGGATAGCCGGGTCGGATCTGGCGCATTACTTCAACACCGTTCAGCTTGGGCATGCGCAGGTCAAGCAGCACCACGTCGGGCGTGAGGTCGGCGATCAGTTCGACAGCCTGCGCGCCATCGGCAGCCTGGCCGACAATTTCGATGTCGCTTTCCCAACGCAGCATTGCAATCAGGCCGTGGCGTACAACCGGGTGATCATCAACGACCAGCACACGAATCATGCTCCCGCCTCCTCAATGACGGGCAGGGTGACACAAGCGCGCACCCGCGCGCCGCTGTCATTGCTCAGTTCCAGGCGACCGCCGAGCGCCGAGAGGCGTTCGCGCATGCCGACCAGTCCGAAGCCTTCCCAGGGACTGTTCGTCAACCTATGCTCTGGTGAAAGAACAGCTTCAGGAAAACCGATGCCGTTATCTTCAATCGTGAGTTCGACGCCGTCATGACCATAGCGCAGAATCATCGCCGCGCGCGTCGCCTGGGCGTGTTTGCTCGCGTTCGCCAGCGCCTCTTGCGCAACCCGCAGCAACTCGGTCTCGACGCGCGGCGGCAAGGCCGATTCGTCGCCTTGCAGGAAAAACGTGATCGCCAGCGTCTGGCTCAGCGGCTGCTGCGTGAGACGTTCCAGCGCAGCAGCGAGACCGCCATGCTCAAGCGACGGGTTGCGCAGATTCCACACCGACCGTCGCGCTTCCGCCAGAGTCTCGCGGGCCATGCGATGGGCCAGATCGAGACTGGTGGCGAGCGCCGCGCCCGGCTTATGCTCAGGCAGGTCGGGCATCGCGCGCACGGCGCGCTGGGCGGCGCCTAGTTGCACCGAGATGCCAGCCAACCCCTGGGCCAGCGTATCGTGGATTTCGCGCGCCAGGCGGGCGCGTTCCTCCAGCGCCGCTTTGGCCTGCGCCTGCGCCAGCAATTCGGCGGTCTGCTCGGCTACACGGGTTTCGAGCTGCGAGCTGAGGCGGGCCAGTTCTTCAGCTCGCGCGCGGCTCTGTTGCAGGGCGCGTTGAGCGCCGCCAGCCAGCAGCGAGGTGAGCGCCGCGATCGTCCAGAAGAGCACCGCCCAGAATCCCAGCGATATGAGCGGCTCAGCGCTGATGAACGGATCGGGCGCTGACGAGGGGATCATGTGGCCATTGAGTTCGAGCAGCGCGGTGACAGTAGTCAGCCCTGTCGCCAACGCTGCCAGGACTACGCTCGCAATCCGGTCGATCAGGAGGCCGGCCGCGCAGATCGGGATAATCATCAACGCGGGCAGAAAAGTCGTCACGCCGCCACGCAGCGCCGCCAGCGTCGTCATAAAGGTCCAGACGCCGATCAGCAGCACCGCCGACAGCGTCGGCCTGCCCAGCCGAACCAGGACGATTGTCGCCGCGCTGAAGATGCTGAGCAATGCTATGACGATGAATACTCGCCATCCGCCGTCGCGCGGCGGCGGCGCTTCGCCCAACGCCATATGCACAATGGTTCCGCCGATGAGCGCGACGAGAAACGGCAAGATAAAGAGCATCAGCGTGCTCAATACTAGCCTGCTGCGACGTTGCGCCTCTTCATGAGCAATCGGATCATCTGCTGTCGTGTATCGCTTCATCACCTGGATTCTACCACCTCTGACGCCGAACCGCATCACTCGCCGACCCGATCGACATTCACCCATATGGGTGAGCGCCGCATCATCTGGAGCGATGAACGCCGGATCATCAACCCGCGTGGCGACGCCCGGCGTGCAGCGCGCTATGCTCAACACGAGTGCAAAAGAGTATGCAAACCGGCGCAGTGATCGGCAGCGAGTCGATCCTGAACCATACGTTATCAACTGAAGTTATCAGGAGGCATTTCAAATGGCAGCAACGACATTACCCCTGCGCAAGGGAAGCAATCGCTGGATAACGATCGGCATCGTCATCATTGCGTTGGCGATCATCGCCGCCGTAGGATTCAATTCGTTCGGACAACCCCAGAATGTGGAAATCGATACAACGCCAGTCACGCGGGGGGCGATCACGTCAACAGTGAGCGGCAGCGGGACGATCACCGCCGATCAGTCGCTCGATATCGCGTTTCAAACGGGCGGCGTCGTCACCGAGGTGCTGGTGGAAGTCGGTGACAGCGTCGTCGCCGGTCAGCCGCTGGCCATACTCGACGCGCGCGAGCTTGAGTTGCAGGTGACCCAAGCGGAAGCCGATCTGGCGACGGCGCAGGCCCAGCTTGCGCAAGCGCGCGAGGGCAACGCAACCGATGCGGAGATCGCCGCCGCCGAAGCCAGCCTTGCCAATGCCGAGGCGCAGCTTGACCGCACCATCACCAACAACGTGACCGAAGCCGACATCGCAAGCGCGCAAGCGGCGCTGCGCTCGGCGCAAGCCCAACTGAACGATCTCTTGGATGGCGCCGACCCGGAGGATCTGGTTACATCCCAGGCGCGTGTGGAACAAGCGCAGGCTGATCTGGAAGCGCAGCGTACCAAGCTTTCGATCGCCAAAACCAACGCCGAATCACAGCTCAACCAGGCGGCCAATGCCTTGCGCGACGCCCAGGATGAGTATAGCCGGATCTACTGGGACAATCGCGAGATCGAGGACTCGGCGCGCGATTTGACCCAGGCCGAGATCGACCAGGAAGCCGCCGCCTTGCGCACGGTGCAGGACGGCGAAGAAAGCCTGCTTCAGGCCCAGACCGCCTACAACCAGGCGGTTGAGGATGAGCGCACCGGACTTGCGAAGGCCGAAGCCGAGCTGCGCGACGCCGAGGCGCAACTCGCGGCGACCGAACGCGGCGCGACGGAAGCCGAGATTATCCAGGCCCAGGCCACGGTCGATCAGCGCCAGGCCGATCTCGACAAGTTGCTGGCCGGCGGAACCGCCGCCGATATTGCCGCCGCCGCAGCGACGGTGGATCAACAGCAAGCCAGCCTCGAACAACTGACCGCGTCGGCGACGGAGACCGATCTGAGCATTCGCGAGGCGTCGGTCGCTCAAGCCGAACAGTCGCTGGCCCAGGCCGAGTTGCAACTGAGCTACGCGACATTGATCGCCCCGTTTGACGGCGTCGTCAGCGCCGTTGATATAGTGCCGGGCAGCGTCGTCGCCAGCGGCGCAGCAGTGGCCAGCCTGGTCGATCACGACCCGTTGCACGTCGAGCTGCTGCTCAGCGAAAACGATGTGGCGACGGTTGCCCTCGATCAGCCGGTGGTAATTGAAATCGACGCAATCAATGACTGGCAAGCCGAGGGCGTGGTGAGTTACATCGCGCCCGTGGCCGAAGACAGCTCCGGCGTCGTCACCTACGATGTGTATGTGAGCTTCCCCGGAACCGATAATAGCGCACGCATCGGTATGACGGCGAATATCGATATCGAGACCGCCCACAAAGACGACGCATTGCTGGTTCCCTCCACCGCATTGCTGCCACAAGGCTCCGACCAGATAGTGCAGGTGCACGAGGGCGATCAGGTGCGCGAGGTTGTGGTTGAAACGGGATTGAGCGACGGGCAATTCACCGAGATTATCAGCGGCCTAGATGAGGACGACGTGGTGGTTACGCTGCCGACATCCGACATCTCGGCGCCGAGCCAGCAAGTGCCGTTTGGAGGCTAAGATGCACAATTCTATTATCAACATTCACGATTTGCGCAAGATCTACCAGATGGGCGATGTACGCGTCGAAGCGCTGGCCGGGGTCAGTTTCACGATCCAACAAGGCGAATTTGTCGCCATTATGGGCCCAAGCGGCAGCGGCAAGAGCACATTGATGAACCTGATCGGCTGTCTCGATAGCCCGACGAGCGGCGACTACGACCTCGACGGCGAGGCCGTGGCCACGCTCAGCGGCGACGACCTCGCGCAGGTGCGGGCGCGCAAGCTGGGTTTCGTTTTCCAGCAGTACAACTTGCTGGCACGCCAGACCGCGCTGCGCAACGTGGAGATGCCGCTAGTCTATCGCGGCATACCCGCCGCCGAACGCCATCAGCGGGCGACGACTGCGCTGAACATCGTCGGGATGGGGCCGCGTATGCACCACCGCCCGAAAGAGCTGAGCGGCGGGCAACAACAGCGCGTCGCGATCGCCCGCGCGCTTGTCGGCAGCCCGACGGTTTTGCTCGCCGATGAGCCGACGGGCGCGCTCGATACACGCACCAGCGCGGAGATTATGGACATTCTCCAGCGCCTCAATCGCGAGCAGCGACTGACGATCATTCTCGTCACCCACGAATCCGACATTGCCGCCTACGCCGGTCGCACCTTGCTGATGCGCGACGGGCTGCTGATTGAAGATAGGAGAACGGCATGACAACGCAAGCTTTGCCGGCGGCGCCGACAGCCCAAACGGAACGCCCGGACGCAGCGCCCGCCGCCTTGTTGCCGCCGCTGGAACATGATGGCCGCAGCACCGACCTGTGGGAGATTGTGCGGATCGCCTTCGACAGTCTGCTGGCGAACAAGATGCGCTCATTGCTCACGATGCTCGGCATTATTATCGGCGTCGGCTCGGTTGTTGCGCTGCTGGCGCTGGGCACAGGAGCGAGCAATGCGATCACCGGCGAGATCGAAGCCATCGGAACGAACGTCCTGACGGTGTCTCCGGGCTCACCCGACAGTCGCGGGCCGGGACAGAGTTCGGAACCGGCGCAGACCTTGACCCTGAAGGATGCGGAGGCGATAGCCGATCTGCCGCTGCCGTTCGCCGCAGTGGCGCCTAGTTTTCAGTCGTCGGCCCAGGTGGTCGCGCCCGCCGCCGACGCCAGCGCCACGATCGTCGGCGTGACGCCCGATTATGCCGTCGCCAACACGTTGACGGTAAGCGAAGGCGCGTTCATCACCGAGAACCACGTCAGCGGCGCGTCGAATATCGTCGTGCTGGGCGCAACGCTGGCCGAAGATCTGTTCGGCAGCGGTCAGGTGATCGGCCAGACCGTACGTATCGAGGGGCAATCCCTGCGCGTGATCGGCGTCCTGGCGGAAGAGGGCGGCAGCGCCTTCGGTTCGGTCGATGACTACGCGATCGTGCCGATCACCCTGGCGCAGCAACGCCTGTTTGGCGCACGCACGCCCGACGGCAACGACTATCGGGTGTCGTCAATCGCCATCGTGGCGGAGGATAGCAGCGACCTCGAAGCCATCGAGTCACGGATCACGATCCTGCTGCGCGACCGGCACCAGCTCGATCAGGACGGCAGTGAAGATGACTTCAACTTCTTCAACCAGGCCGAAGTCCTCGACACGCTGACCACCGTCACATCGTTGATCACGGCCTTTCTGGGCGCGGTCGCCGGCATCTCGCTGCTCGTCGGCGGCATCGGCATTATGAACATTATGCTGGTGAGCGTCACCGAGCGCACGCGCGAGATCGGGCTGCGCAAGGCCGTGGGCGCGCGCGGGCGCGACATCCTGTTTCAGTTCGTCGTCGAGTCGCTGGCGCTCAGCCTGACCGGCGGGCTCATTGGCGTCGCGGTCGGCGTTTCGATCGCCGTCATTGTCACGCTGACCGGGTTGATCACGGCGTCGATCGACATCGGCGCGATTTTAATCGCGCTCGGCTTCGCGCTGATGGTGGGATTGTTCTTCGGCATCTACCCGGCGCAACAAGCCGCGCGGCTCGACCCAATTGAAGCATTGCGGCACGAGTGAGACCAAGTTCGAATCAAGCGTCGGATCGTTAGACCTGGCAGATTCCAGGAATCTGTCAGGTCTACCAAACAATATTGGAGGCACCGCATGCGGTCATTCTGAGCGCAGCGAAGAATCTCAGATTCCAACAACGCCGAGACCCTTCCCCTTCGCTTCGCTCAGGGTGACATGCGGCATAGGTATCATCGTTTGGTAGTCTTTGCGTAAGCCTCTAACCACATTTGGCATCACGCATATGTGCAAGCCGCACCCTGCACCGCCAATGACAAATTGGTTGCACGTTCCCATACCTTGAGCTATACTGCCCGAAGCAATCGACCCAGATGCAAAGATCACCGCAAACGTGAAGCATGTTCCACCCGCCCGACGCGACCGCCTCCATCGTCGGCGACGCAACGAGCCTGCGCACCGCCGTCAGCAGTTGCTGCTTGGCGTTCTGGTTATTCTGGCGCTCGGCGCAATCCTCGTCGCGACCCTGTTCCGCAGCACCACACCCCAGGACATTCAACCTACGCAGGTCGTTCAGTCCGAACTGACCACAACGCCAACTTCGCCCGCGCCGTCGCCGACAGCGGCTAATATCCCGGACGGCATCGGCGCGACCGAGCCCTCGCCGACTCCGCTCACACCGACCGCCACGCCAATCCAGCCGGCGAATTTCTTCAACGATCAGCGATTCAGTTACGCGCCGGATTTTTATCAGCCGCAGATCCAGAGCTTTCTCGATGCATATCCCGGCCCGCTGAAAAACGTGCGCTTTCAGATAGGTGACCGCTCGCAGTCGTTTGCCGAGGTTCTGGTGGGCATGAGTGTACTCTATAACCTGAACCCGCAAATCTTATTAGCGTTGATCGAGCAGCAGAGCAGCCTGTTGTCCGACGGCGATCCCTCGGTTGATCAGATCAATCAAGCGCTGGGCATTTCCATTAATGGCGGATACCCGCGCGGCATTATGGCCCAGTTGCGCTGGGCCGGACGGGAACTGCGCTACGCGACGCGCGACTATGCCGAGCAAGCGGTGAATGGGCTACCGCCGCTCGTCTTCGCCAACAACTCGCGCCAGGAAGCAGCGCCCGACATCGGACTGGCGCAGTATGCAATCGCGCGTGTGCTGGCGCGCACCACGACGCCTGAAAGGCTGCTCGCCAGACTCAACGACTTCTTTGAAACCTACGCCTGGCTGTTCGACGATCCGCGCCAGCCGCCGACCGATTGGCCGCCGCCATCCGAGCCGTTTCTAACGTTGCCGATGGAGCAGCCTATGCGCATCACTTCGTTCTTCGACCACGATACGCCGTTTCTGCGCGAAAATGGCTCGCTGGTGTCGTACTGGGGCAACGCCAGCGCGATCTCCTACGATGGACACACCGGCTTCGACTACGCGATGCGCCCGCCCGATCCGGTGCTGGCCGCAGCGGATGGCACGGTCGTTTTTGCGGGCAACTCGGACGATGGGTGCGCCACGCTCGCCCGCGCGGTGATCATCGACCACGGCAATGGCTATCGCACGCTCTACTGGCATCTGCACTCGATCGGCGTCGAAACCGGTCAAACCGTCGCGCGCGGCGATACCGTCGGCGTGGCGGGCGAAACCGGCTGCGCGTTTGGCCCCCATCTGCATTTTCAGGTTCAATACCTGGGGCGTGATGTTGATCCCTATGGCTGGTGCGGCAGCGGCTCCGATCCCTGGGCTGCCAGCCCCGCCGGTCAGGCCAGCAACTGGCTATGGATGGATATGCTCTCGCCCTGCGACCCGCCCCCAGCGGATGTTATCATTGTCGATGAATCCGATCTCGGCTTTACGGCCAGCGGCGAATGGCAGCCCAGCCCTCGCGGCTATGGCGGCACAGCCAGTTTCGGAACCTCGCTCGCCGCCGCCGACCCCGATCAGCCCTGGCGACTGGCCGCGCTCGACACGCCGCTGGTTGCGATCTGGCAACCCGCCGAATTGCCAGAAGGGCGTTATCGGGTGCAGGCGTACATTCCCTATGTGCTGAACGGCTATGACGAATCACGGCTGGTGCGCTACCAGATCCGTCATCGCGACGGCGTAGCGGAGGTGATCATCGACCAGGAACGGCACGCGAACGGCTGGGCCGATCTCGGCGTCTACAACTTCGACGCCGCCAGCCGCCCGCTGGTCAGCGTGAGCACGCTGACCGGAGATCGAGACCGCGGCGTCTGGGCCGACGCGATCGCCTTTTTGGCAATACCCGATGGCGACCGATAGCCGAACGGAGAAGCGCAATGCCTAAACTGAATGCAACCGCGCGGATGTGGCTTAAAGGGATCCATATTGTGTTCATCGGCGCATGGGTTGGCGCGGCGACGTGTATGCTTCTGCTGCACTTTGTCAGCCGACCGACCAGCGGCGACGAAATGTACGCGATCAATGAGGCGCTCAAGCTAATCGACGATTTTGTGATCATCCCTGCGGCGATCGGCAGTTTGCTCACCGGGCTGCTGATAAGCTGGCTTACCCCGTGGGGATTCTTCAAGTGGCGCTGGATCGTCGTGAAGTGGGCGCTCACGATCAGCGTGATGCTGTTCGGCACCTTCGCGCTGGGACCGTGGGTCAACGGGATGGCGGAAATCTCCGCAGCCGAACGCTGGCAAGCTCTGCAAAATCCGACCTATCTGCACTACCGGCAGATGCTCAGCATCTTCAGCAGCCCGCAGTTTATCGTGTTGCTGTTTATGGTCATCATCTCGGTGCTCAAGCCGTGGGGCCGCAGCAAAGGCAATGCGCGGCAAGCCTGACATAGCGTCAGTGGCTGTAGGATAAGTACGCAAAGTACCACTCTGCCGAAAGCTCAAGCGGCTTTCTTTTTGGCGCCAGGGTCGAAAAAAGCGCCACCGCATAAGTCATATAATTATGAAGTCTCTCGGCTACGGTGACGATGCGCTATCTAATGCCTCCCGCACCTGCGCCGCCAGCGCCTTCATCGAAAACGGCTTTTGGATAAAGAAGAAGCCCTTTTCCAGCACGCCGTGCTTCGCTACGACGTTGGCGGTGTACCCCGACATAAACAGGCAACGTATTTCCGGGTAGATGTCCCGCACTTGCTGAGCCAGATCGTACCCGTTCATTCCCGGCATAATCACATCGGTGATGAGCAGATCGATCACGCCGGAATGCCCCTCGGCGGCCTTGATCGCTTCATGCGGCGTCGCGGCGACCAACACCTTATACCCCAGCCGTTCCAACATCATCTGCCCGATGTCCAGGATCGCCGGTTCGTCCTCGACCAGCAGGATAGTTTCTTCGCCGCACACTGCTATCGACGTTGAGCTTTCGGCTGGCTGCGGCTCGTCCTGCGCTTGATGTCGAGGCAAGTAGATGGTAAACGTCGCACCGCGCCCCGGCGCGCTGTCAACGTGAATAAAGCCCTGGTTCTGCGTCACGATGCCGTAGACCGTCGCCAGCCCCAATCCGGTGCCCTGTCCAAAACCCTTGGTCGTGAAAAAGGGTTCGAAGATATGGCCGAGAGTCGTCTGATTCATTCCCTGACCATCGTCGCTGACTGTCAGGACGACAAATTCGCCCGGCGCGAAGCTGGTATGCCGCGCACAGTAAGCTTCGTCGAAACTCGCGCTGTCCGTGGTGATCGTTACTGCGCCGACGCCGGCAATCGCGTCGCGGGCGTTGATACACAGGTTGGCCAGAAGCTGATCAATCTGCGAGGGGTCCATTCGGATCGGCCACAGCCCGGTTTTCGGTTGCCAGACCAGATTTATGTCCTCACCGATGAGGCGCCGGAGCATCATAAGCATTCCCTCGACGGTTTCGTTCAGATCGAGCGTTCTGGGAGCAATAGCCTGCTTGCGGGCGAAGGCCAGCAGTTGTCGGGTGAGGCTGGCCGAGCGCTCGGCGGCCTTGCGGATCTCTTCCAGGTCGGCGAAGAGAGGTTGGGATGCGTCGATCTCCTCCATCGCCAACTCGGTGTGACCGAGAATGACGCCGAGCATGTTGTTGAAATCGTGGGCCACGCCGCCGGCCAGGCGACCGATGGCCTCCATCTTCTGGGCCTGGCGGACTTGCTCTTCGAGGCGCGCCTTCTCCGCCTCGGCCTGCTTGCGCTCGCTGATGTCACGCCCGATAGAAAGCGCCAGCGTCTGGCCTTGATATTCAAACACGCGGCTATGCAATTCTACCGGGATCGACGTGCCATCCTTCGCGACCAGATGTTTTTCGAATATTAGTTCCTTATCACTGGCGAGGATTGCCGCCTCCGCCGGAATATCTTTGAGATTTTCGGCAGTGACGATATCGGTGGGGCGCAGCCGTCGCAACTCTTCAAGCGAGTACCCCAGACGCTGGCACGTCAATTGGTTGACCTCGATGAAGCATCCAGGCGATTCGGGAATATCGAAGTGATGAAGCAAAACGAAATCGTTGGCTACTTCAAACAGCATTCGATAGCGCGCTTCGCTCTCGCGCAGCGCCTCTTCGGCCTGCTTGCGCTCGGTGATGTCTAGCACGCTGCCGAGGAAATAGACCGGCTCGCCGTTGGCGTCGCGAATGAGGTTGGCATCGAGAATGCCATAGATGACGCGCCCACTTTTATGGATGAATTGCTTCTCCATACGGTAGTGATCGATCGCGCCCGTTGCCAGTTGCGCTTGCTTGCGCAGGTTTTCTTCCAAAATTTCCGGATGGGTGATGTCGCGCAGGTGTTTGCCGATCAGATCTTCTTCACGGTAACCCAGCATTTGGCAATAGGCGTCGTTTGCGCCTTCGATGAGAAAATCCAGGGATACCCGCGCCACGCCGACCGCCATATGTTCATACACGTGTCGAAAACGTTCCTCGCTCTCGCGCAACGCTTCCTCAACCTGCTTCTGGCGTATGATCTGCCAGCTCACGTCGGCCAGGTACGCAACTATTTCGGCATCCTGCTCGGTGTAATCCGTCGGTTTGTTTGCCACGCCCAGAATGGCTATCACCTCGCCTTCATGCATCACCGGCGCCGCCATCGCGCGTCTCGCCACTGCACGTCCTTCCGGTGTGTCGTTCATATACGGTAGCATCACAGAATTATTGCGGATCACCGGTCGTTTCGCGGTCACGCAGTCCAGCCAGATCGCGGTCTGATCGATGTCGTCGTACAACCCCGCGTCTGTATGTTGACCGGACAACTCCAAGCCGCGGGCGAGCCACTGTTGCAACGAAAGCGTTCGTTGATCCGGCACCACGGTGTAATAGAACCCGATCGAGCTCTCTACAATTGTCTCAACCTCATCGAGCGTTCGGGGCAACAGTTCATCGAGCGTATGATTGGCGGCATACTCGATCAAAGAAAGGCGCGTTTCCATCAAGCGCCGGGTCAGGCGTTCCGCGCTCTGATCGCGGAAGACCAGCACTACGCCGGTGCTGTTTCCCTGAACATCGCGAATCGGCGCTGCGCTGTCGGCAATGGGAGTCGCGCGGCCATCTTTCGCGAGGAGCAGGGTATGATTGGACAGACCGACAACGATGCCTTCGCGCAGCACTCGCACCACCGGATTCTCCGCCGGAACGCGAGTCGTTTCGTTGACAATGCGAAACACCGTGTCCAGCGGTTGACCGAGCGCCTCGGCCTCAGCCCAGTCGGTCAGGCGTTCGGCCACCGGGTTCATGCGCACGACCCTTCCGGCGCTATCTGTCGCGATGACCGCGTCGCCGATGCTGTAGAGCGTGGCGCGCAACTCGGCTTCATCGGGCGCCGGCGGTTTGGTGTGATGCGGTTCTATAGCGCCGTGCTCGCATGCGTGCAACGCTGTTTCCAGTTCGGCGACGCGTTGCTGCAACGAGTCAATCTGGCGGCGTAGTTCGGCTTCGATGTTCGTACCCGACATACAAGTTCCTCTTCTCGTAGACGCGATAGGTTTTGGAGATTTGCGCGCCGAGAGACTCGATACTGTGGCGCATAGGCATATTGTTCTCAACGATCAACGAGAGTTCCGCCTTCTGATAGCCACGCTTGATCGCCGCGCGAAATGTTTCGTAGTAAAAGACCGCCTCGATGCCGCGGTGGCGATATTCCGGGATCACGCCCATTGCGAAGAAACGTAATGTATCGATGATCGAGCGGGCGCGTAGGAGATGGATCCATCCGAATGGCCACAAGCGCCCGTTCATCTTCAACAGCGGCTGGTTCATATCTGGAAGTGAGATCGAGATGCCCACAGGTCGCCCATCGACTTCGGCCAGGAACACCAGATCGGGGTCGATAACGGGCCGCAGACTGTCGGCGAGATAATCGATCTCGGCGTCATCGAGCGGCACAAAACCCCAATTCAGCTCCCAGGCATGGTTGTAGACCTCGCGCACCAGGCGCAGTTCTTCGGCGAATCGGCGCATACGCACATTGCGAAACGAGACACCGCTCCGTCGTCGCGCCAGGTCGAGCGTACGCAACAGCTTTGGCGGCAGATCGCGCGCATCGCCGCCGCCCAGCATCTTGCGATCAATATGGTAGACGTACCAATCAATCGCTTTGGTAAATCCCGCCATCTCGACGAAGTCGCGGTAATAGGGCGGATTATAGACGGTCATCATCACCGGTGGCTGATCGAAGGCGTCGATGAGAATGCCGCTCTCGTTATCAACGGCGAAATTGGCCGGGCCGCGGATGACCTGCATACCGCGCTCGCGCACCCACTGCTCGGCGGCGGCGAGCAAGCCGGAGGCAGCCTCTGCATCGGGAAGCACTTCAAAGAAGCCGAAGAAGCCGGCCTCTTCATTATGCACGCGATTGTGCGTATGGTTGATGAACGCAGCGATCGTGCCGACATCGCGCCGATCGCGGCGCGCAATGAACAGTTGCACTTCGGCGTGGCGGAAAAACGGGTTGCGTGTAGGGTTGAAAAAACGTCGTCGCTCGAACAGTAGCGGCGGAACCCAACACGCATTGTCTTCATATACCTGCCAGGGAAAACGGATAAAGCGGTCAAGATCCCGCCCCTGAATGGCCGCCGGTTCGATAGTCAGCGGCGCAAGTATATGAGATTCAACGGTAGCGCGAGGAGTTGCCACAGACCCTCCTCTCAAGAAACTGAGTGAGAAGACCGGGCCGGTCTCGAAATCAGAAACTTGCGCGAACCGAGCCATACAAGATTGGCTCAGTCTGCCGTCCGTCGCTTTATGGCGGATGCGGCGCATTGCTCAAAAACAGCAGGTACAGAAGAAAATTACGATGCCGATTTGGTCTGCGGCGTCCGAGTCGTTGCGACGGAGGAGACCTCGCGCTGCTCAGGGCTTGTGAGGGCGGTCGCCGCCAGAATCACCATCACAATCCACAGCAGGTCGGCCAGCAGCAGATGCAGCAACTGCATCCAGACCGGAGCGAGCAACGCGACATTTATCGCGCCGGCCACCAGTTGAATCACGAAGATCGCCACGACAATCAGTGCAAGGCGGCGGTTGAGTTCGGTCGGACGTACGCGGCTGATGTAACGCGCCACGACGAGCACGTAGAAGCCGACCAGGATAGCAATCACCGGATGCAGCACACGCAACCGAATGAGCACATGGGCCGCCGGATTGATGTCTTGGCGGAGTCCCTCGGCAAGCGTTCCCGAGGGGAACAACGTGTTTCCAAGCGCTGCTACACCGCCGCTCGCGCCCAATAAGAGCATACCCGCAGCCCCCAGTCCAAGCAGCCAGGGCAATATTCCCTGACCGCGCAACCGGATCGGTCGACCGTCTGAAGCGTACCATGCGGTCAGAGTCAGGGCGGCAAGCAGCAAAAAGGTATTCACCAGATGCACTGCGGAAAATACCGCACGCGTCAACGACGTATTGTAGGCGACCAGTTGAAACAGCACCAATCCGGCGCCGATTAGCGTCTCGACAAGCATAAACCCCATCGCGAAGGCTGCGCCGCGACGCACGGTATGCGCACGCGGATAGCGCCGAAACGCCCAGATGATCAACCCGACCGTCGCGAACAACGCGAGGCCGCTGGAGAGGCGATGGGTGAACTCGATGATCGTCTCGGCCTGCGGCGCCCGCGGCACGACTGCGCCATTGCAAAGCGGCCAGTGACTGCCGCACCCGGCGCCAGAACCGGTTGCCCGCACGAACGCGCCCCACAAAACCACCAGCACATTGTACGCCAGGACACCCCAGGCGAATCGAGCAAACGCATGCAGCTTATTTATAGCCATAGACGGCTCCAGGGTTTCTTACACAGCTCCACAAGTCTTTGCATATAGTATCACAAAGCCTGCGCAACGCAGATCGCAGCGAACATTCATTCGCATGGAGTATTCTCGATCAGAGGGCGAAGACCACTCGGCGCGACGCCTACCAAGCATCTGTTTAATTCCGCAGATAGCGCTTATTCGAAGCGGCGATAGAGCGTGGCTGAGTCCTAATTCAAGCCATCGCCGACGATAACATACGAACATGCGCACAGACTTCTCTGCTATTTTATCAAGATCCTTATATTCTAAATAGTAAAAGTAGCGTACGGCGACGACGCCGATCGCGCCAGGTAGAGCGGCAATTCATCCGAAACGCTGCTCATTCGCGGCTTATGCACGCATGATGATCGCCACTTGCACAGACTCAGCCGATAGACAATGTATGCACTTTGAGATATAATTTTGCCCAAACATATCGCTTATCACTCTTAATTCAATTATTCCCTTGCGGATCTGCCTGCGTAGCAGTGCAACAGATTTCCACAGCATGCATAAAGCAATGCAAGCTGTGCTAGGTGGGTTTTCCTGTAAGAGACTGTTTGAAAAGACCGGGTCAGTCTCGTCTCGAAACCGGTCAATTATATTGTGTTATGGAAGACAGATCCGAATCTATCGCCCATCACTTTTCAGACAGATTCTAGATATCAAGCAACCAGATATTGTCGCCAGATAACGCCGCCGCACGTTGCGTATGCCTGAAAAATAGAACAGCGGTGCGGTAGTTGGCAGCGCCGCACGATGGAGATCGCGAAAGGAGAACACCTTATGACAGGGGTGATGACTCTCTACAGGTCATCAATCGGCAAGAAAGCCATTATGGCTGTGAGTGGACTCATTTTGGTTGGTTTCCTCGCCATTCATATGTATGGAAACACCAAAATGTATCAGGGACCGGAAGCGTTTAACGCTTATGCCGCCGGTTTGCGCGAGTTTGGCTATCCTGTTCTTGGACACGAGCATTTTCTCTGGCTTTTCCGGATAGTGCTGATTGCTTCGGTTACGCTGCATATCTGGTCGGCGACGTCGTTAACGCTGACGAGCCGGAAAAGTACGATGGCGCGCGGAGTGATGCCCAGGGCGCCGTATGGCCGCAAAGAGACGATCGTCGCTTCATATGCGGCGCGCACGATGCGCTGGGGCGGCATTTTGATCGCAATTTTTATCATCTATCATTTGCTTCACTTCACGTTTGGGGTCGTCGGCTACGGGTCAAATGAATTCCAACATGCGCACGGTGACGAATACCAAGTGTATAACAACGTTGTGCGCGGCTTCAGCGTCTGGCCGGTTTCCGCGTTTTATATTATTGCGATGGGCGCCCTTGGGTTGCATCTGTTCCACGGAATCTGGAGCATGTTTCAAACTCTCGGCTGGAATAACGGGAACTACGATGGCTTCTTGCGGGGTCTGGCTATGGTGATTACTGCCGTCATTATCATCGGCAATATCTCGTTCCCGATCGCGGTTCTGGCTGGCATTGTCAAATAAACTACGGAGACAGGTGACTATGGCAACTGATACCACAACGCGAACCGTCACGCGCCCGGTGACTGAGTTCGCGGATACGCGCCTCGATTCGCAAATTCCCGATGGGCCGATTGAGGGAACGTGGGATAAGCACCGCGTTCAGATGAAGCTGGTGAATCCGGCGAACAAGCGCAAATATACGATTATTGTCGTCGGTTCAGGTTTGGCCGGCGCCTCCGCCGCGGCGACTATGGCCGAGTTGGGGTACAACGTCAAGTGCTTCTTCTATCAAGACAGCGCGCGTCGCGCCCACAGCATCGCGGCCCAGGGCGGCATCAACGCTGCGAAGAATTATCGCAACGACGGCGACAGCATCTACCGCTTGTTTTACGATACCGTGAAAGGCGGCGACTTCCGCGCCCGCGAGGCGAATGTTTATCGGCTGGCTCAGGTCAGCCTCAACATTATCGATCAGTGCGCGGCCCAGGGCGTGCCGTTCGCGCGTGAGTACGGCGGCCTGCTCGACAATCGCTCGTTCGGCGGCGCCCAGGTCTCACGAACGTTTTACGCGCGCGGGCAGACAGGGCAGCAGTTGTTGATCGGCGCTTACCAGGCGCTCAGTCGCCAGGTCGCCGCGGGCAAGGTGCAGATCTTCCCGCGTACCGAGATGCTCGATCTGGTGCTCATCAACGACCGGGCGCGGGGTATTGTCACGCGCGATATGGTCACGGGCAAGATCGAGTCGCATCTCGGCGACGCCGTGGTGCTGGGAACCGGCGGCTACGGAAATGTCTTTTACCTCTCGACCAACGCGAAGGGATGTAATGCGACGGCGATCTGGCGCGCTCACCGCAAAGGCGCGTTCTTCGCCAACCCATGTTACACCCAGATCCACCCCACATGCATCCCGGTTTCCGGCGATCATCAATCAAAGCTGACGCTGATGAGTGAGTCGCTCCGTAACGATGGGCGCATCTGGGTGCCCAAGAAGGCCGGCG
The DNA here is from genome assembly GCA_028282325.1 of Chloroflexaceae bacterium. GTDB lineage: Bacteria > Chloroflexota > Chloroflexia > Chloroflexales > Chloroflexaceae > JANQID01. Next base: position 16,750 of record JANQID010000039.1, on the reverse strand, counting down.
ATACGCGCGACCCGCGCAACATTCCTGAAGGCGAGCGTGACTACTACCTGGAAGAACGCTATCCAAGCTTCGGCAACCTCGTGCCGCGCGACGTGGCATCGCGCAACGCCAAGCAGGTCTGCGACGATGGGCGCGGCGTCGGATCCGGCGGGTTGGGGGTCTACCTCGATTTCTCCGACGCGATCAAGCGCCTGGGCGAGCAGGTGATCCGTGAGCGTTACGGCAACCTGTTCCATATGTATCAGAAAATCACCGCCGAGAATCCGTACGAAGTTCCAATGCGCATCTACCCCGCCGTTCACTATACAATGGGTGGTTTGTGGGTCGATTACAACCTGATGAGTTCGATCCCCGGTCTGTTTGTCATCGGCGAGGCCAATTTCTCGGACCACGGCGCGAACCGGCTGGGTGCAAGCGCGTTGATGCAGGGACTGGCGGATGGCTACTTCGTCTTGCCCTATACCATCGGCAATTATCTGGCCCAGGCGACGTTCGACAAAGTCAGCGTCGATCACCCCAGCTTCCGCGAAACTGAGCAAGAAGTCGATCAGCGCACCAAACGATTGCTCGCGATCAACGGCAAACGCTCGGTTGACTCGTTCCACCGAGAACTCGGCAAGCTAGTCTGGGACTATTGCGGGATGGGGCGCAATGAACAGGGGCTACAACTGGCGCTCGAACGCATTCCCGCATTACGCGAGGAGTTCTGGCAGAACGTGCGCGTGCTCGGCGACGCCGCTGATCTGAACCAGGAATTGGAAAAGGCCGGTCGCGTGGCCGATTTCCTGGAGTTTGCCGAGTTGATGACGACCGATGCCTTACATCGCGCCGAATCCTGTGGCGGTCACTTCCGCGAAGAGAGCCAGACGCCTGAGGGTGAAGCCAAACGCGATGACGAGCATTTCAGCTATGCTGCGGCATGGCAATTCACCGGCGTCGGCAAGAAGCCGGTGTTGCACAAGGAACCGCTCGAATTCGAGTATGTGAAGCCCAGCCAGCGAAGCTATAAGTAGGAAGGATCAACACCTCGACGAGGGGGTAATAGACTATGGATCTTACGCTGAAGGTCTGGCGACAGAAGAATGTATCGTCTCAGGGCCAATTTATTACGCATCCGGCGAAGAATATCAGCCCGGATATGTCGTTCCTCGAAATGCTTGATGTCATCAACCAGGAGTTGATTACCAAGGGCGATGAGCCGATCGCGTTCGATCACGATTGCCGCGAGGGTATTTGCGGCATGTGCAGCTTGATGATCAACGGCATCGCCCACGGCCCTGAAGCCGGCACGACTGCCTGCCAGTTGCATATGCGCAGCTTCAAGGATGGCGATACAATCACGATCGAGCCGTGGCGCGCAAGGGCGTTCCCGATCTTGAAAGATTTGATCGTTGACCGCTCGGCTTTTGAACGCGTCATCCAGGCAGGCGGCTATATTTCGGTTTCCACTGGCAGCGCGCCCGATGCTAACTCGATACCGGTGCCGAAGAAAGACGCCGATTTTTCGATGGACGCCGCCGCGTGCATCGGTTGCGGAGCGTGTGTGGCAGCCTGCCCGAATGCTTCGGCGATGCTCTTCGTCGGCGCGAAGATCTCGCATCTGGGTGTGCTGCCCCAGGGTCAGGTGGAACGCTATGAGCGCGCGGTGACGATGGTTCAGCAAATGGATGAAGAGGGCTTTGGCAATTGCACGAACGCCGGTGAATGTTCGGCGGTGTGTCCGAAGGAGATCAGTCTGGATGTGATCGCGCGGATGAACCGCGATCTGATCAAGGCGAGCTTTATGCAGATCGCCGGCAAGAAAGTCGCCGGCAAGAAGTAAATATAGCAATCCTATCGGGTTTGTGAAAATCCAAAACCTGTCAGGTGCGGCGTAACGAGCTTCGTGAAGAGATATAGTCACGGGTTGGCGCACCTGACAGGTTTCTCTGTCGCGTAGGATCGTTAGAGTTCAAAAGTGACTGTCTGGTCGCCCCTATGTCTGTTCTTCCGCAACACGCGCATACACGCGCACAGTCTCTGCCGCCGTTTGCCGCCACGTAAAATGCGCGGCTTGCTCCAGACTTCGCACGCGCAAGTTGGCCCGTAGATCCTCATTCTGCAACGCCCGCCCCAGCGCCTCCACCCAGCCCTCGATGTCGTCGGGATCGACAACCAGCGCCGCGTCGCCGACAACTTCGGGCAGGCTGCTGGCGTTGCTCGCGACGACCGGCGCGCCGCATGCCATCGCCTCCAGGGGCGGCAGCCCAAAGCCCTCGTAGCGGCTGGGAAACGCAAACAGCGTACACGCCTGATAGAGCAACGGTCCATCGGCGTGGGGTACATCGATGCGGCGCACAGCATCAACTATGTCTAGCTCGGCGATCAGCGCGTCGAGATTGGGGAACAGACGCTGATCATCGCCCAACGCCCGCCCTGCGATGGCGAGAATTGCCTGCGTTGCTCCACGGCGGCGCAAGCGCGCAAATGCCCGAACCAGCACTTCGAGATTCTTGCGCGCATCCAGGCCGCCGACATAGTAAATGAACGGCTCGTGCAACCCGTAACGCGCGGCGACAGCGCTCCTCGCCGTTACGACATCACCGGGTCGATAGCGCTCGTCGGTGGCGAGCAAGATCGGTGTGACGTGCGCGGCGGGAAACTCCAGGCGGGCGACAATATCGGCTTTGCTGAACGCCGAGAACGTGAGAAGATGCGCGCTCTGGCGAACCGCGCGCTGCACGAGCGCCATATATGCGCGCACCTTCGCGCTGCCGCGATATTCCGGCAGCGCCAGCGGAATAATATCACCGACGGTCGTTATCACGGGCGCAGGACTATGGAGCGGCGGCGCGAAATAGGGAATATGCACCAGCGTCGGGTGATGCGCGATGATCAGCCGGGCAGCCATAGGAACGCCAATCTGCTCGAACCAGAGCTTGGTCAGATTTTCGTTTCGCCCGTCGAAGGGGGTGCGCAGCTCCCATACAGCGACGCCTTCGGGCGGCGCAACGGCGCTTCCTTTTTCCGCCACTGGCACCAGCAGCGTATAGCGATACTCCGGCGCGACGCGGGGCAGCCAACGCACGAGATTGTGAAGATATTGACCGCTGCCGACATTTGGCTGATGCCAGAATATGCCATTGATGAGTATATGCACGTAAAAATACCTTCTTCAAGCAATGCACCGCCCAGATCATAACATGAATCGCCTTGGCCTCAAGAGTATAGCATCGCCGCCATTATGCATATGCTCATCGGGCAGCATATATTGACTCCACCCGCCGAGCGTGCGATAATGCTGCTCCAGTCTTTACTATGTATCATCATACACAGTCTATAAAACTGATCACCGATGGGGCCTTTTTAGACTATACAGCCTGCTCGCGATCCATGCCCCATCCTCAACAACACAATCGCGAGGTAATTACAACGTATGGACAATCAACGTGAGCATACGGTTCTGCATCTGTATCATCGTTTACTTGCACTCAAGCTGTTACCGCGCACCGGTTGGCTCCAACGCGGAATTGCCAATGTCGAAAGCATCGCCGAGCACAGCTTTGGCGTCGCATCGCTGGCGCTGATCATCGGCGATATGCAGCCCGATCTGGATCGGGGGCGATTGCTGGCCATCGCGTTGCTTCACGATATGGCTGAGGCGTTGACCGGCGATCTTCCGGCCTCGGCGCGACTTCTCTTCGGTGCGCAAGCCAAGCGTGACGCCGAACGCCAGGCGATGATCGAGTTGTTTGCCGGTTTGCCGCAGGCGAATGAGTATCTGGATTTGTGGACCGAATATACGGAAGGAAGCAGCCGCGAGGCGCGCCTGGTGAAGTCGCTGGATCGATTGGAGATGTTGTTGCAGGCCCTGGCGTATGAGCAGGCTGGCAACCAGGCGACGGCAGAATTTTGGGCGGATATCGACACCGTGCGCAATGCCGAGTTTCCGTTGTTGGAAACACTGACTAGCCAGTTGATGGCGGCGCGCGGCAAATTGAATGGCGCAACGAAGCATTGATAACCGGTTCAGCGTCCAAACCGAGACACGAGGTGTAATCAGCCTACGAGCCGCGCGTTCGCGCCTGAAGCTGTTCCGAGCTTGCGGCGTGTTCGTCTTCAACGGGCTCAGTCTGTTCGCCGGACGTTTCCGGCTGGCACGCCGGACAAAAGAACGTGCTGCGTTGAGCCGTCACAATGCGCTCGATCAGCGTTCCGCAACGGGTACAGGCCCGGCCCGCTCGATCATAAACAAAGAAGTGTTCCTGGTGGGAGCCGCGCTGCCCGTAGCCGTTGCGGTAATTGCGCAGGGTGCTGCCCTCGTGAATGATCGCCTGCGTCAGTGTGGCGCGGATAGCGGCGTGCAGGCGTTCGCTATCGTGGTTGCTCAGGCTTGCCGCCGGGCGCAGCGGATGGATGCCGGCTATCCAGAGCGCTTCGTTGGCGTAGATGTTGCCCAGACCGGCGATCACAGCTTGGTCAAGCAACAGCGGCTTGATCTTCGTGCGCCTTCCGGCCAGGCGGAGTGACAACACTTCCGGCGTAAACGCCGATCCCAGCGGCTCCGGGCCAAGACTCTGATCCAGCGCCTGTAGCCCCGCCGGGTCAAGCAAGCGCACCCGACCGAACTTACGCTGGTCGTGAAAGAAAATCCGCCGCCCATCGTCAAGCGCCAGGACGAGGTGGGTGTAGACATCCGGCTCGACATCTGCGGCTTGCACCACGAGATTGCCCGACATGCGCAGATGAATAGCCAGCGTCCATCCGGCGTCCAGCGTGATGAGCGCCCATTTCGCGCGACGCCCCGCCGACTGGATCTGTCGGCCCGGCAGGAGATCGTACAATGTCGACAGGTCGGGCGTCTCGACCATTCGCTCCCAATCGAGCTTTTCGATGGCTGAGATGACGCGCCCGCGCACCTGGGCGTCAAGGCTGCGCGCGACAATTTCTACTTCGGGCAGTTCGGGCATTGCCTACTCCACTCGTTCGCGCCATTCACGGTCGCCGTCGGCCCAGTGCTCCTGCTTCCAGATCGGCGTGATCTCCTTGATACGATCCATAATGTACGCCGCCGCCTCGAATGCTGGCTGGCGATGCGGCGCGGCTACAACTACCAGCACAGCCGTCGCGCCGATCTCAAGCCGACCGACGCGATGATGAACGGCGATTCTGCCGACCAGCCAGCGCGCACGCGCCTCGTCGGCGATCTGGCAGAACGTCGGCACGACCATCTCGGCGTAGGCCTCGTAGACTAGGAACGCCGTCGCCCGGTCCTCGAATTGATCGCGCACGACGCCGGCAAATGTCACCACCGCCCCATCGCCGGGCGTTTGCACCCACGCAACCAGGGGAGTGAGATCGAGCGGCGCGGCGGTAATCGCAAACGGCGTGAAGGCGTCATTGACGACGGGCGCGTTCGTCCCGCCGCTGACGGGCGGAATAAACGCCGCTTCGTCGCCGTCGTGCAATAAGGCATCGGGTTGGCAAAATTGCTGATTGACCGCGAAGAGCACACGCCCGGCGTAGTGCGCTAGGTCTGGATACTCGTCCGTGAGAAGCTCCCACAACGTTCCGACGGTTGTGCCCGCCTCCAGTTCTCGCGTCACCTCTGCATGACCGATGATGTCGCGATGTCCGGCGAAAAAGCGTACTCGAACCTGTATCATCGCTGCCCTCAAGCAATTGCATTCGCAGCAAAACTATTCAGACGCCACGGCTTTGTCATAGCGTCGACGCGATGCCTGCGCGGCGCGTCGAGCACGCCGTTCCGACAACCGCCAGCGCAACCGCCGATGCTGACGCGAAACCTCCTGCGCAGAGCGATGCGCCCACCGGCCAGGCAAGCCGACGAGCGGCGACGTTACAAGCGACCAGCGCTTCAGCCAGAGTTTGAGAGATACGCGCGACCAGCGGATAATGCGGTTGCGATGACCGACCAGCGCAATGCCGATGATCAGAAAGATCAGGCCGTTGACTATCGGCATCGGCATGCCAACCAGACCCACGGCGATAAAGAACCAGCCGAGCGCCGGTTTTAGCAGCAGCCACGCCTGCACCAAAACCATCCGCGCCAAGGCAGCCAGACCGGCGATAAGTATCACGAAACCCGTATGCATATATCCTCATTTATGTCAATTTTAAACAAACGCCGGAGCATGGCGCACAGATACCGCGATTCCGGCGGAATAGCTGCCGCACTCCGCAGCCTGTCAGATCTTTGGGCGTGAAGACATGTGTGCGAGCGCAGCCTGCGTTGGCCAAACGCCCGGTCTATCAATGTAGTATACCGAGAAACGACGCCGAAAACCAGGGAAAGTTATCACCCCGTCGATGGTGTATGCTAGCGCTGACCGACCGACGCGGCTTCGCGGTCATAGCGCCGACCGGCGCGCGCGCCGGGCACCGGTACGGCGCCGAGGATGTCGCCGATTACATCGTCGGCGAGCATATTGCGCACACGCGCGGCAGGGTTGATGATCAAGCGATGGCCCAGCACCGGCGACGCGAGCGTTTTGATGTCGTCGGGGATGACATAATCGCGCCCGCGCAGAGCCGCCCACGCCTGCGCCGTGCGATAGAGCGCCAGCGTGCCACGGGTGCTCGCGCCGAGGTACACATCCTCGTGGTGTCGCGTGGCGGTCGCCAGGGCGACGATGTATTCTTCGATCAGATCATCGACATGTACAGCCTTGATCACTTCTTGCAACTGCAACAGATCGTCAACATCAACCACTGTGTCAAGCGCATCAAGCGGGTGCGCCTGACGCTGGCGCTTGAGAATGGCGATCTCGTCGAATTTGTCGGGATAGCCGAGATGGATACGGAGCAGAAAGCGATCAAGCTGGGCTTCGGGGAGCGGGTATGTGCCTTCGTATTCGATCGGGTTCTGGGTGGCCAGCACGATAAACGGGGCGGGCAAGGCATATGTCGTACCGTCAACGGTAATCTGGTGCTCTTCCATCGCTTCGAGCAACGCGCTCTGCGTTTTGGGCGTGGCGCGGTTGATTTCATCCGCCAGCACGATTTGCGCCATAACCGGACCGGGTCGAAACTCGAATGCGCACGTTTGTTGGTTGTAGATCGAAATGCCCGTCACATCCGCCGGGAGCAGATCGGGCGTGAACTGAATGCGTTTGAACTTGCACCCAACCGACCGAGCGATGCTTTTCGCCAGCACGGTTTTGCCGGTGCCGGGAACGTCTTCCAGCAGCACGTGCCCTTTGCAGAGAAGCGCGACCAGAACCAGTTCGATGGCCTGGCGTTTGCCGATGATCACCTGCTCGACGTTGTGAATAACCCGGTCGGCGATCGGTTTGATCGTGTCCAATCTCACTCCTCTATGATCGTCTTGCCTGGAATGCCATTGGCAAGCCGAATAGCGAGCAACAAGCATCCGTTATGAATGCACCGTTGGCAGTATACCACAGCGTGATCGGCGCAGGCTACGGACTATGCTGCGCAGGATACGTACGCAGGAGCGCCCCTCGATACGCGCTACGCGCTACCCTGGCCTGAGCCAGGACGAAGGATCGAGATACTAATCGCTCGCACGACGCGGTCATCTTTTCGGGGCGCATGCCTCTTCCACCACGGCGCGCACGATAACTTCCGACACATCGTCGCGCACAACGACGCTGCCGATGGCGGTGGGAAGCACCCAGCGAATGCGCTTACGCTGGACTTTTTTGTCGCGCATCATCAGCGTCATAATCTCGTCGGGATCGATCGTAGCGAGAAAGTCGGTAGGCAGACCATAGGCAGCGATCAGTCGGCGTTGACGTTCAACGTCCGCGAGAGCAAATAGGCCGAGACGTTCGGCGATCTGGGCGGCGGCGTGCATCCCGATCGCGACCGCCTCGCCGTGCAGCAATCTGCCATAGCCCGTCGCCGCTTCCAACGCGTGGGCCAGCGTGTGGCCGTAATTGAGGGTGATGCGCTCGCCTTGCTCGCGCTCGTCCGCGCTGACTACTGCCACCTTCACCGCCGCCGCGCGCCGCACGAGATCGCTGAACGCCGGATGCAACACGCCGCGCTCAGGGTCGCGGAAGTCGTCGGCGTAGCGTTCCAGATCGGAAAACAGCGCCGCGTCGCGAATGACGCCATGCTTGATCGCCTCGGCCCAGCCAGCGCGTAGCTCGCGAGGCGGCAGCGTGCGCAGCGTCAATGTGTCGGCCAGCGTCATACGGGGCTGGTGAAATGCGCCGATCAGGTTTTTGCCAAGCGAATGATTAATGCCGGTTTTGCCGCCGATCGCCGCGTCGATCATCGCTAGCAACGTGGTGGGCAATTGCACCACGGCGATTCCGCGCAACACGCTGGCTGCCACAAATCCCGCCAGATCGCCGACCACGCCGCCGCCAAGCGCCAGAACGGCATCGCGGCGCTCGACATTGCCGCTGATCATCCAGTCGAAAATGCGCCAGAGCTGTTCCTGGCTTTTGCTCGCTTCACCCGACGGAATAGTCAGGCTGTGCGTCGTATAGTCCGCCGCGCGCAGTTGTTGCTCCAACGCCGGGCCATAATGCGGATACACAGCGCTGTCGCTGATCAACCAGAGCGCGCCGCGAAGTCCCAGTCCTGCGAGTCGTTCGGGTAGCGTATCGAGCGCCCCGATGGCGACGATCACCGGATATTGCGTCATAGCAGTCGTGACCAGCAACTGATTGTTGTTCATTGCCCATCCCTAGCATGGTTTGATCATTCCCGTGAGCATCGCTTCCAGCTCCGCGCCTTTGGGGTAGGGCTGTTCGCTGGGCGGCGCGATCAGCAGCCCGTTCGCGCCCCGCAATGAGAGCAGACGGCTGCTGCCTTGCGCACCCGTGCTGCGCGCCACGAGCCATCCTTCGCACCAGTACACGATCACCCGTTGATATTCCGGTCGGTCGCGCGACGGGCGGATCATTTCTTCTAACACGACGCGTACACGTGGCCGTTCTGGGGTTGTGTCACCCTGGAGCCGCCGCAGCGCTGGGCGCACAAAGACCTCGAACGAGACCAGCGACGACACCGGGTAGCCTGGCAGACCAAAGACAAGCTTGCCGTTCACCGTTGCAAACGTCGTCGGTTTGCCCGGCTTGAACGCGACCCGGCCAAAATGCACATCGCCCAATTCCGCCAGAATCGGTTTGATCAGGTCGTGCGAACCCATCGAGACGCCGCCGCTGGTGAGCAACACATCGGCTTCGGCCAGCCCGCGCAGAACTGCCGCGCGCTGGAGCGATACGTCGTCGCGAACGATGCCCAGCGAGATCGGATCGCACCCGGCCTCGCGAACGGCGGCGAGCAGTGCATAGCGATTGCTGTCGCGCACCTCACCCGATGCGTGCGGCGCGTCTGGTTCGACCACCTCATCGCCGGTCGCCAGCACCGCCACGCGCGGACGGCGATAGACGCGCGCCTGGGTTTGGCCGAGCGTTGCCAGCAGGCCGATCTCCGGCGCACCGAGAACCGTGCCGGCTGCCAGCGCCTCGGCGCCCCGCGCGATGTCCTGCCCGACAACGTGAATATTGTCGCCCGACCACGGTGATTGATGCACGCGCAAGACACCGTCGCGCTCCTCGGTCTGCTCGACAATGATCACCGCGTCGGCGCCGGGCGGAACCGGCGCGCCGGTCATAATGCGCACGGCGGTTCCCGGTGTCACGACAATTGCAGCATCCCCTCCGGCGGTGATCGCTCCCTGCACGCGGCGTTCGGCTACGCCATCATCGGCGCGCACGGCATAGCCATCCATCGCCGATCTGGGCGAATCAGGGACATCTTCAGACGCCGAGACCGATTCGCCCAGTACACGGCCTGCAGCATACAAGCTTGCGATTTTTTCTACGCCCAGCGGCGCGCACAGCGCATTGATGCAGCGCTGCGCCTCCTCAATGGAAACCATCGGATAGGGCGATTCATTCCGAAACTCGGTCATTATTTCCTGCCTGGGGATAGTATGCGTGCATTGTACCATTCATCGCGCCTGGAATTCTGCCATATGCCCGACTGCGTTCACACAACGCGCCGCTATATTGGCGGCCAGGGAATATTGGGACCAGGCCCCGGCGATGGATAGGCATTCGTAGCGATCAACACATCGAGACGATGGCACAGCGCATTCATTTCATACCGGGACAACAATTCTTCAAGCGCCTGCGCCACAGAATCGCGCTTTTCCAGGGATTCGCGGAACGCACAGAGCGCCCGCTGCAAATCGGGGGGCAGCGGTTGACCAACGAAATCCCACAATACCGTGCGCAGCTTATCCTCGTGATGAAACGTCAGACCGTGGTCAATGGCCCAGATTCGCCCGTCAATGCCTTTGAGGCAGTGGCCGCTCTTGCGATCCGCGTTATTTATCACGCAATCGAAGAGCGCGACTTGCATAATGGCCGTAGTATAGTGGCCTTCTTGCTGCATCGTGAGGAGATGCGATTGCTCATCATTGTGGACATAAAACTGTAAAGCGCCGACACCATACGGCCCGTCACGTACAACCGTGGGCGGAACCAGCGAAAAACCCAACGCCTCGCTGGTCAGATAGGCGGCGACTTCACGTTGATAGAGCGTTCCGCGTGCAAAATCCCAGAGCGGTCGTTCGCCACGACGGGGCTTGTATACGGCCAACGCCCGCAGACCGGCGTGTTCGACAGAGGCGAGAAGCGTATAGTTGCTACTGTACGGCAGCATCCCCTCAACGCTTACATCGCCGTTGAGCAACAGATCGAGAATGCGCGCCGCACCAATTTCGATCGGCTGCTCGTTCGTCTCCATCTCTTCCATACGTACCTGCTATGGATTGCTAATCGGTCCGTGGCCATTGCGCTGCGGGCAAAAGTGCCCGCCCGCATCAATTGGGCGACCGCAATTGCCGCAGATTGGGCGCCCAGCCGCAACCACGTTCAGCGAGTGATTGCTCAATGCGCGCATTTGCAGCCGCGAGCCGGATATGCGCGTCGTCATTGGTTCGGCTTCTGATTCTTCTTCTTCTGAAGCTCCTTGAATAAGCAATACCACGATATCGCGCTGCTCATCGTAGCCCAAACCCATCTGGGCAATGCGAAACACCGGCTCCAGCGGTTCCTCAAGCTCCATATTCATAATCACCGGATCGTCCGAAGAAGCGAGACGGGGATCACGCTCGGCGAGATCATCGAGTAAGCGCATAAGCTCAGTAGCCAGCGACGCGATCTGTTCTTTTTCAGCCAACATCGTAACCAGTTGAGTACCACGGTGGGCTTGCATATAGAATACGCGCTGACCAGGTTGACCAATTGCTCCAGCAGTGATGCGATCAGCTAAATCGAGATCAAAGGTGAACTTTGACATGCGTATCCCCTGACCATTATCTTGCAGCTTGCACTCTCACGTAACGTCCTGCGGCTCTCCCTCCAAGATCACACGATCAGCGTCCGTTATGTGATGATTATCCGAAGGCGCTGGTTCTGGTTCATCCGCCGCCGTTTCGGATTGCGGCGATTGTTCCGGCCTGAGCCGTATGTGCGCAAGCGAACCGGTATCGTTATAGGCAAGCAGGCGCGGCCCCATTGCCTCAAACGCGACGACGGTCACCGCAGCGGTATTGATCGCCAATCGCTGAAACAGATCGATGTGCATACCGATATAGTATGCTACAACCAGCCTGATAATATCCGCATGCGAAACTATAGCGATGATCTGATTGGGATGCTGGGCGCGCAGAGCATCGATAGCTGCGACGGCCCGCGTTTGAGCCTCGCCAAGCGTCTCGCCGGATGGAAATCGCGTTCCGCTGGGATAGAATTGCACGCCTGGCCAGAGTTGGTGTTTGTATAGCTCCTTCAGTTCAGCGCCCTGCCATTCGCCGTAGCGCACTTCGCCAACGCCGTCAACAACGCGGATAGGCAGATCACGCGATGCCGCAACCGCTTGCGCCGTTTCGATAGTGCGCTCAAGCGGGCTGCTATAGACTGCCGCGATGGGCAAATCACCCAGACGTTTGCTCAACTCGCGCACCTGCTGGCGGCCTTCGTCGTTCAAATGCACTCCAGGCGTCCAGCCAGCCAGCCTTCCATGAACCCAATCATTTGCGCCGTGGCGAATTAAAAGCACTATCGTCAAAAGCGCCTCCTTTGGTGAACGGTGTACAGGCATGATACCATAATCCCTCGCGAGAATTCAGCCATTTATGCGATTTTAGGACTGGCAGTCCTGAAGCATTGCAAGACAGCGTCATACGAGCTTCGCTGCGAATCGCTGCCAGCCACACTCCGCGTTAACTATGCTATGATAGAGATATACCGAACCGCCGAAAAAGAGCAACAACTGTATGAGTCGAATCGCCGCCACATTCGAACGCTTGCGCATCGCCGGACGGGTCGCCCTGATGCCATACATTATGCTTGGCTACCCAGAGCGTGAGAGTGCGCTGGATCTCGTGCCCGCGATGGAGGCCGCCGGGGCAGATCTCTTTGAACTCGGAACGCCCTTCTCCGATCCCCTCGCCGACGGCGCGACCATTCAACAGGCCGGACAGCGAGCATTGGAAAACGGCGTTACATTGAGCGTCTGCCTTGAACAAACGGCTGCTCTGCGCCGGCGCGGCGTCCAGGCGCCGTTGCTGCTAATGGGCTATTACAACCCGTTGCTGCGCTATGGCGTCGAGAGAGCCTGCGCCGACCTGACCACAGCCGGCGGCGATGGATGGATCGTCCCCGATCTCCCGCCGGAAGAAGCCGCCGAGCTCCAGCACTATGCCCGGCTGCACCAACTTGACCTGATTATGTTCGTCGCCCCAACTACCACCGACGAACGTATCGCCCAGATCGTTCGTATCGCCAGCGGATTTATCTACTGCGTCTCGCTTACCGGCGTCACCGGGGTGCGGCGCGATCTGTCCGAAGGCCTGGGCGACTTCCTCGCGCACGTGCGTCGCTTTACCGGCCTGCCGCTGGTCGTCGGCTTCGGGATTAGCACTGCCGAACACGTAGCCCACGTCGGGAGCCTTGCCGACGGCGCGATTGTCGGCAGCGCATTGATCAACCACATCGGCGGCTTACCAACAAACCAGATCACCGAAGGCGCCGCAGCGTTCGTTCGCCGACTGCGCGCCCCATAAACGCAAACTCCCCACCAATATTCCGCATCTTGACACATACGACTCCCGGCCATGCACCATAGTTACCCGTCCGGTTATACTATACTGTGAATGGAGATCTCATTTGCCCAGGCCCATATCCATACTGAACAAAACAACTTCAATGAGGAGGTGTATGCTATGGATGCAAGAGCGTATGTTCTAATCGAAGCCGAATCGGGGCGCGTCGGCGGCGTCATAACGAATCTACGCGACATCACGGGCATTACAGCGGTTGATGCCGTTACCGGGCCTTACGATATCATCGCCGTTATTCAAACACCCGACCCGCACAATGTCGGACGGCTGGTAATGAATGAGATTCACGGCGTCGAAGGAGTGAAACGAACCATTACATGCTTGTCAATCGGCTAGGCAGGCATACGATGACACTCGAAAAGTGTGTGCGCATTCCATCGCGGAATAAGCGGCTACACGGTTAAGGAAACGGTTTCATTGCATTGATGCAAATAGAGTGTGTGAAAGGAACATTGTCAATGACCACAGTGACTACTGACAAAGACGCAGCAACCAGAAGCAAGGGCCTGGAAGGTGTGATCGCTGCACAGACGGGTATCAGCTACATTGATGGCGTCAATGGGCGTTTAAGCTACCGCGGTATTGATATTAACGAATTGGCCGAGAGATCATCGTTTGAGGAAACTACAGCGCTTCTCTGGTATGGCAAATTGCCGAAAAAATCACAACTCGAACGATTTAACGAGAAATTTGTCAACAATCGTCTGATACCCAACGAAGTGATCGCTATTTTGCTCGGGCTGCCGAAGCATACGTCGCCAATGGGCATGCTGCGAACGGCGGTCTCCGCACTGGCGCCATATGACCCGGAAACGGGCGATAACTCTCTGGATGCCAACGTCAACAAGTCGATCCGCCTGACCGCATCGATGCCCACGGTTATCGCCGCCTGGGAGCGCATCCGGAACGGTCTGTGGCCCGTAACGCCCAGTACTGAAATGGGTCACGCCGCAAACTTTCTCTATATGCTCACGGGTAAAGAGCCCAGCCCTGAAGCGGCGAGAGCAATGGATATCGCATTGATACTCCACGCCGATCACGGTTTGAATGCCAGCACATTCGCCGCCCGCATCACCGCCAGCACGCTCTCGAATTTGCACAGTTCTATCGTGTCGGCTATTGGCACGCTAAAAGGCCCCCTACACGGCGGCGCCAACGAACAGGTTATGCGTATGCTGTTAGAGGTTGGCGATGTCGATCGCGTTGAGCAATATATGCGCGGGGCGCTTGCATCGAAGAAGAAGATTATGGGCTTTGGCCATCGCGTCTACAAAGCCGATGACCCCCGCGCTATGTGGCTGCAAAAGCTCTCGCAGGAGATGGCCACCTCAACGGGCAAAACGCGCTGGTACGACATCAGCGAAAGCATTCGCAAGATTATGCAGGAAACGCGCAGCCTGCCGGTTAACGTCGACTTCTACTCGGCATCGGTGTACTACTCTATGGGTATTCCCATTGATATGTTCACGCCGATCTTCGCGATCAGCCGCGTTTCCGGCTGGACGGCTCACGTCTACGAGCAGTACAGTGACAATCGTTTGATCCGCCCTGAATCGGAGTATGTTGGTGCGCTGAATGTGCCTTATACTTCGCTAGAAGATCGTACGTAGTCGGTATCGGTTACGCGCGAGCAAACGCGTCTTCCCTGTAGTCCCGGCGGCGAGACGATGACGCAGCTACGGTTGCGACGTCGTCTTGCCGTTTCGTCACTTGCGCTCGATCGAGTCTATGTCGCTTACACCGCGTCTGACCCTCACCTATTTGTTGGTCACGCTAGGCGGATTGCTTCTGCTCGGCAGTGGTATTGTGCTACTGGCCGGTCGTTATACCGCCCAACAGCGTGAACGTGAATTGGCGGCTCAGGCGGATGTGTATGTTGGCTACGTAACCGCCCTCGTTCGCACCTCAGCCGAACTTCAGGCGCTTGCTCCAAACCTTGCCGCTGATCAAGTGTTACCCGCCGAGACAACCGTGCGGATCTTTGCGAGCAACGGCGTGTTGCTCAGCGATAGCGCCGGCCTGGGGCCATTCCCCAGCCGTCCGGTGCGCGAACTGATCGCCGATCCGCTGCCGCTACCGGTGTCGCAGGTCGCCTCACGACGTTATACGGCGCGACCGATTTCCGTTGCCGCGGCGCCAATTGGCATTGTCGAACTGTCGCACTCCACTATGTCAGAAGACAAACTGCGACACGAATTGATGGTGATGACGCTACAAGCCAGCGGTATTGCGGCGCTGGCGATGGCGCTGATCAGCCTGCTCACGGCGCGGTCTATCGCACGACCGATCATTGGATTGACCCGCCGCGCCGAAGAGATTGCCGCCGACGCGCCGATGCCATCCAGACCGGTTGCGTCGCGCTCAGTTCGACGCGCGGGCGATGAGATCGGGATGCTGACCCAGAGTCTGGAGCATATGGCAAGCCAATTGCAGGCGCGCATCACCGAGGCCGATAGCGGACGCGCCCGCCTGAATGCCGTGCTCGCGACAATTTCAGAAGGCGTGATCGCGCTCGATGACACGCAGGCGATCATTTTTGCCAACCCGGCAGCGATATCCTTGCTGGGCGCCGAATCAATCGCCACGCTCGATCAACGGCTTGCTGCGTTGGATATTCCGCGCACCGCATACGAGCTGAGTGAATTCGAGGTACAGGTTGATGAACGCCAACTGCTTGTTACCATCAGCCCGGCAAGCGCGGCTGCGACGGCGCCCGGCGCTCCGTCTACGGTGCTGGCCCTTCGCGATGTGACGCGCATGAAATCGTTGGAACAAGCCCGCACACGTTTCTTACGCAGTGTGTCGCACGATCTGCGCACGCCGCTGACCGCAATCCGCGGGATGCTCGAAAATCTGGCCGAAACGGCATCGCCTGATCAGCAGCCGAAATTGATGGCGCTTGAAGGTGAGGCGGCCCGCTTGAGCCGCCTTGTAAATGACTTGCTCAACGCCTCGGCGACCGGCGTGCTGGCGCTTGTCGAGCGACGCCGGATCGACATCGGACAACTGGCGCAGCAACTATGCGCTCTGCAGCATGGTCGCGCCCGGCGCGCCGGCATCATCCTGACCTGCCGCGCTGCCGATTTCGCGCCGGTCATCCTTGGTGATCGCGATCGGGTGAAGCAGGCATTGCTTAATGTGCTGGACAACGCAATGCGCTTTACCCCGCCCGGCGGCAGTGTGGAAACGTATATCGTACCAAGCGGCGAAACAGTGTGGTTGGTCGTTGCAGACAGCGGCCCCGGTGTGCCGCCTGAACTGCGTGAACGAATCTGGGAGCGCGGCGTGCGCGGCGTAGAACTGGGGATCGGCGAAGATGACGGCGGCTCCGGTCTAGGGCTGGCCATTGTTCGTGAGATTATGGAATCGCACGGCGGGCGCGCCTGGGTCGACGCTAACGAACCCTATGGCGCACGCTTTGTGCTGGAATTTCCCATCGTTCGTTGAAAAATCTTCTCCTTCTGTACATCCACTCCTCCGCAATGTGCGTATGTCTCTACCAAACGAATTTGGATCTACCGCAAACGGTCATTCTGAGCGCAGCGAAGAATCCCGGCTGTCGGGGACGCTGAGACCCTTCCCCTTCGCTTCGCTCAGGGTCAGGGTGACATGCGGCCTGTTCATTATCGTTTGGTA
>JANQID010000037.1 GCA_028282325.1 Chloroflexaceae bacterium | reverse complement strand
TACCAAACGATGATGCGTATGCTGCATGTCACCCTGACCCTGAGCGAAGCGAAGGGGAAGGGTCTCGATGGCCTGGGAATCCGAGATTCTTCGCTGTGCTCAGAATGACCGCATGCGGTGTCTCCAGTATTGTTTGGTAGCTGCCGCTAAACGCCCAGCGAGACGTGATTTCCAACCTGCTCCAGGTAAGGATATGCGTATGATTCGTACGTTCTCATCGCCACGCCCATCGTTATGGGCCGAACTTGCTCATATTGCTCCCGGCGCGCTGCTGACGCTGGCGATGGTGTGGTCGGTTGTGCGCAGCATTGCCGACGCCAATTGGGCCAGCGATGCCGACCGCATCGTTCCGGTGGCGCTGCTGGCGGTCGTTATGGGCGTCGGGTTCGCCCGGCTGCGCTGGTTACCCTCCTGGCTGGCGCATATACTCAGCGCTGTGTTGGCGCTGGTCTGGGTCGTGCGCATAATCGGCCCGCTGACCGACGAACGGCTGCTGACCTGGCGCGATCATTTCGTCGAGTTGATCATTCGGGGCATTGTCTGGGCGCGCGTGCTGGCCAACAATGGTCGGGGCGAGGATCTGGTTCTGTTTGTCGGCGCGCTGGCGTTGCTGAGTTGGGCTTTAGGCTATGCCACGGCCTGGATGGTCTTCCGGCGCGGTTGGCTCTGGCGGGCGATGCTGATCAACGCTGTCGTCATTCTGGTCAATTACACCTACACCCTCCCCAAGCCGACCTCCCTCTTTTTCATCTTCCTGTTCGTCGCGCTGCTGTTGCTGGTCTATCAAAATGCGGCCATACACCAGGAGCGCTGGAACGCGGCTCAGGTAGAATATCCCGACTTTATGGCGCTCAGGTTGATCTGGTCGGCGATGTTGCTTTGCGGGCTGGTCATTCTGGCGACGAGCATGTTGCCCGGCGAAATCACCTATGCCCGCGCGGTGCGTACCTGGGATGCGATGAGCCAGCCGTTCAAGCTGGCGCGTGAGCGCTGGGAAGACGCCTTCAGCACGATCAACGCCCAGCCGGGAGCCGGAGGAAACAGCTTCGCGTTGCGGGGGGTAACGCTGGGCGGGGGGCGGGTTCTCGGCAACGAGGTGGTGATGTACGTCACCGCCGAGGCGTTTGAGTACTGGCGCGCGGTGGCGTTCGACAAATACACCGGCGACGGCTGGGTCAACACGACCGGCGAGCAAGCCCGATTCGCGTTGGGCGTCAGCACGCCGGAGGAGGCGCGCACGGCTATCGCTCCCGGCGGGGTGATGCCACAATCGGTGACGCGTGCGCGCCAGGTGTTGACCCAGACGGTGCACCTGGCCCAGGATCGTAAGGATGACTTCATCACGGCGGGCGGTCAGGCGTTGCGCGTCAGTTTGCCGACGCTGGTTGAGCACAGCTATGCCGTCGATCCGCAGGGCCAGACCGTGCCCAATTTTGATGATACCGCGGCCATCGTATCGCAAATCTCGTTGCGTGAGGAACAGATCTACACTGTTACTGCGTTGGTGGCGCGGGCCGATGTGCAAAGTCTGCGCCAGTCCGGCGTCGATTACCCCGACTGGGTTCGGGCGCGCTACCTCGATCTTCCTGCTACGGTAACGCCGCGCACCCTGGCGCTGGCGCAGGAGATCGCGACCCAGGCGAATGCCGCGACGCCCTACGACAAGGCGATAGCGATTCAGGATTTTTTGCGCACACTGCCCTACAACGAGCGGATCAACGCGCCACCGCCGGGCGTCGATCCAGTGGATTATTTTCTCTTCGACATCCAGGAAGGCTATTGCGACTACTACGCCTCGGCGATGGTCGTGATGCTGCGTTCGCTGGATGTGCCGGCGCGCTGGGTGCAGGGCTACGCCGGCGGTCTGCGCGACCCGGAGAGCGGGGCGTTTGTGGTACGCGAGAATCTGGCCCATAGCTGGCCGGAGGTCTATTTCCCCGGCTTCGGCTGGGAGCGCTTTGAACCGACGGCAGCGGGCTATACGGCGCTCCCGCAGCGCCCGGATGCTCCGCCGGACGGTGCCGCCGCCGCCGAACGCGATCAGATCGCGCCGGATCAGGTTGATGAGCCGATCCCTCCCGAAGAACTTGACGAAGGCCTGGAGATCGATCCGGCGTCTGGTGCAGGCGTCGTTATTCCCGAACCGCAATCCGCCGATCAGCGCTGGCGGCTGGTTGTGATCATTGGCATAATAACCGGCGGGATCGTCGTGGTCGGTCTGGGCGTCTGGCTTTTCTGGCGGCGGGAAATCGCAGGACTCAGCCCGGCGGCGCGCGCCTACGCTGAAATGGGCATGCTGGCGAGATTGGCGGGTGCAGGGCCGCCGCCAAACGCCACGCCGTACGAGTATAGCGCCGGACTGGCGCGGGCGCTGCCCGCCGAGCGGGCGTTGATTGAACGCATTGGGCGGGACTATGTGTACGAACGTTACGGGTGCGACGCCGACGCGCGACAGGATGGCGAAATGACGATGCGTCACTTGCGCCCCGCGCTATTTCGGCTTATAGTAGCACGGCGTGGCATCCGGCGGCAGGCGCCAGCAGATGCGGATCGTTCGCGCAATCGGTGATATAGGCCTTGGTGATTGCGTTACGTTTGTAGGCGGCAGTGTTCATTAAACGTTCATTGGCATACTGTATTCTTAATGTGCGTTCGTGTGTGCAATGGCTAACCGCTCTTTTCTCCCGGCTCTCCTCTCCTGCGGTATCTTGCGTTTAAGGTTGGGGCGTTCTATGAAGACTCCAGATGAAGTTAATGGGGATTCAATGATGTGGTTTGCGCCAGAGAGTCGTTTGGTTGATAATATGCAATACGAATATCAGCCTGAACCATCGCTTTCCAAGCCTGACACTATTCTGATCGTCGAAGATAACAAAGATGTAGCCGAGTCCTTGGCGGCGTTGATCGAGGAATGCGGTTGTGGTAGCTGCACTGCCTTTGATGGTCGCAGCGCTCTGCGATTAGTCGCGCAGAATTCGCCCGATCTCATTTTGCTCGACGTGAATCTACCCGATGTGGATGGCTTCACTATCTGCGCTGAACTCAAGCGGAATGAGCTGACCCGGTTGATCCCGGTGATCATCATTACCGCCTTCGCCGACCGTAGCGCACAGTTGAAGAGCATTCAAGCCGGAGCGGAAGGGTATTTGCAAAAACCCGTGGATGCGGAGGAGTTGAACCTGCGCATTCAATCATTGCTGCGGGCGAAACGATTAAACGACTCGCTTGAGCCGGCAGAGAGTGTGATTTTCGCGCTGGCCCGTATGGTGGAAGCGAAGGATGAGTACACCGAAGGGCATCTGCAACGCCTCGCAACCTACGCCAGCGCGATCGGCGCGCGGCTCAACCTGAGCAACATCGCGCTTACGGCGTTGCGGTACGGGGCGCTGTTGCACGATGTCGGCAAGGTCGGGATCGACGAGACGATTATTCGCAAGCCCGGCCGATTGACCATCGAGGAGCAGTATGTGATGCAGCAACATACGCTCATCGGCGAGCGGATCGTCGCGCCGTTGCGTATGGCCGCGCGGGTGGGGCCGATTGTGCGCCATCACCACGAGCGCTGGGACGGAGGGGGCTATCCCGATGGTCTGGCTGGGCATGATATTCCGCTGGGCGCGCGGATCGTCGCCGTCGTGGATGCCTTCGACGCGATGACCACGCAGCGACCCTATAACAAGATTCTGAGCTATCAGGCAGCGCTTGAACGTCTCTGGGAGGGCGCCGGTAGCGCCTGGGATTTAGACGTGGTGACGGTGTTTGCTGGTTGGCTCGCCGATGAGGGGCTGGTTCGGAGTGCTGTCCGGCCTCGGCGACGGTCGTTCAGTTAGTTCATCGACGCCAGCTTCGCAGCAAAGGCGTGGATGAAGGTAATAACTTCGCGCGGTCGCTCGCGCTGAGGCAGGTGTCCGCACCCCTTCAAAAATAACGTTTCCATAGCGTGTAGATTGTCTCGGAAGAACTCGAACGACCCTTCCGGCAGGAAGGCATCTTCCAATCCCCAGATGAGCCCGACCGGCGTCTTGATACGCCGCAGATCCTCGCTCCGCAGAAATATCTCCTCCGTTGCATCGTCGATAAACTGTTGTACCGGTTTGCGCAGCCAGAGCGCCTGAAACCCTTTCTGGTCGAGATAGAGTAGTTTGAAGAAGAGGCTTTGCCCGAACATTCGGCGGTAGATCCGGCGCACCGAGTGCAGGTTTTTCACCCTGGCCAACTCGACAAAATCTTGCCACGATGGAGCACCGTCGAGCAGCGCCCCGCCTGGATCGATCATAATCACCCCGGCGACGTTCCGGGGCGCGTCGAGCGCCAGCCGCGTCGCCATCCAGCCGCCGAGCGAATTGCCGACCACCAGCGCCGGGCGTCCGATCACGTCGGTGATCAGGGTGCGCAGCAGTTCGACCATTTCGGCGAAGCTGGCGGAGCAGCGTCCGGCGGGAGCGCCGCTGAGCCCGAATCCGGGCAGATCGACGGCATAGACCGGGCCGATGTCGGCGAGTTCGGGCAATACCGCCGCCCAGGTGAGCGCGCTGTCGGCGATGCCATGCACGAGCAACACCGGTCGGGCCTGGCCCGGTGCGGCCTGGTTGGGGCAGCGGTACAGGTGGATCGGCATCGCGTTCAGGCGGTAGTTTTGCGACGCCACGCCCCGGCGGAGCAAGTGACGGCGGGTCAGGTTGTTGGACAGGTCGATCAGCGGCAGGCGAAACCCGTGGTTGGATTGGGCGGCGGCGTTCATCGCAAGGTCCTTGTCACAGAAGTACGGGCGAAATAGTGTTCGCCTCTACGAGCAACCATGTGCCGTATGATAGCATCCACGCGGGATGCGACGGCGTTGGGGCGTAGTATAGCACGAAGGGCCATCGGGTGTGGTTGGCGCGCCATTATGCGGCTGCCCATTACTGTATCATCGATATCAGGCCGCCATGTGCGCCGGTTGAATTTCGGCGGTATAATTGAAACAGGATAGACAATCAACGGAATTGCCCGCGAGGCGGTCTTTGCCGTATTCGCCTATGCTGCGGTTCGCAAGTATAGGTTTGCGTTTGCTCATCATGTTGACCGGAGGCCTGCGCCGCGGTGCATGCCGGGCGGGTAAACTTACGACCTGATACTGTCGTTGTGGTGCTGCTGCGCTTTCGCGGCCAGCGCATCCCGACCTTGGCCGAGCTGCGCCAATTGACGCCGGTGGCTGCCCCAGAATTGAAGAGAAGAGCGGATAAATGAACATATGAGGTAATGTAATGAATGTCACGACAACCGTTGTCACAATGACTATTCCCTCTGACTGGATCAGAGACATTAACCAGGATGACCTGCGCGAGGCGCTGTATATCGGGCTAGCATAGCTACGCCGGCAGCGGGGCGACCCACAGATTGCCGCTCAGGTCGCACAGGCATTGCTTCGCACGGGCCGAGTCGCACACCTTTCGCGTAGCAGCGCAGCTGATAAGACCTCACCTGCGGATCGCCAGCCTCCTCCGACAATTGCTGGAATGACCGTGAGCGACATTCTGATCGCCCAGCGCCGGGGTGAGCTGTGACGACCAGGAATAATCCAGGACACACACAAAGACCTGACAGGCCCCGAAACCTGTCAGGTCTTTGCTTCCGACGCCGCAGTCTCAGCGTATGACGAGCGGCAGATACATCCGGCGTTGCGCGTTCGGTTGCGCAAACGTCGGCGCATCCTCCAGGCTGATGAGCGGTTGATCACGCAGCGGCTTGTCCCCGGCCACGACGGCGGCTTGCGTCAGCCCGCGAGCGTTCAAGGCGGGGTCTTGCGTGACGGTCAGGGTGTAGGTCGCTGTCGTGTAACCATACACCTCGACCTGGTACACGCCGCCGATCGGCGCGATCAGGCTCACTTCGTCAACGCCGCTGCGCCGATCGCTTACCCGCGGTTGGGCCGCCTCTTCCTCCGGCGCCCACACGTAGAGGTCGGCGTCGCCGCTCAACGATGTAAGCCGCGCCGTCAGGCTCGCACCAGCGTCGAGGGTGTAACGATATACGCGTGCGTCGCCCTGGGCCAGCATATCGCTTGCGGGAACATAATTGATGAAGGACTGATATGGGAAGTGTGAAACCATGCCCGCGGCATTGACCGCCCATGCCTGCATATACACAACTCCCGGCAGCGACCGGAGTTGCCAGGCGTAGGTCGCGGGGCTGGCGCCGTAGGCTAGCCAGTCGGAACGCTGAACCAACTGCCAGCGGTTGTTCGCCTGGTCATAGGCATACTCCATAAAGAGGACGGATCGAATGTCGTTGCCTGAAGCGTCGACCGTCAGGCTTACATCGCGCGTTGCTGTGACGGCGGCCCGGTTGTTGATCGTCAACCCATCCACGGATGGCGCCGCATCCGCTGCGTTGGCTGGCGGCGCGCCGTTGGTATACGGACCGGCGGCGAAGTTCTGGTTGACCTCGTCGGCGCTGAGCGCGCGGTCGTAAATCGCCGTCAGGTGGTACGCGCCAAGCCACGGGCGTGCAACGTCAACGTCGTTCGCCAGCGCCAGCCGATAGCTCGCATTCCAGTTGGAGAAGTCGCCCGCGAACAGGGCGTTGCTCTGCTCGACGCCGTCGACGTATATTCGCGTCGTGCCTTCCGTGTCGCGCGTCAACATGACGTGGGTCAGATCGGTGCTCAGCACGCCTTCCGGCGTGGTCATCGGCGATGATCCGCTGTTCGGGCCCTCGGTCGTAGCGAGGCGTACGCTGTAGAGCGTTGATGGATGCGTTCCCCACAACCCCTGGCCGAGCGAGAAGTTGTGCCGATGCGACGAGCGGGAGAGAGACACAATGCGCGCCGGGCCATCCTGGACGGCGTTGGCCGGGGCGACCCAGGCCTCGACGGTCAGCTCGTTTGATTCTGTCAGCGCGTCGATCACCTTCGTCGCCGCTGCCGGCGAGGCGATGATCGTCGGCGCGTCAACGACCAGTCCGCCGGCGTTCCAGGTCGTCGCCGCCGGATTGTCGATGGCGAGGTCAAGCGGTTCGCCGACGCCCGACACGTCGTGGACGGTCTCGCCGTCGTCCTCTTCGAAGTCGTACAGCACAACCAGGCCGTCGGTGACGCGCCCGCTGACGCGCACACGGTGGCGCGCCGGCGGCGATTGCACGTGTTCGGCGGCAGCGATCGCGCGCGCTTCGATCCACCAGTCGCGCGAGTGTGACGGCAGCGCAATGTCAGCCTGCCACACTCCGGCGTTCAAGGTCGCCGGCTGCCAGTTGCTAAACCCTTTGACGCGCACTTCCACCCGGACGGCGTCGGCGGTCGCCGTGCCGCTGATCGTTCGGGTTCCGGCAAAGATCGTATCGCCGTGGGCCGGGGCGACAATGGCGGCGGTCGGGGCGGCGATTGTGTTGAGCAACACGCTCAGGCCGGGCGTGCGCTCGACCAGCGCGGCGTCAAGGCCTCCGTCGCCGTTGAAGTCGGCCAGCGCCAGCGCGTCGGGGCGGAAGCGGCTGGCGTAGGGAACCTCGGCCACGGCGTGGGCGTCGAGCGTCCCGTCGGCATTCTGGATATGCACGCTGAGCGCGCGCCAGGAGTCGTTGAGCAGCACGACATCCTCGCGCCCGTCGTGGTTGAGGTCGGCGATCTCAACCGCGCCGGGCAGGTGGTAGGCCGGATAGACGACCGGCGTGGTCGCCAGGCCGAAGGTCGCCGGCACGTCGGGCGGATCGATCATACCTTGCACGAAGACGTTCAGGTAGGCTTTGGGCGTATTGCCACCCGCCGTCACTACTAGGTCATCCAGACCGTCGCCGGTGACGTCGCCCACGGCCAGGCTGTGCGGCAAATAGCCGCCGGTCTGGGGCGAGAGCGTGTAGCTGATCGGGAACGTGCCCTGGTCTTGCAAGAACACCACCGCCGAGTCGCTCGCATAGCCCGACCCGCGCAACGCGACGAGGTCATCCTGACCGTCGTGGTTGAGGTCGCCCGCCGCGAGGGCGCTGTAGCCGTCGGTGGGGAAGGCCAGCGTTCCGGCTTCCGACAGCAGCTCGTCGGCGCTGCTCGCGTAGATCGTGATCGTATCCGAGAGCGGCGCGACGGCGGCCACGTCGGCATAGAGATCGCCGTCGAAGTCGCCGCTTGCCAGGGCGTCGGGCGCGCCGGCGAGCGGCAGCAGTTCGGGGCCGCTCAACGGCTGTTTGGTCGTGGTCTGCGTATACACTGCCAGGGCGTCTACGCCGGCCAGCGCCAGCGCGATGTCGGCGGCGCCGTCGCGGTCCAGGTCGGCGGCAACGGCAGCTTCGGGCGCGGATCCCGCCGCCGCCTGCTGCAAACCGGCGAACGCGCCGCCGTTCCAGCCGAGCAGGTGCAGCGAGTCGTCGTGCTCAGGGTCGAAGTATTCCGCCGTTGCAACCGCCGCCTCGGCGCGCCCGTTTGCATCGAAGTCGCCTGTCGCCAGGACTTGCGGCCAACTGCCGATCGTCGTATTGATCGGCGTGTTGAGGAACGCGATCGCGGGCGCCGCCGCCGGTGCGGGCGCGTCCGGATCGAGACCATAGGCCGGCGGCATCAGACCGGCGGCGGATTTGGGATGCAGCGGGCCGGGCGGGTTTTCCCGCGCCGCCGCCGGCAGCGTCGCGAGCGTCACAATGACGATCAATACTAGTGAAACAAGCGTTGTAAGACGAGCTGTTGTTTGCATAGATTTCCCCTGTCGCTGTAGCCCTCAACCTCCGGCTGAGGTCGTCGAATAGTCGGTGGATGCGCTAGCATCGATGTCAGGCCGCCATGTGCGCCGGTTGAATTTCGGCGGTATAATTGAAACAGGATAGACAATCAACGGAATTGCCCGCGAGACTGTCATTAAGGATATTGCCATGTCTCAAACCATCACCCTGACCCTGCCAGATCGCCTGTTCGAGCCGATCCAACGTATGGCCCAGGCGACCGATCAGCCGGTTGAGGCCGTTTTGCTCACTGCGCTCCAGACATCACTCCCCTCACTTGATGGCCTGCCTGAACACCTGATCGCGGCGCTGGTTGACCTGGAAGAAATGGATAACACCGGACTCCAGCAGGTACTTCTGGAAATGGTGCCAGCCGAGAAGCAGCGCGACCTCAATGATTTGCTGCGGCGTAACCAGGCCGGAACGCTCAGTGAGACCGAACGTGAACAGTTGACGCTCCTCCAAGCTAGCGCCGACCGGGTGATGCTACGCAAGGCCCGCGCCGCAGTGCTGCTACGCTTTCGCGGCCAGCGCATCCCGACCTTGGCCGAGTTGCGCCAGTTGACGATTGATAAGCAATGACGCGATCCAAAACGCATATCCCCGCAGCGCTCAGAAAGCGGGTTGCTGAACAAGCTCGTCACCGCTGTGGCTACTGTTTGCGGAGCGAGGAAGTTATGGGCATGCCCATGACGATTGATCACATCATTCCTGAAGCCACAGGTGGATCGACAACTGAGACAAACCTGTGGCTGGCCTGTAACCGTTGTAACGAGTTCAAGGGAAAGCAGATCCAGGCAATTGACCCGCAAACAGGCGAACTGGTGACGCTCTTCAATCCGCGTATCCAGCGCTGGGATGAACATTTCGCCTGGAGTGAGGACAGCACCCACATCCAGGGTCAAACGCCCACTGGTCGGGCCACAGTTGTAGCGCTCCAGATGAACAACCCGGAGATTGTGATTGCCCGGCGGCTGTGGACCAGTGCTGGTTGGTGGCCGCCCCAGGATTGAGGATGTAGAATGCGTATTCATAAGCAAAAAGGAATTTGACAATGACATCTGATGTAGCCCATATTCTCGAACAGGCGCGTAAACTGACCCCACGCAAGCAACTAGAGCTGATCCAGGCACTGGCTGAGCTGGCGGGCAATGCGCTCCCTAACACACCGCCCTACTCTGAAGCTCAGGCGTCTGGTACCGTTCTGCATGATCTGTTGGATCTGGCAGCGCAGCACGACCCGGTGCTTGAGTTGCTGGGCGCCTACGCCAGTACGGTTCCGCTGATCGACGACATTCCGGTCAGTGCCGACCCCGACCTGTACCTGGCAGCCGAAGCCAGCGGAGCGCAGGCGAAAGGGCTGCACGCCTGGGAAATCGCCCCGGCGCGTTACGAGCGTGGCCCCGATGGGCGGGCGGTGCGTAAGGAGTAGTTTGCGTTTGATCATCATTTTGACCAGATGGCTGAGTTGCGGCGGGTGCCGTAAAGCATATCTATGAGTAATTCATCAACCACCGAATCTGTGCCACTCCTGGAAGCACTCATCGCACGCTTGCAGGCCGAACTGCCGAAGCTACGTGAGCAGTATGCTGTCGAGCGTCTATCCGTCTTTGGCTCATATGCCCGCAACGAGCAGCGCAGTGGGAGCGATCTGGATCTGCTGGTGACGTTTCGTACCACTCCTGGCCTCTTCAAATATATTGAGCTTGAGCAGTACCTGAGCGATCTCCTCGGCGTGCGGGTTGATCTAGTGATGGAGCGTGCTTTGAAGCCAGCGATCCGCGAGCGGGTGGAGCAGGATGTGGTGATGGTATGAGTGCGCCACCCCCGTATGCTGAGTACCTGGTCGATATGCTTGATAATCACTGATCCAAAGGAATGCCCCCTATGACCACTACAGTCCATACCCTGCTTGAACAAATCCGCCGCCTCACGCCGGACGAGCAGCTTGAGATCATCAAGGGCGTGGCTGGGCTGCTCCACGATCAGGTTGGTCATTCGATGCCTACTCCCTCCGCTCCACTAGCCATCCGCCATACCGCCCCGATGACCAATCTTGATGATCTTGCCGCCGATTTTTGGCCCGAGGACGAGAGCGCCGATGATATCAACACCTACATTGCATCTCAGCGTGCGGCAGAGCGGATGTAGAATTTCCACAAGCATTCACAGGCAAAAGAATGAAAGAGAGCATCGCTCCAACTGACGTAACGCTCGACACCCAGTGCATTGTTGAGATCTGCCGCCGCCACGGTGTGGCAATGGTTGGGCTTTTTGGCTCGCAGGCTCGCGGCAGCGCCGACGCCCAGAGCGATGTTGATTTGCTGGTGCGTTTCGCTGCGCCAACCAGCCTGCTGGTTGCTATCGCCCTAGAGCAAGAGCTTGAAGCAGCGCTAGGTCGGTCAGTCGATCTGCTCACGGAAGCCTCCCTTAACCCCTACCTGCGGACGAACATCCTGAACGACCTGCGAGTACTGTATGAAGCGGTCTGATACGATCTACTTGCGCCATATTCTGGATGCGGTTGTCACTATTGAGCGCTACCTTACCAATGTGGATGAAGCGGTCTTCTACTGTGAGACCCTGTTACAAGATGGAGTGATCCGCCAGTTGATGATTATTGGCGAGGCGGTTGAGCAACTTGTGCCGGAAACCCGCCAGCAAGCGCCTTACATCCCTTGATCGGCCATCGCCGGTATGCGTGATAAGCTGATACATCACTACTTCGGCATTGACCTTGGCCAGGTCTGGCTGACTCCTCAGGATGCTCTTCCGCTCCTCAAGGTTGCTCTGGCGACGATACCAAACGATAATGAACAGGCCGCATGTCACCCTGAGCGGAGCGAAGGGTCTCGGCGTCTCCGACAGCCGGGATACTTCGCTGCGCTCAGAATGACCGCTTGCGGTAGATCCAAATTCGTTTGGTAGATACTTGCGGGATCATATGGTTTCTGTCATAGGCAAAAGGAGGAAGCCACCGCCCGCCCCCCTGACCTTGCCCATACCCCGAATCCAATCCGCCGAATGCTTGCATTTATGTGTAGGGATCTCCTATAATGCCCACAGAGCATCCCCTGATGCCTGCGCCGCATCGGTTGGTTTGTCCTACAACGCTGTCAGACCGTTGTCTTTGCGAGCATTGGATCTATGGAGTACGTCGAGCTTGAAATCAGCCTGTATGCGCCCGCCGAGGGGCGATTGAGCGTCGATGTACGGCTGCGATCGCCGGACAACGCTGCCGAGACTATGCCAGCCAGCGGCGTGCCGCTATACCTCGATCAGCGGCGGCTGCTGGCGCTCCAGGCCGATGCCGAGGGCTACGGGCGCGCGCTTACCGGGCAACTCTTTGCCGCGCCGGAGATGCGCGAAGCCTGGGCGACGGCGCATGGCTACATCCAGGGCGCCAATGCGCCGCTGCGCCTGCGCTTGCGGATCGCCCCCGGCGCCGAGGCGCTCCACGCCCTGCGCTGGGAGTTGCTCCAGAATCCCCGCACCGGCAGCTTTCTCTGCCAGAGCGAGCGACTGCTCTTCTCGCGCTATCTCGACACCGAAGACCTGGGGACGTTGAAGGCGCCCAGTCTGGCGAGTATGCGCGCGCTGGCGGTTGTGGCCAATCCGACCGACCTGGAGGAACACAACCTGGCCCCAATCGATGCCGCCGGGGAGGTGGAGCGCACCTGCCGGGCGCTGGGCGAAACGCCGACGACCGTACTGGCGCGCGTCGAGCAGCGCCCGCGGCCCACGCTGGTGCAAATCCTCGATGAGCTGTGCGCAGGCCACGCCTTGCTCTACCTGGTTTGCCACGGGATGTTGGTGGAAGGTGAAGGTCGATCCTACCTCTGGCTCGAACGTGAGGACGGCGGAACCGACCGGGTGAGCGGCGAGACGCTTGTGCAGCGCATCGCCGACCTGCCGCCCGAACGCAGGCCGCGCCTGATCGTGCTGGCGGTCTGCCAAAGCGCCGGGCGCGACGATGCCGGCCCGGTGCTTGCGGCGCTCGGCCCGCAACTGGCCCGTGCCGGGGTGGGCGCGGTGATCGGAATGCAGGGCCTGGCCCCGCTGGCGCTGATCGAGCGCTTGATGCCGCGGATGTTCGAGTTGCTGCGCAACGATGGCCGGATCGACCGCGCGCTGGCCCTGGCGCGCGCCGACCTACCGCCCGGTATGAGCTGGTGGATGCCGGCGCTCTACATGCGCGTGCGCGACGGCCGGCTCTGGGTCCAGGAACGGGTGGTCGGCGCGGCGAACGACCTGGCGCCGCAGGTGGCCGCGGGGCTCGACGCGCTGCTGGAATTGCTGCACGTCCCGGATGTGCGCACGACCGTGGCCGTCTTCCGCACCCGCTTCATCGAGTCACGGGCCCAGGTCGGCGACCTGATCGCGCTCAAGGAGTTGCACGACCTGCTGCACGCCTTGCAGTTCCAATGCTACATCCCGCTCACCCGTGAGGCGCGCGGCTTTCCCGACGACGACCTGGCGATCGAAAATATGCGCGACTACGGCCTGACCCTGCGCACGCACACGGACGAGATCCGGGCCGCGTTCGCGCGGACGCCCGAACCGCTCGGCGACGGTGGCTGGCTCGACCGGCTCGATCAAGCCTACGCATACCTGGAGCAGGCTTTCGCCGAACACGCAGAAAAGGCGTTGAAGCAGGCGCTCTGGGCGATCAACAGCGTGCTCGCGGTGCAGCCCTCATATATCAACGCCAACCTGATCACCCGCGCGAGCACGCTGCGCCTGAATGCGCTGGTCGCGGCACTGGGGGAACTGCGGACGCAGTTGTCCGGCGTGACGCTTGACCAGACCCGGCTGGCCCGTTTCGAGACCGGCGTCGCCGCGCTGGCGGATCTGGACGCTCGGTTGAATGCGCTGATCGGCGAGCACGACGCCTGGCAGGCGATCGATCGCGAATTACGCCGGATCGCCGCGAGCCTGTGTCACGACGCCGACGAACTGGTGTTTTCGTGGCCCGACCTGCGCGCGAGCCTGACGCCGCTGGTGGATGCCGATGCCGCCTGGGCGCACACGTTGCGCGAACAGTTGACCCAGCTCGACGGGGCGCTCGCCGGAACCTCGGCGCAACGTCTGGTCGCCGTCTTTCAGCGCTGCAATAGGATGATAGTCGAACGCTTCTTCCAGGTCGATGGCGAGCTGAAGCGGCTATGTGGCCAGTTGCGCGAGTTGCGTGACCCGTTGAATGAGCTTGAGAGGATGCTGGCATGAACAACCCTCCGTCCGTCGCCGAACCCTTCGTCTCGCTGGCCGCGTTGCGCACCGCCCACGCAGCGCTGCTCAAACGCCACCGCGCCGAAGGCGAAACGCCTGGCTTGATCGCGGCGGTCGATGCTTTCCTGGCGCGCGGGCAGGCCAGCGGCGCGATCTTCTTCGAGGAAGACGAGCGCTGGACGGCGCAGGGATTGCTCGACTACTGGAGCGCGACGCTCTACCGCGCCGACGCGCCGGCGGACAGCGTGGCGCTGGCCGACTTCGACCCGTCGCGGGCGCCGGAGTTGCCCGATGCGGACTGCCCCTACCTGGGCCTCGACGCCTTTGGCGAAGCGAACGCCGGGCTCTTCTTCGGGCGGCGGCGGGTTGTCACCGAGCTGGTCGAGCGCCTACAAACACACCGGCTGCTGGCGATCGTCGGCCCCTCGGGCAGCGGCAAGTCCTCGCTGGCGCGGGCCGGGCTCGTCCCCGCCCTGCGCAAGGGCGCCATTCCCGGCGCGGAGGACTGGGAGGTCGTCGCCTTCGTGCCCGGCTCGACGCCGATGACGGCGATGCAGCGCGCGCTGGACGCCGCTCCGGCGTCTGATCCGGCGACGCCGTTGCTGCTGTTGATCGACCAGTTCGAGGAGACCTTCACCCTCTGCACCGACGCGACGCAGCGGGAGAACTTCCTCGACCGGCTGGTCGCGCTGGCGACCGACCCGGCCATCCCGCACCGGGTGGTGGTGACGATGCGCAGCGACTTCGAGCCATTCGTGGCCCGGGCCGAGGCGCTGTTGCCGCTGTTCGAGGCCGGCAAGCTGGTACTGCCGCCCTTGAGCGCGGGCGAGCTGCGCGAGGCGATCGAACGCCCGGCCGAGCAGGTCGGGCTCAAGTTCGAGAGCGGGTTGGTCGATGCGCTGCTGCAAGATATTCTCGGCGAGCCGGCGGCACTGCCGCTGCTGCAATTCACCCTGCTGCGACTGTGGGAAGAGCGCGAGCGCAACCGGGTGACGCTGGCGGCCTATCGCCGCGTCGGCGGCGGGCGGCTGGCCCTGGCCCGCCGCGCCGACGAGATTTACGACGGGCTGCTCCCCGAAGAGCAGATTACGGCCCGGCGCATCCTGCTGCGCATGGTGCGCCCCGGCGCCGGGCTGGAGGTCACCAGCAACCGCATCCGCCGCAGCGACCTTGACCGCGGCGGCGAAGACCCCGGACGGGTGGCGCGGGTGCTGGCGAAGCTGGTCGCGGCGCGACTGGTGCGCGCGAGCCCCGGCGAGCAGGCCGGCGACGCCCAGGTCGAGGTGGCCCACGAGGCGCTGGTGCGCAACTGGCCGACCCTGGTCGAGTGGCTGGAGGACGAGCGGCTGAGCCTGCGGCGGCGCCAGCGGTTGACCGCCGCCGCCGAGGAGTGGCAGCGCCTCGATCGCGCCGAGGGGGCGTTGCTGCGCGGGGCGGTGCTGGCCGAGGCCGCCGAGTACACCGACCTGAGCGAGCTGGAGCAGGCCTTCGTCGCCGCGAGCCGGGCGGCCGAGCAGGCCGAGCTGGAGCGTGAACGGCGCACGTCCCGGCGCCTGCGCGTGCTGAGTATTGGCGCCAGCGTCGCCGCTGTTGTCGCCACCATCGCTGCGGTGGTGGCGCTGGCCGGCTTCTTCCAGGCCGAGGCGAATCGCGCGGCGGCGGAGGACAGTGCCGCTACCGCCGTCGCCGCCCAGGCGCTGGCCGAGACCGCTCAGGCCGAGACCGAGCAACAACGACGGGAGATTGATGCCCAGCGGCTGGCATTTGCGGCGCAAAGCCAGGTTGAGGTCGACCCGAATCTGGCCCTGCTGCTGGGCTATGAAGGCTTTCTGCGCGACCGAAACCCGGTCAGTCGCGCGAGCCTGCGGGCAGCTCTTGACCGCCAGGTGCCGGCGGTTCGCTTCCTGGGCGGCCGCCACAGCGGATTGGTCTTGAGCGCAGCGTACAGTCCGGACGGGACGCGCATCGTGACGGCGTCGGAGGATGGGACGGCGCTGGTGTGGGACGCTGAAAGCGGGGCGTGCCTGACGACCCTCGATGGTGACAGCGGGGCTGTCTTGAGCGCAGCGTACAGTCCGGACGGGACGCGCATCGTGACGGCGTCGGAGGATGGGACGGCGCTGGTGTGGGCGGCTGAAAGCGGGGAACGGGTGACGACCCTCGATGGTGACAGCGGATGGGTCTTGAGCGCAGCGTACAGTCCGGACGGGGCACACATCGTGACGGCGTCTGGGGATGCGGCGCTGGTGTGGGAGGCTGAAAGCGGGGAACGAGTGACGACGCTGGCCGGCCACAGCGGGGCTGTCTATAGCGCAGCATACAGTCCGGACGGGACGCGCATCGTGACGGCGTCGGAGGATGGGACGGCGCTGGTGTGGGAGGCTGAAAGCGGGGAACGAGTGACGACCCTCGATGGTCACAGCGGGTATGTCTATAGCGCCGCATACAGTCCGGACGGGACGCGCATCGTGACGGCGTCGGAGGATAGGACGGCGCTGGTGTGGGAGGCTGAAAG
>JANQID010000008.1 GCA_028282325.1 Chloroflexaceae bacterium | reverse complement strand
GCTGCATGTCACCCTGACACTGAGCGAAGCGAAGGGGAAGGGTCTCGATGGCCTGGGAATCCGAGATTCTTCGCTGCGCTCAGAATGACCGCATGCGGTGTCTCCAATATTGTTTGGTAGTGTCGATCGGTTGTTTTTGCCTTCAGATTTCTTCCCTGGCTTGAAAACCTGCCTTGCTCCGAGTATACTTGGGGCCTCATCTTTTCTACGATGATGATACTGGAATGACGGACAGCCGTTTGATGCCGTAATCCGAACGATTCGGCGTCGGCGAGTATGTCGGAGCGCTGCGTGACATCGATACGACTCGAATTGCAAGATGTCGCCGCCGGCTATGGCGCGCGAGTTGTGTTTTATGGCATTACCTTGAGCTTGCGCCAAGGCGAAACGCTTGTCGTCGCTGGCGCCAACGGCAGCGGAAAGAGCACCTTTCTCCGTCTGCTCTGCGGTCTGCAAGCCCCAACCCGTGGGAATGTCTTCTACGACTGGAACGATGCGCGATACGATCCCCGCGATGCCGGCAGCCTGATCGGCTGGGTCGCGCCGGATCTGGCGCTCTACCGAGAGTTAACCGGCAGCGAGAATCTGCGTTTCTTTGCTGCGGTGCGCGGGTTGGCGTTGCATAATGAACAGATCGACGAATTGCTGGCCTATGTTGGCCTTGGCGGTCGCGGCGACGACTGGGTTGCGTCGTATTCGTCGGGTATGACCCACCGTATGCGCTATGCTTATGCATTGATGCACAAACCGCCGGTGCTCTTGCTTGATGAGCCGACGGTAACGTTTGACGAGCGTGGGGTGGAACTGGTTGAACGGGTTGTGCAGACGCAGCGCCAGCGCGGCATCACAGTAATTGCAACAAACGACGCACGCGAGTTGCGGTTTGCCGATTATGTGCTGACGCTGGGCGGCGTATGATATGGATCACGAAATTTCCACGGCAAAATTCGCAGGTATACGAACGCCCTTCCGCCAGATTATGACGGCGATGCAAGCCGTTCTGATCAAGGATGTACGCAGCGAACTGCGTACCCGCTATGCGATCAACGCACTGATTCTCTTTGCCGCCGGCGCGGTTGTGGCAGTGAGCCTGGGGATTGGCTTTTTCGGCTTGCGGCGCGATGCCGACTCGTTACGCATTCAGGCCGTGCTGCTCTGGATCGCCCTGTTGTTTGCCGCGCTGAATGGCCTCTCACGGAGTTTTGTTCACGAGGAAGAAACTCGAACATTGGCTTCGCTGCGACTGGCAGCGCCACCGCTGGCCGTTTATCTAGGCAAATTCTGGTTCAATCTGGCGCTTTTGCTCGTTCTCGATACAGTAACCACCCTGCTGTTTGTGATGTTCGTGCGTGTACAGGTGGCGAATATTCCGCTCTTCGTCAGCCTGCTGGCCGCCGGCAGTCTATGCCTGGCGACGGCGACGACGATCCTGGCTGCCGTGATCGCCAAAGCCAGCTTCAA
Organism: Chloroflexaceae bacterium; assembly: GCA_028282325.1. Classification (GTDB taxonomy): domain Bacteria; phylum Chloroflexota; class Chloroflexia; order Chloroflexales; family Chloroflexaceae; genus JANQID01. The sequence continues at coordinate 13,525 of JANQID010000008.1, read as the reverse complement.
GAATACGCTCTTCGCAGTCCTGGCCTTCCCGTTGCTGGCCCCAACCCTGATTGTCGCGATTGAAGGAACGGCGACGGCGTTGGGCGGCGGTAGCTGGAGCGAGGGCTTTTCTGCATTGCGTACATTGTTGGCCTATGCTGTGGCAACATTCGTCGCCTCGCTCTTTTTGTTTCGATTCGTCTGGGAAGCATAGTCGGCTCATAGTTTGCAGAACGCCCATCGTGTGTCCGCGAGATGCACACATTTGACCAGGATACTTTGTGCTATCATGAACATAGTATTGTATAAAAGAAGATAAGAAAACGATGAGAAAATAAAAGAAGCGTTACTTTGGCGTGCCTCTATGATTGCCCTTCAGAACAAAGCGTAGTATGATAAACAAGTCACACCTATCCCAATTGCCTGATACGGCCTGGAAAGGAACGCTCGCATGGCGCTGCGTATAAGCCAAATTGCGAAGCTGATTATTGGTGTCTGGATAGCGAGTGTGATCGTGTCAATGTTCCTTGTGCTTCCGCAGTATGAAGGGCTTGGCAATGCCGGACGCATTATGATTATGCACGTGCCCACCGCCTGGGTGAGCGTACTGGCTTTTGCAGTGTCGGCGTTGTACAGCGGGCTTTATCTGCGACGCGGTCGATCCAGCGATGACGATAAAGCCCTGGCCGCCGCCGAAAGCGGGTTTCTCTTTACACTGCTGGCGACAATAACCGGCATGATTTTTTCGCAGGTCGTCTGGGGTGTCTACTGGAACTGGGACCCGCGACAAACGTCGATTTTTGTGCTGCTGTTGATTTATGCGGCCCTGTTTGCGTTACGCGCGGCTATTGATGATCCAGATCGGCGCCGCCAACTCAGCGCGGTCTATTCACTGTTTGCGTTTGTGACTGTGCCTTTCCTCTTCTTCATCGCGCCACGCATTACTGATAGCACGCTGCATCCCAACTGCGTGTTTATTCAGGGCAGCACCTGCGAAGGCATCGTGCTGCAAGAAGGTAACATCGGCCTGCTTGGCGACCGGAAAGTGCAATTGCTCGCGATAGATCGGCAGGGTGATACCATCACCGCCGAGGTGAACGTCAGCGAGCCTGGCCTACGCGATGAAGCGTTGTTGCAACCCACCTTCAATCTGGCCGCAGGCGAACGCGATATCGCGCCGGAGTTTCCAGGACTGCGCTTCCGGCTGGTGCTGGAGGAAGTCGATCTCGATGCCGGGCGAGTGCGTTTGAATATCGAGGCGCCGGGAACCGGGTTGCTCGACAATCAGCGCACACTGATAACGTTTATTGCCTCGAATATCGGCTTTACGGCGCTGTTTATCTGGATGTTCCAGATTCGTGCGACGCTGCTGGGCGCTCAGTGGGCATTGGAACGACGCGAGGGAGCTTTGCCATGAACCCCTTGTTTGATGTCAGTATGGCGATGTACGTTGCACTGATCGTTGCCCTGGCGGTCTGGTTCGGCATTTTCTTTTACCTCTGGCGTCTCGACGCGCAAGCCCGCCAGCTGCGCCATCGCATCGAGACCTTGCCGGAGCAAGAAATCGCCCCAACCAGCGTCGCGACTCTGCGCAACGTGCGGACGACGAGTGACGTGTCCCGCCAACCGGAGACCGATGATCTGGAAGAATCCACTTCAATTCATTGATCAACGTTTGCGCAAGGGCAGGCTTTAAGCAAAGGAATGCATAATGACGACAACAACTTCTGACCTCCGCCGTCGAGGATTTACTATCAAGCCGATCCACATCGTTGGTCTGGGCATCATTTTAATCGCGGTGGTGTACGGCGCATTCGGTTTTCAAGACTCGCTGCTGTCGTATACCACCAGCGTCGCTGAAGCCCAGCAGAGCGGCCAGAGCGTTCAGCTCGCCGGATTCCTGGGCAGTCAGGGCGAATATGACGCCGAAGGCAACTGGACGTTCATTCTGGAAGATGAGCGCGGTGAACAGGTCAATGTCGTCTATGCCAAGGCGCGTCCCGCGAATTTCGAGCAAGCCGTCAGCATTGTCGCAATTGGCAAGTATGACTCTCAGCAACAAGCGTTTGTCGCCGACGACTTGCTGGTGAAGTGCCCGTCGAAGTATCAGGAATTGCAGACCCGGGGCGGCAATGCATAAAGGGTTGCTGAAGCGCTAGAATTAGGGTTGTTATGTATCTCTTCGGTACGGTGTTGCTCGTTGCCAGTATTGCAATGGCGCTACTGGCGACGGTTGGATATGCGCTCGTTGTGGTGCGCAACCAGCGCGCCGCGCTGTTCTACGGGCGATTCGGCGTATTTGCCTCGTTCGTCGGCGTCACGCTGGTCTGGACGTTGATGGTCACGCTGTTCCTGGCGCGGCGCTTCGATATCGACTATGTCAACAACTACAGCTCAAGCGATCTCAGCTTCTTCTTTACCGTTGCAGCGACATGGGCCGGTCAGCCGGGGAGCTTTTTGATCTGGACGCTCTGGGGAGCAGTGGTCGCGGTGTTGCTGGTGCAGCGTTCGAAGCATTTCGAGCCGTATGTGCTGGCCGTGGTAATGGCTGTGCAAGCGATGCTGCTGGTCTTCACGTTGATTTTGAATCCCTTCGTGCCCACGCTTGATAGCACGACGGGCGCAGCCATATTTCCGCTTGATGGGCGCGGGTTGAATCCTCTATTACACAATTTCTGGATGATCATTCATCCGCCGATTTTGTTCGTCGCCTACGCGTTGGCGGTGGCTCCCTTTGCGTTTGCCATTGGCGCACTGCTGCGTTATGACTACGACACCTGGGTCAAGCGGGCGATGCCCTGGGCGCTGGCATCCTGGGCATTCCTGGGCCTCGCGCTGCTGCTCGGCGGCTACTGGGCCTACGAAACGCTCGGGTGGGGCGGCTATTGGGGCTGGGATCCGGTCGAGAATTCGTCGCTGGTTCCCTGGCTGCTGACCACGGCGTTGCTGCACGGGATGTTGTTGCAGCGCACGCACGGCGGCTTGCGGCGCATAAATCTGCTGCTGGCGATTCTGGTCTATATCTCGGTTTTCTATGCCACGTTCCTGACTCGCAGCGGCGTATATTCGAACTTCTCGGTGCATTCGTTTGTGGCCGAGGGCATCTACACCACCCTGCTCACGTTCTTGATCGTTCTCACCGTGAGTTCGTTGACCCTGCTTGCCTTCCGCTGGCGCGACATCCCCGCCCGTCCGCTCAGCGACAAGTTCTTCTCGCGTGATAGCTTCTTCGTGCTGTCGATCTTGTCGATCATAGTGATCGCGCTTGTGGTGACGCTGGGTACGTCGATGCCGGTGATTTCGGCCATTCCCGGCGTAGGGTATTCGTTGCAGGATGTGCTAGGCCGCACGTTCGAGATCGATGATGGCACCCTGCTCGGCAACGAACCGTTTACCGATGGCCGTTTCAGCTTGGCGCCGAGCTTCTATCAGCGCACCACACCCCCGCTTGGCATTGTGGCGGTTGTGCTGATGATCATCGGGCCGCTGCTCGGCTGGCGCGACGCAAATATGCGCCATCTGCTGCGAGCTTTGCGCTGGCCTGCGGCGGTCGCTGTGCTTGCAACATCCGTAGCAATCGTCCTTGGCGTACGCGACGCGCTGGCGCTGGCATATGTCGGGCTGGGCGTCTTTGCCGCCGGAACGAATCTGATGATGATCATTCGCCTGCTGCGCAGCGGCTGGCTGCGGATCGGCGGCTATCTGGCGCACATCGGCTTCAGCGTGATGCTGATCGGCGTGGTCGGGTCGAGCGTCTATGCTACCCCCGATGAGCGCGTCTCAATGGCGACCGGCGAGACCGTCGGCATCTACGGATTTGATGTCACATTCAATGAGTGGAAGCAGATGCCCGATGGCCGCGGGGTGATCGATCTAACGGTGAACGATGGATCGGGGTCGTTTACGGCCCAGCCGGAATTGTATTTCAATCAGCAAATGGGCGGAACGATGCAAACGCCGGCGATCAGGAGCTATCTCTGGCGCGACCTGTACATCTCGCCGGCCAGTTATGTCCCCGCCGAAGATCCTGCTCGCCCGGTGATGGGAGTTGGCGACACCCGAACGATGGGACCGTATGAGTTGACTTTCGACAGCTTTGAGATAAACTCGGCGGCGATGATGTCTGGCGGCGACATTGAGGTAGGCGCAAAGGTCACGGTCGTATATGAAGGGGAAACGACTACGGTGATGCCGCTCATACGTGTGGTTTCGAGCGACGATGGCTCCCAGCAATCGCTGGAACGCGCGCCGGCCGAGCTGCCCGGCGGCGCTCAACTTAATCTGGCCGAACTCGATCCCGGTCAGCGTCTGGTGTTGCTGGAGGGAACCGGCCCTGAACTGGATGGCTTGCCCGTTCAGCCGGCCAAAGCTGTGGTGATGGTCAGCATCAAGCCGCTGGTCGTGCTGGTCTGGATCGGGGTGGCGATCGGCGTCATCGGCGGTAGCACCGCCTTGTTGCGACGGTATCTTGAAAGCCAGTCCCTGCTGAACGGCGAGCGGATACGTTTGCCAAAGGGATTTGGCGAACGCTTTGCTTGGCGTGGAACTGTGCGTTAGGATTACTCAAGCGTAAAACGTGGAACGAACGAGTAGCTTGCACCTGCGTTTCACGTCTTGCCATTTGATTTGCTACATTACCATGTCGGATTACTACGAAACACTTCAGGTGCATCCCAAAGCCGATGCCGAAGCGATTCAGTCGGCGTATGAGCGGCTGCGTCAGCGGTATGATCCGGCCCGCCTTGAAGGAGTCGCCGATGAGTTGGTCGAGGTGGCGCACCGCCGGCGTGACGACATTGAGCTTGCGTACGCAGTGTTAAGCGACTCCCGGCGACGAGCCGCGTATGATGCGGAATTGCAGGTGCCGCCGTCGCGTCATCGCGGAGACTCAGCGTCGTCGCAAGCCGTCGTACGCCGTGAAGACAGCGTGATCGATTATCGACCGCTGACTCCGGCCAGACGCAAGGAACGCTCGTCAGGCTTTGAGTCACAACCTTACCTGAACGCGGCGGAGGCGCAACCGACGACGATTGCCGGCAAAATGCCGCCCTGGGCGGTTCCGGCGATTCTCACAGCGGTGCTGACGTGTGTTGTGTTGCTGGTCAGTTTCCTGGTTGTCGGTGAAGAAGGCGCGACCCTCGCGACGGCCCCGAATGACGCCGCGGCTGTAGCGACGTCCGCATCTGCAGCCGCCGGCGGCCTGACGGAGAGCGAACAGCGCACGCTCGATCAGTTTGAAGGCCAAATCATCGCCGCTCGCCAGATCGTGCAGCAACTGCCCGATAACGCCGACGCCTGGATTCAGCTTGGTAACGCGCTTTATGACAGCGCCCAGGTTGCGCTCGAAAAATGGCCCGACAGTGAGCTGTATGTCGAACGGTTGCCGCGCTGGTTGGAAGCGAGCGAAGCCTACAGCAAAGCGCTGGAGATCGCGCCGGGCGATGCGCTGGTGCAGGCCGATATGGCGATTAGCCTGTGCTACTATGGCGCAGGGATAAACGATGCTGAACGGTTGACGGAAGGGTTGAGCGCGGCGCGCAGCGCAGTCAAAATTGCGCCGGATGATGGGCGTGTATTGTTAAGCCTGGGCATCTGTTTGATCAGCGCCAATCCACCCCAAACTACCGCCGCAGTGGAGCAATGGACAAAAGCGCTCGACTTTGCACAACCCGGTTCGCCCGTCGCCTTCGAAGCGCAACGCCTGATCGACCTCTACAGTCAGTAGATCCTGTGGCACCAGATCTGCCGAAAAAGTTTGAGTTGTGTTAGAATGAGTGGCATACAAATTGCAAACGCATGAGCAACTATTATATTCGGCTAGGTGTTGACCCGACGGCGACCCGGACGGAGATTACGGCTGCCTATCATCGCCAACGCGAAAGCTATAACCCGGATCGGGTTGAAGGTCTCGACACGGCGTTGCAAGATCTTGCCCGTCAGCGTAGCGCCGAACTTGACCAGATCTATGCCGTGCTTACCGATCCGCAGCGCCGCCGGCAGTATGATCTCAGCATCGGCGTAGTGCCGACCGACCAGAGCCGCTCCAAACAAACCTCCCAGCGACGCGGCTTGTCACAGCGTGAGCGTTTGTACGTGGTCGCCGGAGTGATGGCGGCAGTTGCGCTGATTGCCGCGATCTGGAATCTGAGCGGGCAATCGGATTCGGCGCAAACGGCGGCAATGGGAACCGTTGATCGCCCGGCGCCCGCGATTGATCTTCCAGCGTTGGGCGGCGGCGAGGTTCATCTGAACGACTACCAGGGTCAGGTCGTGCTGGTCAATTTCTGGGGTACGTGGTGCGAGCCGTGTCGCCACGAGTTGCCGGCCTTGCAATCGGCGTATGTACAACTGCATAACCGGGGTTTTACCGTCATTGGCGTGAGTCTTGCCGACGATGAAGCCGTACGCGGCAATTCGGAGGAAGACATCGCACAGTTTCTTGAACAGTATGGGGTAACATATCCGATCGCTCTCGATGTCGCAGGCGAAGTCACCGACGCCTATCGGGTGCTTCCGTTGCCAACCAGCTTTTTCATCGATCCCCAGGGACGCATCCGCTATGTGCGCATCGGTGAATTGACCGCCGATGATATTATCGCCAGGTTCGAGGTGCTCAAGTCGGATGCGACTGTGCTGCACAAATAAGTAATGAGGATTGCCCATGGATCGGCGAACCATTTTAGTGGTAGACGATGATGAAGGTCTGCGTGAGCTTATCCGCATCAACCTTGAACACGAGGGCTACAACGTACTCCAGGCCGGCAACGGCGTTCAGTGTCTGGTGGCGGTGCGCGAGCATCGCCCGGATCTGGTGATCCTTGATGTGATGATGCCAGAAATGGATGGATTGGAAGCCTGTAGCCGCGTGCGTGAGTTTTCGCAGGTTCCGGTGTTGATGTTGACGGCCAAAGTGCAGAGTGAGGATGTGATCACCGGTTTGGATAAGGGCGCGGATGATTATCTGATGAAGCCCTTCAATATGGATGAGCTATCGGCGCGGATTCGCGCGTTGCTGCGGCGCTTGCCGCCGGCGTATCGACCGCTAGCGGCCGGCGAGGGGCAGATTCTGATCGATCAGCAGAAGCGCGAAGTGCAGGTGCGCGATCAGGTGGTTGATCTGACGCCGACAGAGTATCACCTGTTGCTCATTCTCACGGAGAATGCGGGCAAAGTGGTCGAGCATGATCAACTGCTGCGCGCGGTCTGGGGCCAGGAATATACCAAGGACAACGACTATCTGAAGGTGTATATCTGGCATTTGCGGCGCAAGCTGGAGCTTGATCCGCGCAACCCTCGGTTGTTGTTGACCGAGTGGGGCATAGGGTATCGGATGGTTCCGTAACCGATTGACAGTGCATCCCGCGAATGCTATACTCGTGGCATCTTCTGAGCGGGAGTAGCGCAATGGTAGCGCATCTGCTTCCCAAGCAGGTGGTTGCGGGTTCGAGTCCCGTCTCCCGCTCCACAGAATGATGCAATATGGAGCGAAACGCCCTTGACGTACAAGCGTCAAGGGCGTTGTTGTTGGTGTGATTCCTGCAACTTTCGCTACGGCTCCAAATCCGCCGGGCGCGTGCCGAGAACGACGCTCAGCGTTAACTCTTCGCCGTTGCGTACGACCGTCAGGGCGACCTCATCGCCGGGGCGGTACTGGAGCAGCACCTGGCGCAGCGAGTTGCCCTGGGCCAGCGAAACGCCGTCGATGGCTACGATGACGTCGTCTTCCTGCAATCCGGCGCGATCGGCCGGCGTGCCCGGAACCACTGCCGACTGGTTGGGCGAGCCGCCGCTGATCCAGGCACCGTTCTGCACCGGCAGGTTGTTCTCGGCGGCAATCTCGCCATCGATCATCATGTACACAATGCCCAGGTAGGGATACTTGATCTCGCCGTTGGCGATGAGTTCAGCGCTGACATTGCTGAAGATCTCGCTGGGCACCGCAAACCCCAGTCCCTCGGCCTGATCGCCGCTGAGGAAGGATTGGCCGCGTACTACCAGTGTATTGATGCCGACTACTTCGCCGCGCAGGTTGATCAGCGGGCCGCCGCTGTTACCCTGGTTGATCGCCGTATCGGTCTGGATCAGCCCCTCCATGCCGCTGCCCGGCACCGAGCGATTGAGCGCGCTGACGACGCCGGAGGTGACAGTGTTGCGAAAGTTGCCCAGCGGGCTGCCGATCGCCAACACCCGCTCGCCCGGCTGCAACAGCGTCGAGTCGCCGATGTCGGCGATTGTCGGCACAGCGCCCTCAACTTGAATGACGGCAATATCCGATAGCGGGTCGGAGCCGATGAGCCTGGCGTCCTGGCGGCTGCCGTCGGCGAAAACCGCCACCAGGTCGCGCGATCCGTCGACCACGTGATCATTGGTGATGATATAACCGTCGTCGCTGATGATGACGCCGCTGCCGCTGCCGGTTCCCTGGCTGGTGCGGTTAATCACCGTCACGACCGCGGGCGCGACCTGTTGCACGGCGGCGACCATCGCGTCAGACTCGCTGCCGGTGACTTCCAACAGCGCGGTGGAGGCGGTCGGCGCTCCGTTGGCATCGACGGTCGGTGCGCCATCCTCAAGGATCGCTTCGACGCGCTCGGCGATGATTTCCGGATCGGCGGACGGTATTTCCGCGATGCTCTGTTGGGCAATGTAGTATCCGGCGATGCCGCCGGTCACCGCCCCGCCGACTGCTCCGATCAAAATTGCCAGCAGAACGAGCAGGACGATCCCTATCTGCGTTGATCGTTCCATCGTTTGTATTGTTCTCCTTTGTATTGTAGGATGGATTATGTACTGCGTCCTAACTGACAGTATGCCAGACACGGCTAAACAACGCTTTAAACTCGCGTGAGAGTAGGATGAGAGTTGCTACTTGCCGAGCAAGTTGCGCAGCGCCGGTTCCAGTGTCGGGTATGCGAATGTGTAGCCCAACTCCTGGGCTTTGTAAGGCAATACGCGCTGTCCCTTCGTCACCAGGTCAGCCATCTCGCCCAGCGCGAGCTGGATGCCGAATTCGGGCACGGGCAGCCACGCCGGCGCGCGAAGGACATTGCCGATGGTTTTGCTGAAATCGCGGCACATCTGCGATTCGGGCGCGACGGCGTTGAACGGACCACGAACGCGTTCGTCTTCCAGCGCCAACATCATCAGGCCGATCTCGTCGTCGGGGTGAATCCACGAATACCACTGAGTGCCGGGCATAATCGGGCCGCCGACGCCCATCCGAAACGGCATCAGCAATTGTTGCAGCGCGCCGCCGTCCGGGTCGAGCACGATGCCGGTGCGCATCAGCACGGTGCGAATTCCTAGTGCTTCGGCCTTGATCGCTTCGTTTTCCCAGGCGACGCACACCTGGGCCACAAAATCGTTGCCCGGCCCAGCGTCCTCGCCCAGCTTCGTATCGTCGCTGTAGCCGTAGTAGCCGATCGCCGACGCACAGACGAATGTCGCCGGTTTGCGTTCGGCTCTGCCCATCGCGTTGACTATGCCGCGCGTGCCGATCACCCGGCTGTCGCGGATGCGCGCCTTGTTCTCGACGGTCCAGCGTTCGCCGAGCAGCCCGCCGGAAATCGGCGCGCCGGCCAGGTGGATCACCCCGTGCGCGCCGTCGATTGCGGTGGCCCAGGGTCCGTCTTCCGCCGGCGTCCATGCCACGTACTCTGCGGCGCCGGGCAGCGCCGCCTGCGCTTTGTTCGGGTCGCGCGAGAAGATGACCACAGCGTAGCCTTTGCCGGTCAGTGCGGTAAACAGGCGCTTGCCGATCATACCGGTTGCGCCGGTGACGATAACGCGTCGTGTATCAGTCATCAAGAACTCCTTTTATGCATATGGGCGAGATGGCTTGTTAACATGTATGATAGGATGGATAGTGACGCACGGCAAGCGCAAATACACAATTGGACGGCAGGATTATGGCATCTAACGCGCCCAAATCGCATTCTGCATTCCGCCGCCGCGGCGCGATCGGGCTGTTGATCGTCGCCGTCGTGCTGGCGTTTCTCGCCTTCAGCGACGACCCCGCGATCTGGCCCGTGCGCAATACGTTGCTCTACCACGCCGAGCGTTGGTTGTCCGGCGGCGAGCCGCGCCAACCCGCCGCCGGGGCGACGCTGAGCGGCCAGGTGCGCAACGCCCAGGGCGAACCGGCGCCGGGCGCGCGGGTCTTCGTGGCCGAGCGAGACGGCGCGCTCCACGAGGCGATCGCCGACGCCGACGGGCGCTATCGCATCGCCGACCTGCCGCCCGATCGCTACGCACCGTTCGCCAGTGCCCCCGGCTACGCCGACACGTTCGTGCGCCCGTGGGGGCTGCCGGTTAACGTCGGCGCGGGCGTCACGACGACGCTCGACATCACGCTCGCCGATGCGCGGACGCCCGCCGTCGCGCCCGGCGAACATCTGCACATCGGCCAGCCGATCACGCTGACCTGGCCGTTGCCCCAACCGAGCCGCGCCGTGCGCCGCGTGATCACCTACGCGAGCGCGGGATTGCCCGATCAGCGCGCCTTGCTCTACACGCCGGTCGCCGCCGCCGAGCCGCTGCCGTTGCTGCTGGCGGTCTATCCCGGCCCCGCCGACGGTTGGGAGGGCGTGAGCATCCCGCTGGCGGACGAGGGCTATGCAGTGCTTGGGGCGAGCACGGCGCACACGCTCGATCTGGAGGCCGACGTGGCCGAGTTGCAGCGGCTGCTCGCATTCGCCCGCGCCGGCGCGCTGCCCGGCGTCGACGGCGGGCGGATCGCCGTTCTGGCTGGCAGCTTCAGCAGTCTCCACGTCTTGCGCCTGGTCGATCAGGATGTCGGTGTGCGTGGGGTGGTGCTGCTCGGCGGCGCGAGCGACCTGTTCGACTTGCGGCGGCGCTTCGAGGAGGGGAGCCTGTTTCCTCCCTACAACCTGGATCAGGCGTTGATCGCGCTCGGCGCGCCGAACACCGAGCCGGAGCGCTACTGGCGCTATTCGGCGCGCTATCACGTACGCGCGGATATGCCGCCGTTCGCCGTGTTGCACAGCCGCAACGACGAGATCATCCCGATCGCGCAATCCGAGTTCCTGGTCGCCGAACTGGAGCGGTTGGGCGTGCCGCGCGAGGTCTATTTCTTCGACGGTATGGCCCACTACCTGCTCGCCGACCGCCCGTCGCCGGAGCTGGACAACCTCTACGCCGTGACGCTGGCGTTCCTTGACAAAACGATGAAATAGCCGATGGGCGGCAGGCGCCGCGGCGACGGTGCGCACAACGGCGCGTTGATTGTCGCAGCGCAGGGGTGAAACATGTTTCATTCGCCAGGCATCTGGGCACACTCGGTCTGCGGCGATGTTCCCGCGAATCTCCTCATGCCGCGTTTGTGTGCGGGCTGCTCCACGATACGGAGGATTGGCAGTCCTCCCATGCCTTTGGACGGCGGCGCAGGCGGGATCAGTTTCGACATACTTGCAACGCTTGCCAACCGCTGCTGCGTTATGCTACGATAGGCGCAGGCCTATCAGTCGTCCGCCGGCGCTACGCTGAAACAGGGGCATCCGCGGGAAGGTTGCAGCAGGCCGAGATCTTGTCAAGGCAAAAGGTGAAAGGGAAAAGGCAAAAGGTGAAAGGGAAAAGGCAAAAGGCAAAAGGCAGTTCGCACGTTGCGATGACCTATAGCTACCAAACAATAATGAACAGGCCGCATGTCACCCTGACCCTGAGCGCAGCGAACGGGAAGGGTCTCAGCGTCCCCGGCAGCCGGGATTCGTCGCTGCGCTCAGAATGAGCGCTGGCGGTAGATCCAAGTTTCGTCTGGTAGCTACGCGGAAAAAGACGCCTTCGCGGGAGGGTTGTAGCTGGCCGAGATCTTGTCAAGGCAAAAGGCAGTTCGCACGTTGCGATGACCTAAAGCTACCAAACGATAATGAACAGGCCGCATGTCACCCTGACCCTGAGCGCAGCGAAGGGGAAGGGTCTCAGCGTCCCCGACAGCCGGGATTCGTCGCTGCGCTCAGAATGAGCGCTGGCGGTAGATCCAAGTTCGTTTGGTAGCTACGCTGAGAGTCGAGCGCGCGGCGGGATGGACTACTCGGTTATCGAATGTTCGGCTATTGGCTATCACATGACACCTGAGCAGAATGACATCGAGCACCAGCTTCGACTGCTGAAGATCCACCGCGCGAACCTGGCGCACTACTTGCAGCAGCGCGCCTATCACGGCGCAGCCTTTGTACCGCCCGTGGTGAGCCACGGCATCCGCGAGGCCCGCGCTGAAATCGCCCGCTGCAAGGCGACGCTGCGCGGCTGGGGCGTAGCGGTGGACGATCACCCCGACGACGATGAGGCGCCATCTATGCCCGCGCTCGCCGCCGACATCGAGCGTGAATTGCGCGACCGGCTACCTGCTGAGCAGCAGGCGCTTGTCCCGGCGCTGGCCGCATTGCTCGCCGACCTGGCCGCGGGAATGGCGACCGAGAACGATACCCGCGCCCGCTTGCAGGCCAACCCCGCCCTGCGCCCGCTGCTGGAGCTGTTGAGCGGACAGGCGTTGCGCGCCGGCGCGACCGAGATCAGCTTCGGCGAGAGCAACCGGTTCGGCGATGTCTCCATCGGCGCGGTGGCCGGGGGCAATGTGGTCAACCTGGCCTTCAACATCTATCACGCGCCATCCGCCGCCGATGCCGCACCACAAGAGCCACGGCCGCAACGCGAACCGCCGGACTATCCGCTGAGCATCTTTTTGAGCCACTCGTCCGCCGACAAGGCCGCCATCCGCGACCTGGCCGACCGGCTGCGCCGCGACGGCTTTCAACCCTGGCTTGACGAAGAGCAACTGCTGCCGGGCCAGGAGTGGGAGCACGAAATCACCCGGGCGGTGAATGCCGCCGACGCGGTGGTCGTCTGTCTCTCGGCGGAGGCGGTGCGCCGGGTCGGCTATGTGCGCAACGAGATCGACCGCGCGCTCGATGTGGCCGAGCGCAAACCGCGCGGAACCATCTTCATCATCCCGCTGCGCCTGGAGCCGTGCGAGCCGCCGCAACGCCTGCGCCGCTGGCAGTGGGTCGATCTCTTCGACCAGCGCGGCTACGACCGGTTGGCCACAGCGCTGCGGGTGCGCGCTCGCGAGGTGGCCGCCGAACGCGAGCCACCCCGCACGCCATCTACGTCCTCGCCCGCCGAACCCGCAGCGCCGCCCGCCGACGTGCGCCAGCTCTGGCTTCAAGCGCTGGACGCCTACCTGACCCAGCGCTGGGAAGAGGCCGCCGACCTGCTGGGACAGGTCGCGGCGCTCGATCCGGACTATCAAGACGTGCAACAACGCCTGGCCGAGGTGCGCCGCCAGGTCGGGCTGGCCGAGTTCTACGCCGCGCTATGCGCCTTGCGTGAGGATGACCAGTGGCAAGCGGTGTTGAGCGGGCTGGCCGAATGGGAGCGCCAGCAGCCAGATCCGCCCGATGACCCGCAGGGGCTGCGCGCCTGGGCCGAGGGCCGCAAACGGCGCGAGGAGCGCTTTGCTGCCGCGTTGGCCGCCGCCGAACGCAACGCCTGGGCCGAGGCGATCCCGGCGCTGGAGGCGTTGCTGGCC
>JANQID010000115.1 GCA_028282325.1 Chloroflexaceae bacterium | reverse complement strand
ATTCTGAGCGCAGCGAAGAATCCCGGCTGTCGGGGACGCTGAGACCCTTCGCTCCGCTCAGGGTGACATGCGGCCTGTTCATTATCGTTTGGTAGCATCACCACAAAAAACAATATAATACTAGAGTAAACACAAAAAAGCTATCCTCCGGTAAGAGCGCCGTTAGGTTCTTGTAAGATTTTCCGCTTACAGTACACCTGGCGATAACAAAACATCTGCTCACGCATTGTTTCTAGCCCAGTACGACGCAATTGCACAAACGCTTCTGGCGTCTGAGGCGCTCACACGCCGATATCTGGTCGTCGCTTATGACCAGGCCGGAACATGAAACATCAGGACAGTGTTGTATGACAAAACTGCGATCATCAGAAATCACACCGGAACACATATACCTGTCGCGCCGCGCATTTATGGTTGGTATCGGAGCCCTGGCAGTCGGCGGGTTACTCAACGCCTGTGGCAACAACGAGGAAGGCGTGTCCGTCACTCCAGGCCCGGTCAGCGCCGACAGCGACGAGTTGGGCGATACGCTGAACTCCTATCGTGACATCACGACATACAACAACTACTACGAATTTTCGACAGACAAAGAGGCGGTTGCCAGATTGTCGCAAGGCTTCCAGACGACGCCCTGGAGCATTGCTGTCGGCGGGTTGGTGAACAACCCAAAAACCTATGGCATTGAAGATCTGCGCCGGTTTGATCAAGAAGAGCGGATCTATCGCCTGCGTTGCGTCGAGGCCTGGTCGATGGTCATTCCCTGGTTGGGGTTCCCGCTGCGCAAATTGCTCGACGAGGTTGAGCCGCTCTCGACGGCAAAGTATATGCGCTTCGAGACCCTCTACGATCCCAACCAGATGCCCGGCCAGCGTGATGGTTGGTATCAGTGGCCCTATATCGAAGGATTGCGCCTGGACGAAGCGATGAATGATCTGGCCATTCTCAGCACCGGCCTGTACGGAAAAGAGCTGCTGCCCCAGAACGGTGCGCCGATCCGGCTGGTTGTCCCGTGGAAATACGGATTCAAGAGCATCAAATCCATCGTCAAGATCGATCTGGTAGAGGAAGAGCCAACATCGCTGTGGATGGCCGCCGCGCCGCACGAATACGGCTTTTACGCCAACGTCAACCCGGATGTACCGCATCCACGCTGGTCGCAAGCGACCGAGCGACGCATCGGGGAATTAAGCCGCCGCGAGACCTTGCCGTTTAACGGCTACGCCGAACAGGTAGCCCTTTTATATGCCGATATGGATTTAAGGAAATTCTACTGATGGAATGGATCAAACGACGCTGGCTGCTTCTAGCGGTTCATAGCGGCGCACTTCTTCCATTGGCCCTCTTGCTGTGGGACGCCTCGCGGGGCGATTTGACCGCAAATCCGGTTCAGGCAATCACGCTTCGCACCGGCAAAGCAGCGCTTGTGTTGTTGACGTTGTCGCTGGTTTGCACACCATTGAGCAACATGACCGGACTAAAGGCGGCGCTGAAACTGCGCAAGTCACTAGGGCTGTACGCCTTCTTCTACGTGGCGCTCCATATGTTAAGCTTCACCGGGTTAGATTTCGCGTTCGATATCGGATTGATCCAGCAGGAGATCGTCGAAAAGCGCTACATTCTTGTGGGATTCGCCGCTTTCATATTGTTGCTACCGCTAGCGATCACCTCCACGCGCGGATGGATGCGACGACTGGGCAAGAACTGGAAGCGCCTGCACCGCCTGGTATATCCGGCGGCATTGTTGGCAGCGGTGCACTATGTGTGGGTTGTCAAAGCCGATATTCGCGAACCGCTGTTGTACGGATCAGCGATCGCCATCCTGCTAATGCTGCGCGTTCCGAGCGTACGGCGAGCGGTCGGCAACGTATTTGCACGGCGCAATGCACGCCAGAAATCACCCGCCGCGTCAACCAACAATAGCACATAATGCGGCGCATCAACGGACGGAGTCGGTGACACGCCGACCCAACCAGATTCCTAGGGCAAAGCCAAGGATCACACTGATAACAAAGAACATGCCGCTTGGGCCATACACAACCGCCGCAACGCGCAACGATCCGGCCAGCAGCAATGCGATAATCCACCCGACCATAAACAACGATTGTCGCCACTGAGCGCCAAACCAATCCGGTCGCCACTGAAACGTCAAGTAACCGAATCCTCCGCCAATGATCATTAGAAGAAGCCCGCTGGTAAAAATCTGCAGCATATTCGCGCTCACCTCAACGATTATCCTGACTACGGCAGCGGCGACAGTATACCACCTCTGTCAGGTAAGATGATCGCTTGCTCCATAAAAACGCAAGCCCGCAATAGCAAGGGCTTGTGTTTGTCGATTTCGAGCCTTACATTGCGGTATCCACCGTTAGATCACCTATCATCCTCAGAATGCCTGTCCAGTTGCCGTCGCTTACGCCTCATAGGGCGCATTATCGCCTAGCGTCTTCGCACGTTCTACCAGTTCGCCAAAGAAGTCCAACTCTTTTCTGAACAGATCGATGATCACAGACGGTTCGGGAACAAGATTTGCATCCGTCGCCACGCCAATGCGCACCTCGCCATTGTAGCTCAGGATGCTCACGCCCATGCCTAGCAACCCGGGATGCGGCACCCAGAACATCGCTCCACGCGCCAGACTTCCGGCAAAATAGAGTTCCTGCTGCGGTCCAGGCACATTCGTCATTACTAACGACGCTTTGTTGCCAAACACATTAATCAGGTTCTGCTCCAGATCATTGGTCATCAATCCGATCGCATTCAAAATGCCAAACGAGACAATCGCTTCAGAGGAGTTCTTGATCGCATCCATACGATCCTTGAGTTCCAACAGCCGCTCAAGCATATCATCTATACTAACAGGCAAAGACAGAAAGACGAGGCCGAAGCGATTCCCCAGTTCAAGCGGCGCATCAAGCGGACGCAGATTGACCGGCACAAATGCGCGGATATCAAACAACCGCGCCAGATCGCCCTGCTGGATCATATAGTTGCGCAACGCGCCCGACACCGCAGCGAGCAACACATCGTTGACCGTGCTGCGCGTCACCCGCCTGATAGCTTTGATCGATTCGAGAGGAATAGGTTCGGACCATGCCACCCGCTTAACAACCCCCAACTCGCCTTTGAGCACCGATGGCGGATCCGCTGGCAACAACAACAGCTTGCTGATGGCCGAAGCGCCGCTGGCGCCCATCTCCATCCAGTCAACCACCCGAAACGGATTGGACAGCATTCCCAATCCCTCCTGAGCGGCTACACGCGTCGCCCAACGGGTCGTGCGCACAAAAGACGATACCGGCTGAAAGACCTGCGCCAATATGCCCGGCGTTCGGCGTAGCGGAACATCCTCGACCGGCTCCGTTCCGGGCCATGGTGCGTCAGGAGTTGTATCGGCCATTGACAACACCATCCGCACCAGCGCAATGCCATCGGCAATGCAATGGTGCAAGCGAACCAGGAGCGCGCAGCCCTCGCCATAATTCTCAATCAGGTGAAATTGCCAGAGCGGCTTGGACATATCAAGCGGGATGGAAATAAAATCGCTGACGAGATCCTGAAGCGCTGTCTGGTCGCCAGGATCGGGCAAGGCGATACGGTGCAGATGCGAGTGGACATCGAAATGCGGATCATAGTCCCAATGCGGCACAGTGGCCAGGCGTTCAGGATATATAACCCGCTGACGAAAGCGATCAAAGCGCAGCAGCCGATGTTCGATCGTCGCCTTCAGGCGCTCATAATCAAGCGGTTCATCGAACATCATAACGATGTTGATCACTGTCAGATTCGTCGGCTGGTCCATCCGCAACCAGGCGGTATCGACAGGCGACATTGGTTCGGGTTTTCGGCGATCAGTAACCACGGCTCTCGCTCCTCACTGAACTCAGCAGACTGGGAAGGCACGCCTGTTTCCGCGTACACAAAAGCCCGCATGGCAATTCTATCCTCACATCCGCTCCGCACAATAAGACATGTCCATCGAGCGAATGATGATTGCTACCGATTATGCATCTCAAACCTGTTGGATCCTGTGTGTTTCCAAGTGTACCACATCGGCGCGGAACCTGTGCAACGGCATAGCCGAATTTAAGACTTTCCCTGGAAAAATCGACCCTTTCTGCTCGTTCGTCGCTTGATAGGCTTCTATTCGTGATGCCTGCCTGCGCCATATACGATCACACAAGTTCAGCCGCCGAACGTACCGTCTGAAAGTGAATATCGACGGTATCCGCGATCTTTCTGGCATAACCGCCGGCCATCGTGATTGCCAGGGGCAGCCCTGCCGCACGACACAGGTCAAACACTACCCAGTCGCGCTCTGCCAACCCATTTTTGCTGAGCGCCAGGCGGCCTAAACGATCATCGACATAGGGATCGGCGCCAGCGAGATAGATCGCCAGATCGGCCCGCGCCAGTTCAAGAGCACGGTGGAGCTCGGCGTAGAGCACCGCCAGGTAAGCGTCATCGTCGGTATAGTCGTTCAGTTCAATGTCACGATCACTGCGTTCTTTGCGGAAAGGGTAGTTTTTTGCGCCGTGAATAGAGAAGGTGAAGCATGTCGGATCCTCGGCCAGCATCGCCGCCGTGCCGTTGCCTTGATGCACATCGCAATCGATGATGATGATGCGCCGGGCGCGCGCTTCGGCTTGCATTGCCCGCGCTGCAACCACGCTGTCGTTGAAGACGCAATATCCCTCGCCGTGATCGCGAAATGCGTGATGCGTGCCGCCCGCCAGATTGACCGCTACGCCATCGCGCAGAGCGGCGCGGCAAGCCGCCAGCGTCGCCCCGACCGAACGACGCGAACGCTCAACCAACTGCGGCGACCAGGGAAAGCCGATCCGACGGATCTCCTGGTCGGTGAGTTCCCCCTTCACCACGCGCCGCAGGTAGGCTGCGTCATGTGCACGGATAATCTCGGCATCGGTTGCGGCGGAAGGAATGCAGAGGTCATCAGGATCGACCAGACCGGCTTCGGATACCCGCCGACGAAGCAGCGCATACTTTTCCATTGGGAAGCGATGGCTAGGCGGCAGTGGAAGAACAAACGTATCGGAAGAGAACACCTTCACAGATCGATCCGTTCCAAGCCGCGCGCTCCGAGACTCATTGCAGCCCACATCACCACTGCGGTGATTGCCAGAGCCAGCGCCCACCCCCCGGCCTGAATCGCAAATGTAACGCCACCGGCGAGCGCATAAACCTGGCCAAGTATGTCGGCAAGCGCCATCGCTCCCATTACAACCACAACGATCCCCAACAAATACACCGGATAGATCATCGTTCCCAGGCATCCGGCACGAAACGTGGTTTGCTGCTGCGGATTCTCCCAGTTCAGGTTAGGGAACAGCGCACCCAACACCAGCGCGATGGAGGTTCCGCCCAGCCCAACCAGCAACAGCAGTGCCGCTTGAAAGATGAACGTCTGCCACAACGACCGGTCGATAAAAGCCAATAATGTCAGAAAGATAATGCCGACGGTCGGAAACGGCACATAAGCGACAAATAGTTTGCCCAGCAGAATGCGCTGCGGACTGATCGGAGCCAGTTTGAGAATCCAGAATGCCTTGCCCTCGCGACTGACGCCGGTTCCCGCAATGGCATTCGACAGCATTATACAAATGAAGAAGGCGATCGCCGTGCCGCCGAGGCTGATCAACTGATTGATCCAATATGATGCTTCTAAATTGGCAGTTGCATCGACGGATGGCGTCGGGTTTGTCAAAAGACGAAATGTCCACAATCCCGCCAGCGCCAGCGGAAAGATGAGCTGCTGCAAATTGCGCAGGTCGCGCGGAAACAAGCGCCAGTCCTTAAACGCAATCGCGGCAGACTGCGCCAGCATCGGCGGAAGGGTGAAAGATAGCGACGGAAGAGCAGCGGGCTTTGCACGCCGCTTGATTTGTCCGCCCTGGACGGCCATATTGCTCCAGCCCACATAATACAGGCGCTCGGTGAGCAACAAACAACTAATAAACGCCGCAAGCGACAATATGACAAACAGGCCGCCATACGCCAGCAGCGTGAGCCACTCGCCTGCGCCGGTGGCCACAAGCGCCCGTCCGGCCCACGCCGACGGCAACAGCGGCAGATCCAATTGGAGCAACGCCTGGGCCGTATTGATCGTAGCCAGTCGTGGAGCCACCTCTTGCGAGACTTGCGATAGGATGTAAAATGTCACCCCGATCAGCGCGCCCAGGATGCTCACAATTTCGCGGGCGCGGCGCGCCGGTAGGACCCGCACCACAGCCATCACCAGCAACGCGCCCAGGCCGGCCGGCAGCAAAGGAAGCAATGCCAAAACCAACAGCGTAACAACGTAATAGGGTGCGCCATAGCCTATGCCCTGGCCATATCCGAGCAACACCGGCGCAAGCAGCGCGAACAGCACGGCATATTGCACCAACAATCCGCCAAAAAACTTCACAATGAACACCGCCCGCATTGGCACGGGAGCGATCAAGAGCATATCGAGATCGCCGGATAGATAGAGCGAACTGAGCACGCTGTTGAAACTTGAGAAGAGGAGCATAAGCAGCGCCAGAAACAACGCAACGCTCGGAACTGCATTGAGATACGCATCAGCGCTCAATGAGATTTCAGGCATCTCGCTCACTTGCGCCGCCTCGCGCAACAACCGCGCAAAAGCGGGGCTGTTCAGCGAACGCACAACGAGGCTGCTAAAACTGTAGAGGCCCCACATAGCAAATCCCGCAAACGTCAGGAGCACAACGAGGCCGATCTTGCGGCGCAGCTTACCCCGCCAGAACGTATTGCGTGCGATGTGCAACCGCGCGCGCACCAGCACAAGAATAGCATTGAGCATCGTGGTTACAATAGCGCTTCCGCGATCGCGGCTTCTTCTGCGCCGCCGGTCAGCTTCAGGAAAATATCTTCGAGGCTGGCATCGCCGCCGGCGCGCAGCTCTTCCAGCGTACCCGCAGCGATAACCTCACCCTGATTGATGATGAACACCCGATCGCACATGCGCTCGGCAATCTCAAGAATATGCGTAGACATAAACACCGATGTGCCGTGGTCGGCCACATTGCGCAGCATATCTTTGATCAGGCGCGCACTGCGCGGGTCAAGACCCACCGTCGGTTCATCGAGAAAGAGCGCCTGCGGGTCGTGCAACAAAGCGCCGGTTAACGCAGCCTTCTGGCGCATCCCATGCGAGTAGCCGCCGAGCAACTCATCGGCGCGATCCGCAAGGCCAAAGAGGCGCAACAACTCCTCGCCGCGCTGCATCGCGACCCGACGGTCAACCTGGTAGAGCCCGGCAATGAACTGGATATACTCGCGAGCAGTGAGCTTCTCCGGCAAGTAGGGCTGATCGGGAACGTAGCCAAGCAATGCTTTGGCTTGCAGCGGTTGGCGTTGAATATCAAAACCACCGATACGCGCCGTACCAGACGACGGACGCAACAGCCCGATCAACATTTTGATCGTCGTGGTCTTGCCGGCACCGTTGGGGCCTAGAAAGCCGACGATCTCGCCGGGATAGATTGCGAAATCAACACCCTTGACCGCGAAGGTATCGCCGTAGCGTTTTTGGAGACCGCCAGCCTCGATCATCGGCTCAGCGGAGTGTCGTGCATTCATCGATAGCATCTCTCCTACTTACAAGAAAATTGTAGCATAGGACCGATGCTACCAAACAATATGGGAGACACCGCATGGGGTCATTCTGAGCGCAGCGAAGAATCTCCGATTCCCCCAACGCCGAGCCCCTTCACGTTGCCAGCGGCTC
>JANQID010000038.1 GCA_028282325.1 Chloroflexaceae bacterium | reverse complement strand
CTGAACAAGTGGCATGCACGCAGAGATCTACCAAATGCTGTCATTCTGAGCGCAGCGAAGAATCTCAGGTTCCAATAACGCCGAGACCCTTCCCCTTCGCTTCGCTCAGGGTCAGGGTGACATGCGGCGTGTGTATCATCATTTGGTAGTCGCAGCGGACCGAGACCTGACAGATCTTCACTGGTCGAGCACGCAACGGGCATGCTCTGCACCGCAATCTGCCCTTAGCTATCGGCTATCGGCTATCGGCTATCAAATGGGGAGTTGTAACGATGCGTACCGAGACCCTTCTGACTGCATACCACGTTGACCGGGGCCATGCGCGCTACGTAGCCGATCTGGCCCTGGCTCTGTTCGATCACACTGGCGCGCTGCACGGCATGTCGAAAAGCGCCCGGTCGATGTTGGAAACCGGAGCCTTGCTCCACAACGTCGGCATGACCGTCGACGAAGCGCAGCACCACATCGTTGGGCGCGACATTGTCCTGCGCGACGATCTCGATACGTTTGACGACGATACGCGCGCCATCATCGCGTGCATCGTCGCCTTTCACCGCAAGAAGGTGCGCCCGAACCTGGAACCGACCTATCTGCGCCTGAGCAAGAAACGCCAGGATGTCGCCCTGCGTCTGGCCGCCATTCTGCGCGTCGCCGATGGGCTGGACTATTCGCAATCGCAGATGACTCGCCTCCTGGGCTGCACCAGCGACGGCGCGCGATTCGTGCTGCACCTGGCCGGCCCGCACGCGGCGAGTGACGGCGCACGTGCCCTGGCCAAAGCCGACCTGTGGCAAAAAACGCTCGGCGGCCAACTGGAGGTCGTTGTCGAGGAAGAACCGCCCGTCGCCGATGCGGGAGCCGCACGCGCCGAACCGCCCGCGACGCCGGAGGGGCCGGAAGCGGACGCCGGGCCGGTGGAATCGTCCGCACTGCCGCCGGCGCTCGGCGCGGGGCTGGCCGAGGCCGGGCGTGTGATCTTGCGCCGCCACTTCCGCCGCTTACTGGTCGAAGAGCGCGCCGTTCGCGCCGACAGCGATATCGAAGCGGTTCACGGCTTGCGGGTGGCGACCCGTCGCCTGCGGTCAACATTGCAATTGCTGGAGCCGGTGGCCCCCGTGCGCGAGGTGCAGCGCTTCCGCAAGGCGATCCAGCGCATCGCGCAGTCTGCCGGCGCAACCCGTGACTGCGATGTCTTCCTGGCGCAGATCGAACGCTACGTTGCCGAACAGCCCGACGAACGGCGCGCCGGCGTCGAGCCGATCGTCGCGGCGTTGCAGATCGATCGCACTGTGGCCCACGCGCGCCTGGTCGAACGGCTGGACACTGCTCGCTATGCCGACTTCAAACGCGCGTTCGCAATCTTCATCACCGACAACGCCGCCGGATGGAACACGGCGCCGCGCCCGCGCGATCTGGCGGGCAGCGTCCTCTGGCGACGCTACGAACAGTTGCGAGTACACGAAATCGGGCTCGACCTGCGCGACGCCGAAGCCAACAACGATGCGGCGCTCCACGAGATGCGCATCGACGGCAAGCGTCTGCGCTACACGCTGGAGGCCATCGCCGAGGCGACCGAGCAATCGCTCGCCGCCGTGCTCGATCCGCTCATCGAGCTTCAGGATCATCTCGGCGCGATCCAGGACATCGCCGTTGCGTCGGCCTACGTGCGAGCGCTGGAAGAACATCGCGAAGACAACGCCGAGCTGGAGGCCTACCTCGCCAGCCGCATCGCCGAGCGCGCCCGGCTGCTAGAAACCCTGCCCCAGGTGTGGGAAACCATCACCGGTGCAGATTATCGCCGCGCGTTGATGGATGTGATCATCGGGCTTTAGGGAAACTTGGGAACGCGATGCCACCAAACAATATGGGAGACACCGCAGGGTGTCATTCTGAGCGCAGCGAAGAATCTCAGATTCCCACAACGCCGAGCCCCTGACCCTTCGCTGCGCTCAGGGTGACATGCGGCATGGGTAGCATCGTTTGGTAGCCACACCAAATGCGGCGCTTCGGCAACTGCCGGAACGCCGCATTGTTGTGTTCTCTGCTCCATTCGACTGAAGCGTTCATGCATCAGACCTGACAAATTTTCAAAACTTGTCAGGTCTTTGTGATATTACGACTCGAGGGTGCTGACGTCGCCCACATCCTGGCCGAGGGCCTGAGCCTTCAACACGCGGCGCATAATCTTGCCGCTGCGGGTCTTTGGCAGCGAGCCGACGAACTTGATCTCGTCGGGGCGTGCGATCGGGCCAAGCTCGTGGCCGACGTGCGCGCGCAGCTCCTCTTCGAGCTTGGGGCTGCCCTCGAAGCCCGCGCGCAGAATGACAAAGGCGTGAATCGCGTTGCCCTTGATGTCGTGCGGCAAGCCGATCGCGGCGGCTTCGGCCACCGCCGAGTGGCTCACCAACGCGCTCTCGACCTCAGCGGTGCCCAGGCGGTAACCGCTGACCTTGATCACGTCATCGAGGCGGCCAATGACCCAGATGTAGCCGTCTTTGTCGCGGCGTGCGCTATCACCGGCGTTGTACATACCGGGGATCTTCTCCCAGTACTGATTCTTGTAGCGATCGGGGTCGTTCAAGATGGTGCGCAGCATACCCGGCCAGGGTCGCTTGATCACCAGCGTGCCATCTTCGTCCGGCGCGCACGACGTGCCGTCCTCGTGTACGATGTCAACATCGATGCCGAGGAAGGGGCGGGTGGCGCTGCCGGGCTTCAGCGGCACCACCGGCGTCGGCGTAATCATAAAGTGGCCGGTCTCGGTTTGCCACCAGGTATCCATAATCGGGCATTCGCCGGCGCCGATAGTATCGCGGAACCAACGCCAGGCTTCGGGGTTGATCGGCTCGCCGACGCTGCCGAGCAAGCGCAGGCTGCTCAGATCGTGGCGATTCGGCCAGGCATCGCCGAAGCGCATCAAGCCGCGGATCGCCGTCGGCGCGGTGTAGAGCACGCTGATTGCGTGGCGGGCGACCAGTGACCACCAGCGGTCGGGATAGGGATAGTTCGGTGCGCCCTCGTACATAAATGACGTGGCGCCGACCAGCAGCGGGCTATAGACGATATAGCTGTGACCGGTGATCCAGCCCGGATCGGCGGCGCACCACCAGCGATCTTCCTCTTTGAGGTCAAACACAAATTTCAGGGTCGTATGGGTGCCGACCTGGTAGCCGCCGTGGGTATGCACCACGCCTTTGGGGCGTCCGGTCGTCCCGCTGGTGTAGAGGATAAAAAGCATATCCTCGGCATCCATTTCTTCGGTGGGGCAAATCGGGGAAGCAATCGGCAGGCTCATCAGATCGTGGAACCAGAGGTCGCGCCCGCTCTCCATCGCTATATCGTGACCGGTGCGTTTGACGACGATGCAGTTCTGGATGGTCGGGGTGCGCGCCATCGCCTCGTCGGCGATCTTCTTCAGCTCGATGACCTTATTGCGCATATAGCCGCCATCGGCGGTGATCAAAATCTTGCTCTGGGCGTCGCTCATACGATCGGCCAGCGCCTCGACGCTGAAACCGCCGTAGACGACGCTATGAGCGGCGCCGACCTTGGCGCAGGCCAGCATCGCAATCGGCAGCTCAGGGATGCGCGGCAGGTAAATGGTGACGATATCGCCCTTCTGAACGCCCATACTCTTCAAGACGTTGGCCATCTTGCTGACCTCGCGGTTCAGCGTATGATAGGAGTAGGTGCGCGAACTGCCGTCCTCGCCCTCCCAGATCATCGCCAGCTTGTTGCGCCGCCAGGTCTTGACGTGGCGATCGATCGCGTTGTGGATGATATTGGTTTTGCCGCCGACAAACCACTGGAAGAAGGGGGCGTTGCTCTCGTCGAGAACTTTGTCCCAGGTCTGGAACCACTCAAGTTCATTGGCCTGATCGGCCCAGAACTCTTCGGGATTTGCGGTACTCCATTTGTACAGCTCATCATAGCTGCTGAGGCCCTTGCTCCGCATATATGCGGTAACATTGGCGTTCTCAACCAGATCCTTACTGGGATGGTACATAACAACGTTTTCGGTCGACTGTGCCTGCGCACCATCGCGGGACTCGGCCATCAGGAAACCTCCTTAAATTTGCTGCAAAATCAATACGAACAGTTAGAACACGTTCGAGGATTTCATGCCGAGAGACACACTGAACCGGGTATACCAGCCTGATATCTGGCTACCGGCCAAACCTCTCTTAAATGAGCGGAGCACCATATCTCATTGGGGAGATATGATGCCACAACGATATTATTCCGATAACGTTCTGTGTAGAGCGATTATACAAAGGATTTGCGCGGCTTGTCAACTCCGAGGCCGGAAGCGCTGCATGCGCCCCCGGCCCTGATGTGAACGACGAGCGAAAGGTTGGGTTTCAGAGTATGGAAGCCATGCTCCCGCGCCTGCGGCAGCACGACTCCCACGTCCGTTTACAGATCGTCGCGCAGCATATCGATCGCCTCGCGCACCATATCCACGGTGGCATCGTCTTCGATCGTGCTGAGATCGCCAATCATATCGCCCTGGTAGACCGACCGGATCACGCGGCGCATAATCTTGCCACTGCGCGTTTTGGGCAGCATCTTGACGAAGTGAACCGCGTTCGGCGCGGCAATCGGGCCAATCCGTTCGCGCACCAGCGTGCGGATCTCCTCGGCGACGCGATCTTCGTCGGCGGGGGCGATGTGCTGCTTGAGCACCGAGACGACGAGCACCGCCTCGCCCTTCAGGTCATCCTTCACGCCAATGACGCTGACCTCCGCAACCGCCACGTGTGACGAGATGACCTCTTCGATCTCACGCGTGCCAAGGCGGTGGCCAGAGACGTTCAAGACCTCGTCGGCGCGCCCCAGCATCCAGAAATAGCCGTCGGCGTCTTCAATCGCATAGTCGCCGGTCATATAGAGCAAATTGTCTTTGAAGTGGCTCCAGTAGCTCTGGATATAGCGATGATCGTCGTTCCAGAGGGTCATCAACATACCGGGGGGCAGCGGGCCGTGATCAACCAGGAAGCCCTTCTCGCCTTTGGGCACCGCGTTGCCGTCGGCGTCCACTACTTCCAGGCGGTGGCCGAAGGCCGGCTTGGTCGGCGATCCCGGCTTGATCGGCAGCAACTCGACGCCGGCCGGGTTGGTGAGCATCGACCAGCCGCTTTCCGTTTGCCAGTAGTGGTCAATCACCGGTACGCCGAGCACTTCGAAGGCCCACTCGTAGGTCGGCGCATCGAGCGGCTCGCCGGCGCAATAGAACATACGCAGCGACGAGAGATCGCGATCCTTCATCCAGTGTTCAGGGAACTTGCGCAGCGCTCGCAACGCGGTCGGTGCG
The DNA here is from genome assembly GCA_028282325.1 of Chloroflexaceae bacterium. GTDB lineage: Bacteria > Chloroflexota > Chloroflexia > Chloroflexales > Chloroflexaceae > JANQID01. Next base: position 70,921 of record JANQID010000038.1, on the reverse strand, counting down.
CTGAAGACGGTGGTGATGCCGTACTTCTCGATGATCCGCCACCAGATGCCGGGGTCGGGATAATCCGGGCGGCCTTCGAACACGACCGTCGGCGTCCCCTTAAGCAGCGGGCCATACACGATGTAGCTGTGCCCGACAACCCAGCCGATGTCCGACGTTGACCAGTAGACATCGTCGTCGCCGACGTTGTAGATCTGGCTCATCGACGAGTGCAGCGCTGTCATATAGCCGCCGGTGTCGCGCACCACGCCCTTGGGCTTGCCGGTGGTTCCCGACGTATACAAAATGTAGGAAGGATCGGTGCTGGCAACCGGCGTCGCTTCGACAAACGTCTCCCCCCGCTTTTGAAGTTGCTCGGCCCAGTCAAGATCGCGACCGGACTTCATCTCGCACTTCACCAGACCGCGATCGAGCACCAGCACATCGCGTACGCTATCGACCGTCGCGGCGTTCAGCGACTCGTCGAGAATATCCTTCAGGTTGACCGGATTGCCCTTGCGCATGCTGGCGTCAGCCGTGAGCACAAGCACCGGCGTGGCGTCATCGATGCGGCTGGCCAACGATGTGACGCTAAACCCGCCGAAAACCACCGAGTGGATCGCGCCCAGGCGTGCGCACGCCAGCATACCGATGATTGCTTCGGGAACCATCGGCATGTAGATCAGCACGCGATCACCCTTGCGCACGCCGAGATTTTTCATCACACCCGCGAGCTGGTTAACTTCGCGATATAACTCAAAGAAGGTCAGTGTGCGTGACTGACCCGTCTCGGCGCTTTCCCAGATCAGCGCCGCCTGGCCGCGCCGAGCGCCGAGCGCATGGCGATCTACAGCGTTATAGCAGAGGTTGGTTTGTCCGCCCGTGAACCAGCGATAGAAGGGGGCGTTCGAGTCATCAAGCACTTTATCCCACTTCTTGAACCAGTGTAACTGCTCGGCCTGTTCGGCCCAATAGCCGGCCGGATCTTCAATTGAACGGCGATACAAGTCGTCGTAACCCAAGCGTGGACCTCCTCTCTGAGGATGAGAAAACTCTTGTGCTGCCTTTGCGCGGATAATGAGATCTAAAAGATACTGATTGGAAGACTCATCAGATCTTACTATTCTCCGGATGCTCTGTCAAATTATGTTGAACCGATTCCCTCTCCCCTGTAGCCGGATTGCCGGCTCTGCTGATCCTGCTACTCGGAATCGCGTAATTTCGCGAACTTATCGGCATCGTAGCGCAGCACTGGCTGGCGGGCGGCCCGCACTTCGTCGAGGCGGCGCACCGGCGCTTTGGTTGGCGCAGCGAGCAGCAATTCCGGCTGCTCTACCGCCTCGCGCGCGATGCTGCGCATCGCCTGGATGAACGCATCGATCATTTGCTTCGACTCGGTCTCGGTCGGCTCGATCATCAGCGCTTCCGGCACAATCAGCGGAAAGTAGACCGTTGGCGGGTGGAAGCCGTAGTCGATCAAGCGCTTGGCGATATCCAGCGTGCGTATGCCTGTCGCGCCTGCGATCTGGCCCTTCAAGACCGTTTCGTGCATGCAGATGCGATCAACTGCCGGCGGATAGATATCGTCCAGTTGGGTGCGGATGTAGTTGGCGTTGAGCACGGCGGTTTCCGAGACCTTGCGCAGTCCCGCTGCTCCCATCGAGCGAATGTAGGTCCAGGCGCGCACCAGCATGCCGAAGTTGCCGTGGAAGGCCTTCATCCGGCCAATGCTCTTTTCCGGCGTGATGAATGCATAGTCGCCGTCTGCCGTGCGGTTGACCAGCGGGCCGGGCAAAAACGGCGCCAGTTCCGCCGTGCATCCCACCGCGCCGCTGCCGGGGCCGCCGCCGCCGTGGGGCGTCGTAAAGGTTTTGTGCAAATTGTAATGCATAAAATCGAAGCCCATCGCGCCCGGTTGGACGATGCCCAGAATCGCGTTGAAGTTCGCGCCGTCGCCGTACACCAACCCGCCAGCTTCGTGGACAAGCCGGGCGACTTCGACGATGTGCTCCTCGAACAATCCCAGCGTATTCGGGTTGGTAAGCATCAAGCCTACCGTGCGCGGCGAGAGCTTGCGCTTGAGATCGGCGAGATCGACATTGCCGCGCTCATCGCTCGCAACTTCGATCACCTTGAGCCCGACCATCGCCGCCGTGGCCGGGTTGGTGCCATGAGCAGCGTCGGGAACCAGCACCTCGACGCGATCCGTGTCGCCACGGTCGAGATGGTAGGCGTGGAACGCCAGAATGCCGGTGAATTCGCCTTGCGCGCCGGCGGCGGGTTGCAGCGAGACGGCATCGAAGCCGCTGATCGTTGCCAGGTCTGCTTGCAGTTCGTACATCAGCCGCAGCGCGCCTTGCGATAGCTCTTCCGCTTGCAACGGATGCGCCTGGGCGAAGCCGGGCATACGCGCGGCCTCTTCGTTCAGCTTGGGGTTATATTTCATCGTACACGATCCCAGCGGATACATTCCCGTGTCGATACTGAAGTTGCGCTGGCTGATGCGGGTATAGTGCCGGATGACCTCCGGTTCGCTCAACTCCGGGAAGCCGGCGAGGTCGTCCTGGCGCAGTAGATCGTCCGGCAGTTCGGCGCGCGGAACGTCGAGGTCAGGGACATTCGCCCCATACTTGCCCGGCGACGAGAGTTCAAAAATGGGGGGTTCGTAAGTATCCATAGCAGCCATCACCAATCAAACTAACGCGCGGAGCGCTGCGGTCAACTCGTCAATCTCGGACTTGCTATTCATCTCGGTGACGCAAAGCAGCATTGCATGGCCCAGTTGCGGTTCGTCTGCGGCCAGATCGTAGCCGCCGATAATGCCGCGTTCGCGCAGGGCTGCGTTGATCGCCGCCGCCGGGCGCGGGCATTGCACCACAAACTCGCGGAAGAACGGCTGATCGGCATGAACGACGTAGCCGGGGATCTGACCGATTTGAGCTGCTGCATAGTGCGCGCGGTGATAGCCGACCTCGGCGACTTTGCGCAAGCCCTGCCGCCCCAGTAAGCTCAAATACACGGTTGAGGCCAGCGCCATCAAGCCCTGGTTGGTGCAAATATTGCTGGTCGCCCGCTCGCGGCGAATATCCTGCTCGCGCGCGCGGAGGGTAAGCGTGTAGGCGATCTTGCCGTCGAGATCCTTCGTTACGCCGACGAGACGCCCGGCAATCTTGTGAACGTACTTCTGGCGCGTGGTGAAAATGCCCAGGTACGGGCCGCCGAAATTCAGCCCCAGGCCCAGCGGTTGGCCCTCGGCGACGGCAATATCGGCATCAGCTTCCGCCGGCGGCTGGAACAGCGCCAGGGCAATCGGGTCGAAGTGGACGATCAGCAACGCCCCGGCGGCGTGAACCTGCTCGGCGAGACCGCGCAGATCGTGCAAACGTCCGAGGAAATCCGGCGATTGAACGATCAGCGCGCACGTGTCGGCGTCAACCTGTGCCAGCGCATCGTTTATGCTTGCGCCGGGCCGTTCATCGCCGACAATCTCAACATCAAGGCCCTGAAGGTAGGTGCGCAACACGGCGCGATACTGCGGATTCACGCCGCGCGCGACGACGATTTTGCGACGGTTGCGTACCACGTTGAGCGCCATAATCGCCGCCTCGGCGATCGCCGTACCGCCATCGTAGTGCGATGCGTTGGCGACCTCCATACCGGTCAGGCGGCAAATCAGGCTCTGATATTCAAAAATCGCTTGCAGCGTGCCCTGGCTGATCTCCGGTTGATACGGCGTATATGCGGTGTAATATTCGCTGCGCCGCAGAATCTGATCGACTGCTGCCGGCACAAAATGATTGTACGCCCCGGCTCCGAGAAACAGACTGTGGGTTTGCGCGCTCGCATTTGTGTTGTGCAAACGATGCAACTCCCGCATCAACTCCGGCTCGGACAGCGGCGCAGGTATGTCGAGTTGGGGGAAACGCAAATGTTCTGGAACGTCGGTAAACAGCGCCGTGATGGAATCTACCCCGATCGCGTCGAGCATCTCGGCCCGATCCGCGTCGGTGATCGAGATGTAATGAGACATAGCCAGACCTTACTAGTGCGTTGACACGTGAACCGTAGTGTAAAGCGTAAGCCGTACAAAGCGCCTTCAGATATGCAGATGGGCAATCACGCTGGCACTGCGACCGCCCTATGCGGGCAATGTTAATGTTGCTGCTCTGCGACGTGCTTCTCGTACGCCGCCGCGTCGAGCAGCGCGCTTTCTTCGCCGGAAGACTTCATACGAAGTATCCAGCCCGCGCCGTAGGGATCGCTGTTGATCGGCGCTTGATCATCCTCCAGATCGGTATTGACCGCGGTAACTTCGCCGCTCACCGGAGCGTAGAGATCGGACGACGCCTTCACCGACTCGATTACGCCAAACACGTCGCCCGCGTTGAATGTCGCGCCCACAGCAGGCAATTCCACGTACACGATATCACCCAGAGCATCCTGCGCATAATCGGTAATCCCGACGACCACTTCATCGCCTTCCACGCGCACCCACTCATGCGATTCGGCATAGCGGAGATCGAGCGGGGTATTGAAACTCATCACTGTACTCCTTGCGTTCTGAGAGACTAGTTGCAAAGACCGGCCCGGTCTGGCGCTGAAAACCTGAGCTACTTTTTGTAGCGAGCCGCATAGAACGGCGTTTTTACGACGCGCGCCCGAACGGACTTGCCGCGGATAATAACATCAAATTCGGAGTCGGTGTGCGCCGATGCGACGGGAACATATCCCAGACCCAGCGGCTTGCTCAATGTCGGCGCAGGCATGCCGGTGGTCACTGCGCCGATCGGTTCGCCGTCAACGCTGTGGATGGGATAGCCGCCGCGAGGGACGCCGCGCTCAACCATTTCGAAGCCGACCAGCCGCCGTGACGGCCCGGCCTGCTTGATGCGCTGCAATGCATCGCGTCCGATAAAATCGCCCTTGTTCAGCTTGACCACCCATCCCAGGCGCGCTTCGTAGGGATTGATGTCGTCGGCGATTTCGTGGCCGTAAAGCGCCAGACACGGCTCGAAGCGCAAACTGTCGCGCGCGCCCAAGCCGCACGGTTTCAATCCGGCTGACTGCCCTAATGTCAGCAGCGATTCCCAGATGAGCGGGGCATGACCGGCGGAGAAAAACAACTCGAAGCCATCTTCGCCGGTATAACCGGTTCGTGCGATCAGCCCGTCCACGCCGAACAACCGGCACAACGCCACGCCGTGAAAGGGCAAATAGGTCAGATCATCGGCTTCTACATCATCGGCGGCGTTTAACAGCGCCTCCGCAATCGGGCCCTGGATCGCCAGCATCGCCCAGCTATCCGAGCGATCCTCAAGCGTTACATCGAAATCTTCGGCATGCTGTTGAAACCAGGTCCAATCTTTGTCGCGGTTCGAGGCATTGACGACAACTAGGTACTCGTCGGGCAAATGATAGATAAAAATATCGTCGATGATACCGCCGTGCGGATGACACAACAGGCTGTAGTTCGACTGACCGACCGCGATTTTTGCCACGTCATAGGTCGTGATATGTTGCAGAAAGGCTTCGGCATCAGCCCCGCTGACGATGAAACGCCCCATATGGCTGATATCAAACAATCCGGCAGTGCTGCGTACGGCGGCATGTTCCTCGAGGATCGAGGAATACTGAACGGGCATATTCCAGCCGCCAAACTCCACCATGCGTGCGCCCAGAGCTACATGCTGCGCGTAGAGCGGAGTCTGTTTGAGCATAGCTTTCTCCTGAATAATCAGCGGCAGCCGCGTTGCACTCATCGTCTCATCGGATCAAGGTTCTAGCTCGCCACGAACGCGGTGCAGCATTTCGCGACACTCAACCGCGTACGTCGCCATCTCCTCGTCGCCGATCGATTGCGCCTCCGACGCCACCTGCCGCAGCGCCTGCTGCGCTGAATCGGTCAACAGCACCGGATACATATGCAGCGTGCGCGCGATTTCGTCTTCGTCCTCGGAGCTTAACAGCGCCTCCAGCGCCTCCCGCAGATTGAGGTCGTGCGCGTTTGCTTCGGAAGAGCGGCGCGCCACCCGCATATGAGCCAGGGCCTCGCGGCGTTCTTCCAATTGCGCTGCCAGGCGTTCGTTGTCCTCATCCAGCGCCTGATCGACCCATACAGTCAACACCGTATCGACCCAGGGATCCAGTAAAATGGGAAACTGTTGGATTACCGCATCCAATTCACGTTCGGTCTGCGTGCGCAACAGCGCCTGCACAATATGGTCGGGCAGATCCATCGGGTTTGCGGTTGCATCCGGTTGCGGATCGGGAGCGGCTGTCGCAACCGGCGACGGCCCTTTTGTCTTAGCGTCGCTGTCGGCGGTGCGGAGTTGGTTCAGAAGTTGACGCGCCCGTTGCAAACCTTCGGCGATCTCATACTCGCGCTGCTCGACTGCGGTATCGGCAAGCTGGCCCAGCGCGAGATCGCTATCTGGCGCCAGCAAGATCGGATGCGCGACGACCGCTGCCTGGATATCGGCGTCAGAGGCAGCGGCCAACAATGCTTGCACCGCAGTCAGCAGCGGCGATGCTGAGGCGGACTCCGACGCAGCGGGCGACGCGGATTCTGGTTCGGCGGGCGGCGCTTGTCCAGCGTCAGCCGATGGGTGTTGGCGCGCCGCTGCGGCGTAGCGCTCGGCCTTGGCAAGGATTCGCCCGATGCCGGGCACATCCTGGGCCACCTGCACATCACTCAGATACGAGCGCCGATCCTCTTCAGGTATGCTGCCGACCAGCAAAAAATGCAAGTCGCGAGCCTGCTCGCGCCATTCATGCTCCTCAACGCCCGGCGAGGCCGCGAATATCACCTGGCGGGCCTGCCGATCATGGAACAGCAAGGGCGCGCCGGCCGAGCCGCTTTGCCCGCATTGTGGGCAGGCCACGATGTTCAGCTCGCCCTGACGTAGCCGCTCAACCTCGGCGGGCTGTTCGCGCGCGTCAAGGATCAGCCACACCTCGGCGCTGAATTCATAGTTGCAATTGGGGCATATCAGTTGGGAATGCTCGCTGTAGGAGATGGTCATAAACTACCCAGAGACTGTCTGAAAAGGCTGGGCCAGTCTCAAAACCGGCATAGTATTGAACGTCTGAGCGCAATTTCCGGCGAAGCCTTCGGCGCACGGTTTTAGGGAAGACTGGCCCAGTCTGCTTTTTGCCCCTTTTCAGACAGATTCTCAGACAGGCATTGTCTGACTTGTACGAGAAATATGCCCAGAACTACACTCCCGGCTCGACCGGGCTTTTGCACATATGTGCAGCAAAGCCCTGTGCATATCACAATTGCACGATCAGCCAGGAACGTCAGCACGTAATGATGAGAATAAGACGAGTGAGCATTATTGTACCACGAAGAAGGAAGTCGATCTCTATTACATATGGGGTTTTCGGGTGTGTGTTCCCTATTCTTATGTCCGATAGCAGAATGAGCGCCGCGACCCCCATCGACAACACAGAGCACGGTGATACGCTATGAGCAATGACAGCCTTGATCGCCAGCGCCGCATCGCCGACATCGAAGCCACCGAGGCCCAAGGCCCATGTCGACGCAACCTCGGAGGATGGCCGCGGCCGCCTGCCCGCCCGCGCGGCCCTCGCTGGTAACGCCGTCCTCTCGCCGATCATCAACGACCCTTTGCCACATCGGCGTAACACGCGGTTGGCTTGCACCGGAGGTTCGAGATGACGCAATATGCTACAATATACGGAGATTGGGCGAAGCTGACCATAGCCAGGAGCGCTGCGTGGCATTCGTGATCCGCCTTATCAACGATGCGAAACACGATATTAAGGCGCTCGCGCCGCGGATCGACGCAAAGTACTCGATGCCCTCGACATTCATCTTCGCCACGAACCAACAAAAGAGAGTAAGAGCCGGATTAAGCGCTTGCGCCGCATGGAGTCACCGCAGTATCGCTTACGGGTCGATAACATCCGGGTCTTTTATGATGTCACTGGCGACGATGTCGAGGTCATTGCGGTAATTGATAAAGCTGCCGCCGCCGCCTGGCTGGCCTGCGAAGGCATCCTGGCGGAAGAACCCCCACGCCCCGATGAGCACACGGAGGAGGAACCTGATGCGAACGATTAGTGTCAACGATCTGCAACAGGAGGCAGCGCGGTATCTTGCCCTTGCTGCAGAAGAAGACATCGTTATTTTGCAAGACGGCAAGCCGGTTGCCCTGCTCCGCGGTTTTACCGAAGCGGACGATCGTCTTGACTATCAGATCGAAACCCATCCGCTCTTCTTAGAGCGGGTTCGGCGCGCCCGGAACGCCTTCCGCGCCGGGCAGAGCGAGCGGCTTGAAGATATTCGCGAAGAGCTCTTGCAGGCAGACGATCCGAGCTAGTCTGCTCTGCCGTGCGCCGACTCAAACGACTGAATCCCGCTATGCCCCGCTCCAAAGCCGTCCTCCAGCCGATCGTCAATGCCCCCTGAGCCGCGCCGGCGCAGCACTACGAGGCGTGCAAGAATTACAAGGGTTGCTTAATTATGTGCTAAACGACCTCGATCGTGTAGCGTTGGCGCATATCCTCATCGACGCCGGCCAGCGCCAATTCAAGCACATAGCGCCCGCTCTTCGGCGGCGTCAGGCGCAAACGATCCACCTCCTGAGCCAGGCTGTCGGCGTCGAGGAACAGCGTGCGTTCGACCTGGGCCAGCAATGCCTCATCGGGATCATACAGCCGCACCGACAGATGCACGTCGTGCAACGCATGTCGTGCATCATTGACCACATAGATCGGCAAGTCCACCGCCTCGGCGACTCGATAGAGGCGCGGTTCAAAAATCGTGAAAACGTACTGCGGATTGAATGCCAGACGCAGTGCATAGTACGACTGCTTCGGGACGCGCCAGTAATCAACAATGCTCCAGAGCACCGCCGGATACGGGTCGCAAAATAGGAACGGCACGATGCCGCCGGTGGGCCGATATTTGTTATAGCGCAGGCGATCGACATAGAAACGGTTGATAAAGATCTGGTAATCCTGCGACATATCCGCCAGCTCAGCGAGCGAACCGGCTTCGCGCCAGGGGATCCACTTGCTCATCACATCGGCCTGGAAGCCATGCCGATCGGCCAGATGCTGAAAGTCGATCTGATCGATCTCGGCGGGCATAAATTTGACGCAACTCGCAACGTTGGGAAAACTCTGTGCGCCGAACTCGGTGACAAAACGCAAATTGAGCGGAAAGCGTTGCCGCATCACCTCGGCGTCGCGCAAGGCGCCATATGAGCTGTACCAACCAAAGTAGGCGTGAGCGTCGGTGCCGGAGCGAAATCGTGAGATGTGGAACTCGCCGGATGAGCGAATCGCCGGGCGATAGGGGTCTTCACGCTCGACAATCGCTTTGAGTTGCGAATCCATCACGTCGCGGTTCCAGCTAAACCCAAACACGGTGTTGTAGGTGCGCAGCCGCATCATAAATGATTCGTCGGCGGTGTCGTCCACAAACAACGGCTCGTTGTGCATACACCAGGCGACGATGCTTGGATGGTTGTAGAGCAAGCGCACCATCGCACGGGCCTGGCGGCGAGCTTCGGGCAGGACGCTGGCTCGGTAGAGCCACTGCAGCGGCATATCCTGCCAGAGCGCTATGCCAGCGGCGTCGGCGGCGTTGTAGAGGGCCGGATGCTCGATATGGGCGTGCAGGCGCAGAAAGTTCATATGGCACCCGCGCACCAGATCCATATCGTGCGCGTAGCGTTCGGGCGTCATCGTCGCGATGCGCATATCTCCCGGCGGATAATTGTTGCCCTTGACCAGAAAACGCCTGCCGTTGAGGTGGGGAATCCAGTCGCGAAACTCGAAGCGGCGAATGCCAAACGCGAAGCTGTGGGTGTCGCTAATACTGTCGGCGTACAGCACCTCCAGCGTGATCGTGTAGAGATCAGGATTGCCCAGATCGTGGGTCCACCAGAGATGCGGATCGCGCACCTTCAGCAAGCCGCCGATGTCCTGATGGCCAGCCTTGAGGATGCGGCGCTGCTCGACAATTTGCACAATGCCGGCGAAATTACGCGGCGCGATGGTCCAGCGCAACAACGCCGGCCCGGATGCGACGGCGTCAAGCTCCGCCCGGTAGCGCAGTTGGGCGAAGCGCTCATCGAAGGCTTCGGTATGGCAACGAACGGCCTGAATACGCACGGGGCCGCTGTAGTGCAACTCGACCGGCAGCCAGATGCCGCCGGGGTTCGCCAACGGATCGATGCAATCCCAGTGTGAGAACACCCCGGTGATCATCCGCTTGCCGATCTTGTCGTGCTCGTCGGGGCAATCAACCTCGATCAGCAGCGTATTATCGCGCTCCAGCCAATCGGTGACATCGTGCTCGTAGGGGATGAAATAGCCCTCGTGGCGTCCCAGATCAACGCCGTTGATGTACGGCTGCGACCAGTAGAAAATGCCGTTGATCCGCAGCCAGACGCGCGTCGCCTGGGGAACGTCGGGCCTGGGAAAACGACAGCGATACACAACCTTGCCGGCGTGGCGTTCCAGATCGGGATGTTGCTGCCAATGGCTCGGTACCACAATCGGTAACCAACCATTATCGTCGCGCGAATAGATTCCTTGAGCAAACTCGTCCAGCGGTCGAATACGCCAGTTATCGTTCAACGTTATCGGATGCATATACCAGAACTGTTTAGCTTAACGCAACCCGGCGCGCAACACCTGCGCATAGACCTCGATGCGTTGGCGGCGTAACGCACGACGATGACCCAGCAGCAATTTAATGCCCTCGGCGCCGATCTCCCAACCATAGCAGAGTACGAGAAACAGCCACACCAGCGTAGCAAAGCGTTGACCGTACATCATCTGGGCCAGTCGCAACTTGCTGCGTTGAAAATACAGATGTCGCGCGGCGACGACCTGCTCGCTGCTTTTGCCCTCGTGATGAACGATCCTGGCTGCGGGAAGATAAGCGATGCGCGAAAGCTGAAGGCGACGACCTGCGCGCTGCTCTCTATCCGACGCCGGCGCCGCGTTCGACATTGGCGCGTGCTGCAAGCGCCGCTGCCACTCCAACTCCTCGCTGTACATAAAAAAACGCTCGTCGAGCAATCCCGCCTGCGCGATAGCGCTGCCGCGCACCAGCAAAGCCGCGCCGACCAGCCAATCAACCCGCTGCTCAACCTCGGCGCTCCGATCGGCGCAATGATAGCGCTGCGCCCAGGGATTGGAAGGCCAGAATTGTCCCGGAGGAGTGCTCTCCCAAAAAAACGTCAGCCGATCGGGAAGTCGCCGTCGCGACGATTGCACGCTACCATCGGCGTAGCGCAACTGCGGGCCGACCGCGACGACATCGGAATAGGAAAGCAAATACGCGCAGAGCAATGGCAATGCATCGCCGACCGGCTCCGTGTCAGGGTTCAGCAACAGCACCGCGTCGGGTGGTGTGGAAGCGCTCGCCTGTACATCCGATTGTGGAATGCCAAACCCCAACGCACGCAGCGCCAGATTATTGCCCCCGGCGAATCCCAGATTGGTGCCGGCCTCAATTAACCGTACCCAGGGAAACTCTGATCGAAGCATGCCGGGGGTATCATCGGCGCTGGCATTATCGACAACGACGATTTCGTAATCAATACTGCCGTGTTCAAGCGACGCTACAACCGTTTGCAAACAACGGCGCAGCAGATCGCGCACATTCCAGGAAACGATGATAATCGCGAGCGATAGATGCCTGTCCATAGCGTCACTGTATCATACCACGGCTCTCTGTTCCGGCAAATCTTGTGTATAATAGCAGATGTCGCGACATTATCCCCATCAACCATGAAAAAAACCTGGCTCTCCAGGATTTCCCGGAGTAGCCCCTAGATGTAGGAGCCTTGCCTGGGTGGGAGATCGGTGCGATGATGTCCCCCATATGTGAGCCGCAGACGAAAAGACCTGACCGATTTTCAAAATCGGTCAGGTCAGGTAACTAAAATACGCGGAAACGAATGCCAAATATTGGAAGTATTAGCCAGGCAAAAGCCCCTGCTCATTGATCGTCAACAACCATTGAACTGTTTCCAGTTCCGGAGTCGGCGTCTCCGATTGCTGCAGCGTTTGGGCGATCATATGTTGAAGTACGCGTACCTGCTGCGGAGTCAATGCCAGGACAATGCGCTCACTCGCGACACTCTCCGACGAGGTGTTGATAAGAATCGTACCAAAAGCCGTAGCAGAGTGGTGACCGCTGCGATCAATGCTACGCTGGATTGATATGGACACGTCGGGCGAGGTAAATGCCATCAACGCCCGACGAGCCATCTCAACCGCTTCGCCTTCGCCCAGGAGCCTCAATTGCACAGATGCGATAAACATCGCTTCACTCCCTGTCAACTCCCTGTTTGCTCATCGCGCAGGCGGCTCATCACTTCGTTTCACTGCGCTGGAACGCTACGCTGAACGAGTTTCGGTATCATAGCATCCTTTTGTGCGCCAGTGAATCGCAGATGAAGCATCCCGATCGTCTTATGCACCACGCCCCATCTTCTATTTTGCACGCTATTGTGGACTTTTCCATACGCCCTGTAACGTTGCATCATGGTGGCTTCAGCTATGCGACGTTGATCTTCGGCATCGCTTAGATCGAGCATCTGACGCTTCCAGTTCTGCAAAACCGTTGCCCCAGGAATGCTCTTGGGGAGCCAGCAGCGATGGCAATATCCTTTGCCTATGAAAGCTTGCAGCGAACCCTCGTGACACACCACAACGCAGAGCCGTTTCATCCGCTTGAGTTGGCGAAACAAACGAAGGGTGCATGTGTTTTGCTGGTGAGCGGAGAAAATGAGGAAGTCTGGACAACAGCTCGCTATCTCCTGATAAGCGGATTCGGCGTTGGCGAGAATCTTTACGCGTACGATACCGCCGAGAGAATCCAATACAGTCTGTTCCCGGTGATCAGGATCTCCAATAAACAGCAGGCTCTCAGATTGCATTGTTCGCTGTTCCATAGACTATGATGTCCTTTCCGTAGACGGCGGTGTCTTTATATGTCTGAGCGGGAAAACTCGAGACGTAAGACGAACCCCCTGTTGAGCGATGTTGGCGGCAATGAATGGATTGCTCGTTGTGTCCTGCGTAAAGAAAAGTTAGTGACGAAAATTACGCCTCTGCACAGCATTTCATTGTGCGAGGTTAATGGTCTGGAAGAGATCGCCTAACAGTCATCCAGATTGATGCTGTTCAGTGACCTGCCATTGTGGTATGCCATCGATCAGCGGAAATAGCGTTGGCTGATAATCGGCATCTTCGAAGCCCGATTCATAATTAGCATCTACTGTTTGGCAGTACCGCCAATCGAGCGCCGCGGCCAGGCGTGGCCATTTTGGGCGTTCAATAGTCTGTGGTTCAACTCCAAACGCGTCGTTCGCACCAAGTATGATAATGATAATGCCAGACGACGTCTTGGAAGCCTGGTTCGCATCGTGGTGAATGCACAGGGGCTCTTGCTGGTCGTATCGTCCTGCGATCGGTGTTCTGAATACACCAATAGGCGTGACAGCTAAATCAAGGCGAAGCTGCATAACAGGCTCTAGAGTTATGCAAGTATTAACTATTTTAAATGGTGTTGATACGACATTTGCTCAGACTATTGCTAATAATATAGTAAATGTTACATTTTTGCAAGACTTTTTACGAAACTAAACGACTATTATTACAATCCTGCAAGGCTTAGCGTATACTAGTACTTTTGTAATAGTACTACTTCATAGTAGTACTATAGTTATAAATATATCTGTGCTTGGCTTCAAAGGGCGCTGGATTAAGCGTCTATTCGACCAGATTGGCGTTTTGGTTTTTCAATCGTTTCGCTGAGATAACTACAAAATGTAGTTGTAGAGTCATATTGAGGGCTTGTTTTAGTTGTATGGAATTTCTTCGGTATTTCCGGTATCTTATGTGTGTTTATGTCAAAAGGCGATCGATGATTTTATCTCTTGGTAAGAGCCTTGGACTGCAGCCGTGTTTCATCTCTGCCGTGTCATTCACGTACGAAGCTACCCCTGATATCTGTTATAATTCACGGGGCTTATGCGATGTGGGAGCCAAACGAAGAGTGCAAAGACTTGCAATTCTGGACGTAATTGGTGCGTCTCGATCTTTGTGACGATATTGTCACATGGCGTGGGATGAAGCGGCGAGGTTTTTGGCGGAGATCTATACTCCAAGTCCTTTCACCATGTGCGTCCTGCAATGCAGACGTCCGTATCCAGTGAGAGCTATCAATGAGGGCCGAACGAGACCGAGCGCTATCGCCGTTGCATAGAGCAGATATGCTCAGACCTTCAAATGTTTCATCCCGAAGGGGCAGGCTGTTTTGGTGAATCAATACAGACAAGCTCGTTCTACTGAGTATCCGGTTGCGATACTGATCAACCCGACGGTGCGTCAATTGCGCCTGTTTGGTCATGCCGTAGAACAATCAGGCCACCGCATTGTTGTACTGCCGACCGTAACTGAACTCCTGGCGCGGTCTGAAGATCTCCACACAGATCTGCTGCTGTGCAATCAGGATGTTGGTCTCACCGCGATTCTGACCAGCTATCACGCTCTTACGCCTCGTCCACGATTAGTTCTGCTTGATGGCGATCAGGCTTTGCCCCAGGATGGTTTCGCTGTTTCTGAGCGCATACGCTGCGATGCGGATCGATTGCATCATCTTCTGATCGGTGCGAAGCTTGAAACGACGTCGGAACGATCTCCCGAACCATTGGAGGGTCAACCCGGCGCGGCGATGCCGGAAGCGATTACTTCAGATGTCGTAGAAGCCGATGGCACACAATCAGCGGATGATGTCGCTGCTTCTATGGCTGGTACATCACCCGATGTTGCGCCAGGCGTATGGAATAGTGCGATCGCTGATGATCAGACTGATCAAGAACAATCGTTTACCGCATCGGAACCGACAGCGCCCTACCAGGAACTTCTGCCGCCGCCAACCGACAGCGATGTGCAAACACTCTCTGCTCATCTGCCGGAAGCCGATCTATTCGATCCATCGTATCAAACTATCTCTGCATCGCGTCGCAGGCTGCCCGTACTGCCAATCGTAGCTGTAGCGTTACTTTTGGTATTGCTGGTCGTTGTGGTTGGTTTCTTAATGAACCGCAGTCCTGAGATCACCGCAACCCCGACCGATGCTGTCTCCGGCGCAGCGGCGGCGACGGATAGCGCAATCGAACCAACGCTGACGCAGGAATCCGCTGCTCAGGCATCAGTCGCGCCGGTAAGCAGCCCGGCGGTGACCGCTATCTCTACGGCGGAGAACACCACGAGTGAATCGGAGCCTACTGCCACGGCCCAGCGTATCGATCAGACCCAAACGGCCGCGGCCGCGGTTGTCGAACTTCCCGATCTGGTCGTGGAAGTGATCGATGTGGTGACATCTTCATCCAATGCCGGGAATGTCATCAATATACGTATCCGTGTTCGTAATTTGAGCGATAGCGATATTACCATACCGTTCTGGATCGATCTCTACGCTGCGCCGCGCGCAAGACCAGTTGTCAATCAACCCTGGGATGTCATTAGTTCCTATGGCGCAACCTGGATGGTGGATGGGTTGCCCGCAAGAGAGTCGATAACGCTCGATTCGTTGGATGCCGATCCCGCCCGATCGAACTTGTTACGCTTTGAGCAAGCCGAAACCCTTCAGCTCTATGCGCTTGTTGACTCGTATGGCAGCGCCGACGCCGGCGCCGTTGCCGAGGGCAACGAAGAAAACAACTTGTCGGAGCCGTTCATCCTGGTTGTTGAGGAAAGCCCACGTTCATGAGACGAACACTCCGGCACGGTTGTACAGGCGTGCTTCTGCAAGCTATCACGCTGTTCCTGGGAATCGTTTTGCTGGTCATATTGCCACAAGCTGCGATCTTGATTGCCGGCGGGCAAGGCAGTGAAGCAGAGGGCGGTCGCATACATATAGGTCGACGCAACCTGGATCGCCCAACTATCGACCCGACGCGTATGCCGCTGACGAGCGTGCCGCTGGCGACTATCAGAGCTGAGTTGACAGCTACGATTGGAGCGAGCGCTACCGCGGCGCCGACATCGACACGATCGCCAACCAAGACTCCAACGTCGACGCAACCGCCGACTGTGACATCAACGTCCACCCAACGACCAACGTTGACGGCGACAGTGACACGTGAACCAGATGTTGGCAAACCAACGCCTGATAAGGCAGAGACGCCGCAGCCAACTGAGACCATTCCTGCGGCAGGCGCTCTGTCTTCCGGAAATCAATATGCCCTCTTAATTATTGCCGCACTCCTAGTAGCAATAGGACGAGCGATGGTGACGATATTTGGAAACGGTGGAAAGCAGATCGATCAGTAGGAGGAGCGCCCGTGTCAACGCATCAAGAAAAACCGCAATCAATTCAGCCGGATAGTGAGTATGCCGCCGAGCAGACCTTTCGCGCATGGGCCACACGACGACTTGAATTGTATCGGGAAACCGAACAACAAGTTCAGAACGGGATCGAGCATATGTTGCAACTGGCGAGTGAACTCACTCGCAAAATGGAGGAAGAAGCGGAACAGTTGATCGCGCGCTACCAACGCGAGCGCGAAATATTCGAACGTGAAATTGATACATTACGCCAGGAACTGCAAACGATGCGCGTGGCGATGGCAGAGGAGCGGTTGAGTCACCAGGATCGCTTGAAACGCGAGCGCCAACGTCATGATGCAGATCTCCAGCAGCAGCAGCAACAGGCGAATGAAAAAATCGAACGCCAGATGGCTGAGGCCAACGTTCAGCATGAACGTTTCCTGACCGAAGCTTACGCCGATCGCGATCGGGTGTTAGAGGAAACGCGACAACTTAGTGAGCAGTTAGGCGTTTTGCGCCAATCTCTTCAGGGGTTGCTGGGGTCAGCTTCGCCGCAACCGGAACTGTCTCGAAGCGCTGCTATGCCTTCGCCTGCCAAGAACCAGACCCAGAGCGATAGCTTAGACCAATCTCTCGTCAGTGAGGAGCAGAGCGAGGACGGGTCTATGTTGCATGTAGAGAATGTCGGCAGCATCAGCCAGGCATCAGAGCTTATGGACAGTATAGCTCAGCACGAAGCTGTTATGTCGGCTACATTGATCTCTTTTGAACATGAATTGCTGGTTCTTGCTCTTGATCACGATCCCTCGCTTAAGATCGCTGATCTGTTGCGGGAAGAGTTTGCCGATCAGGTTGAGGTCATTGAGGCACGCCCGGATGCTACTAGGCTGCGCTATAAATCCTGAGGCTATGTTGTTCCTGGGCGGGCGATAGTTTTCCTCCAACCCTGCGTTTGTCCTGTTGGCTAGAGGGGCTTATAAGTGTGGGCGATGCTGCGCTGACTTGTCCAATACCAATCAATGAATATCCGCATGTCGTGATGGCGCATGGCGGCGGCGGTCGGTTGATGAATCAGCTCATCGAGCGGATGTTCGCACCGAGTCTGCTGGCTTCGACCGACGAACCGCGTCACGACAGCGCGGTTCTGAATGTGCCCGGCGCACGGCTGGCCTTCACAACCGATGCATTCGTGGTGCGCCCGCTTTTCTTTCCGGGCGGCGACATTGGCACGCTGGCGGTGAACGGCACGGTCAATGATCTGGCGATGAGCGGTGCGCGTCCGCTCTACCTGAGCGTCAGCTTTATCCTCGAAGAGGGCCTGCCTATGGAAACACTCTGGCGGATTGTCCAGTCGATGCAGCAGGCGGCGCAGTTGGCGAATGTGCGAATTGTCACCGGAGATACAAAGGTTGTTGACAAGGGCAAGGGCGACGGCATCTTCATCACGACGGCGGGCGTCGGTGTGCTTGAAAGCCCGCTGACGATTGCGCCGGAGCAGGTGCGGCCTGGCGATGCGGCGCTATTGAGCGGCGACATCGGGCGGCACGGCATCACGGTGATGGCGACGCGCGAGGGGCTGGCGTTCGAGAGTATGATAACCAGCGATTGCGCTCCTCTGGCCGAACCGGCATTGGCTTTGATTGATGCGGGCGTTGACGTGCATTGTATGCGCGACCTGACGCGCGGCGGGCTGGCGAGTGCGCTGGTCGAAATCGCCGAGGAAGCCAGCGTACGGATCAATCTCGATGAACGCACGATCCCGGTGAATGACGATGTGCGCGGCGCGTGCGAAATCCTGGGACTCGACCCGCTTCACGTTGCAAACGAAGGCCGGTTTGTGTGCTTTGTCCCGGCGGCAGAAGCCGATCGTGCGCTGGCTGTGCTACGCTCGCACCCGCTGAGCGATTCGGCCTGTCTGATTGGGCGCGTTGAGGAAGCCGAAACCGGCATTGTGACAATGAAAAGCATGATCGGCGCGAGTCGGGTGGTGGATATGCTGAGCGGCGAGCAATTACCACGGATTTGCTGACGGCGCCTCGGTAACCGGCGTGTAGTGCAGATGGGCCTCGCTGAATTGCGAGGCCCATCTATGTTGGTTCTATCTATGTGCATCTGGGGATAGCGTGTTTTATTTCCAGAGCATTGGCAAGTAAACTTTAGGCCGGGCTATCTCGCTCAGCTCAATAGTTGCTTCGGTCCAACCGTCGGTGAGATTACCGGCGCCGTCAAAATACCGCACATAGACGTAGAAGGTATAGCCGCTTCCGTCAGCGTCCTCCTCCGTCAGGTCGCTCTCCGACAGACCGCTCGCCAGGCTCCAGTTCTCGATGGTAAAGCTTGATCCGGGATTGTCCACTTCTACTGGATGCCAGACCAACTCGGCGTCGGTGAGCGGGTTGGCGGCTTCCGTGCGGCTGTTCGCGATCCACGCGCCCCAGAAACCGTTCGGGTAGAGATTATCCGAGACATCAACCCCGCTGAAATCGAGGGTGGTGATAATGGTTGCGTCAACAGAACTGGTGATCGTGAGCGTACCCGACAGATTCAGGGTCGGCGCTATCGGGTCGTATTTCAGCGTGCGAGAGATGTTCTCAGAGTTGCTGAGATTGTCGGTGACACGAATAGCAAACGTACTGGGTCCCTCGGAAACAGTATCAGGTTGAGGAAGCGATACAACATCGGCGTAGACGTTGTTCGAGATGGTCGTCGGCGTGCCAAAGTTGTCGATATCTTTACCGAGAGCGAACTGTTTTAATCCGCTACATTCGCTGGCGCCCTGGATTTCGAAGTAGAACTCCTTGTCGCGGGTATAGTCGGGGTGTCCATCGGTGGCGCCGTCGCTGGCTGCCAACAATTGCGCGGCAGCGCTCATCTTGTCGCCAATGTAGGGATTCACCGCGCGGATGGACGCCTGAACGCTGCTATCGATGCTGATATTATCTGAGCCAACATATGTTTTATCTGGCTTGCTGGTATTGTGCACTTCAGTATAGAGCGTTAATGGCGTGCATCCCGCTGTGTTCAGCGTTGATGGAAGCGCTATTGAAATAGGGTTAGCGTAGTTTTGCCATGTATCAGCATCTGTTGGCTCTGCGCCCCAATGCCAGCGAATCTGATTTGGCTCGCCGGAGACATTCTCAAATGAGACGCTCACAGAAGTCGCATCGCCGCCGACTGCACTGGCGCCGCTTTCGATTTGCGGATCAGCATACACAAGCCCTGTGTTTGCCGAGAAACGGAAATAGCGTGTGCTCAAATTGCCGCCGTCGAATTGTTCAAGCACGACATGGCCATAGGAGCGTGCGCCAAGCGAGGCTGCATTCCGAGCGAAGAAGTAATCGCGTCCGTTGCGATCAACACGGAGTGGGCCTTCCCAATCACCGGTTGGACTCTTGAAGGTATAGTAGAGATCGGTTGGATTGTTGTTGGCCCAGGCTACGTGCAGGTTGTTCTCGGTATCTGTGCTAATGGCGACGGTGCCATTGGCATCTCCGCTGGCGAGAAAAGCGGTCGCCCATGAGTTGTCGCCCTGGCGTGCTGCGAAGTAGATGCCGCTGCCAATGGATCGGAATGCGGCGAAGTATTGGCCGTTGCTATCAATTGCGGCGGTCGGATCGGCGTAATCCAAATTTAGCGGAGTGACTTGCTCGATAACGAAGTCGCTGCCATTCCAGATTCCGGCGAAGATCTGAAGCGGATCGGTTGCACCCATAAACGTGATCATCGCCTGACCGCTCGGTCCGGTTGCAATGACCGGCGTGCTCAGGTAGGCCGGAATATCGCCGAGATCACGGGCTGCCGCCCACGATGCGCCGCCGTTTGTCGAGAGTGTGTAACGAAACGGTTGTCCGCTCTCAAACCAGGCAATAAAAATTATGCCCGTAGATGTGGCGCCAATGTCGAGCTTGACCGCGCCGGGAGATGAGAAGCCGCCTTGTTGAACCGTGACGCGCGATTCCCAACCCCCGGTCGGCGTTTTGCGCTGAAAATAAATCGCCTGTTCTTCATTATTGATCCAGGCGAAATAGATTGTTCCATCAACGCCGGTGGCGACGGAAGCGGTTTCCCATTGGGGCTGACTGCCGCGGAAACCAATGTTGGTGCGGGGCGGGAAGCTATTTGCAGTATCCAGCTTCGACCAGAGCGTTGCTCGATCGTCGGGGTTTGCGGCGACATAAACCTCGTTGCCGAACGTGTGCGCCTTGGGCACTTTCGCATTGCCCGAGTCGGGAACAACCATCGTCGTTTCGTAGGTGAGATTGCTGTCCGCTTGCGCAGCATATCGCTGTGTGATGATCGGGAGAATGAGTACAACGGCGCAGAGGGCCAATATGCTAAGTAGGCGTGTCATATCATATTCCTCAAACGATCCGATGCTGAGTTCATTGTGCGGTTACAGTTATATCGTCGAACAGGATGCCGCCCAGGGCGCGTGCCTGCGTTCAGTCGTTGTCATATTGCTGAATATGAAGCCGTCTTAAGCAGGACGGGTCAGTGATCTAGCACGCAGACTCTATCTCCTAAGGCTTTGTCGGCATGGTCAGGTATCGCCGTATAAGTTATGTTTCTAAATTATCGCTGTGGAATCAATTCCTGTCAACTCTTTTGTTCCACTGTGCAGTGATTTTCAGGCGCTATTCAGTTATTGTGAATCATCGATGGCGTGCTCACGCAGAGCATTGGGCTAATGATCATCAGCGTCTGTATTGCACATTTGAGCAGTTCAGTTGCCTCGGTTGCGCGCGGTTCATCTCCGTTGTTGTTGGCGATCCATCGTCTGTGGTAAGATTTGCCGGAATGTATCAGCTATTTCGATATTGACGAAGGAACGATCTTGCTTTCACCATCAACAACTCGGACGCGTACGCAACGCCTTGGCATTCCCATAACTGATTTAACGATGATTCTGGTTGTTCTCATCTGGGGAACGAACTTTAGTATGGCCAAAATCGCGCTGGCGCAAATTCCGCCGACAGCATTCGCTGCAATACGTTTTATCATTGCTTCAGTGATGCTCTGGAGTCTGCTGCGTGTGCGCGAGGGCGCTATACCGTTGCCGCGCGGCAATATCTGGAAGCTTATCTGGATTGGAGTGCTTGGCAGCGGGATGTATCAGATTTTTTATACCTTTGGTCTACGGATTACCACTGCGGCTAATGCGGCGCTTATCATTGCCACAGTTCCGGCGCTGGTCGCGTTATTTGGGGCGCTATTGGGTATAGAACGTATGACGATCAATATTGGCATCGGCGTTGTGCTGGCGTTTGTCGGCGTTGTGTTGGTGCTCCTGGCGCGCGGGTTGTCGCTGTCATTCGATACCATCATCGGCGATCTCTTGATCCTCGCCGCTGCAGCGTGTTGGACGGCATACACGCTGGGAGTGCGTACGCTGACGAAGGATCTCTCGCCGCTGCGCATTACCACGCTGACGATGATTGTTGGCGCTCCAATGCTTCTGGTTGCCAGTGTGCCTGATCTAATCAGCATGGATTGGCGTGGCATTAGTCTGGCGGCGTGGGGCGGGCTCGTGTATGCGGCGGTGCTTGCCACAGTTGTCGCGTATGTGCTTTGGAACAACAGTGTGCGAGCAGTTGGCGGCAGCCGTACGGCAGTCTATGGCACTATCATCCCTCTAGTCGCCGCGTTGGTCGCCTGGCCAATGCTTGGTGAGCAGCCTACTATACTTCAGGGCTTTGGCGCGGTGTTGATCATCGCCGGCGTGTTGATGACCAGACGCACGTAGTCTGAAACCTATCGCCTGTCCTTGCGTACGATCCCGCTTGGACAGATATACTCCAGCCAGATCAACGCGGCGATGGCAGCCAGCGCCAGGGATCCGGCGACGATATATGCTTCGTGGAGGCGTGCCTGGGTCAGATACGTCCCGACCAGCCCGCATGCCCCGGCGATTAAGTAGATTGTCAGAACCGCTTCGCGTTTTGTCATCCCCAGGGCGACCAGACGATGCGAGAGGTGGTCTTTGCCGGGGGTCGTAAGCGGATTAACCCCGCGGCTCAATCGGGCGACGAACACAAGCGATGTGTCAAAGATGGGTACGGCGAGCACGCATACCGGTATCATCCAGGTGACGACCGGGACGTTGGAGAGAAAGCGCAGCTTGATGGCCAGCGATGCCAGGATGAAGCCCAAAAACAGGCTGCCCGCGTCGCCCATAAAAATAGTCGCCGGGTTCAGGTTATAGCGCAGAAAGCCTATGCATGCGCCAATCAATGCAGCCGACATCGCGCCGACTAACACCTGGCGCGGTTCGTTCATCGCTGCCAGCAGCAGGAAAAATGCGGCTGCGATTGTGGCGATGCCTCCCGACAAGCCATCCATATTGTCGAGCAGATTGATCGCGTTGGTAATGCCAATAACCCAGATCAGCGTGATCGCCCAATTGAGCCAGGGTTGGTCGAAGAGTTGGACTTGCGTCCCGCCGAGCAACAGCGCCACTCCTGCCAACGCCTGGCCTCCCATCTTGATGCTGACCGATAGCCCCCAGCGATCGTCGATCAGGCCGAAGAGCGAGATCAGCGTTGCGCCGATAAGAATGCCGATAAGCTCACGGATATAGGCGCGGTTGCCGAAGAGCAGGATCGCCGCTACGAACGCAGTGTACATTGCCGCTCCGCCGAGCAGCGGTACCGGCTTGATATGAATGTCGCGCGTGCGAGGAACTGAGATCACACCGGCGCGCAACGCCACACGGCGGGCCAGCGGCGTTGCGGTGATCGAAAAGGTCAGGGCAATGATCAAAATGAGTGTAAGTTGTATCATTATGCTGTCTATTGTCCTCCGGCGGATTGCTGCTGGAGAAACGCGATTAGCCCTTGCATCTGCGCCTGTTCATTCTCGCGACCGGTTTGGCGTTGCAACAGCTCCAGTGTGGCCTGGGCTTCGACCAACGCCTGATCATAGCGTTGCGTATCGCTCAGCACAAGCGTATAGTTGCGATGGTACTCGATACTCTCTGGTTGGAGTGCGGTGGCGCGGGCATAAGCGCTAACCGCCTGATCCATCTCTCCCGCGCGAACTGATAACAACCCGGAAATGGCGAACAGCAACGCGTCATCGCCGGCGACATCGTTGTAAGCATCGCGCAGCGTGCGCAACAAGTCGGGCTGACCGTTGAGCGCGTCGGCGATCTGCTCAATCGATGCGTCGAGTTGATGCGGCGACTGCCGGACAATGTTAATGTACCGGTCAACTGCTTCGGCCATCTGCTCCTGAATACGATAGAGGTCGGCGAGACGCACATCGGTATTAACATATTTAGGGTCAAGCTCTTTCGAGTGGAGAAGTAGCTCTTCGGCCTGTGCATAATACTGCTGAGCGCCTTCCGCGTCGCCGGATAGTTCCATATAGCGGCCCATTTGCGAGATTGCGCTGGCCCGCTCGTTGATCAAAGTTACATCTTGCGGGGCGACCTCTGTGGCCTTTTCGAACCATTCGAGCGATGCTCGCAAACGCTCTTCATCCTGCGTCCAGCCATACCAGAAGCTGTTCAATCGTCCCAGGTTCGCATAGTGATCCTTGTTCAGCGGGTTCAGTTCACGGGCGTTTTGCAGAACGGCTTCCGCGTAGCTCAACAGTTCGATCGGCGATCGCTCAAGGATGAATGTCTCTACCGCTCCAGAACTGTCGAGGCGTAATAGGTCGTTGGCATCGACGTCGGTTTTTGGCGCGCCAATAGAAGTGCCCTGGGCTTGGCGCTGTTGGGCCAGGTTCATCAGCGTGCGCCCCAGGTTCAGATAGTAGAAATCTTCGTATGGGTTGCGGCGGATCGTTGCCAGGTAGTCATCCGCGCCGCGCACCAATTCCTGAAAGCCGGACTGTGGGTTTTCGGTCCGTGATTGCCCTTCCTGGAAAAGCATATCGGCGTAGACAAGGCGCAAGTTGAGCCACCAGCCCCCAGCCAGCGCCAAACCGAACAACAGCACGTACACAACAATGGCGATAGCGGGAGTCTGCTGACGACCGCGCGGCCTAGCGCTCGTTGTGCGGGCGACTTTCGCCGCACCGCGCGCTACCGAACCACGCCGTCCGCCTTTCGTTTTGGCGCGTTTCGCGGTTGCTTCGGTCGGTATCGTTGGAGTTGACTCGCTCTCAGCGTTAGCGGATGGCGTAGCTGCGCCGCCCAACGTATAGTGGCCGGCCAGCGCGCCTCCCGTGACCGTAAGCCCCATAGCCATCCAGAGCATCATCAAAGTGGAGACGATAGGAATGCCGGTGAGCCCCTCGGCGAAGTGCGAGAGCACAATGCTGAACATAGCGATAAAGAAGACCTGCCAGCGCCAATCGTCGCTGCGACGTATCAGATGCCAGGTGAGAACGAAGAAGCTTATCAGCACAAAGATATAGCTGATGAGCCCGATGACGCCGCGGGTCACCAGTTGATCAAGAATGGCCTGGTGCGAACGATCGGGGGAAGCGCCGCGCGCCTCAACATTGGCCAACGAGGGCGGATAAAACTTGTTGAAGGCGACAAACATGCTCTCCGGTCCCCAGCCGATGAACATACGCACCCAGTCGGATTGTATCAACTCTACCGCGCCGCCGGCGTGTTCATCGCCAATCCAGATCAAACGCCGTACCAACCCCGTGCCTTCGTTCACTTCCAGCAATCGCCCCATACGCCCGACATATGGAACATCGCGCAATTGTTGGAATATTGGCGCGTTGGAGATGTTAAAAACAATCAGGAAACCGCCCGATACCAGCGTGATGGCAACCCAGCTTACCAGCGTGATGCGCAGCCCACGGGCTAATGCAAGCTTCTCCTGCACCTGCGCGCGTCGTATCGCTTGCCAGAGCAGCAAGGAGAAGAACGCAAACAGCCCGAAGCCCATTCCGATCCATGGCCCGCGGCTTTGAGTGAAAAAGATTGCCGACAGCAAGGCGAGCAAAATGAGCGCTGCACCGATCGTCTGGAGAATGAACCAGAGTCGTGAAGCCTCAGTCGGGCGTTTGGGCAGCATCAGCGCCAGGCCATAAAATGCCGTTACCGCGCCCAGGCTCATCCACAGCCAGATCCACCAGTTGAGGCCGCGCACGATGCTTTCATCGAAAGCTTGCACGGATCTCGAACCCGCGAAAACGAAACCAAACATCAGGAGATAGGTCAGGAAGATCAACCCTGGCCAAAGCGGAACACGCCGATTGCTGCGTTCCACGCCGACCGTTGCGAGCGTCCACAGCGCGGTGGTGACAATGATCGCGCCGGGGAACACCCACCAGTAGCGCATATCGATCGTGCGAATGACAGCGCTGAATTTGATGATCGCCAGCAGAAACGCCAGCGTTCCGCCGATCAAAAAGCCATATGCCAGCCCCCAGAGCGCATCGGTTGACGGATTCGTTGATGCCGGCGCACGTTGCGCTTCATACGCGCCAACCACCAGACGATACAGCGCCAGCGGCGCAATCATAATCATATAGGCGGCGACAAAGATCGAATTCCCCATCGTTGAAGCGACGCGGGTGATAACATCACCGCGCCAGGGCAAAGGATCTAGCTGGAAATGTTGGATCAGCCCGTAACTCGCAACGGTCAAGCCGGCCAGTAACGACACGATCACGACGCGTTCGAGTTGCTCGCGCCGGCGGAGCGTGGCGATAACCATCGCAAACAGCCCGATATAGGAAAGATGAGTGTATGTTCCTTGGAGGCGCTGATAGGATCCCAGAAAGCTGGATAGCGGAACCACCGACGTGATCGTAGTAGCAACGAAAACCAGCGCGTACACGAGCGCCGGAACCGCCAGCGGAATGTTGGAAAAACGCTTCCAGAGCTCAGGATGATCCGCTGCCGGCTGGTCGGCGCCGGCGGGCGGCGCGGATGTTGACGGCGTGTTCGAGAGATGTTCAAGTGCTCGCACCAGCCCGGCGGCGACCATCACCAGCACGATGGCGCGTAGGGTTGTGGCTTTGTCCGGTTCGAAGTGACGCGCCGAGAGCAAATTGAAATATATCGGTATGAGCGTCAGGGCGAGCAGCCAGCCGCCTTCAATAATGCGCTCGCACCACAGGCTCAATGTTGTTTGTCGTTGCATATGATGGCGCCTTTCGTTATGCCAGATGCCCGATAATTAACGATCGGCGACTGGATCAGGGTTCGATTCCAGGGTTTTGCTTGAGGGAGCGTTCTGCGTCTGGTTGTGATGTCGGCGCTTCAGTGCCGTGGATCGCTCGGTGATTTCACGCGCGTTCCCGCGACTGTGTTCGCTTACCGGCGTGCCATCAAGCATAGCGGCCAGTTCGTCAATGCGTTCTTCATTGTTCAGACGATCAATGCGGGTGCGAGTCCGATTATCGATGATTTCCTTGCTGATGGCATAGTGCGTATCGGCAAAAGCGGCGACTTGAGGCAAGTGGGAGATGCAGATGACCTGATGCGTTTCGGTCATTCCCCACAGCTTCTGCCCAACCACCTGGCCAGCGCGCCCGCCGACGCCGACATCGATCTCGTCGAACACAAGTGTGGGAACATCATCGACGCGTGAAAGAATAGACTTGAGCGCCAGGAGCAGGCGGGCGCTTTCACCGCCGGATGCGATGCGCGCCAGCGGTTTGAGCGATTCGCCGGGATTCGGGGAGATCAAGAACTCAACCCGATCGATGCCGGTTTTGTCAAAGGCGGCATATTGATCGTGAATGGCATCGGTGTTGGCGCGCACACCTTGCGGATCGGCTTCATAGGTTATGCTGACGTGAAACTGCACATGCGGCATTGCCAGATCGCCCATCGCACCTTCGATCTCGCGTGCGAGTTCATCGCCTGTGGTTCGGCGACGGCGCGAGAGATCGCTGGCAATGGCGCCAAGCTCGTTCAATAGCTCGGCTTCGCGGGCTTCCAGGCTCGCTCTATATTCGGCGCTATGCGATAAGCGCTCGATCTCGGTTTCAGCGTCAGCGGCGCGTTCGAGCAGTTCCGGTATGGCGCCGTTGTATTTGCGCTGCAAGTCGCGCAATACCGTCAATCGCTCTTCGATTTCATCCAGCCGTCCAGGCTCGAAATCGAGATGATCGCGATAGGCGCGCACCGTCGCCGCAAGATCTTCGACCTGATAGCGCAATTCAGTGGCATGATCGGCCAGCTTCTCGGCTTCTGCGTCAAACCGCGCCAGTTCGATCAGGCTATCGGCGATGCGCGCCATCGTCTCGACCGCCGGCGTTGCGCGTGATCGATGCGCCTCGTCGCTCTGGTATAGAAGCGTGTACGCAGTATGCACAAGGTCGGTGATGCGTGCGGCGTTCTGGAGCACCTGACGTTCGTGCAACAAATCGTGCTCCTCGGTAGGCTGGGGTTGTACGGCGCTGACATCTTCGATGAGATAGCGCAACTCTGCAATGCGTTCGAGGCGCCGGGACTCGTTCTGGTCCAGCGTTTCCAGTTCATCGCGCGCCTGGCGCACCTGATCTGCCAGGTCGCTTATCTGCTCGCGCAAATGTAACAGGTTGCCGAAGCGATCGAGCATATCGAGATGCGTGCGCACGTTGAACAGCGATAATCCCTCATGCTGGCCGTGAATATCCACCAGGCGTCCACCAATATCGCGCAGCACGCTGATACTCACCGCTCGCCCGTTGATCCGCGCCACGCTACGCCCGCTTTCGGCGCTGATCTCGCGGGTAAGGATGACGTGATCATCATCCTCTTCCCACAGGCCATATTCGCGCAGCGAGCTTTCCAGGGCCGGGCAATCGGTCAAGCTAAATACACCTTCGACGCGCGCACGCATACTCCCGGTGCGAACGGCGGCGGGGTCAGTTTTTCCGCCGCGCAACGTTCCGAGGGCGTCGATGATAATGGATTTGCCAGCGCCTGTTTCGCCAGTTAGAACGTTGAACCCTGGTTCCAGGCGCAGATGCAGTTGCTCTATAATGGCGAAATCGCTAATCTGCAGCTCAAGCAGCATATGCGAGCATCTGGGGTAAAACATTTGAGCGTCATTTCCGCAAGCCCTTGCATTTTACCATACGGCTTTTCCCGTCGCAATCGAATGTAAGGGACTCCCGTTTGCATAAAGACGCTTAGGGGGCTTGCGTTATTCTGGTAGAATAGTGCAAAGCGCGCGATCGACCGCGGCTTTCTTTGCGTATTGCTTGGTGCAAGCCATGGGGGTAGAGGTTGGTGACGACATCGAACAATGCAGCACAAAATAGTCATACCGATGCCGAGCTTGAATTGCTTCAACGAGAGCTTTCTGAGGTGCATGCGCTCAATCGCGGCTTGCTACGCCAGCTCAAGAAGGCCCAGGAATCTGCGGCGGAAGCTGTGCGCGCTCATGCCAAAATGGTCAATACGCTGACCGAGACGATGCGCGAGAATACATCACTGAGTATCGAGCGAGATATGTGGAAAGCGCGCGCGCTCAAATATGAGTTGTCCGACAAACCTGATTCCTCTGATCAGGTCATTGATTTGACGAACTTATTGCCCAGTATCAGCGAGGAAGAGTTAAGCGCGATTCGACGAGCGATAGCGCGTCTGCATCACCCGGATACCGGCGGCAGCCCCGAACGAATGAAAGCCTGGAACGCTGCGCTTGATCGACTCTGCAAACGTTGATCCCGATTCATATCCTGGGCGAGATCTTTCTGTTTACCCAATTCCAACGGCGATGCATCAGCAGTTTTTTCCTTACCCCCACGATGACTGCTTCGGTCGAATCAGCGTCTATAGTCGATGATGCATTGACATCGAATGCGCAGGCAAAGGGGGGCTGGTTTTACGGGGTCTTTTCGGACACAGCTTCAGCCCGACCTGCCGTCGCGTCGGATAGGGCGGCGATGCAGGCGCCGATCTGGCTGACGGGCAGTGTGGCGATGAGCATCACGTCGGCGGCGAAGTCCTCTGTGTCGATGTTGGCCTGATGCGTTTCCAAGGTCTTACGGGCCAGCGCATAATCGGCGTAACCTACCCGAATCAACAACGAACCGCGTTCGATGCGGAGCGTACGCGGCAATACCTCCACCACGGCTTTCACGGCATCGCCATAGGCGCGCACCAGGCCGCCGGTTCCGAGCAGTGTGCCGCCGAAGTAGCGGGTGACCACTGCGGTAACATCGCCGAGACCGCTGCCGCGCACCACGGCTAACATCGGGCGTCCAGCCGTTCCGGGCGGCTCGCCGGCGTCGCTCATACCGGCGATCACGCTGGCGCCGTAGCCGACAAGGTAAGCGTAGGCATGGTGCGTCGCGTCGGGGAATTCAGCGCGAACCTGATTGATGAAGTCCTTTGCCGCATCGATTGTTGGTGTGTAAGTGGCGCTGCCAATAAACCGCGAATTGATGACCATAATCTCAGCGCGAGCGGCTTCAGCGGGTATAGGATAGCCTTCGGCGGCGGCCATCACGAATCTCCTTCGTCATCGTCGGCGACCTGCCGAAGCTGTGCGCGCTCCACGGGCGGCAGATCGTCCCAGGTTCGCGCCAGCCAGTTTACTCCGGCGAGAAACGCTTCTGCACGTTCTGTGTTGGGACAAACTGTGCGCAGCAATGACCAGAACGCCGGGCTATGGTTGGGATGTACGACGTGGGCCAGTTCGTGCGCGACCACGGCTTCCAGCACCCAGGGCGGCATATGGCGCAACGCGGCGTGGAGGCGAATGGCGTGTGTGCGGGTGCTATAGCTGCCCCAGCGCGCCCGTTGGGCTGTCGAGAAACTGGTGGCGGTGACCTCGATTGGCGTTGGGAAGCGCTGGGCCACGCGTTGAGCCAGGGCCAGTGCGTCATCGTCGCTGTTGATCTGGCGGGCGCGCTGACGACGGATCAGTCGACGGGCCAGCGAAGGCAATATCGCGTTGATCGTTGTGTGAGACGTATGCAATGGTACGCTGACGTGCAATGTCGCGTCACGCAGTCGGGCGTTGATATTTTTCACTGTCTTGCGGATTACAACGAGAGATAGGGTTGTATCATCGACCGTGATGGTGCTCGGAAACTCCTTGTTCATTACTTTAACCAGTGGCCTGTTGCTCTATGCTTTCTCGTGGAAATGCGTCGTGCGTCATATTGCTGTACCAGTCGTTCTCGAATACGAACGCCGGGAATCTGGGCCAGCATTTCCTCTTCGGCGATGTTCTGCGGGGTCGCGGTCGCGCCGATCTTCCAATTGATCAGCCTCCATGAGCATTGCTCCTTTGCGGCGTTCGTCACTAGCGGGGACTGGACTGATGGGATGTGAAATCGGCGCTTGATTATAGAAGGAAGCCGCGAATCACGTCAAGTATCGCCGGTTGAGCGGGCTATGGCGCGAAGAGCAATGGTATAATGCGCAGCCAGGAGCGCATATGTATCCTTGGCATCCATTCACCGTTCATTTCCCGATCGCGCTGCTGATCGTGCATGGAATAGGCGTCTGGCTCTATCTGCGTCGCGGCGAACGCGCATATGAAATTAGCGCGTATTATGCCCTAATCCTTGGCTGGGTCGGCTCGCTGATCGCCACACTGACCGGCGCGATTGATGCGGCCCGCCAGCTTGTCGGCCCGGATGTGCCGCGCGATGCTGCACTTCTAGCCTGGGTGAACGCCCATGCGATAGGCGGCGTGGCGATCGTTCTGATATATGGCCGAGCGCTGCTGCGGCGCCGACGCAATCCGACGATACTCGACGATCCAGATGCGCGCGGCGGTTATCTGCGCCTGATTATGATCGGCATCATTTTCACGCTGGCGAGCGGCTGGCTTGGCGGGCATCTGGTCTACACGTTGCGATTAGGCATTGCATCATAAACGGAGCATTGTATATGGGCACTATTATTTACGGCTGTATCTACCTCTTTATCCATGCAATGATCGCGATTGGCTGGTGGCGCTGGCGCATCGAAGGGTTGGAGAATTTACCGCCGCGTAAACAAGGCGGCATGCTCTTCGTAATGAATCACGTCAACTGGATTGATATTCCAGCGATCGGTGCGCTATTGCCGTTTTCCTGGCGGCTTACCTGGCTGGGCAAGGAGGAACTCTTTCGCTCACCGTTAACCCGCTGGTTTTTCTACACTATGTATGTCATCCCCGTGAAACGCGGCAAGCGTGATGTGAACGCGATCAATACAACGGTTGAGGCAGTGAAGAAGGGGGCGGCGATGCTAGTTTTCCCCGAAGGTCATCGCAGCGGAAACGGCGTACTTCAGCCGGGGCGCGGCGGTGCGATTCGTATTGGGATGCAGAGCGGTGCGCCGCTGGTTCCAGTTGCGGTCTGTGGTTCGCATCATGGTTTGGGTGGAACATTTCGGCGCAAAGAACTGGTCATACGTATCGGTGAGCCCTTTGTGGTTGAATCGACGCCCGATGGTCGGATTCCTCCCGATACGATGACGCAGCTTACAAATGAAATGATGTTTCAAATTGCGGCGCTGCTCCCGGAGGAAAAGCGTGGTCCATATCAGTCTGACTCTGCGGAACAGTTACACGTTGCGGTTTGATCTTGATGACGCCAAAACCGCCAGTACGTGGTGGTATATGTACTGGCGGTCGCGGCGTTAGCTCGAATTTTCTTGGCATATCACGGCTCTAACCAGATCATGCCCTCAACGCTGCGATCGGCGCTCCAGCCATCCTGATCACCGCTTTGAATACGCCACCAGATATAGCCATCCGCTTCAATTGGCCCCTCAACAATCGTCACTTGCGTTTCCTCGGCGAAACGCGCCTGCACAGGCTGATCTAACCCCGGTCCGCTGCGCGCCCGGAGCGGAGATGCGCCGACATTGACGACGCGCACAGTAATGCCGACCCGTAACGTTGCTTGTGTTGTGGGCATCGGTAGTTGGGCGGGCGGGCGTGTTGCTATGATTTTGGTGGGTAGTGGAGATAGGACGGTAGTGGGCGAATTCTGATCCGCCGCTATTTCTCCGGTTTCAGATGCCGGAAGTGGCGATAGTTGCTGGATGCCAAACCCGATGCCTGAAACAACGAGTATGATGATTGCCAGATTGATCAGCATACTACGAACTAGGGACCGTATCGATCGTTTTTTATGACGAAAAAAACGCTGTGCGTCATCATACCCACGACGGTAGTAGAAATAGTGTTGATAATAGAATGAATTGAAATCGTTGTGCTCGGCGTCCCACACGCCGCGATCATACATTTCGTCGCTGCTGCTCATTCGCTATTCCATAGCTTACGTCCAGCATATATCGTAAGGAGTAGGCAGATATTTTCTGACAGACTGGATCTACGTCTATTGCAAAATAATATCCATTCGTCCGAGTTCACGGAGCACCTGGGGATACATACGATACAGCGGCGCAACCATCGGCAGCATCTTGAGAACTTTGGGAAGCGGGCCACGGTCAATAACAATCTGACGACGCGCCAGTGCGGCAAGCAGGTTGATTTTACCATGCCAGAACTGGTGCGCGATGTCGGCTTGCATACTCATAATGATGTCTGGACTCAGACCGGTATCATCGCCCCACAATACATCAAAAAATGCGCGGGGCTGGGTGGGCGGCGCGGATGCATTAATCGTCACAATGCCTATTGGGTTGTTATAACGGAATTGTATAACAACCCGCTCATTGCGGATTCTCGGGGCGATACGCGAATCACATTTAGCTTTGTCGTACAATGCGCCAATGCAATGTTTCAGATCTGCTGAATCTTTAAATACAGTCATACGTGTGATCCCTCCTGGCAGTGCGCGATCAAAATTCTCTGTCGCTTGTACAAGTCCGTAAGCATGTTCGTGGTTGGGATTTACTGGATTATACGGCGTGATTTGGATGACCGTCAAGATTCCTGTTGTTCGAATTCTGTATCGAAGCGTTGGCCAAGAGCATTGCGTTGCCCGCGCAACCACTCCTGACCGGTCATTAGGCGTTTGCCGGCCGGTTGGATCTCCAGCGCTTCGAGGGCCCCGCTGCCGGTGGCGACAAGAAGCCTATCGGCGGCGATGATGGTTCCGGGCGTTGCATCGCCAGCCTGATCTGGACGAACGATTGCCGAGAGCAGTTTAAGGTGTTGGCTGCGCCAGATTGTAAATGCTCCCGGCCACGGATCATAGGCGTGGATCATTCGTTTGATGAACAGCGCGGGGTGTTTCCAATCGATCTTGCCATCTTCTTTGCGCAGCATACGTGTTACCGTTGACTGGCTCGGATCCTGGGGGCGCGGTTCGATGCGTCCATCGGCATACAAGGGCAGAACTTCGAGTAGCAATTGCGATCCGATCTGGAATAGCTCTTGCGTAAGCGCACCGGTGCGCGCTGTCGGCGGGAGATCAACCGTCGCCTGAGCCAGGATGGGGCCGCTATCCATACCGAGATCGAGCTTCATAATGGTGACGCCGGTTTCGCTATCGCCGGCAAGAATCGCGCCAGCCACCGGCGTTGGGCCACGGTGTAGCGGTAACAGTGAAGGGTGAATGTTGAGATAGCCGAGCGATGGTATGGCGAGCACATTTTTGCGGAGGATCTCGCCATAGGCGGCGACAATGCCGATATCCGGTCGCAGCGTGGTGAGATGAGCGATCACATCGGGATCGCGCAGGGTTCTGGGTTGGTACACCGGCAAGCCGAGCCGTTGCGCCGCCAGCTTTACCGGCGGGGGAGTTGGCCCGCGTCCTCTTCCTGATGGACGGTCAGGCTGCGTCACCACGCTGACAATCGTATAGCCGGCGTCGGCTAACGCTTCGAGCGGCGTAGTTGCGAAATCCGGGCTGCCCAGAAACATCACGCGCATAGGGCTATCTGTCCTTCCCGTTAATTGAGCAGTGAATACATTGACATAACCGATCTCCAGTCATCCTCACGGAAGTGATGAGACGACCGCTCCGGCTCTTTCTGTTCGCTCTGTAGACAGTTGCGGGGGTCTTGTTCGCTATAGTATAATACAATGCTACAACAAGCGTGTGCGCGTTGCAAACACCGGAATGTCTCATATGTGCATATGCTTATTGTTTCGGATCGAGCGGTGGAGCAGATGCGATGCCATACTGCAAAATCGTCCTCGTCTGATGTCGTGCTATCCCTCCTCAGAGTATCTGTAACATACGCAATCGTGCTCTTGAATTGGGTTTTAACCTTTGCGAGGATGCAATGCGAGCGCTCCGTTTTGATGATCATCTGCATATAACGAACGATGAACCGCAACCGCAACTCGTTGGCGGTGAGGCGATCATTCAACCCCGGCTGATGGGTATTTGCAATACCGATCTTGAGATTATCCGCGGGTATATGGGCTTTCAGGGAGTGCTGGGGCACGAGTTCGTCGGCACGGTCATCGAATGTGCGGATCATGCCTGGCTCGGCAAACGTGTTGTTGGCGAAATCAACGCCGCCTGCCGTCGCTGTCCGGTATGCCTGCGCGGTGATGAATCGCATTGCCCGAATCGCACGACGCTGGGCATTGATCGGCGCAACGGAGTTATGGCCGATGCTTTTGCGTTGCCGATCGCATACCTGCATGCCGTACCAGAGCGCATTCCCGATGAGGCGGCTGTTTTTACCGAACCGCTCGCCGCAGCGTTAGAAATTCTCCAGCAGACTCATCTGCGGCCAACCGATCGGGTGGTAGTGGTAGGCGATGGGAAGCTGGGATCGTTAATCGTTCAGGTGCTGCGCCTGTCGGGTTGCACCGTCACGCTGATAGGTCGGCATCCGGAACGCTGGGATGTCTTCCGAAGCCAGGGCATTGTCTGTTTGCATACTGCCGATGCGCCTGATGATGAGCAATACGATCTCGTCGTGGACTGCACGGGCCATCCTGATGGTTTGGCGACCGCTCGTCGGCTTGTGCGCCCACGTGGCCGATTGGTTCTGAAGAGCACCTTTCATGGAGAATCGACGCTGAGTTTGAGTATGGTTGTCGTCGATGAAGTCTGCCTGATCGGATCGCGCTGCGGTCCTTTCGCACCGGCGCTGCGATTGCTTGAACGCAACCTGGTCGAAACCGAGCCGTTAATTAGCGGAACATATCCGTTGCAGAGCGGCCTGGAAGCGTTCGCAGCTGCACAGGGGCGTCTCAAGATCTTGCTCTCCCCCTAGCACCCGCGCGTGATGTTAATATCATCTAGTTTCGCTGTTATGTAACGATGGGGAATAAAGGGATATTTGTAAGGTCGGCTGCATTGATTACCTATGGAGGCAAGGGTATGCGTTCGTTCATCGCTGCGGCTCTGTCCGGGATGCTGTTTGCGTCTCTGGCGGCTATTTATCTCCTCCAGCCGAATCTTCTTCTGCTTGGATTGATCGTTTTCATCCTGTTTATCGGTATAGTTATTGCGTTTTCGGGTACGGCGCGCGAACTCTTTATGCTTGGCGTGTTTGTGATGCTGATCTCTTCGATGGCAGTCTTTCTCTACGCCAGGCAGTCGCTGAATGAAGTCGCGGCATCTCTAGTGGCGATTTTGTGGGCGTTTGCGTTCTACGCTATTGTCAGGGTGCTTCTGCAAAGTACCTTGTTTGTTCCGGCCAATACGCTGCTTATCGCCAAGCGACTTTCAGGGTTGGAGTTCAGAGTCGGAACAGCGCGCGTGTGGCGCCCGCTGCCGCTCTTTGAGCGTGCCCTTGCGATGATGCCCCTCTACAACCTCACGACTGATGTGCCTGTTAATGACATTGAGACGAAAGCTATCCAGACGGTTAAGCATGTGCTGGTGAATGTTGTCTACAAAATTAACAGAGATATGCCGATGAAGGTCTACTCGGGCCCCGATTATCCTAATCGTATCAGCTTCGCCAACGAAGTGGCCCAGTCGCTCAAGATGGATCGCTTCAAAGCGATGCAAGATCAGCGCTTTTGGGAAGAATTGTTGCACAAGTATATGCATCCAATAACTGATGGGGTTTTGCGTGATGTCGTTTATGCGGAGACCCAGCGAGCTATCGATACCAGCACGGATCGCGAGCGGCTGCTCGACTTGACGCGCGAAAAGTTGCAAGAAGCAGTGCAACCGCTGGGGTTGGAGATAGTGGGCGTCAGCTTTGATCGTATCGAGCAGGAGGAGAGGCGTCTTCGTGTCTACAAGCGGCAGAATAAGATCAATGCGGATACCGAAGATGCACGCCTTGAAGCCGAGCGTGCGGCGACGCGCGCCCGGCTGGTGGGCGAAGCTGAGGCTGATGTACGCGTTTACGCGATTATCGAGTGGATCAAGGCCCTTCAGGATCAAGAAGTCGATCTCTCAATCGATGATAAGCAAGCGCTTATCCGCAATGCGCTTAAGGAATTGAACGAACTCGGCCGCCCTTCGCGATTGCAAGTTGAAGTTGGCACGCCTCAAGCCCAGAAAGAGTAACAAGGTTTCTCGCACATTCGTCCGGCAAATGTGGATATCTGCTGCACCTGCGGCGAGTGTGCGGGAAACCATCCGGCGACATTACCTCGCATCTTTGGCTTCTTACCACCTTTCGCCTGAGTCATATGCGCTGACGTTGGCCGTTCCTGAGACAAGAAGCGGCGCCTGTGGAAAGCACGGCATTGTGAATACGCAAGTCATTTTGATCGCTGACGATGATTCCTCGATCCGCGAGCTTCTTGATGCTGTGTTGAGCAAGCGCGGATATCGAACGATGACTGCCAACAACGGCGATCAGCTTGTTCGTATGGCTCAGGAATACATCCCCGATCTTTTGCTTGTTGATTTAATGATGCCGCAACTGGATGGGTACGAGGCGATCCGTCAATTGCGTAATGACACGCGAACGGCGCATATCCCGATGCTTATTCTGACAGCGAAGACTGCTATCGATGATGTGGTGACCGGCTTCGAGACAGGCGCCGATGACTATATTACCAAGCCGTTCGATACGCCCGAATTGCTGGCTCGCATCAAGAGCCATCTTCGTCGGGCGGCGCAACGACCGGTCAATAACCCGTTGTCGGGATTGCCGGGGAACATCTTGCTCACCGAGGAACTCAAACACCGTCTCAAACAAACGGAACATTTCGCTCTGCTCCACTTCGATTTGAATAACTTCAAAGCGTTTAATGATACTTACGGCTTTGCCCGTGGCGATCGTGTCATCAAAATGGTTGCCGATGTGTTGACTGAGAGCGTGGCGCGCTTCGGGAGCGGCAAAGATTTTATCGCTCATATTGGCGGCGATGATTTTGTGATAATCACGACGCCGGAAGTTGTCAATGCTTTGTGTGAACTGGTGATTGAGCGATTTGATGCACAGGTGCGCAATCTCTATGATCGTGACGATTTACAGCGGGGGTGTCTCCTGGGCGTTGACCGGCAGGGTGTGCAGCGTCAATTTCCGATTACCTCAATCGCGGTTGGCGGTGTAACCAACGTACATCGGCACTTTAATAATTATGAAGAAATGAGCCGCGCCGCCGCCGAGATGAAACATTTTGCCAAAACCAGCCCGGGAAGTGTTTACCGAATAGACTCACGCATAGTACAACAAGCGATCGAACCGGATCGTCGGGGCGCTGATTTGCCGGCAGTGTTGCTGGTCAGCGGCGACGCCGATCTGAATCGACGTGTGCTGAATATATTGCAATCGCGGCGCTATCGCCATTTCGCCGTGTCCTCTCTAACCGACGCTCACGCGCTATTAGCCCGCGATCTGCCGATTGATCTTATCATCATTGACGCTAATCTCGGTGAATCGGTTTGGGAGCTATGTCGCGGGGCGGGCTTAAAAACTCCGCTGCTGCCGGTGATTGCAATTGCCACGCGGGCCGATCAGTGTATGCAGGCGTCTCAGCATAACGTGAACGTTTGTCTGGAAAGACCATTCACCGACGAAGCGCTTGGCGGCGCCATCGATACCCTCGCGCCTCCGCCGCAGTAGTCTGCTTGACTCGGCAAGAGCGCATTTTGTCATACTGCGATCTCTCTTGCCTACTTTTATAAAAGCAAGAAATGTTTTACAATAACACCAGCAATTGTGATGTTGCGATGCTGCGCTCTTTGTTTGTTGCGTCATTGAATTAGCGCGAATCAGCATGCAAACGGAGTTGAGTATGGAGCGATGGTTGCCCCTTATCGGTGTAGTACTAGCCCTGATTGCAATCTCCTTGCTTGTCTTGCGCATCTGGCGTCGCCGTCAGATGGCTGCGTTCGCAA
Source organism: Chloroflexaceae bacterium (assembly GCA_028282325.1). GTDB lineage: Bacteria > Chloroflexota > Chloroflexia > Chloroflexales > Chloroflexaceae > JANQID01. The sequence goes on along the minus strand of JANQID010000038.1, from coordinate 32,575 downwards.
CTGAGACTCAGTCTTCCGAAGACGAGCCGACGATTGATATGAAGATCTATGAAGACGAGGATGGCAAGGAAGTTGCTCAGATGGACGCAGCGAGCGATAACAGTCCCCTCAGTGTGCTAAAGAAGTCGCCCTTGTGGGCCAGAGGATTGGCTGCATTCATTTTAGCTATATTGTTGGGCGGATTGCTTTCGCAATTGCCCGAATTCTTGTTTGGTCGCAGCGTCGAGGATTTTACGGTACTGGTGGCGCCATTCGATGACTCTGGCGATGGCCAGACCGGACGCGAGGTTGCAGCAGAGCTTGTGCAGGCTATTCGTCGTGAGGCTAGCGGCGATGATATGATCGTCTTCTTGCTCGACAGCGCCCCGACTAATACCCAGCATGCATATGCAATTGCTGCTGAACGCAAGGCCGATGTGCTGATCTGGGGCTCTGTGCGTCCCGGCGGTATGTTTGACAGTCAAAGCCTGGAACCGAGTTTGATCTATCAGCCGACCGGGCGTTATGCGCCATACGCCTGGGATGGCTATATCGGGCGCTTCGCTATTCCTGCCAGCTTCCAGATTGCTGTGCAGCCGCTCAACGGCCGGGTGGTCCTGCCGCCGCTTTTACAAGCGCTCGCCGAGTATGGTCGTGGCGAGGCGGACGCTGCGTACATCCGTATGGGGCGCTTGCTCGATGAATATGGGCAGGATCTAAATACTGCACTACCGCGCTTTATTCGGGGCAATGCGCTCTGGGCCAGAGGGATGTACGCTGAGGCGGCGGGCGAGTATCGGCGGGCGGTGAATCAACCACACACTGAAACCGCGCTTCTCGTCAACAATCTGGCGGCGATCTTGTTTGATTCTGGCGAGTTCAGTGCTGCGCGAGGAGAAATGGATGCGGCGGTTGGATTGCTTGCCGGGAATGATCTAGGTGAACTGCGCTTTAATCTCGGCTTGTATCACCTGGCTGAGCAGCGCGTTGATCAAGCGGCGACTGAGTTCGAGCAAGCGCGTAACCTGCTGCCGCACAATGCAGAAATTTATCTGGCTTTGAGCGAGGCCTACCGTCAGCAACGTGACTTTGATCAATCATCACTTGCGCTTGCGGAAGCGGAACAACGTGTCGAAGACGAGGTCGCACGCGCATCCGAAACGTTGCAACCACTGCTGCGCCAACGCCTGGAAGCGGATCTGGCCGAGCAGCGCGGCTTGCTGACGCTGGCGCAATCGATCGATGCGCGCAATCCGTTGATCTGGGAGCTTGAGCTTGACCCGCCGCTGTCCCCCGATGTTCTGTCGCAGGCCGGCGCCGACCTCAATCAGGCAGTACAGACTAGCACGAGCGTGTTGCAAGGCTGGCGCAAACTGGAAGCGTCGCAGGCTGTATATGCCGCCGATCTGGCCATTGATGATCTGGCTGTTGATCGGCAGCAAGGCATGTTGGTTGCCAGCGGCCAGGCGCGGCGCGCTGCCTGGCGTCTCAATCGACAGCGCTACTATCTTGCCCTGATGCGCGAGGAAGAGGGGCGCATCGCACTGCGCCAGGAACGCCGAGGTGTCTGGCGGTCTATGGGTGCTTTGTTTGGGAGTGAACCGCCGGCGGAAAGCGCGCAGAGCTTGCTTGATCACATCCTGGCCATCAACCCTGATGATCTGGATGCGCTGAATGCTTATGGTCGCGCCCAGCGTATCCAGCGTCTGCGCGAAGATCGCATGCTGCAACAGCATAATTCCTCACAAGAAGCGCTGATAGCAGAGCGATGCGAGCGTATCAGCACGCTCGATGCGCAGGCGATCGCAACCTATCGGCGGATACGAGAATTGCACCCCCAACATCCTGAAGGCTTTTACGGCGAAGGTATGGTTGCGTTTTATAACGGCGATGATGCGACAGCCCGCAATTGGATGGAACAGGCGCTTGTGCGTGATGCCGACTTCTTCCCGGCGCGCGATCAGTTGGCGCGTATCGCCGAACGCGCCGGCAATTGGATAGCTGCCGTCGATCAGTTAGATCTGCTTATCGCATCTTACCCCGCTGATGCGAGCTATCAATTGCGCCTGGCGTCGGCGTTGCGTCATAGCGGGGCGGAGCAGTTCGCTCGTGCCGAAAGGGCGCTTTTCTCGATCCTCGAAGCCAATCCTGAGTATCCGACTATGGATCGTGTTGCAGCGTTTGTTGAGCTTGGACGGCTCTACCGTGATGCGGGAAAGGATGAAAACGCGACTGCCGTTCTGCAAGAAGCGCTCGTGTTGAATGAGCGTTTGGCGGAAGCGCACTATGAATTGGGGCGAACGCTTGCGTTGCAGAGAAAATATGACAGTGCGGAGAGTCATCTCAAATCCGCGATTACGTACGATTCGCAACACACGCCGGTACTGCTGGCATTGGGCGATCTCTATCAGCAACAGAGCGAACCTGGCGGGCCTGATGAGCCGATATCTGTTGAGAAACTAGCGCAGGCCAACGAGCACTACCGCCTGGCGTTGCAGGCGAATGTCGATGATGCTGCGCGTCTACGCCAGATTGGCGATACGTTGTTGAGCAACGAATCTTATGATGTTGCTGCTGAAGCTTTTCAGGAGATAATCAAGCTCCAGATGGTCACGTGCCAGCCTGGCGACGATCCATATGCCCGTCATGGACTGGCGCGGGCGTATATTGGGCGCGGGGATCTGGCCAAGGCGCAGGAAGAAGAACAGCAAGCGATCCAGCTAACGCTATCGATTGACAACGCCGAGAGTCGAGCGATCCGTGCGCTAGCGACCGTTGGTCTGGGTGATATTGAACGGTTGAATGGTCGCTTTAACAATGCGATTGCTTTATACAACGAGGCGATGCGCATTGACGACGCGGCGCGGTTCGACGCAACAATGGGCCTGGGCCACGCGGCGGTTGGTTTGAACAACTGGATCGTTGCACTGGGGCATTTTCGCCTGGCCACCCAGTTGCCTGATGGTCAGGATGATACGATGGCTCACTTCTGGTTTGCCGAAGCGCTCTTGCGCCAGCCCAACCCATCACAGGCGAGCGAAGTCTATCAAAGCGTGTTGAAGGTCAGGCCCGACTTTCCACCGGCGCTCTTTGGGATGGCTCAGGCGAAGTATGGTCAGGGCGATATGCGAAATGCCGAGGCGTATGTTATGCAAGCAATTAAGGGTAATGAAACATATGCCGAAGCGTTGATGTTCAGAGGCAAAATGTTTCAGGAACAAGGGCGTCTCTCCGAAGCGCTCGACGATTACAATGCGTCGATTGCGGCCAATGACAGCTTCGCGGAAACATTCTATCGACGTGCGCTGATATATATCTACCGCAAGGATTACGGTCAGGCCGCAAATGATCTTCAGCGTGCTGTGACGCTGCAAGAGAATTTTCCTGAGGCATGGTATTGGCTGGGGCGGGCTCAGTTTGCGCAAAACTCTATGCTTGCGGCGCTGGATTCGTTCGAGAAAGCTATTGAATGGCGTGGGGGCTCCTACACGGAGGCACGTCTGTACAAGGGGCTGACCGAGCTTGCGCTGGCTGAAACCGATCCAACCAGGCGCGAAGCTGCCATCACATCGCTTACATTGGTGGAGCAGGCTGATCCCGCAGGAGCATGGGGGAATCGCGCTCGATCAGAGCTGGAATGCTTGGAACAGCCCATCTTCTGCGCGCCATAGCTGCCAGGCGCTGCGCGGTTTTGACCCAATCAATGCTATAATTGTCGAATACGCAAACGGCTAACGATGAGTCTGGTTGGCGGCTGGTCAGTAGCGCCAGCAAAGGAATGAGTCCTATGCCCGTTAACTACATGCGCTGGTTGCGCTCATACGTCGGTCCCCAGCGTATTCTGCAGCTTCGCGCCAGCGGGTTCATCCGCGATGAAAATGAGCGCGTTTTGTTGTGCCGACGCGCCGATGTGATGCTGTGGGATGTTCCGGGGGGGACGATTGAGCTGTATGAGACGCCGTCGCAAGGTCTGGTGCGTGAGGTACAGCAAGAGACGGGATTGCTTGTTCAGGCGGAGCGAGTTATCGGCGTGTATGGGGGGCACGAATTCGAGTGGACCTATCCCAATGGTGATCAAGCCCAGATCGTGAGCATCTTTTTCGCATGCTCAATCGTCGGCGGGACGCTTCAGCCGCAAGGCGTTGAGAATGTGAAGGTGGCCTTTTTTGCGCCCGAACACCTGCCACCGCTGCTTTCTCGTACTGCGCCGATGATCCATCACGCATTCGTCGATCAATCCGAGGCGTTTTTCAACTAGCGAACAGGCGATCATCTGCGTTAGCGGGCCAGTACATATTGCATCGCACCGGCTTGCCGAACCAGCCCTTTGAGTTCAAGCATAGCCAGAGTTGCGGAAACCTCTGATGCGGTCATTCCACAGGCGCGCCCCAGTTCGTCGATATGCTGGGGTTCATAAGAAACTATGGACAGTACAGCGGATTCGATAGCATCGGCGGGAATCTCCAGCCGCATCTCTTGCTGTACGACCGCTGTTTCCAGATTGAGCGCCTCGATCAGATCATCGGCCTTCGTAACGACTCCGGCGCCGCGCCGAATGAGCTGGTTTGTTCCCTCGCTGGCTTTGCTCAATATTGATCCTGGCACGGCAAATACCTCGCGACCTTGCTCAAGCGCAAACCCGACGGTAATCAACGCGCCGCTCTTCGCGCCGGCTTCGACGACTAGCGTGGCCAGCGACAGACCGCTGATGATGCGATTACGGGGCGGGAAATTGGCTGGCGCCGGTGATGTCCCAAGCGGCAGCTCGCTGATGATTGCACCCTGTCCCTGCTCAAGTATACGTGTTACCAGATTGTGGTTGCGTTCTGGGTAAATCACATCCACGCCGGAACCTAGAATGGCGATGGTGCGCCCACCTGCATCCAACGCGGTTTCGTGGGCGATGCTGTCGATGCCGCGTGCCAGCCCGCTGACAATTGTTACGCCGCGTTCAGCCAGGTCGGCGATCAACCGTCGCGTGGCTTCCTTGCCGTATACCGTCGGGCTGCGCGTGCCGACCACCGCAAGCGCCCATTCGTCCAGGCTGCTCAATGCGCCGCGCACATAGAGTAGGGGTGGCGGATCATTCGTATTCGTGAGCAGGCGAGGGTATTCCCCATCCTCGATGGTGACAATATCAGTGTCCGCCTCAATGATGCGTTCGATTTCAGCGTCAAGATCGATATTGCGTTGAGCGTCTCTTAATGCCGCGATGTTTTTGGCCGTCAGTCCCGACTCTGCCATTTTGCTCGGCGTAGCATTCCAGGCTGCTTCAACCGAGCCGCAGCGTTCGATGAGTTGATTCAGACGTACTGGACCGATGCCAGGTACGAGGTTAAACCCCAGATAGTAACGAGAATGCGCTGCGATTGGCATAAATCCCTCATAATGTCAGGTAGTACGAGCGTGCGGTTATTATAGGCTATCGTTGCGACGATGCTAGAACCTGAGCATAGAATATGCGGCTATGGTGTTCTGCGCGTAGCAAGAACGCCTATAGCGCAATATGTGAAATCCAACTCGAAAGCGTATGCCGAAGTGAATGCTGTATAATATGGTCAACCTGTAAAGATGCAGTCAAAATAACAGCGACAGTGACGTTGCACAATGACCATAACGAATCTATGGAAGGTCGAAAGCAGCTATGATCAGTCAAACGGATCAACGCAGCCGCGAATCATCAGGGCGTATTTTGCAAGTGGCGGAACGCGAAATCGGACGCATTATTCTTGATATTCACGATGGACCGGTGCAAAATATTTTTGCTGCGCTTTCTCAGCTATACATAACGAAACGTCGCCTTACGCAAAGTATGGGTGATGAAGCTACCGATGAATTGGAACGCATCAGTCGCAGTATTTTTCTCCTCGAAAATTCGCTTAACGAGATCCGTATGTTTATGGGAACGTTCCGCCCCCCCGAATTTGAGCGCCGTGATTTGATCGCTGTGCTGGAAGGTCTGGTTATTCAGCACGAGGAGATAACTGGCAAATCTGTATCTCTCGATGTTTACGGTGACTTGCCGGAGGTCGGGCTTTCGGTGAAAATCAGCCTGTATCGTATTTTGCAGGAGGCACTGTCGAATGCGGCGCGTCACGGTCAGGCCAGGCGCCACAACGTTGTTATAGCCGCTGAGAGCGATCAGTTGGTTATGGATGTCACCGACGACGGGTGCGGCTTTGATGTTGAAACCGTGCTGATGGGCAAACATGGTGTACACATTGGTTTAGAAGGTATGCGCGAGCGGGTAAGTGTGCTTGGCGGCAGATTTGAAATCAAAAGCACTCCTGGTATGGGTACTCAGGTGCGGGTGATGGTTCCCCTCCAATGATACGAATTGTAATTGCCGATGACCATGCATTGGTTTTAGAGGGTCTGCGTTCGATGCTCGAAGCCGAGGATGATATGGAAGTTGTAGGCACTGCTCACGATGGCGAGCAGGCGTTGGAGGCCATACGGATGTTGCGCCCCGATGTGGCGGTGCTTGATTTGCAGATGCCGACGATTGATGGCCTGGCATGTCTCGAACAAATCCGCACCGAAGGGCTGCCTGTTAAAGTGTTGGTTCTTTCAGCGTTCAACGATGGTGCGTCGATGCAATCTGCGTTGGAGCACGAGGCTGACGGATTTGCGCTGAAGACAGAACCGCCGCGGCAAACAGTCGCCTGCATTCGCCAGGTCTATCAGGGCCAACTGGTTTTTCCCCAGGCTGCCAAGCGCTGGCTGCGCACGCATCGGCAACGCCCCGGTCCTTCGCGGTCGGATCTTTCGGAGCGCGAGGAAGAAGTGTTATCGCTGGTTGCGCAGGGCCTTACCAACGCCCAGATCGCTCAGCGCCTCATCGTGAGCGACAATACGATTAAATTTCACTTGCAGAACATCTATCAAAAACTCGGTGTCAGCAATCGCACTGAGGCAACCGGGGTTTACTATAAATTACGACAGGAGGGCAGAAGTTGACCCAGGCTGTTGTGTTTATTGCTCTGGTAGTAATCTTGCTCGCCGTCGTGTGGATGACGCGGCGGACGTGGCGCGCCTATGTTCGTCTTACGCCGGAAGATGAAGCTTTTGATGCGACGCTGGCAAGCCTCAACGACGACCAGGCGAATCGTGTCAGCGACGACCAATTACTCCATTCGTTGAGCACGGATGAAGCCTGGCGCAGAATGGCGCAGGATGGCAGCGCAAAACCCCGCCGTGAACGAAAGCCGCGTCGCCGCGCCTTACATCGTTGATTGCGTTCCGCTCTAAAACATCGACAGATAGCGATCGATCTCCCACTGCGAAACATACGCGCGGTACGATTCCCACTCTTGCTGCTTTGCATTCAGAAATCGCTCGTAGATATGCGGGCCAAGCGCCTCCTGAATCACTTCATCATTGCGCAACGCATCTAGCGCCGCGCCGAGTGAACTGGGCAAGGTTTCCAGCCCCTGCGCACGCGGATCGACGTGGAACAGATCTTCTTCGGCTGCCTCGCGCAAGTTCAGTTGGCGCTGAATGCCATCAAGTCCGGCAGCGAGCATAACCGCGAAGGCCAGGTAGGGGTTGCCGGCCGGATCCGGGCAGCGCAGTTCGATGCGGGTTGTTTCTTCACGCCCGTTGCTGATGCGCGGCACGCGTACCAGGGCTGAGCGATTGGTGCGTCCCCAGCTTAAATACACAGGCGCTTCATAGCCGGGCACCAGGCGTTTGTAGGAATTAACCAGCGGGGCAAGAATAGCGATCATTCCGGGTGCGTGGGCAAGCAAACCGGCGATAAAGAAACGGGCGATGCTCGATAGGCCGTAAGGGTCGGCAGGATCATAAAAGGCATTGCGCCCGGTTTTCAGATCGATCAGATTCTGATGTACATGCATCCCGTTGCCATTCACGCCAGCGATCGGCTTGGGCATGAAGGTTGCATACAAGCCTTTCATCTGAGCTATGGCTTTGAGGGCGACTCGCACAGTTACGGCATTATCGGCGGCGCGGAGTGCGTCGGTATAACGGAGATCGAGTTCGTGCTGTCCAAGGGCGACTTCGTGGTGGGTCGCTTCGACTTCGATGCCCAGCACGCGCAGGGCATTCACCATCTGGCGTCGGATATGTGTGGCCATATCGGTGGAGACATCAAAGTAGCCGGCGTTGTCATGCGGGATCGGGGCAAGATTTCCATCAAGAGGGGTCTTGAAAAGAAAGAATTCTAACTCAGGGCCGACGATATAGGTATAGCCTATATCGTCGGCTTTCTGGAGCATATTGCGCAAGATATTGCGCGGATCGCCTGCAAAAGGACGCCCGTCGGGCGTATACACATCACAGATCAGGCGTGCTGTCGCTAAGCCTTCTCCTTGATCCCAGGGCACCCTGGCATACGTTGTCAAATCAGGGACCAGATACATATCGCTCTCGACTGTGCGAGCGAATCCTTCAATCGAGGAACCATCGAACCAGACGCCATGAGTAAGCGTCTCTTCTAGGCGTTCGATGGGCACCGTGACATTTTTCAATGTCCCCAGAATGTCAGTGAATTGCATATTTACAAAACTGATATTCTGTTCGGCGACTTGTTTGAGCACTTCCACGCGTAACTGTTCACTCATACCCCGTACTCCCAATGTGCATTGTATGTGTAATTATCTTTCGAGCCGGCTGTGCGTCAGCGAGGCTGTCGATAGAGCTTCATCGCTTGGGCTTGGCAATGGACACACGTACATCCTTGCCGCGCAATGTTGTACCATTGAGAACTTGTATAACCTGCTGTGTATGTTCAGCAGGAACTTCGACAAACGAGAAACGATCGTAGATGTCAATACTGCCGATGGCTTTGCCCGGCAGGCCAGCTTCGTTAGCGATCGCTCCGACGATATCGGACGGGCGGATGCGATCGGTGCGTCCGACATCGATAAACAGGCGGGTCATTCCTGGTTCGACGCCAACGCCATCGCCCTCGACGCTGGTGATCGTATCGTCCTGCTCGACTTCGTTGAGCAATAATTTGAACGCCGCTGCTGCAAGATCGACCACATCGAACTCTTCACCCATTTCTTCAACCATCAGAATGTAGGGATCGAGCTCGCCCGCGGCCAGTACATCGCGCAGCGCATCTTTGAACGCTTCACGTCGCCGTGCGGCGACATCGGCCAGCGTTGGCACGCGCTCACGCTGAATGTGCGCTTTGCTGGTGCGCTGGATCACCATAAGCTGGCGACGCTCGCGCGGGGTGATCAACGTAATCGCGTGACCGGCGCGCCCGGCGCGCCCGGTACGGCCAATCCGATGGACGTATGACTCGGCGTCGTTTGGTACGTCATAGTTGATCACATGACTGACTTCGGGAATATCTAGCCCGCGTGCGGCGACATCCGTTGCGACGAGCAGTTCCACCTGATTTTCGCGGAAACGCTTCATTACGCGATCCCGCTGCGATTGGGCCAGATCTCCGTGGATCACTTCGGCCAGATAGCCCAGCGCCTGCAAGCTCTCGCCGAGCCGATCGGCTTCGCTGCGCGTACGACAAAAGATCATCGCCAATGTCGGGATCTCGACATCAAGGATCCGTGTCAAGACATCGAGCTTATCACGCTGGGAAACTTCGTAGTACGACTGCTGCGTGTGCGGCGCGGTGAGTTGCTCAGCGGCGATAGTAATCCGTCGTGGATCTCTGGCATAGCGCTGGGCCAATCCGGCGACAGCGGATGGCATCGTTGCCGAGAAGAGTGCTGTCTGACGACTTGGCGGAGTGTCCTGCAAGATATACTCGATATCGTCGATAAAGCCCATGTCGAGCATCTCGTCGGCTTCGTCGAGCACGACCATCCGTACGGTGTCAAGCGAGAGCGTCCCCCGCCGCATATGATCCATAATGCGCCCCGGCGTGCCGACGACCACCTGGGCGCCCTGGCTGAGCGCGCGCAATTGTCGCGTGATAGGTTGGCCGCCGTACACGGGCACGATACTGATATTGTTGCCTCTACTATAGCGATAAACCGACTCTGAAACTTGCATCGCCAACTCGCGCGTGGGAGTCAGCACTAATGCCTGAAGAGTTCGTTCAGGCCGAAGCTGCTCCACAATTGGCAAGGCGAAAGCCGCCGTTTTACCGGTGCCGGTTTGGGCCTGGGCAATAACATCATGGCCGGCGAGCAACAAGGGAATAGCTTGTTCCTGAACAGGAGTAGGCTCTTCATAACCAAGATCACTCAATACTCGGAGCAGGTGCTCGCTTAGACCTAATTCAGCAAATGCTGCCATAAAACGTAGTCACGATCCTTTGAATAAACGGCGCTTCTCCATAATGGCGCCAGGGAGTTTAATTGTGAGCTAGAGCTCAATGCTTCGCTTATGGTGGGGTCGCGTAGCACAGAACCGCCAGTTCGCTATCCATTATAGCGCAGATGACCGCGTTGCGGGTTATTGTGCTGAACGCAGAGCTCCTTCAACTATGGGCGTTATACCGTTCGATTGCGCGATGTCGTAAATATCATTGTTGATGGCGCTTCGTACCGCGATGAGATGCGCAGCAATCTGCCGTCCAAAAAGTATGATTAGTCGCTTGCAATTTGGCGGCTTTGGCAAATTGGGTTTTGAAAGGCGTGCAGATTCAAGGCGTCTATGGTATGCTATAGCCGCATACGATGTTGGTAGAATATCTACGCGTCTTGATGCATATCCTGCTGTCAATTTCCATGTATTACAAGTAACAGGGTTGCAGATGTCTTCTCAATCAAGCCGAATACTCCTGGCCGATGATGACCCGGAGATATGTACACTCCTGCGTATAGCGCTTGTTGGCGAGGGATATGATGTCCTCATCGCTCATAATGGCGATCAACTCGTCCGCATGGCGCAGGCCGAGACACCTGATCTGCTATTAGTCGATCTGATGATGCCGCGAATGGATGGGTTCGAGGCTATCCGTCAACTACGCAACGACTCGCGTACGGCGCATTTGCCAATGATCATCCTCACCGCTCGCGGTGAATCGCAAGAGGTTGTCACCGGCTTTGATAGCGGGGCCGACGATTATATTGTCAAACCCTATGACGTTGATATCTTGCTGGCTCGGATCCGAGGGCATTTGCGCCGGGCGGCTCAGATTCCGGTGCGTAATCCGCTCACCGGTTTGCCGGGAAATGTTTTATTACAGGCGGAGATTGAACGTCTTGTCGACCAGGATAAAAAATTTGCGCTACTGTATGTAGATCTTGATAATTTCAAAGCGTTTAACGATGCCTATGGTTTTGCGCGCGGAGATCGGGCGATCCATTTGCTTGCCAACGTCCTGATTGAAGTTGCGCCGCAAACCGATTTTCTTGGCCATATTGGCGGCGATGATTTTGCTATTATTCACTATAGACCTGATGCCGAAGATCTGTGCAAGCGAATGATCACCTCTTTCCATGCTCGTGTCGCCGATCTCTATGACCTGAAAGATGTGGAGCGGGGCTATTTGCAGGGATTGGATCGACAGGGCGTCGTGCGTCGATTTGGGTTGCTCAGCCTATCGATAGCAGTGGTAAGTTCGTACACAAGGACGTTCGCCAGCATCGATGAGATCAGCAAAGTAGTTGCAGAACTTAAGTCGCGCGCTAAACTGATTGCGGGCAGCACATACGAGATCGATCGTCGTCGTACTCCAATGTTGCCTCAGTTGAACGATCGGCGTGGACGGCAACGAACGAGCGTCCTTATTCTTACGACGGATGTAGCCATTCAAGCTGATCTAACCGAAGCTTTGAGCCACATTGGCTATCAATCTTTGATAGCCACAGATATGCTTGCCGCCCATACGCTGCTTGCGCGTGCGCCCGATCCAGCGATGATCATTGCCGATGCTATGGGGCAGCAATCATGGCGTGAACTATTGCAGCATTCCAAGCATACTCGTCTCCTTTTGCTCACAACCGAGGGCGCGGAGGTTCAGATTGATGACTGTGGTTCGGAGGCTATCTGTGTGGCGCATAACGGTAATACTGCGCAAACAGTTGCGACGATCTGTCGTCATCTGCCCCATCTTATATCCCCGGATCAGGCCAATCCGAAGGCGTTCGAGCTAGATTGATACGTTAATAATAGCTGCATTTTGCTGGGTTCTTGGTAGACACGGAGACTTTATTTCATGGACCTCAATGAACTGCTGACTCGTGGCGTCGCCGAAGTTATTGTGGAGTCAGAATTGCGAGCATTGCTTAACAGTGGAAAAAAACTGCGTCTTAAACAAGGCTTTGATCCAAGCAAGCCACATATGCATATCGGCCATGCGGTTGGTTTGCGCAAGCTCCGCAAGTTCCAGGAATTGGGTCATCAGGTTGTGCTGATCGTTGGTGATTGGACAGCCCAGATCGGCGATCCCAGCGGGCGAGATGAAACGCGCCCACGCTTGACCGCCGAGGCGGTGCGCCAGAATGCACAAACGTATATGGAGCAATTCTTTCGCGTCGTGGATTGCTCCCAGACGGAAATACGATGGCAAAGCGAGTGGTTTGGCTCCTTTACGCTTGAGAATGCTCTCGATCTTGCCGGCCGTTTCACGATGGCTCAGATGCTGGCCCATGAAACCTTCCGCAAGCGCTACGAGTCCGGTGCGCCTCTGACTATCCTCGAACTGATGTACCCAATGCTTCAGGCGTACGACTCGGTAGCGATCAACGCGAGCGTAGAATTTGGCGGGACCGACCAGAAGTTTAATAACCTCGCTGGTCGCCAATTGATGGAGCAAATGGGAATGCTGCCGCAGCATGTGCTGTTGGTTCCGCTTATTCCCGGCACAGATGGCCGTAAAATGGGCAAGTCGCTTGACAACACAGTCGATATTACGCTACCTCCGGCAGATATGTACGGCAAGATTATGTCGATGAGTGACGATGTGCTTGCGCTCTACTACGAAGTATTAAGCGATGTACCAACATCGGAGCTTGCTGAGATGAAACGAGAATTAGAGGAAGGCCGGATCAATCCGCGCGATCTGAAGATGCGATTAGCGTATGCGATAGTATCGCAGTTTTACACCGCCGAAGATGCTCAAACCGCTGAGCAAGCATTCATACGGCAATTCGTTAACCGCGATCTGCCTGAAGATATGCCCATTCATGCTATCACTGCTCCGGTAAATATCGTCGATCTTATGATTGCGGCCGGGATGGCATCCAGCAAAAGCGAAGCTCGCCGTCTCATTGACGGCGGCGGGGTACGGATAGCCGGGGAAAAAGTTATCGGGTACGATGCGATGGTTTCGCCTGGATCGGGGGCGGTGGTTCAGGTCGGGCGACGTAAATTTGTCCAAGTTGCGTAATGCCTGTCGTCGCTATGAAACGGCGGGCAGGATGAAGAAAAACGTGCTGCCTTCGTTTAGCTTGCTTTCCACCCAGATCTGACCGCCCAGCAACTCGACCAGCGGTTTTACGAGCGAGAGTCCCAATCCCGTTCCGCCGGCCTCGATTTTGAGCGGGTTCTCTGTGCGATAGAAACGATCAAAGATGCGGTCGAGATCATGTTGAGCAATGCCAACGCCGGTATCGCGGATACTGATCTGGGTATACCGCTGCTCGTGGAGGATGCCATCTCGAATGTGGTCGGGCAGATTTTCGCGATTTGCAACGCTAGCTTCGATCCATATCATGCCATTACGCGGCGTGAACTTCACCGCATTCGCCAACAAGTTGCTGAAGATCTGGTGCAGCCGATAGGCGTCGGCGCGGATCAGTGGCAGCCCTGGGGGAATACTCATCAACAGTTGGTGTTGGCGGTCTTCGATCATAGACTGAAGCTCGGCCACGACGCCGCTTAGCACCTCCGCTAGGTGCAGTGGACGTAATTCCAGATCGACGCTGCCTGACTCAATTTTGGTAATATCCAGCACATCATTGATCAGGCTGATCATATGTTCGGTGTTGGAATTGATCGTGTTGACGAACTCGCGTTGAGTTTCATTTAAGGGGCCCAGGCTGCCCATTGCCAGTAATTGAGTGAACCCTTTGATAGCAGTCATGGGCGTGCGCAGCTCGTGCGACATTGTTCCGATAAATTCTGTCTTCAGACGGTCAGCCTCGATTTCGCGCGTGATGTCGCGCAGCACCAGCAAAGCGCCGAGGAGCTCTCCATCCTCTTTGAGCACGGGACCCATAATCAAACTGGCCATTTTTACGCCGATTTTGATCGTGCTGGTAAAGATGCGTGGCTTTTGATCCTGGGTCAATGGCCGATCGAGCAACTCTTCCAGGGGCATATCTTTCAGCCGCTCTCCCATATAGCGTTTGAGCAGTTCGGGCAGATTCCAGAGTAGCAAATCCTCGACGGTGCGTTGCAAGATGACGGCTGCCGCGGGATTCACCGAGAGCACTGAACCATACATGTCGCAAACGACGACCCCGTCGGAGAGGCTCTGGAGGATTGCCTCGGTTTGTCGTGCTTCTGTCTGAAGCATTCGTTGCAGTTCGCTACTGCGCTCGTATTGCTCCACAATCTCGTGATAGAGATTTGCATTATTCACGCCAATTGAGATAGCGCCCACGCTTGCATTCAACAAGCGGAGATGATCGTCGTTAAAGAAATTTGTCAGGCTGTGTGATACGGTCAGAACTCCGAGCACTTCTCCCTGATTGATCAACGGTACGGCAACCATTGAGCCTTCACGCCGGTGCGGCGATCCTTCCGGCAGCGTCATCCATCGCTCGTCGGTACTGACATCGTCGATCAATACGCTTTGCTTATGCTGGGCCACCCAGCCGGCGATGCCTAATCCCAGCGGAAATCGTGTAAATCCTGTGTTATCAGTGGCGCCAAGCGACGCGCGGCTGACTAAATGATCGGTATCATGCTCCAACAGCATCACCGAGCCGTGTTCGGCGTGCGTAATACGAGCCAGCAGTTCAAGCGATGTATTAAGCAGGGTATTCAGGTCAAGGGTGCTGCTGATCTGGGTCGCGATTTCATGAACGGCGCTCAGGCGATCACGTTCGTCTTTTAGGGCTGATGTTCGTTCAATAACGCGCTGCTCAAGGATATTGTTGAGTTCACGTACTTCTGAATACAGGTGTGCGTTTTGTAACGCAATTGCCGCCTGATTCACCACGCTCAACGCAAGCTCGTGTTGGAAGCGGAGTTGTTCAAACGGGTTGGGATCCTGTAGGATAACAATCCCTGAAGCCGGATCCTTAACGCGCAAGGGAAACACGGCAACACCGCAGCCAGGTTGATACCATAATCCCTGCTGTGCAGAATTGGGGTGAGGATCAAAAATGATGTCGCCGTTCAGAAAAGCTTGAAATGCCAGATCATGCGAAGAAACTTGTTCAATGCGAAGCTCGGTATGTTCTTGTCGCTGATTTCCCCAGCTATGCTTAAGACAGATGAGGCTTGATCTTACTCCGTTTGATAGAACTTCCGACGTATTTTTTGCTAGCCAGATTGAGATCCACTCTATATCAAGCAACTTGACAAGACTCGAACCGACAAGCTCAAGTAATTCGGTCTGATCTTCCAGGCTGGCTGAGAGACTCTGCGAGATCTCATTCAGCGCTTTGAGTTGGAGCGAGCGGCGGTCGGCGGCGACCCAGGCTGCGTCAAGCTGCTCCGCAAATGATGCGCTGTCGCGCATGACCTGATTCGTTCGTTCAACCCATAGCTGTGATAACGTGCATGTGGTGTAATCAATCAGTGCCTCGAACTCATCCATAAGCGCAAGAGCATACGCGAGGTCATCTGATTCGGTTCGCAAAGCTTCCCACACGATGCGGCGCAACTGAAAACATACTTCCAACAATGCGGGAAACGTGTTGTAGCTCTGCTCAGCGCCGCAATCAATGTTGTGCAGGTATTGGTCAAGCAGCGCCGGAGCGTTTTGAGCAGCCTGGGCAATGCCGTCATAGATGTACGTCAGCGTTGCAGAGACAGAATCTTCGGTCGTTACAATCAGAGCATCGTCGGAATCTGTGCTATGCCCATTCAACCTGGGAATGGTTTCGGTATCAACCATCGATGTCCAGCGCAGTATTAAGGCGTTTCGATGTTCGGTTAGCCACAGAGCAAGATCGTTACTCATGAATGTGTCAATCAAAAGCCGCGTACAACAACGATTGTCGCGTCATCATTGGATTTACCATAGGCGCGCAGAATCGAATCTGCCAGATCTTGGGGTGGAACGCTGTAGTTGATAGTGCTGTCGAAGCTAAATCGGCTTGAAACGCCATCACTGTAAAGAACGAACGTATCCCCGGAATTATAGTTATAGTTCATTTCTAGAAGGACAGGCAACCGATAGCCGAGGATGCCGTTTTTGGATATGGGTCTGATTGCGCTCGTGCTATGGGCGTACACGCCGACGTTGCCGACGCCGACAAAGGAGATGCGTCGATCTCCCAGATCGAACTGCATGAGGGCCGCTACCGCCCCGCGCGTATTGTGAAGCGCCAGATGAGTCTTTTGCGCAAGGTCTTTTAATCCAAGGCCAGGATGTTGATGCAAGATTGCCACGGCTTTTTCAGAAGCATTATGAGCTTCTTCACCGCCGCCCAGTCCATCGATGACGGCGACAAGCAATCGGTTATCGCTGAATGGAAGAACCACAAATGCGTCGCCGCTTACCATCTGACTTTGCTTCGGGCGACTGGCGGCGCCCCAGATTGCGTTCATAAATGAGCTTTCATTGAATGATACGTGGACTGGCGGGAAGGCCATTTGAGGACGCGCACCCTGGTGCCGACGCCCACTGTCGACTCGATGGTAAATGCATCCATAAGCCGCTTGACTCCAGGCAGCCCGGCTCCTAACGAATGTTTTGTACTGTATCCATCGCGGAGCGCGAGGTCAATATCCTCAATTCCTGGACCATTATCACACGCTTCGATGGCGATGCCAATCTCATTATCGGTGTGTACTTGTTCGAGGATCAGTTCGCCGCCGCCAGCATGGACGATGAGGTTACGGCACAGCTCGAGTATCGCGATTTCGATGCGGGTGCCATCGATGGCGTTGAATCCGATACGCGCTGCCATATCGCGGCTATGCCCAATCGCAACGTAAATATCTACTTCGTGTCTGATCGTGCATACGATGTGTAGAGATGGTTGCATCGGCGTGTATAGCGCTTCAACGAGGTGACCCGAAGCGCCGGATCTTATCTGGGTAAAATATGGGCGCTGGTGTGGCTCCAGGTCAAATAAAGATTAAAGGTTGATTGCCCGTAGCATTATAGCACGCTGTCTTTACTTGAAACGAGCATTTGCTAGAGATAGCGGATAGTACTCTGGTAGGATGAGCATACAGTCATTATGGTATGGGGATATGGGGAAAGAATGAGATTGATCTTGCATACGAGTGCAAAGCGTAACAGTGTCAACTCTGGCGGCGCGGCTGTTTCCAGATCTCGCTATCGAGGATAATCGTCACCGGCCCGTCATTGATGAGAGCAACCTGCATCATCGCGCCAAAGACGCCGGTTGCGACGCGGATTCTCAGCGAACGCAGCGCTTCGGCGTAGGAGTCCACAAGCGGGGCGGCTATGTCTGGCGGTGCTGCGCCGACAAAGCTCGGTCGGCGTCCTTTGCGCATATCAGCGTAGAGGGTGAACTGTGATACGACAAGCGCTTCGCCAGCTATATCAAGCAATGACCAATTAAATCGTCCGTTATCATCGGTGAAGATGCGCAAATTTGCCGTGCGTTCGGCGAGCGATGCGGCCGTGTCTTCATCATCATCAGGCGCGACACCTAACAAAATTAGCAGACCTGGCCCAATCTCGCCGGTGATACGTTCATCAACGGTGACTGATGCGCGCGACACCCGTTGCACGATAGCTCGCATAAGATTATCAGATGTGAGAATAGTGCATACCTCGCAAGCTGTCAGACATTCTCGGCCTGGCGCTCGCGTTTCAATGCTTTCTGCTCGCCGTTGCTCGAGAGTTGGGCGAACACAACCCGCCCGGTTTGCGTCTGGTGCAGCCGTGTCACGATAACCTCTACGCTTTGCCCGACAAGCGAGCGGGCGTCCTCGACAATAACAGGCGTTCCATCTTCGAGATAGCCGACGCCTTGTTGCCGTGCGTTGCCTTCGTTGCGAATAGTGACGCTCAGTTGCTGCTCCTGGCTTACCGGCGGGCGTACTGCCTCGCTCAACTGATTCAAGCTGAGGACTTTGACCCCTTGCAAGCCGGCAACGCGATTCAAGTTAAAGTCATTGGTGATAATAGGACAGTGATACTGACGCGCCAGGACGATCAACTTTCCATCAACCTGTTCGGCACCGGCGGCCTCGACGGTGAGAATCTCGACAGGAAGCGGCGAGTTCTTTTGCATTTTGCTCAGCAATTCCAGACCGCGGCGACCTTTGCTCCGGCGCAAGTCATCGGTGGAATCCGCCAGGCTTTGCAGTTCTTCCAGCACAAAGTTGGGAACCAGGAAAATGCCTTCGAGAAACCCAGTCTGAGCAACGGCGGCGATTCGCCCGTCGATTATGGCGCTGGTGTCGAGAAGATGACGTTTTTGGGCCAGGGTTTGCTCGTGTTCGGCTTCGGCGCGTATAGATGTTTCAAGGCTGAGGCGATGCCATGAGCGGAGCAGTTCGTTCAAGTCTTTTTTGTGAGTTGCGAAGATTGTTGCTCCGATGTAGGCAAACATCAGGGCGACGATTATAGGCAGATATTGGCTGAAGGGTTCCGGCAAAAATGCCAGCGGAACTGCCAAAAGCACTGCGAAGATGAGTCCGATCAAGGCGCCGCTGGCAAGCAAGAAGGTGTCGATGAGCGATATGCCTCGAATACGACGGAGCAATTCTTGAAGCGGCTCGATTGTTATGTGTGGGGTAATCAACAACCCCAGCCCGGCTCCTGCCAGCATAAGCAATTGTGTAGCCGTCCACTGCGTCTCATCCGGGGTAGGACTCGAAAGCGCACGGCCGACAGAGAAGCCGAGCCATGCCAACGTGAGCATTCCCGCGATTCGTGTTAAGAAATTGAGACTGATCTTCATATGTGAAGCGTCGCTAGAAATTGATACAATCGATAATCAACTTTGCTGATGCGATCGGGTAACAATCTCAACGACTTCGGTGAGCGAACGTATCGGCCGGGCCTCCAGACCTTCGATCGGGCTATTCTGTGTGAATGTGGGCAAGAGTGCGCGACGGAATCCCAGTTTGGCCGCCTCACTCAAGCGTCGTTCGATCTGACTAATGCTGCGCAATTCACCAGACAATCCGATCTCGCCTAAAAGCACAAGCTCAGGGTCAACCCGCTGGTTGCGATAGGAAGATGCAATCGCTGTTGCAACCGCTAGATCAACTGCCGGCTCTCCGACTCGCAAGCCGCCAACAATATTAACGTATATATCCTGATTAAACAACGGAAGACCGACACGCTTAGATAGCACCGCGATGAGCATGAGCAATCGGCTGAGATCGAAGCCATTGGTTGTTCGCCGAGGTTGCGCATTGTTCGTATGTGATGTAAGCGCCTGCACTTCGACCAGCAGCGGGCGCGTTCCTTCCAGCGTAACCGTTACCGTTGAGCCGGGTGTTCCGGCGCTGCGCTCAGCCAAGAAGACCTGTGACGGGTTCGATACTTCGCGCATGCCGTCCTGAGTCATCTCAAAGACGCCAACTTCGTTTGTGCTGCCAAAGCGGTTCTTCACGCCGCGCAACAATCGATATTGGTGAAAGCGATCACCTTCAAGATAGAGCACGGCGTCAACAATATGTTCAAGGACGCGCGGTCCGGCAAGTGCGCCCTCTTTGGTTACATGACCAACCAGAAACATCGCAATCGACAGCTCTTTGGCCATCCGTAACAATCGCAACGCGCCTTCACGCACCTGGCTTACGCTGCCGGCGGCGGATTGAACCTCTTCGAGGTAGACGGTCTGGATCGAGTCGACGATGACGAGTTGGGGATGGATGTGCCGAATCTGCTCCAAGATCGCGTCGAGTGAAGTCTCCGAGTAGACGTAGAATTGTTCTGCATCTAGTTTCAGGCGTTCGGCGCGTAGTTTGAGTTGTTGGGCCGACTCTTCGGCGCTGACATATAGTATGGAGCCGACCCGATCTGCAAAATGAGCGCCAACTTGCGTGAGTAGCGTACTTTTGCCGATGCCGGGATCGCCGCCGATTAGCACCACCGACCCTGGCACAAGACCACCGCCCAGGACGCGGGCGAACTCATCGCCAAGGACGGAGAGGCGTTCAAACCCGCCGGTGGCCACGTCGCGCAGCAGAGCGGGATGGTTTGCGCTGCCTGACGCTCCGCGTGTGTGCGCCGCCGATGTGCGATGCTCGATCTGCTCCACAAAGCTATCCCACGAGCCACAATCGGGACAGCGACCCATCCAACGAGCCTGACGGGCGCCGCACTGCTGGCAAACAAAAGTCGTTCTTGGCTTGGCCATAAGCGACATTATACCACGACGCTCCTGCCGGCGTGCAGCAATGTAATGTTGACTGATTGCAAACATACAGCCTCGATCAGATCTGATCGAGGCTGTATTTCAGGAGATTCTGGCGTTCGATTATACGACTGCCGGGCTTTCTTCGGGCTCTTCCTGCTCGATCTGGCGGAGTGATCGCAATCGTAACAGATCGTCTTTGGTGTCAACGACGACACTATCGCCGCCTATAAAACGACCGTCAAGCAACCCTTCAGCGAGGGGGTCTTCGATCAGGTTGGCGATGATGCGTCGCAGCGGGCGTGCACCAAAGGCGGGATCATACCCGCGCCTGGCCAGAAGATCGAGCGCATCTTCCTTAACATCCAGTTTGATCTTGTGATCGTCAAGCTGGACTTGCACGCGTCTGAGCATAATCAACGAGATCTGGCGAATTTCCTCGTTGGTGAGCGGTTGGAAGATGATAGTCGCATCGATGCGGTTCAGGAACTCCGGTCGGAACAGCTGCCTCAGAGCCTCATCAACCTTTCGGCGCGTGTCTTCAAGGTCAATATCGCTGGCGCTGCCGCCAAAGCCGATCCGGCTGGCTCGGCGAATGTGCTCCGTACCTACGTTGCTTGTCATAATGATGATAGTATTGCGGAAGTCAACGTGGCGACCTTTGCCATCGGTCAGATTGCCATCTTCCAGTACCTGAAGCAGCAGATTGTACGCATCGGGGTGCGCTTTCTCAACTTCATCGAACAGAATAACGCTATACGGCTTGCGCCGCACTGCATCGGTCAACTGACCGCCCTCGCCATAACCGACATATCCGGGCGGCGAACCCACCAGACGGCTGGTCGTGTGACGCTCTTGGAATTCGGACATATCGATCTTGATCAACGCTTCTTCGGAGCCAAACATAAATTCAGCCAGCGTCTTCGCCAATTCCGTCTTGCCGACCCCGGTTGGTCCAAGGAAAATGAAACTGCCAATGGGGCGACGCGGATCTTTCAACCCCGCACGTGCGCGCCGAACCGCTTTCGATATTGTGACAACCGCTTCGTGCTGTCCAATGACGCGTGCGTGGAGATATTTCTCCATTTCCATCAGGCGCGCGGTTTCATCGCCCTTCAAACGAGTTACCGGAATGCCGGTCCACATACCGACGACTTCGGCGATGTCTTCTTCGGTGACATAGGGGCGTTCAGCCATCCGTTCGCTGGCATCTTTGCCCATCTCGCTTTCGATCTTGGCGATCCGTTGCTGCATACGCTCTTCACGATCACGCAGATCGGCAGCCAGTTCATACTGTTGATCGTCGATCGCCGCTTCCTTCTCTTTACGCAACGCTTCCAGACCCCGGAGCGCATCACGCAGTTTGGGCGGCGTTGCTGAGCGATACATTCGCACGCGACTTGCTGCTTCGTCGATCAGATCAATTGCCTTATCGGGCAGAAAACGATCTGGAACGTAACGCGCCGAGAGGGTCGCCGCAGATTGAATGGCTTCGTCGCTGATTTGCAATTGATGGAA
Organism: Chloroflexaceae bacterium; assembly: GCA_028282325.1. Lineage (GTDB taxonomy): Bacteria > Chloroflexota > Chloroflexia > Chloroflexales > Chloroflexaceae > JANQID01. The sequence goes on along the minus strand of JANQID010000038.1, from coordinate 10,721 downwards.
ATCTTCATAGCGACTCTTGACGCCGCGCAGAATGTTGATCGTATCTTCTACCGACGGCTCGTCGACCATAACCGGCTGGAAGCGCCGTTCAAGCGCTGCATCGCGTTCGATGTATTTGCGATATTCATCGAGCGTGGTTGCGCCGATCGTCTGGAGTTCGCCACGGCTAAGCGCGGGCTTCAGGATATTGGCTGCATCGAGTGTTCCTTCGGCGCCGCCTGCGCCGATAATCGTGTGGAACTCATCGATGAAGAGGATGCAGCGGGTTTCTTTGATCTCGTCGATGACGCGCTTGAGTCGTTCCTCAAACTGACCGCGATATTTCGTGCCGGCCACGAGCGCGCCCATATCCAGGGTGACTACGCGTTTGCCTTTAATGCTATCGGGGACATCGCCTTGGATAATGCGTTGGGCCAGACCTTCGACAATCGCAGTTTTGCCAACGCCGGGTTCGCCAATCAATGCCGGATTATTCTTTGTGCGGCGCGAGAGTATCTGGATGACACGCTCGATCTCGTGCTGTCGTCCGATAATGGGATCCAGGCGACTGGCCTCGGCCATTTCGGTCAGATCGGCTCCCAATGCGTCGAGATACGGCGTCTTGCTCTGGCGCTGCGTTTGGGGGGCATTGCCTCCTGCGGCGCGCTGTTCGGCGTTGGGTGCTGTGCCATAACGTAGCACACGCATCACCTGATTTCGTACCTGTTCCAGCGAGACGCCCATAATGTCGAGCACTCCGGTGGCGACGCCTTCGCCATTGCGAACGAGACCCAGAAGCAAGTGTTCGGTGCCGATATAATGATGATTGAGGCGCGTTGCCTCCTCAATCGCATACTTTATCACTTTCTGTGCGCGAGCAGTCAGTTCTTGCTCATCATGGGTTGCGCCTTCGCCAACCCCGACAATGAATTCCACCGCGCTACGCGCCTGCGGCAACTTGACCCCCAACTCATCGAGCACCCGTGCAGCGATACCTTCACTTTCGCGGATAAGGCCAAGCAGGATGTGCTCTGTTCCAATGTATGGGTGATTGAACGATTTTGCTTCTTCCGTGGCCATTTGCAATACTTGCTTGGCCCGCTTGGTGAACTTACTGTAGAGATCTGACATTGAGATGCTCCGCTGGCAACTATCTCTGCCATAATGACGACTAGGTACTGGCAGAGATTGGGCGATAGACGGATCGATGCTATGGATATGATGCAGAACCCGACTCCCATAAGCATCGGAACTTTGCTATGAAACGCTACGGCGATAGGTTGCGCAGAGGGTTCTGCCGAATGCGTTTGATTGACAATTGAAGATAGGAGCTAGTGGTCGAAAACGAAGCTGGAATTAGCCTCTAGCTTCATATACCTAGAGGGTGTATCATCGTATCGTATCTCAGAATACACCACATTTATTCTTCTTGCGCGGCGTGCTCAGAAACCGTGTCTGTGTCGGGTGCGTTATCGTCGCTGCTTGAGTCTTCTGGTTGTTCTTCCTGTGGATGACGGAGACTCAAGCCGATTCGCTTGCGCGCGGGATCGATGCGAATGATGCGAGCTTGAACCACAGCATTCTCCTGGACGACGTCACGCGGGTGTTGGATCCGTTCATCGCCCATTTCCGAGATGTGAATTAACCCCTCCACTCCATCCTCAATGCGCACAAATGCGCCAAAGGTGGCCAACTGCGTAACAGCGCCTTCGACGATTTGACCGAGATGATAGCGATCATTCACGGTCGCCCAGGGTTCCTCGTGCGTGCGTTTGATTGACAAGGCGATACGTTTACGCTCATTGTCGATGCTCAAAATGTAAACATCGACGCGATCACCGACTTTGAGGATTTCACCTGGGTGCCTGATCCGACTCCACGACAACTCGGAGAGATGAACCAACCCATCCGCGCCGCCGATATCAACAAACGCCCCAAAATCGCAGACCGAGCTAACCACGCCCGAACGAACGTCCCCTTCACGGAGCTCGGAAAGCAGTTCGTCTTTTTTAACTTCGCGAACTTCTTGCACCGCCTGCCGCTCAGATAAAATCAGGCGATTGCGATTACGATTGATTTCAATGATCTTCAGTGTCAGTTCGCTTCCGACCAGACGAGCCATATCCGATTGCTTTTGCGCCTCAGGACCGCGACTTATCACACTGACCTGAGACGCAGGCACAAACCCGCGCACGCCATCGAGATTGACAAGGAGGCCGCCTTTGTTGTAATTCACGACCTCCGCACCGATAATATCACCTTTTTCGTAGGCCTGTTGTAATCTGCGCCAGCTCTTCTCTTGACGGGCTTTATCGACTGACAGGATGGTGCGCCCTTCTCTGTCTTCGGTTTGAATAACAAAGACGAGAATGTCGTCGCCGACGGCCATCGCCGCCCGATTGTCAGAAGATAATGACTGCATTTCGCGCGAAGGAATAATCCCTTCGGCCTTCGCACCAATATCGACAAGGATTTCATCCTTGTCGATGCGCATAATTTTGCCATCTACGGTATCGCCGTATTTAAGGTTACGGTAATCATGCGCAGGATCGTTGAGAAACTCCTCCATTAAGGCATGGAAATCTTCCTCTTCGCCGACGGTTCCGTTGGCCTCTGGCGTAAGCGGTGGAAGGCGTTCTTCAATTGTGTCCGCAAGGGTATTTTTGTGATCTTCCATGCCCCTCTCTCAGATTCGGAATCCGAGGGGATATCCTGGCGTTCTCTTTCGGATTGTGGTCATTATACGCCCTTCATATTCAAAAAGCAAGGGTTTCAGATCGCTCTGTAACGCTTTCTATTGCCGAATGAAAGGATTTTGATATTTAACGGGAGTTTAAGAAATCGAGGGCGTAAACGATTTGCGGTGGTCGATCCGGCTGGATAAGACGAAGATCGGTTGGAAGCCAGCGGGCAGTTTTGATGTGGCGTAAGGTAATATAGGCGTCTTCGCTGCACAGTAGTGCATACTCCGGACATTGCGACGCCAATTGCTGGAGACGCAGCGCTTGATCAATCGGCGCGCCAATGGCCGTATACCCGACGCCAGGAAGCCGCGTTGCGAGTGCCGGGCCGCTTGCCAGGCTCAATGCGAGGGGGATATGAGGGGCATGGTCGTTCCAGGTGTCACGTAGGGCCTGGGCTGACTGAAGCGCCTGTTGGAGTGTTGTTGATGCCGTATGTTCTTCAAAGAGGCCAAAGACGAGCATAATCGTATTTCCGACATGCTTCAGAAGCGCGGTATGATCTCCGGTTTGTCGCCAGGCCGTTTCGGTTAATGCCCGCAGCGCTGCAAGCTGATCAGCGTCAGGATCTTTACCGTACGGCATTCCTTGCGCATAACCCGCGACTAATACCGTCAATGTGCGCTGTATCCCGTCGGCAACCTGTGGGGTATTGGAGAGCTTTGCCAGGGCTGTTGGTGAAAGCGTAGATCCGAGGCTGAGCGCCCGCTGCTGCAGACGCTGGCGTTGCAGTAAGCCGTTGACCGCATGGCACAATATTCCCCAGGCCCCAGATCGAACTTCGAGTTTGTCGCTGAGTTCGCCTCTGGCGATCTGGTTGGCCAGGCGCTGCATCGATTGCTCGACGTGCCAACGCTCCCAGATGAGAAAGATAACCAGCGCCAACAAAGCCGGAATGAGCGCTTGGGGAAGATAAATTGTTAATAAGATCATGATGGGAGCAAAGAGCAGAACTACAACGAATGAACGCCAGTATTGGGGCCAGCGAGTATGATTAAACAAGCGCATGAGGTTTCTCGGTGCTCAGTCTCGTATGTTGTCGCAAATTGGCTAAGACAGCGCCGCCTGGTCACAGTGAGTCGGTGGCAAAGCGCGATCTTTGCAATGTCGCACTTGCTGCATCGTCCCCCATGTGGTTTCCAGGTGATTGAGCGTAGTTGTTTGGACTCACGAGAATAGCACAGGGAGGGTGTGTGTATTGAGCTGCGTAGATTACGGAGTGGTGACAGAAATGTAATGACTATTCGTTCTCGCGGAGGATGTAGCCAACCCCGCGCACGGTGTGGATCAGGCGCGATTCGTGGTTGGCTTCGAGTTTCTGGCGTAGGTAGCGGACATAGACTTCGATGATGTTGCTTTCGCCGCCAAAGTCGTATCCCCAGACGCGATCGTAGATCGTCTCGCGGGTCAACACTTGCTGAGGGTGGCGCATAAACAATTCCAGCAGTTCGTATTCTTTCGCCGTCAGTTCGACGCGCCGGTCGCCGATTCGTACATCGTGCGCGGCGGTATCCATCGTTAAATTGTCATAGCGGAGCACATCGTTCTGCCGGTCGGATTGACGACGGCGGAGTTGCACACGAATCCGCGCCAGCAGCTCCTCGAACGCGAAGGGTTTAACCAGGTAGTCATCGGCGCCGCTCTCCAGTCCGGTCACCCGATCTTGCACGGCGTCGCGAGCAGTGAGGATAATAATGGGAACATCCGATACGCTGCGCAGGCGGCGTGCAACCTCGAGGCCGTCCATACCGGGCAGCATCAAGTCGAGCACGATAAGATCGGGCGGGGTTTCGCGTGCGGCCGCCAATCCCGCCGGACCGTCTTCGGCGACGCTCACCTCGTAGCCTTCCAGCGTGAGACCACGGCGTAAATAGCCCGCGATCTCGGCTTCGTCTTCAATAATCAGGATGAGTTTCATAGCAGATGAGACGTTACGCTGGCGGAAAAGGTTTCACCATCGCAGCGCTATCGGCTATTGTTCCGCTTGTCCTTCCCGATTGCGCGTGAGTCGCATAATACGAAACGCTTCGCCGTACGTGTAGCCGGCGGGCTTGCCGATCTCCGTCGCCCATTCGCGAATCCAGTCGGCGACTTCTGGGCCAAGCTGCGACCGGTGACAGAGCAGCGCCTCGATCTTGCGTTCCATCGTGTCGCTGATGTCAACAACGAGGTTGGATGCGTCCGGCGCCAGCGTCAAATACACCTCCGAGACGTGGTGGGGCGCAAAGCCTTCCATCGGCAAATCGGAGAAGATGGGGCGCGTCTCCGCGCTGGGAAAGACCGCATACAGCGCGGCTTCACCGGCGGCGCGGTGGTCGGGGTGATTGATATACCCATCGCCGACGTAATAAGTAGTTGGATCCTGGCAGACTACCCGGTATGGGCGAGTTTCGCGGATAAGTTGAGTCAATGCACGGCGCAACTCCAGCGTCGGCTGTAACACGCCATCGGTATAGCCCAGAAAACGAACATCGTGTACGCCGACGACGGCGGCGGCGGCGCGTTGTTCCTCCTGGCGGCGCCGTACCAATTCGACCAGGTCAACATCCGGCTCGTTGCTGCCGGCCGAGCCGTCGGTGATAATGCAATAGGTGACATGCGCCCCTTCGGCGGCCCAACGGGCGACGCTTCCGGCGACGCCGAACTCGATGTCGTCGGGGTGGGCGGCGATGACCAGAATGCGAAACGGTTCATTATTTGATGTGATGTGCTCTTCCATAGGGTATAGTGTACCGAAGTATATGCATGTTTGTCCAGTTGGATGCGTGTATAATAAGAGCGGCATCCCAGTTCAGGCAAGGAGTCGACTATGACGATTGATACATTAGTTTCTGCCTGCGTCGCGCAAATTGAAGCCAGCCATGTTGCACGCGAGCAAGCTCTGACCTTGTCGCGGATGCTGGTTCGTCAGTGCGCCAACTCGATCCGCGCCGCGCATCGCGCTGAGTTTGCCGAAGCGGGACGGCTGTTGGGCGAAGCAGCGCAGACGGTGGCGAATCTACGTGACGCTGTAGCTGGTTATCCTGGCTTGCGCTATGCTGGTTATACCCAGGATGCGCTGAAGGAGTATGCGGAAGCGGCGCTCGTTCTGGCGTTTCTGTCCGGTGAGACGCCGCCGACGGCGGAACAGCTTATGATCGAGCCGGCGGCGTATTTAAACGGCCTGGCGGAAGCTGCGAGCGAATTGCGTCGGGCAATCCTCGATGGATTGCGTCGCGGCGAGGTGCAACATGGCGAGCAGTTGCTCAACGTGATGGATGATGTGTATAGCCAGTTGATTACGGTTGATTATCCCGATGCGATCACGGGCGGTTTGCGCCGGGCGACCGATGCGTTGCGTAGTGTGTTGGAACGCACGCGCGGCGATCTTACCTCCGCGTTGCGCCAGGAGCAGCTTACGGCGGCGCTTGCCGCTTTCGAGGATCGTATCACCGGTCAGGTCAAAAGTTAGGTCTGGCCATATTCTATGGTTGGTATGGTGGCTCAGTTCCGAATGTCACCCTGAGCGAAGCTGTAGGCGAAGCAAAGGGTCCCGGTCGAGATTCCTCGCTGCGCTCGGAATGGCACACCATTCGCAGTTGAACCACTACACCATGGTTGGTTTCACCCGCCCGGCGTAGCGATTACGATAAGCAGGCGTAGGTAGTTCGGACAGAAATCTCGATGAGCGATCACGATCGTCAGATTGCCCAATCCGTCGTTCCATCAACCGCCGAACTCGGCGCAGCCGCACTGCCGGCAGCGGTACTGGCCGCGATCTCCGAGTGCGCCGAGGCTTGCCGGGGAACGCTCTATCGCCTCGAAAACGAGCGTGAAGGTTTGCGCGCCCGTCTCGACCGGCGCATTCGCCCCGCGCCGGAGGGCGTCGTTCGCCGTCTGTGCGCGGTTGATGGCTCGCACGCCACCGTGCCCGCCGCCGGGGCGACGTTCGCCGCCATCGCTGCCGCCGCCGTGGAGCACGACGCCTTGACCGATCAGGAAGCTCTGGTAAAATTGTTGCCGCCCGTCGAAGAGCTGGATGCCATTCTCGGCGGCTTGCGCGGCATGCTGGAAATCCGCCTGCTGGCGCGGCGCATTCGGGCTACCGGCAACGGGTTGTTTGTGCTCGATGGTTCGTTCTACTCAATGCTGCTAGAGATTAATCGCCTGCTGGTGCGTTACGCCCAGGATCATCGCGACGAACATCCGCCGGCGTGGTGGAATGAGTTTCGCCCGTTGATCGAGGCGCTCTTCACCGACGAAGATTGGCGCGTCGTGCTGGAGTCGCGGCGCGTCATCGCCCATCCCAAGCTGGCCGCCGCCACGAGCGACGTGCAGGCGATGGCCCCGCACCTGAGCGGCGCCATCACCGATCGAACGCTCTGGAGCAGCGTGTTGAATCCGGGCGAATACGCCTTGCCGACGCCGCTGATCCGCAAGGATCGCCCGCATTTGCTGACCGGATATCGCAGCCCGGTTCTCGAAGATTTTCGCGCCCGGCGCGCCGCGATTGAGCATGGATATGGGCAGTTGTACGTTATCTACTATCGCCCGGACGCAGTGAGCCCGGCCTATCGAATCGAATTGCCCGCCGCGTTGATCGCGCGCGAGCCGCTCGGCGCCGTGCTGGCGACGTTTCGTAGCGCGCTGCGTGTGAATGCGCTGCAAGAGCCGTTGCCGCAATTTCTGGCCGACGCTATCTGCCGCCAGCTTGGGCGGGCGTTGACCGCGACCGCCGAAGGCGCACGCACCCGGCTCCAGCATGAGTTTGATTTGCCCACGGTTCAGCGCTATCTGGGTCCGTATCGCACACCGCGCTAATCGTTTGCCATAGAGTTTCGCGTCGGATCGTTTTGGAGGATTGAAAAAGGAGTAATCGATGACTCTGGTTACAAGCGCCGTACCGGGAACGCTCGCCCAGCGGTTGATGCCGCGCAGCGGCTTCCTGGCCAACCACTGGCTCGCGAATGCATTGTTGATTGTCGGCGGCAGTCTGTTTGTTGCGCTCAGCGCGCAGATTCGCATTCCCTTGCCCTTTACGCCGGTTCCGATCACTGGCCAGACGCTGGGCGTGTTGCTGGTGGGCAGCCTGCTTGGTTCACGACAAGGCTTGCTGTCGATGCTGTTGTACCTGTTGCTTGGCGCGGTTGGTCTGCCGTTCTTTGCGGGCGGCAATTCAGGGGTGGCGGTGTTGTACGGCGCGACGGCCGGATACCTGGCGGCGTTCCCGTTGACGGCGTTGCTGGTGGGCTGGCTGGCCGAGCGCGGCTGGGATCGGCGGGTAGGGACGATGGTTGCGTCGATGGCGCTGGGCAGTGTGGTGATCTACACGCTGGGCGTGAGCTGGCTGGCGCTGCATATCGGTCTGACTGCGGCGGTCGCGAACGGCTTGCTGCCGTTTGTTGTCGGCGACATCATCAAGATCGCGCTGGCGGGCGTGGCGCTGCCCGGCGGCTGGTTGTTGCTCGGCAAGCGCTGATGCGGGTATATTCGACCTGACGGTTTTTAAGACTTGAACGGCGAACGGGGGCGCGTTCATCATTGATGCGCCCCCGTTTTTTGATGGATCGTATGGCCGTATCTCTTGCGTCGCGATTGCGCCTATGGTAGACTTGCTGCGCATGCCCCCGTAGCTCAGAGGATAGAGCAGCGGTTTCCTAAACCGCGTGTCGGCGGTTCGAGTCCGTCCGGGGGCGCCATACTCCGACCGTGTGGTATAATGTCAGGCAATGCAAAATCCGCTCTCTGCTGCCAGGCTCTGAGTGGGTTCGGTCGTACGATCCAGTAGCTTGCCTGCAGGTGCACCAATGACCACGACGCCCTCCGCCAATGCCGGCCTGATCTGGGCCGTCGCCGAACTGTTGCGCGGCGACTATAAGCAATCCGATTACGGCAAGGTCATTCTGCCCTTCACGCTGCTGCGGCGCCTCGACGGCGTGCTCGCGCCGACTCGTCAGGCCGTGCTCGATGCGTATACCCGGCGCAAGGATGCCGGCTACGACATCAGCATCTTCCTGACCCGCGCGTCCGGGCTGTCGTTCTACAACACCTCAAAGTTCGACTTCCCGACTCTGCTGGGCGACGCCAACGGGATGAAGGCCAATCTGCTCGACTATGTCGGCGGCTTCAGCCCCAATGTGCGCGACATCTTCGAGCGCTACGAATTCGAGAAGCAACTCGCCAAGCTCGACGGTGCCAACCTGCTCTACCAGATCGTCACCCGCTTCGCCAACATCGACCTCGGCCCGGCGAAGGTCTCCAACGCCGATATGGGCCTGATGTTCGAGGAGTTGATTCGCCGCTTCGCCGAATTGTCGAACGAGACGGCCGGGGAACATTTCACGCCGCGCGAGGTGATCCGGCTGATGGTCAACCTGCTGTTCAACGCCGATGATGAGGTGCTGAGCCGGCCCGGCGTGATCCGTAGCATCTACGACCCGGCTGCCGGTACGGGCGGCATGCTGGCGGTGGCAGAGGAGCGCCTGCAAGCGCTGAACCCCGATGCGACGCTGAGTATCTTCGGTCAGGAGTTGAATGACGAGAGCTACGCGATCTGCAAGGCGGACATGCTGATCAAGGGCTACGACGTGAGCCGGATCGTGCAGGGCAATACGCTCTCGGCCGACGGTCACGCCGGGGAGCGCTTCGACTATATGCTCTCGAATCCGCCCTTCGGCGTCGATTGGAAGCGGGTCGAGGATGCGGTGCGCACGGAGCATAAGCGCAGGGGCTACGACGGGCGCTTCGGTCCCGGCCTGCCGCGAGTCTCGGACGGGAGTCTGCTCTTTTTGCTGCACCTGCTGAGCAAGATGCGTCCGGTGAAAGACGGCGGCAGCCGGATCGCGATCGTGCTGAACGGCTCGCCGCTGTTCACCGGCGGGGCGGGCAGCGGCGAGAGCGAGATCCGGCGCTGGATTATCGAGAATGACTGGCTGGAGGCGATCGTCGCGCTGCCGACCGATATGTTCTACAACACCGGGATCGCCACCTACATCTGGGTGCTGACGAACAAGAAGGCGCCGGAGCGCGAGGGCCGGATCCAGTTGATCAACGCGATCGACTTTTTCCAGAAGATGCGCAAGAGCCTGGGCAGCAAGCGCAAGGAGCTGGGCGAGGCCGACATCGAGCGGATCGTGCACCTCTATGGGGCGTTCGAGGCGAATGAGCACAGCAGGCTCTTCGCCAACGAGGCCTTCGGCTACCGCGCGATCACCGTCGAGCGCCCGCTGCGCGACGAGCAGGGCCAGGTGGTGACCGACCGGCGGGGCAACCCGAAGCCCGACGCGAGCCTGCGCGACAGCGAGAACGTGCCGCTGACCGAAGACGTGGCGGCGTACGTTGCCCGTGAGGTGTTGCCGCACGTACCGGACGCCTGGGTCGATCAGGCGAAGACGAAGGTAGGCTACGAGATCCCCTTCACCCGCCACTTCTACGTCTACACCCCGCCGCGCCCGCTGGAGGAGATCGACGCCGACCTGCAGCGCCTCGGCAGCGAGATCGCCGAGTTGCTGGGGGTGGTTGTGAAGGGTGGGCCGGTGGTACGATAAATAGGCGCCAATTAACCTGTGGGTTTCAGAAAAAGTGAGGTGCCCAATGGCAACCGTCACATTGGAAACCGTCCTTGTTCAAGCCCGGCAGCTCCCGCTTGAAGATCAGGCACGGCTGACCGCAATACTGGAACGCGAGCGCGCACTCCGTCTGGCGACGATCCTTGATGAGTGGGCCGCCGACGAATCAGGCTACGACGAGACCGCCTGGCCCGATTCCGCTGCGCTGCGGTCGGAATGACAAGGAGGTGCAGTGCGGAATGACATGGTGGTGCGCTACGGAGCGTTGCAGCACAGCGCCGCCGCATTGCCACCCCGACGCCTTCGGCTGCGCTCAGGGTAAACTCCGTGGAGGGGTCCTGCATCGAAGCGCCGCGCACCGAAGCACATTGTCACCCCGACCGCAGTGGAGCGCAGCGGAACGGAGCGGAGGGGTCTGCACTGCATGGCAGTGAGTCGCACGGCAGATTCCTCC
>JANQID010000013.1 GCA_028282325.1 Chloroflexaceae bacterium | reverse complement strand
TAGCCGATAGCCGATAGCCGATAGCCGATAGCCGATAGCCGATAGCCGATAGCCGATAGCCGATAGCCGATAGCCGATAGCCGATAGCCGATAGCCGATAACCGATAGCCGATAGCCGATAACCGATAGCCGATAGCCGATAGCCGATAGCCGATAACCGATAACCGATAGCCGATAGCCGATAGATCCTGATGATAATCGATAGCTACCAAACGATAATGAACAGGCCGCATGTCACCCTGACCCTGAGCGCAGCGAAGGGGAAGGGTCTCGGCGTTGTGGAAATCTGAGCTTCTTCGCTGCGCTCAGAATGACCGCTTGCGGTAGATCCAAATTCGTTTGGTAGCTTCGCACAGCCGATATTCGATATTCGACAGCCGACATATCTGGCAATGAGCGTCTTTGAACAACAACTTATGGATCGATTGGAAGACTATGCGTTGCGCATTATTGCGGTGTACGGCGCATTGCCGGACTATCTGGCGTCGGGGCATCAAGTGGCCCAGGTGATCGGCAAACAACTCCTGCGTTCGGGCACATCCGTAGGCGCGAACTTTGCCGAAGCGATCCGCACTCACAGCCTGGCCGATAAAGCTGCGAAGCAACAAATCTGCATCAAAGAACTGGAAGAAACCGCATACTGGTTGCGCTTGCTTAGCAAAGCCGGACTGATCGCCCACTCGCGGTTAGAGCCCCTGCTGGAGGAAACGAGCGAACTAACGGCCATCTTTGTGGCCAGCGTCCGAAAACTGCGCCAGGAAGCATAATCTGCTACCTATCGTCTATCGGCTATACCATGAGTCAATCAACGACATTCGCCGCGCCCTGGGGCGCGCTGCTCAGCGTGATGACCGGCCTCGCGACGCTGATTCTGGTCGGCGTTCCGCTGCTGATCAGCTTCTCCACGCCGCCTGCTGGGCCGTTGCAGTGGATTATCGCCATTGCGCTGCCGGCCATACTGATCGCCTCGGTGTTTTTTATCATTCGCGGGTATACGCTCACCGCGGATGCACTGCTTGTGGAACGACCGGGCTGGCACTACACCATTCCGCTGGCCAACCTGGTTGCGGTCGAAGCCGATCCGCGCGCGATGTCCGGTTCGATCCGCGCGTTCGGCAACGGCGGCCTCTTCTGTTTCGCCGGCGCCTACCGCAACAAGCGCCTCGGCCCGTATCGCGTGTTCGCCACCGATCCCCGGCGCGCCGTGGTGCTGCGCTTCACCAACCGGACGATAGTGATCACGCCGGACGACCCTGCGGCTTTCGTGGCGCAGGTGCGCGCCCTACGCGGGCTGTGAAGCCGGAATGACAAAGGACTGGCAACGCTTCAAGCACTGCCAGTCCTCAGCTACAGTTATTGTGCAGCCATAGGCTGTTGCACCAGACCGTTCTCCGTCACCTATCGGCTATCGTTTATCGGCTATCTCTCGCGAACGCCCCGGCGACTTGCAGCGCCTCGCCGTAGACCCGGTCGCGGCTCATCAGCCGCAACTCGGCGACCAGCGCATCGGCCTCGCTCAACGCATCGACGCGGGCCAGGCGCGTGATGGTCGGATGCTCGGCAACCTCGGCGATGGTGCGCGCGCAGTGCGGGTCGTCGGTGCGCTCGACGGTGAACGTCGCCAACACGTTGTCGGTTGCCATCAGCCGGAGCGAGGCCAGACTGTCGAGGGCGTTGTCCATCACCGGCACGGGGCGCAACTCAATCGTCACTAGGCGGATCGCGCTTCGCCCGACCGTTGGTGCGGAGCGGCGCAGGTGCAGGCGCATCAGGTCGCCCTCGACGCTGACACTATCTTCCAGCGGTTTCCAGCCGAGCCGCGAGGCGAGCCACCCGGCCAGCAACAGCGCCTGCACCCGGTTGCGAGCCTGGTCGGGATCATGCTCATACTCGATCACGACGTTGTCCAGCCGGTAGAGATGCGGCAACAACACGCGCGAATCAAAGAACTGCGCGGTCAATTCGCGCCACGGCGTCAGGCGCGTCCAGTTGAGATCGCTGATGGTGTAGCGAATCGGGTTATCGCTCTTGCCCTGATACATTTCGCAGACCTGGATCAGGTCGCGTTCGGGCTGCTTAAACCGGGCGGTATCGATGATCACCCGGTCAACCATCGTGCGCAGCCGCCGGAAGAGCGCGTTGTCGAAAGGCGCCGAGTCCGTACACCAGAGCACGGTCGGCAAATCGGGCACGATCAGCGACAGCGCCAGACTCGGCGTCTGGCCAACTGCGCCGCCGCTGGCGTTGATGCTGATCTGCTCGCCGCATACCTGGGGCAGCCCCGGCGCGATCATCTGGCAATTGGCCTGCACCCAGGTCTCCAGGCGCGTTTCGGTAGTGTCTGCGTCGTTGATAATTAGGATCGCGCGATTGGGATAGCTGCGCGTAAGGCCGACAATGGTTTCCGTCGTCCGCTCGGCCGTCCGGCTATCCGGCGCGCAGGCGACCAGGTTGAGGGTGCATGCGCGTGTCACCGCCTGCCCGCCGGATGACGGCTCGGCGGCGCTTTTCCACAGTTGGGTCAATTCACGCTCGATATTCCGTACATCAACGGATGTGGGCTGCACGATGGGATTTATCATAAGCGCCTTTTGCAAGCTGAGCTATCGATTATCGGCTATCGGTTATCGGCTATCGGCTATCGGCTATCGGCTATCGTCGGCTATCCCTACAGTCTCCGCCATATTCGACCGTCGCGGGCCATAAAATCATCGGCCTCAAGCGGCCCCCAGACCCCGGCCTCATAGTTGGGAAAGTTGCGCGGCGCTTCAGCGGCCCAGCCTTGCAGGATCGGCGTCATCAACGACCAGGACGCCTCGACCTCATCACGCCGGGTGAACAGCGTGCCATCGCCGATCAAGCTGTCGAGCAGCAGGCGCTCGTAAGCTTCAGGCGACGCCACGCCAAACGACGAGCCGTAGCGAAAATCCATTGTCACCGGGCGGATCTGGCTAGTCTGGCCCGGCGCCTTCGAGCTAAATTTGAGCGTGATGCCTTCGTCGGGCTGGATCTTGATCGCCAGCGTGTTGGGCTCGACCTCATTCGTCGGCAAATCGTCGAACAACATCAGCGGCGCGGAACGGAACTGGATGGCGATCTCGCTGACGCGGCGGGGCAAGGCTTTGCCGCTGCGTAAGTAGAACGGCACGCCAGCCCAACGCCAACTCTCGATGAAGAGCTTGAGCGCGGCGTAGGTTTCGGTCTGCGAATCCGGCGCCACGCCGCGCTCGGAGCGATAGCTGCTAATGGGCTTGCCCATAATGCTGCCCGTATCGTACTGCCCGCGAACCGTGAACTCGTTGACCGCTTCGGGGGCGATCGGGCGAATGGCGCGCAATACTTTGACTTTCTCGTCGCGCACGGCGTTGGCGTCATACGACACAGGCGGCTCCATCGCCACCAACGCGAGCAGTTGCATCAGGTGGTTCTGGATCATATCGCGCAACGCGCCGCTCTGGTCGTAATAGCCGCCGCGATCCTCGACGCCGATGCTTTCCGAGACCGTGATCTGCACATGGTCGATATAACGTCGGCTCCAGATCGGCTCGAAAATGCCGTTGGCGAAACGAAACACCAGAATATTCTGTACCGTCTCTTTGCCCAGATAGTGGTCGATGCGATAAATCTGGTCTTCATCGAACACGGCGAGCAACTGCCGGTTCAACTCCTGCGCGCTGCCGAGGTCGCGCCCGAACGGCTTTTCGACAATGATGCGCGTCCAGCCGCCATTTGGCGAACGCGCCAGGCCATGCGCGCCCAACTGCTGAATGATCTCGGCGTAGGCGTCGGGCGGCGTCGCCAGGTAGAAGACGCGATTGCCGCCGGCGCCGCGCTCCACGTCGATCGCATCCAGCCGTTGGGCCAGGCGTGCGTAACCGTCGTGGTCGGAGAAATCCGAGCGATGATAGCTCACACCCTGGGCAAAGTTCTCCCAAAGCGCCGTTTCGGCGGCGCCGCTGCGCGAATAGGCATTGATTCCATTCAGCAACACCTCGCGAAAGTGTTCATCGCTCCAATCGCGGCGGGCGAAGCCGACCACGCTGAACCCGGCGGCGAGGCGGCGCTCGCGCGCCAGATTATAGAGCGCCGGCACCAGCTTACGGCTGGTCAAATCGCCGGTTGCGCCGAAGATAACCATCGTACACGGCTCAGGCGAGCGGCCCATACGCAAACCGGCGCGCAGCGGGTTTTCCGTAGGGTTGAAGGTTTCGCTACCCATACCATGCCACCCTTCGTCACTCGGCCTTCTTCACCGCATGTCCGCCAAACTCGTTGCGCAGCGCAGCCAGCACTCTCGCGCCGAAGCTGTCATCCTGGCGCGAAACGAAGCGCATCTGCAAGGCCAGTGTGATGATCGGCGCCGGCACATCCAGATCGATCGCCTCTTGCACGGTCCAGCGTCCTTCGCCGCTGTCTTGCACATAGCCGCGGATGCCGGCGAGATCGGGGTCTTTGGCAAACGCGCTGGCAGCCAGCTCCAGCAGCCACGACCGCACAACGCTGCCCTGGTTCCAGAGATCGGCGATTCCTTGCAGATCGAGGTCGTAGCGGCTCTGCTGCATAATCTCGAAACCTTCGGCGTAGGCCTGCATCATGCCATATTCAATGCCGTTGTGAACCATCTTGACGAAGTGGCCCGCGCCGTGCGGCCCGCACAGCTTATAGCCGTTGGGTGGCGCGAGTGTTGCTAGCAGCGGCTCAACATGCGCAAACGTTTCCGGTTCGCCGCCGACCATCAGGCAGTAGCCGATCTGCAAGCCCCAGATCCCGCCGCTTACTCCGGCGTCCATAAAATGGATGCCGCGTTGGATCAGCTTTTCGCCGTGGGCGATGCTGTTCTTGTAATTCTCGTTGGCGCCGTTGATGAGAGTGTCGCCCGTGTCGAGCAAGGGAACGAGCGCTTCGATCTGCGCGTTCGTTGCGTCGCCGGCCGGCAACATCAGCCAGATCACGCGCGGGGGTGTCAACTTTTGCACCAATTCCTCGACCGTGTGCGCCGCCTCGCCGTTGTGCTCCTGCGCCAACTCCACGGCCTTCTCCACCGTACGGTTATAGACAACGACCCGATGGCCGCCTTGCCATAGGCGGATTGCCATATTCGCGCCCATACGACCCAGGCCGATCAAGCCAAGCTCCATAAGAATGCTCTCCTTGAAAATGTTCATCTAGCGTTCATTCGCGAACACTGCGGATGCATATCAGCATATGCGGCGTTCGCTATGATCTGATGTTCTGTCTTGTCCCGGCGCTATGTGTTACACCAGATCTTCGATCGTATCGATGCGTGATCAAATCATGGCGGCGCGGGCCAGAGGTCCGCCAGCGCGCGAGACGCGCTTGCCCTTGATCTTGCGCAACAGCAAGAACGGCGGGGCGCAATGCAAGAGGACGCTGCTGCCGGCAGCGAAACGGGTTTGTAAGCAGTTGCGCAAACATTATACCGTGTTTTAGCCCGCCGCACCGCTTGTGATCATCGAGCAGCCCTATCCGGCTTGTCCAGATTGCAAAACAGGCAGCAATCATAATATGACGTTTCCTTGTCATATCTGTACAGCAAAAATTAAAACCATGTTATACTCACGCCAACCCAGGTTTAACCTTTATCGATGGGCGCTTTTCATAGCGACGCACATAGTGTGAGTGCGGCTTTCTTATGGTGAGAAAGGAGCGCGACGGGCAATGGATGCTAATATGGCATTGGCTCTGGAGGATTTCGTACCGGTTATTCTGTCGGGAATCGGTCTCACGCTGCTTACGCGGATGATCTGGGAACTAGAGCGTGGTCTCGGTCAGATGGCTGCCATCGGCACAGTCATCACAGTTATCGGCGGATTGCTCAAGGCGAGCGCCAAGGTGGTCTGGGCGGTAACCGGTGATGACATCTTGTGGATGTCCCAGAGTCTCTTCCCAATGTTGGGCATTGGTTTCACGTTGTTCGGCTGGTCGCTTTATCAAGTGCGGCGTGTATTTCAGAATAAGCCGCCGTTGAGTATGCCCTGGCTTGTTCCCGCAATCGTCATCGCGATTTTCGGCGGGTTCTCAATCTACGTTGGCATTGCGGGCGGCCCGTGGAAGCTGGTGATGCTGGCCCTGGCAACGCTGGCAAATCTTTCCTTCCATATCATGTTGATCGGCGCTTCTTGGAAACGCGGGATGCGACTGGTGGGAGCGCTTTTCCTTATTGATATGCTGATCGTCTTGTTGATGAGCGGTATGGCGCCTTCGATGGAGCAGACTATCGCGATGCAATGGTTCGAGCAGTTGATGCAGAGTTTCTCGCAGGGATGTTTCGCTCTGGCGTCCTGGCAATATGGCCGGAATGTGCTGGCATCCTATCGCCAGCCGATAATGGCGCAGCCCGCTCTTGGGTAATCGCAGCGTTCGTTCATCCGGTTTGCGGCTTCTTCTTACGCCCGTCTGTTGAAACGCAGGCGGGCATTGTGTTGCCTGACAGAATCTGCGCATGTTTTTCTAACGTGCATCCGCCGTCGGCGTCTGGTATAGTACCACTGTGGCAAGAGACTGTAGGGGGCGAAAATTTCGCCTTTCTCCAAGGATTACCATGAATGACCCGCAGCGCCGCCGCGTGCGACCGGGGCGGCCCTATACCGGCGACACGATCGCGCTGCCCAAACATGAACGCGAGCGTGCGCCCCAAACGCCTGACCAACCCCCGCCGCTACGTCCGCGCCGAGCCAGGCGACAGCCGACCAATGTGCGTCGGCGTCGCTCGATCTGGGAGCGGGTTCGCATCGCGCTGCTGATTGTGCTGGCGGTTGCGCTTGTCGGCCTGGGCGTGTTGTACTGGCAGGTGCGCTCTGTTGCGCAGGCGATTGTCGTTGCTGAGTCGCGCGCCAATCCGCCCCTGGCATCGCCGCTGATGGGCGGGGCGAATGTCTTATTGATCGGCGTTGACGAGCGTCCTGATCATCCCGAAGAGGGCGTGCGCAGCGATACGCTGATCCTGGCGCGCCTCGATGCGCTGGGGCGGCTGGTTAGCATGCTTTCCATTCCCCGCGATACCCAGATCGATCTGCCGGGCGTCGGCGCCACCAAAATCAACGTAGCGTATGGGCAGGGCTACGCGCGCGCCGTTGAACTCTATGGCGAAGGCACGACGCCGCAGCAGGGCGGTATGGCCCTGGCCGCCGAAACCGTCGAGCGGTTTCTCGGCTTGCAAGAGCGTGGGCTAGGGAGTATGCGCGTCGACTATGTGGCCCAGGTGAATTTCAACGGATTCGCCGGACTGATCGACGCACTGGGCGGCGTCACCATCGATGTGCCAAAGCTGATTGTTGATGACGCCTATCCGACCGAAAACTTCGGTGTGATGCGGGTTGAGTTCCAACCGGGCGTACAGCGGATGGACGGCGAGACGGCGCTGATCTACGCACGCACGCGCCACGCCGACAGCGACTTTGGCCGCGCGGAGCGCCAGCAGCAGGTGTTGCGCGCCATTGTCGCCGAGCTGCGTGCGAAAGGCTGGATCGGACGTACGGCGGCGCTGCCGGGTCTGCTCGACAGCGTGCGCGGACAGGATGGCGCGACCCCGCCCGTGATCACCACGCTGCCGATCGCGCGCTTTGATGTGCTCCTCGCCGGTATGCTACTGGCGGGCGGGGTCGCGCCCGACGATATCGCCCAACTGCGCATCACCCCGGAAACGGTCGCGGTGACAGAGAATGGCTCGAACCTGATCTGGGATCCCGACGGCATTCGCGCCATCGTCGATCAGTTTGTGTCTCCGCCCGACGAAGCCGCGGAGGAAGCGACGGTGCAAGTATTGAACGGGACGAGCGTTCCGGGTCTGGCCGGGCAGATCGCGCTAGATCTCGAGCAGGCGGGCTTCGCCATCCTCGTCCCCGATAACGCGCCGCCGGGCGATTATTCCCAAACGATTGTCTACAACCGCAACGACAAGCCGCAGACTGCCAGGCGCGTCGCCGAACATCTCAACGCGCCGCTGCACGAAGGGTCGCCTCCGGCGGACGTGGCCAGCGAAGCCGATATCGTTGTGATCATCGGCGCAGATCAGGCGCAACCGTAATTGCACACCGACCAGGGCGGGCGGGAGAATCAGCCAGTGCGGCTATCTCCCGCCCTTTTTGTGTCCGCCCGAATCGGTTCGGATACCGAGAGGCATAATTGTATAAAAGATCTAAAAATTGTGTACGAGACTTCGGAAACATCGTACCTAGCACAAAACAGGGCGTTTTGATACCATCGTTATACATTCAATAACTCTCAGGCAATGTCGCCCTTTACGCTCGGTGAATCCGCCAGATGTGCGATGCACAACCGGACATGTTCGCCAATCCGGGCGACTCATCTGACAGAGTTTCGACATTCACGCTGTTTACATATTGAGATCGCATAGGGGCGCTGTGGCTGTTTTCAAGCTACAGCGCCCTTTACTAATAGGGCGATCCTCATCTGAGCGGCAAGGAGGTATGCATCGGCACATTTTCAGTGTCTGTCTAAACAGCGACGGACAGCAGACTGGACCAGTCGTCTCTATATCGGTTTGCAAAGGTCTTTGGTTGGAATGATGCGCAGATTCGCAATGATCTGACGGTTTCGAAAATAGCCCGGTCTTTTCAAGCCGTCTCTCAGAAGTGAATCGATTCTGATATTCACGTTTCCTAATACAGCAGTTGGGACGCTGCTGGCCATCCGTTTTCGATGGGTATGCCAAGCCGCACGAGGGTTGCCTCGCCGGAACAGTGTGAGGCAAGAAACGAAAGGAACATAACATTACTATGGCAAAAGGAAAAACTTTGAAACGGGCGGTGATTCTGGGCGGCGCAGGCGCGCTTGCTCTCACCATAGGCGGGACTGCATTCGCTCAGGAGGCGGAACCGACCGTCGCCGAGCTAGCTCGCGGTATTGATACGGTCTGGGTGCTGGTCGCGGCGTTCCTGGTCTTCTTTATGCAGGCTGGCTTTGCTCTGCTTGAGGCCGGATTTACACGTTCGAAGAACGCGATCAACATTATGATGAAGAACGTGATCGACTTTATCATCGGCACCATCGGGTTCTGGGCAATTGGGTACGGGCTGATGTTTGGCGAAGGAACGCCCTTCTTTGGTCTGAATAGCTTTTTTGTCAATGGTTCTGAAGGCGATGTCGGCACCATTCCGGTTATGGCTTTCTGGATGTTCCAGCTCGTCTTTGCCGCCACAGCCGCCACGATTGTATCCGGCGCAATGGCCGAGCGTACCAAGTTTAGTTCCTACCTGGCGTATAGCGTCATTTTAACGACGCTGATCTACCCGATCTTTGGGCACTGGGTCTGGGGCGGCGGCTGGCTCAGCGAATTGGGCTTCACCGACTTCGCCGGTTCGACGGTGGTGCATAGTGTCGGCGGATGGGCCGCGCTAATCGGCGCGTGGATGCTTGGGCCGCGCATCGGCCGCTATGGCCCCAATGGCGAATCGACTCCGATCCCCGGCCACTCGGCTGCACTCGGTACACTGGGCGTCTTCATCCTCTGGCTGGGCTGGTTTGGCTTCAACCCCGGCAGCCAGATCGCCGCGGTCGGCAGCAGCGCCGATGCAATCGCGCTAATCGCCGCCAACACCAACATCGCTGCCGCCGCCGGCGGTGTCTCGGCGATGATTGTCCACTGGCTTGTGCGCGGCAAGCCCGACTTGGGCTCAACCCTGAACGGCGTGCTCGGCGGCCTGGTGGCCATCACCGCTCCTTGCGCCTTTGTCTCGCCGCTGGCTGCGTTGATCATCGGTTTGGTCGCCGGCCCGCTGATCGTCTTCTCGACGATATGGCTTGAAAAGCTGAAGATTGACGACCCGGTCGGCGCTGTCCCGGCGCACCTCGTGAACGGCGTTTGGGGAACGCTGGCGGTCGGTCTGTTTGCGGTCGAGGGCGGCCTGTTCGCCGGCGGCGGCGGCGCGCTGCTGCTGGCCCAACTCATCGGCGTGGTCGCCTGCGCCGTCTGGACTGCTGGAACGTCGTTTATTATGTTCGCAGGCATCCGCGCGGTGACCGGTTTGCGCGTCAGCCGCGAGGAAGAGGAATCCGGTCTCGACAGCTACGAGCATGGGGCGAGCGCTTACCCCGACATTGTGCCGATGCCGGATATGGCCCGCTCACGCGTACGGTAATGAATATCATCGCTTAATTTTCGCGTCGGTTGTATATAACGCGGCAGTGTGGAGGATATCCGCACTGTCGCTTTTTTTGTGCAGAAGATCCAAAAATATGGCCAGATATTTGTTGAAAACCAACAAAGCATCTGCTATCATGCCGACAGCGGAGCAGTGAAGCGTTCGTATGCAAGGAGGCGGCAATGGAGCTACTTTCCCATACTTCGGTTTTGTTTCTGGCATTTATTGGTTGGGCGGCGGGCTGTATCGCCATCTACGAAGCGCGGCTGTTAACGCGGCTGCAACAGCGTCTTTTGCTTGTCTTTACCTGGGCATTATGGATTATTCCCGCCTTTGACGTACTGATATATCGCGGTTTGATCGCCGTTGATATGGCATTTGCGCTTGGCGGCGTCCTCACGCTTATGCTTGTGCTCAGCGTCTCGCTTTCAGCACTTTCCTGGCGTACGCGATCCTGAACGAACTACCTCAACTCGACACAAATAGACTGCCTTCCGTCACGCCCTGTGGTGCAAAATGACGGAGACGGCGGGCCAGATCGGATGTTGGCAGCGCGCCGTTGAGCGTCTGCTGAAAAGCCTGATCGATCTGTGCAATGTCTTCGCTCGATTCGTGGACGAATTCGAGGCGATAGTGTCGTATTCCCGCGTCGAGCCAAGCGTTGATGTGCTTGTTGGCTGCCTGAGCTTCCGCCCCAAACACGGTGTTGCGATATCCCACGTCGGCCATCACCGGATGCAATCTTCCGCTCTGATCGCGCAATTCCACGCGATGCCGCTCACAAGGGCGTCCGCAATCCCGATAGCTCGTTCCCGTTGAGAGAAAGCGGCAAAATACGCAGTGTTCAGTATGGAACACGGGCATATGCTGGTAGGCGAGCACTTCCAGCTTACCCGCGCGCCGATGCCGCTGGCCAACGCGACTACCTGTGCGGCGTTGAGGTCGTGAGTGGGTGTAATACGCTCCAGTCCCATGCGAAGAACCATCTTACCACCGTGTGCCAAACAACGTCTCGACGCTGCGCTGGATACGCCCCACCGCGCGCAACGCTTCTTTGAGTTCGCGGCGTTCGTAGGGACTCAAGGTTTCAACCTCCACCAGATTCGTCGGTGTTTCGTCGCGTTGCAACTGGGCATACTGGTGGCGCAAACGAATCTGGCTGATCAGCTCGAACGCCGCAGCCAACTCGTCCGAACCCTCGTCGCTCAGGTCGCTGCGCTGCGCGGCTTTCTTCAGTCGCGTCAGCGTGTTGGTGTCCGAGAGACCGGCGGCAATGGTGAACAGGCGAGCCAGATCGACAATCAGCGCCGTCCCGCGCACCTTGAGGTCGATCACATTGCGTCCTGCGCCGTCGCGCTCAACGGCGAGACCGCGGAAAAAGCTGAGCGGCGGCGATTGGCGCAGCGCGCCCTTTGACAATCGACTGAGGAAGATGCCGTTGTGACGGGCTTCCTGGATAATCGGTCTCAGCATTTGCTCGATGTTTAGATTGCCATAGACGCGCCGAAAATCGAAGAAAATAGCGGCGCGCATCAATGCTTCCTCATCCGGCACGTCGATCCAGCCGGTGAAGTAGGTTTGCCAGACGCGCAACGGTTGGCGCCACTGCGGATTGGTTGCCATAATGTCGCCGGGACAACGCGGAAAGCCGCATACAACCAGATTTTCGACGACCCGTTCGGCGAGTTGGGCGAAATAGTCATCGGCGTCAGGCGGCGCATCATCGGCATAGACCAGCGCATTGTCCTGATCGGTGCGCAATGTCTGCTCATAACGGCCTTCGCTGCCCAGCACCAGCCAGGCATATGGGCACGGCGGCGGTCCGCATTCGGCCTCGGCGTCGCGCAACAGGCGCTCCAGCAGCGCATCGTGGGCTACAGCGACCATCCGCCCGATGTCGTAGATGCGCGCTCCGGCATTCAGCATAGCGCCGACGGCTTCAGTTACCTGACGCGTATAACCGCGCAAATCTTCCAGATCACGGGCGCGCAAAAGCTGGCGCGGAAGCAGCAACGGGCTACTGCTCTGCTGGCGCAAGATATCGGTGTGTGTGATAACGCCGATCACCCGTCCGTCTTCCGTGATAGGCAGATGGCGAATGCGCTGCTCGATCATGGTCATCAATCCCTCGAAGACCTCACTATCCGCAGGAAGCACGAGTATCGGCGCGGTCATCACCTGCTGTACAGGCGTCGCGTCGCTCAAACCTTCGGCCAGTACCCGGTTGCGCAGATCGCGATCGGTGACAATGCCGGGAGGTTCGGTATTGACAATAACGCAGTCAAGCTGGCGTTCACGCATCGTGTGGGCAATATCGCGCACACTGGCCTGCGGATCGACATAGAGATCGACCGGGCGCAACAGCGCGCGCAGATGCGTTCTGAATTCGGTGGTGGCGACGGCATCGTGGACTTCGAGACGTTGGGTCAGGCGTTCGAGCGATGATGCGTTGAAGAAGCGGGCGAACTCAGTATAGTCGCGCCGCAAGGCATGGAACGCTGCGGCGGGAACAAGATATGCGATCAATTCCTCGCGACTGCGAATGGTGACATCAGGTGCGCGTTCGCGAATGAGCGAGGGATGTCCGAAGATGTCGCCTTCGCCAAGTGTGTCGAACAGTGTCTCGCCGACTGTTCCTTCAGCGCGGAGCAGATCGACGCTGCCCTTGCGAATGATATAAAGATATTCTGCCGGTTCGCCGTCATGTTCAAGAAGCGTATATTCGGCTGGAAAATGCTCAACGTTGATCGTAGGCGCAATCGCCTGCAACTTCTCAAGCGGCAGAACATGAAACGGCGTATGAGTATGCAGAAATTGGGCGATCTCATCGGCATCAACCGCCGTTGGAAGCGGAGACATGCTTTCCTTTCCTCCCGTGAGCGCCACGCACCGCGGGCGCAGCTATACTGGCCGAGCGTCGAGCGGAAAGGGGAGCTACCAAACGATGAGACCCATGCCGCATGTCACCCTGACCCTGAGCGAAGCGAAGGGGAAGGGTCTCGGCGTTGGGGGAATCGGAGATTCTTCGCTGCGCTCAGAATGACCCCATGCGGTGTCTCCCATATTGTTTGGTAGCTTCTGTCTGGATGCATAGCTCGCGCACGTCTCGGTGATTCCAGTATACCGCAACCAGTTCTGATATGGTGATTACATCGAAGACAGATAAACAGAGCATAAAGAAAATCCATCAGGGCGGCATAATCGCCGCCCTGATGGATGTAAAGTTGGGGATGCGCCGCATGCTCTATGATCTGGCCAAGCGCCTGCTTAGTTCAATTGATTCAACACATTGGTTGTGACGCTTCCGACAGTCTTCGTGGCGGTGCGAATGACGTTGTAGACGCCGCTGATGATGCTTTTCTGAAAATTCTCGACCGATGATACCGGCTCGGCAATGGCGTCAATCTGCCCGAGCAGTGCGAATGGCTGGCGAACAATGTTCTGGTGGAAATCTTCGATGGCGTCGATCGTAGTTGCGACAGTGTCCTGGACCTGCTCGTTCGTAGTGCGAAGCTGCTCTAGAATAGTCATTGCGGTTTTCCTTCCCATTCCTGCACTATGCTTGCGTTACCGACAGACATCCAAACCATAGACCAACTGAGAGTATAATAGTGCGCATCCGCTAAGATTGTACGATGAAATGCCCGATCTGTACAGTTGATTGCCGACATGCTAGCGATGGCGCTGCAGCGATGATTCCGTCGCGGGCGCATCGCGCAGGCGCGCCCCGCCGTGTTCGTAGATTTCGGCGATCTGGTCTGGCGGAACACCGGTCAGATAGTCGACCATATGGAATACATCGCTCAGGAGTTGCTTAAGTACTCCGTTATCGCGGAAACGGCGCGCCGAAGTTGTCACCATCGCCGGAACCACGTTGACACGAGTACGCTGACGTGCCAACTCGAAGAGGCGTACATCCTCGAACAGAGGCCAGTCAGGAAATCCGCCCAGCTCATCGAAAAACTTGTGTCGAATGACAATGCATTGATCACCGTAACTGGTCATCACCGAGTCGAACCACATAAACAGTGCGGCCAGATCAAGCAGCCAGTCATGAGTGTCGAACGAGAGTCGGAACTTCGCGATATTCACTTCCGGATTACGGAATAATTGATGTAGCAATTGAAAAGCGTTGGCGGGCAACTGTGTGTCGGCGTGCAGGAACACCAGCACATCGCCTGATGCAACTTCGGCGCCAGCATTGCATTGCGGGCCGCGCCCGCGCGGCGCCTGGTGCACAACCGCCCCGGCCTCGCTGGCGAGTCGGGTAGTGTCATCGGCGCTGTCGCCGTCGGCCACGATGACCTCGATGTCCGGATGCAGCGCACGCACCGCGCTGATACATGCGACAATATGATGAGCTTCGTTCAGCGTGGGGATGATCGCCGAGAAAGAGGGATAGGCGTTGCTCATAGACAATGCTCCATCGCGTGATTTCCTCTGCCGGTATTATACTTGAACCTGCGCGCACGCGTTGTTATAAAATGCCACTCGGCGTTCGTGTCAGAGATAGAATCGTACACCTGATAGATGGCGGATTACAATGTGTATGACAACAACCCCAACAATTCAACCGTCCATCCCGGCAGCCAAGAATATGATCGGCGATGAGGCGATCTACTACTTGCTCGGACGCCCGGCGCTAAAAAAGACCTTTCACCGGATCTGGTTCCAGTCTGTTGGGCGGCTGCCTAGTTCGTCTGATGGCCCGGTCATTTTTTATCTGAACCACTCGAGCTGGTGGGATGGCTATATTATGATGATCATCCACCGCAGGATATTCCATCGGCGCTTTTACAGCTATCTTATGATGGAGGAAAAACAACTCCGCGACTTTCGTTTCTTTACCTGGTGCGGCGCATTCTCTATCAACCGCCATGATCCTGACGACTCGATTCGTTCCGTGGAATATATTAGTTCCCTGCTGCGCCAGCCGCCGGCGCGCGGCCTCTACATCTTTCCGCAGGGGCGGATCGTTCACAATGACCACCGTCCGTTGACGCTCTATCCCGGCATCGCTCGGATCGCTTTGCGGGTCGGCAATGTAACATTGTGTCCGATCTCCTGCCGCTTCGAGTTTGGCGGGCGCTATCTCCCGGAAGCCTTCATTCGCGTTGGGCCAATTCATCGCCCTGAGCCGGGTGCGGACATTGATACATTGATAGCCGATATTACCCGGAGATTGACCGCGAGTATGGACACGATTCGCGATGCTATTGTGAGTGGGGCGACGCACAATTTCAGCGTTCTTATGCACGGACGATCCAGCATCGATCAGCGCTTCGCGCAAGCTGTGCATTGGCTGCGCCGCCATAGCCGCTCGATGATGTAATGGCATATCTTGATCGAATGTTATTGTCGGCCTACGCCGCGGAGACTTCACGCGTCGGAGTGGCGACCATCGCCGCGTCTGCTGCCAAACGCCCAGCGCATCAATAGCGGTTCGCTCCAGACATATCCCAGATAGAGCAAAATAAGACCGCCGATCATAGCAGCGGCGCCTTGCCCATGGGAAAGATTGACAAGCACAAACATGGTCAGGTTGAGCATATACAGTGCCAGTGGCAACCATTTCATCATCATAGCCGACTCCGATTGATGGATGGCCGCAGGTTGGTCAACATGGCCAGGTTTCGGCTTCCGGCATAATACCAGCAGCGCCCACGTAAGCAGCAAACTGGTGAACCACCAGGCCACAAAATTTGATGTCGGAACGTCATAATAACCGCCGGCGTAATTCCAAACCCAATAGTTGTTAATGTGGACGGCGAACGGTTCAATGGTGACATCAAGCAACAGAGCGAACGACGCCGTCGTGAGAATGCGCGTGATGCTTACTCTCCTAATTGCAGATCTTCCGTTGGCGACTTTGCCCAGCGTGAGGTCAGTAGCACCAACCGCTGCTGTAACCACCAGCAGCCACGCAAAGGGGATTGCCAGCGGAACAACGCCGGCAATTTTGGGCCAGAGAACGTCCGTGTAGCTGTAGGTTCCGAACGGGAAGCCTGTGATTGCGCCGGTATGTTCAACAACCCACGAGCTAACCAGAATAAGCGCCGACGCGAGACTTCCGCGCCATCCGTAGTTTGCGGTTAACCAGAATCCCATCAGCGCGCCCTGCAAGATCAGCAGCGCTCCCCCGACCCATGTTCCCCAGACTGGAACCTGATCGAGGGCGACGAGCAACAATGCGGCCGGATATATGAACAGATAAACGCTCAATAAGCCAACTACCCAGGAACGTAAACGGACTATGGCGTGTAACATGCGAGAGTTCCTAATTTACAATGCTAATGAAAACAATACACCTATGAACTACGCAAACAACGGTGTTATGGATGGGATTCTTGATGCTACCAAACGAATTTGGATCTACCGCAAGCGGTCATTCTGAGCAAAGCGAAGAATCCCGGCTATCGGGGACGCTGAGACCCTTCCCCTTCGCTGCGCTCA
>JANQID010000132.1 GCA_028282325.1 Chloroflexaceae bacterium | reverse complement strand
CACAGCGAAGAAACTCAGATTCCCCCAACGCCGAGACCCTTCACGCTGCCGGCGGCTCCGTTCAGGGTGCCATGCGGCATGGGTAGCATCGTTTGGTAGCAACATTCGCCATAAGCAAACTGCACCGGTCGGGAATCTCCCAACCTCTTTATGTTGCTGTTCATTCGGTAGAGAGGTATACTGGAGAGACGGTTGGCATAACCATATAGGAGACGTCAGGGTATGACTGTTTACGTACGTGCCCCGGAACTCCGCATCGTTGATCCCGACGACGATACCGTCCTCAGCCTTGCGCCCATTCAGGGACTCTGGACTGAGGAGCAGTATCTCGCGATGACGGATCACAGCACCCGCCTGCTGGAGTTTGACAGCGGATATATCGAGGTGCTACCGATGCCTATCCCCGAGCACCAGAAGATCCTGGCGTTGCTCTACGCGCTGTTTGTTGCCTTTGTACGACCACGGGGCGGCATTACGCTCTTTTCGCCGCTTCGGGTGCAGATTCGTCCGCGCAAGTTCTGTGAACCCGATCTGGTGGTCTTGCGGGACGCGAACGATCCTCGCCAGCAGAAACGGTACTGGCTAGGGGCCGATCTTGCTGTTGAGATCGTGAGCGACGATGATCCTGAGCGTGACACCAAGGTCAAGCCGGTTGACTATGCTGAGGCCGGTATCCCTGAGTACTGGATCGTGAACCCCCTCGACGATACGATCACGGTCCTTGTGCTAGAAGGCGATCTGTACACGGAGTATGGGGTGTTTCGCCGCAGCGAGCGCGCTGTCTCACGGCTCCTGACCGGGTTCAGCGTAGATGTCGATGTGGTGTTTGACGCAAAGTAAGGATTGGCAAACCTTCTGCGCCGAGCGATTCGGCAAGACCGGTACAATGGCAAGCGACGCTTTAGCTCAGCGTCGGATCGATCTCGACTGGCTGTGGTCAGCGCCGTGCTACAGATTCGATCTGCGCTCTGCGGAGATCAGGCCGTTATGTTGACCGTGATCGCATTCTGCCGCTTATCATACGCGGTAGCGTTGCACTACGCAGACGGCGCTTGCCCAGCGATCTGTTGCAGGGTTTGTAGATTGGCCGCTTTGTCGAAGATGGCGCGGATGGGGATGTCGAGCCCGCTCACGGCAACGCTCGCGATCGTCCCGGAACGGGCTTTGGTCAGGAGCTGGTAGCTGTCGTCCTCAAGCACATACTGCTCGACGGTCTGGGTGTCGGGGTCAACCAGCCAGTATTCGCGCACGCCGTGGGCGGCGTAATCCTCAAACTTGAGGCCGCGATCAGTCGCTTCCGTGCTGGGCGACAACACCTCGACAATCAGGTCGGGGGCGGGGAATTGCATCTGTTTGGGCGTGAACTGAGCGGCTTTCGCGGCGTCAAAGAAACATATATCCGGCTCATAGTCGTTGCGTGTGAGCGTAATCAGCATCTTCTCGTAGCCGACGAACCCCAGGTTGTGGATCTGGACGTAGGTTCTCAGTAAAACGAGCAGATTTCCTGACGCGTCTGTATGCTCAAACTTTGCCGGTGACTGCACGACGACTTCCCCATTGATGAACTCGGCTTTGACCTGCTCGCTGATCGTGTCGTAGAACGCTTGACGGCGTGCGTGCTCTTCCTCCAGCACGGCGCGGATCTGCTCGTGATAGAGCGACAGCCGCGGGGAGTGCAGCAGCTGATCCAGTATCGTCGTCATAGCAATCTCCCGTGTGTCAGATACCCGGAGCTGAAGCCGGCGGGCTTCGGCGTTTGGCGGAACGTATGTGTGGATTGCCCCTATTGTATCAGTGCAGCCCGCGTGGCGCAATACAACCGTGCCCTGCGCTACTACGCCTGACCGGCCAAAAACAGATCCACCTCGGCGCGATGGGGCGGGTTTGCGCCCGCGCGCGTGCAGGTCAACGCGGCAGTAGCCGCCGCAAAATGCAAGATTGCGCGCATCTTTTCGGGGGGCAGCGCCAGCAGTGCGGCGCGCGAGTCCACGCCGCGTTCGGCTAGACCAGCCAGCAATCCGGCGCTATAAGCGTCCCCCGCGCCGACCGTGTCCATCACGCGCACGGAGAATGACGGAACCTCCCAGCGTTGCGGTTCGCCGGTCGCGCTCGACCGCAGCGCCAACACGCCCTGGCTGCCGCGGGTGACGACCACGAGCGCCGCGCCCGCTGCCAGCAAATCCGCGCCGACGCGCTCGACCGGCTGGTTCGGCGCGAGGCAGGCAATATCGGCGACGCTGAGCTTGACGATGTCGGCCAGCGCAAACAGACGCCGCAGCAGGTCGCGATAAGCTTCCTCGTCGCGCACCAGCGCCGGGCGCCAGTTCGGGTCGAACGAGAGCAAGGCCTTGCCGTGGAGCCGTTCCGCCGCGTGCAGAATGGCGTCGGGAGTTGTGCCGCGCAACAGGCTGATTCCGCCGAAGTGCAGGATCGCCGTCTCGTCAAAAAATGTGTCGGGGAGATCGTCGGCTGTCAACCGCGTGTCGGCCGTCTCGTTGCCATAAAACGTGAACGAAGGCTCGCCGCCTTCTCTGGCCACGAACGCCAGCGTGCTCAATGCCCGGTCGTCCGTCGCGAGAAAGCGCGTGTCGATCTGCTGCGACGTGGCGTAGGCGCGCAGGTAGCGGCCGAAGAAATCGGCGGAAATCTTGCTGGCGAACGCGACCGGCTGACCGAGTCGGGCTATGCCGACGGCGACGTTGAACGGACCGCCGCCGGGATGCATCGTAAAACCGGTCGTTGTTCCGCCGACCTCAATCGGCAGGAAGTCGATCAGAATCTCGCCGATGCTGGTGATGAAAGCGCTCACAATGACACTCCCCGCGCTGGTATAATTCCGGCATACGTTTTTCGCTTTGAAGGACAAACAGCGCTGCTCCTGTATTCTAGCGTATCTGATGCGCCGCTTCAACCGATGCCAGACTATCTCCATACCGATGCTATCGTTGCCTTGATCGCCGACTTGGCCCGTACGCCGACGGCTGCTGATGCGACCAACCCGTACGCCTTCGACGGGCCGTCCGGCAACGCCATTCGCCGCGACAACCTGCGATTGGCGCTGGAACAGGCGCGCGCATATGGGCCGACGTTGATGCTGGTCGGCGAAGCGCCGGGCTATCTGGGCGCGCGGCGAACCGGTGTGCCTTTTACCAGCGAGCGACTGTTGCTTGAGGGCGTCGATCCGCCGGGAATCTTCGGCGCGGCGCGCGGGTTTGTTCAGACGACCGATGATGGGCGCATCTCGTCAGAGCAGACGGCAACAATCGTCTGGCGTGAGGCGCGCGCTTTGGGGATATTCATCGTCGGATGGAATGCCTGCCCGTTTCACCCGCATCAGCCCGACCGCCCGCTGAGCAACCGTCCGCCGCGCGTCGGCGAGATACGCCAAGGCTTGCCGTTTCTCGAGCGAGCCTGCGCGTTATTTCCTGCTGTTCCGGTGATTGCAATGGGCAATGTGGCCGACCGCGCGCTGACGCTGCTGGGCATCGCGCATAGCAAAGTGCGCCACCCGGCGCAGGGCGGTGCGCGCCTGTTCGCCGCAGGTTTGCGGGCGGCGCTCGGTCGAGAACATCGCGAGTAGGCTGGAGGTCGTATTGAGGAGCGGTAGGGCAGCAGGTAGCCCTTCGCTCCAGGCTCAGGACAGGCGCGCACAACGCGTATCGAGGAGCGCTCTTTACAACACATGCCCTGGTTCGGTCTTGCACCCGGTTGACAGCCCGCTGAGTATCGAGTACCCTTACCCTTCTATTGTCATGCGGTTTTGACGAACGGCCCGGAATTTGCCGGGTGCGACTCATTCCATCGCGGATCGTCGCACCGGGCAGGTTTACGCGTCGTTGTTGTCAACGGATTATGATTCATCATGTTCAACTGGCCGATGCGCCCACGCCATCGGCTATTTTGTGTTACGCGCGATTTGAACAGGCGCTTTGCATATCGGAGGAGGGGATGTATGCGCGTTGGCTTAGACTTTGGAACCACCAACTCCAGCGCGGCGATCTATGATGGCCAGACCTTGACGCTGCTGCCGCTCGATCCGATCAATGTCAGCCCGTCGGTCTTGCGCTCGACGCTCTTTATCACCCGCGGGGGCGCTCCCTACATCGGGCGCGAGGCGATCAATCGCTTCACCGAGGGCAACGTCGGGCGCGAGATCGAGTATGAATGGAAGTACATCGGCAATGCCGAGCTGACGTTCGCCGAGTTCGGCACGGTGATGCAAGCGCTCTATGTGAACGTAGACGCCAACGCGCCGGGCCGGCTCTTTCAGTCGCTCAAAACCGGGTTGCGCGACCGCTCATTCACACGCACCAATGTCTTCGGCATCCACTATAAGCTGGAAGAGCTGATTGCCGTCGCGCTGCGGATGATCCTGGAACGCATCCGCGAGACGCTCGGCCAACCGGTCACGAGCATGGTTGTCGGGCGTCCGGTACACTACGCCGACGATCCGGCGATTGATCAACTGGCATTCGAGCGAATGCAATCCGCCTGCGTGCTGGCTGAACTGCCCGACGTGACATTTCTTGAGGAGCCCAGCGCAGCCGCGTTGTCCTACGCCCGCAACACACGTGAACGGCAATATGTGTTAGTATTCGACTTCGGCGGCGGTACGCTCGACGTAACCATTATGCACATCGACCACGACGGTGCGCGCGAGTTTCTCGCTACCGACGGCGTGCCGGTCGGCGGCGACTTGCTTGACCAGCGGCTGGTGATGGGGCGACTGCTGCCGCACTTCGGCGCGGGTGCGACGCTTGGCGCGCGTCGGCTGCCGTTTCCGGTTCACGTGCTCGATCACCTGAATACGTGGCAAACGATTACCGATCTGACGCAGCCGAAGTACCTGGACATTATCGACGAGGCGATTGCCATCGGTGACCGGCCCGTCGAGTTGCGCGCGCTGCGGTCGCTGGTGCGCCAGAACTACGGTCTGCCGATGTACCAGGCCGTTGAGGAGGCCAAGGTGCGTTTGAGCGAGGAAGCCGAAACCGTGCTGGCAATGCATATGGGCGATATCGACTTTGAAGAACCCATTCCGCGCTGGGATTTCGAGCGGCTGATTGGGCCCGATGTGCGCGCCGTCGAGACATGTGTGGATCGGGCATTGGCCGCGGCAGGGCTGACTGCTGCTGACATTCATGTGGTGTTGCGGACGGGCGGTTCGTCGCGCATCCCTCGGTTCGTGCGTATGCTGGCGAACAAATTCGGCGCGGAAAAGCTGCGCGAAATGGACGTATTTACCGGCGTGGCGTCCGGTCTGGCGGTTGCTGCATGGGAACGAGGCAAGTAGTGGTAGAATCGGCGCAGTGCAGCGAATGAAACGGATACCTTTTCGCGCCCAATTGGACGAAACGCTCACCGTGTTGCACGCGCTTGAAGCGCAGGCCGACGCGATTGAGCGTATGATCGATCTTGTCGGCGGGGCGGTGTTATCCGGCCACACGCTGTTTACATGCGGCAACGGCGGCAGCGCGACCGATGCATTGCACCTGGCCGAAGAATTGACGGGCCGCTACCGCGCTGATCGCCGCCCGCTGCCAGCGATTTGCTTGAACGCCGATAGTGTGGCGATGACCTGCATTGCCAACGATTTTGGCTACGATAAGGTGTTTGCCCGCCAGCTTATCGCACTGGCCCGGCCCGACGACGTGCTGGTGTGTTTCAGCACCAGCGGTGACTCGCCGAACATCCTGACCGCCCTACATGCCGCGCGCGAATGCAAGGTTACGAGCGTTGCGTTGCTGGGCAAAGATGGCGGCGTGGCGCGTACGCTGGCCGACTGCATCATCATCGCGCCGAGTCACAACAGCGCTCGTATTCAGGAAGCTCACACATTGTTGTTGCACGCAATCTGCGAGGACATTGAAAATCGAATGATGCATGCCTGACGCTCTGGTCGGCGCAAACCCGCCGGCTCAGGGATTTTTGAGCATACATCGTCAATGTGGAGGACATCAACAGTGGATCGTATTCTCGTCACGGAAAAGATTGCCGCCGCCGGCGTGGAGTCGCTCAAAGCCGGCGCTGATGTTGACGTATGGCTCGATCTCGACAAGTCCGCGTTGCTCGAAGTTATCGGCGAGTACGATGCGTTGGTCGTACGCAGCGCAACCAAAGTAACCGCCGAGGTGATCGCTGCCGGCAAGCGTCTGCGGGTAATTGGCCGCGCCGGATCGGGTGTGGATAACATCAATGTGCCGGCGGCGACCGAGCGCGGTATCATCGTTGTAAACGCGCCGGCCTCGAACAACGTCGCCGTTGCCGAGTTGACGATCGGCTTGCTGCTCAGCCTGGCGCGCCAGATCCCCCAGTCGCATAGCTCGGTGCAGGCGGGCAAGTGGGAGCGCAGCAAGTTTATGGGCTGGGAAGTGCGCGACAAAACGCTGGGGTTGGTGGGCCTGGGCCGAATCGGCTCAGAGGTCGCCCGCCGCGCACGTGGCTTACAGATGCGCGTCCTGGCCTTCGACCCGGTGGTGTCGGCGGATCGCGCGGCGCAACTGGGCGTTGAAATCGTTACGATGGATGATCTGGTCGCCCAGAGTGATGTCGTCTCGATCCACGTTCCGTTGCTCGACAGTACGCGCAATCTCTTCGACGCCAACCGCATCGCGCAGATGAAGAAGGGTGCATATATGATCAATGTCAGTCGCGGCGGTATTGTGAATGAAGAAGCGCTGCTGGCGGCGTTGAACGACGGTCATCTCGCCGGGGCCGCGCTGGATACGTACAGCGCCGAGCCGCCGACCGGCAACGTGTTGCTCGGTCATCCCAGGGTGGTTACGACGCCGCACATTGGCGCATCAAGCGCCGAAGCTCAGGTGCTCACCGGCACTGATGTCGCCGAGGGCGTGCTGGCGGCGCTGGCGGGCAGCACGCCGCGCTATGCTGTGAATGCGCCGTTCGTTGCCCCCGAAGAGTGGGGCGTGCTGGCGCCCTATATCGGGCTGGCGCGCCAGATGGGCGCCCTTAGCACGGTGCTGATCGATGAGCCTGTGGTGAGCTACGAGCTTGAATATTGGGGTGAGCTGGCCGAGGTTGATACACAGCCGGTGCGCCTCGCAGCGCTTCAGGGTCTGCTCGCACCAACGGTCGAGGCGCGCGTGACACCGGTGAATGCGCCGTTGTTGGCCCGCGAGCGCGGCCTGCGCATCGGCGAGCGCACCAATCCCGATGCCGAGAACTACGCCGGGCTGCTGGTGATTCGTGCCGAAACCGCCGAGGGATCGCGCGTTTTCAGCGGCACGGTGCTGCGCGGCGAACCGCACATCATTCAGGTTGACGGCTACTGGGTTGATTTTGTCCCCACCGGTTCATTGCTCTTCACATACCATCGCGACCGGCCAGGTATGATTGGCCGCGTAGGAACGCTGCTTGGCGCTTCCGATGTGAACATATCGGGCATGCACGTCGGGCGTATAGCGCCGCGTGAACGGGCGATGATGGTTCTGATGCTCGATGAGCCGGCTTCGGAAGAGGTGCTGGATCACATTCGCGCCGAAGAGGATGTCGATCAAGCCTATATCGTGACATTATAGGGGCGTTTGGGTTTAGGCGACGGGATGGTGAAGCTCTTCGCCATCCCGTTGTCCGTTCTTTTGTCTTGTATGGATTTGCCTATGCATTCGCGGGAAGACATTCGTCTCACCAGTCTGGCCGGTTGCGCAGGTTGAGCGGCGAAGATGGGGCCGGGCGCCCTGTCGGATGTGCTCGCGGGTCTGTGTTTGCCAACCCACCCCAATTTGCTGATCGGTCTCGATGCCAGCGACGATGCAGCGGTTTATCGGCTTGCGCCCGATATGGCCATTGTGCAGACGGTCGATTTCTTCCCGCCGATTGTTGATGATCCCTATGTTTATGGTGCAATTGCCGCCGCCAACGCGTTGAGCGATGTGTATGCGATGGGCGGACGACCGATTATGGCCTTGGCTGTCGCCGCCTTTCCCGCCGATCTGCCGACCGACGTGATGCGTACGATTATGCAGGGCGGCGCGGATAAAGTCGCCGAGGCGGGCGCAGTGCTGGCAGGCGGCCACACCGTCACCGACAAAGAACCCAAGTATGGCCTAAGCGTTACCGGCGTGGTCGCGCCGGATCGAACCACGCCTAAAGCCGGCGCGCAACCCGGCGACGTGTTGCTCCTCACCAAGCCGCTCGGCACAGGGATAATCACCACCGCAGCCAAGTTCGACAAGGCGCAGGCGGGGCACCTCTCCGCCGCCGTCGCGAGTATGCTGCGTCTCAATCGGACCGCCGCTGAGTTGGCCCAGGCGGTTGAGATTCACTCCACGACCGACATCACCGGCTTCGGTTTGCTGGGCCACGCCGCCGAGATCGCGCGCAACAGCAGTGTGGGTTTGCAGATCAGCGTAGGCGCGCTGCCCCTGCTGCCCGGCGCGCTGGACTACTCCGCCGAGGGTATTATTCCTGGCGGCTTATTGACCAACCAGCAATACCTCGAACAGGACGGTTATGTGCGCTACGCCAAACCCATCGCAGAGCGCTATCAGTTGCTGCTGTTCGACCCCCAGACCTCCGGCGGCTTGCTATTTGCGTTGCCGCCGTCCGTCGCCGATCAGCTTGAACGGGCGTTTGCCGCCGCCGGTGAACTATGCTGGCGCATCGGCGCGGTCGTCGCCGGCGATGGCGTCACGGTCATTTCCTGAGCAGCGGTAATCGCACATACCAATAGCGAGGTTCAAGCGCGCCGATGTTGCAGCGCCTGATTTCGCTCAAGGCTTGTGTTATGCTGCATTGCGACGCCTTTACATATGCATTAATATTTGACTTTTATGCACATTTTCTGCTATACTTGAGCCTTCAAGGATTCTATTGAGAATCCCTAGAAGGCGAGCAATACCCCGTGTGGCCTCCAGAAATAATCGTCGGGCATCTCGCGCCGGATCTCGATTGTTTGACTGCCATATGGATACTTGTACGCTTTGGGAATGTACACAACGCAAAGCTAGTCTTTGTACCCGCCGGTACAACACTGCATGACGCCCCTCCTGACTCTGATCCGTGCATTATTCACGTTGATACCGGTGGCGGTCGCTTCGATCATCACGACCGATCAGATCTCTCACTCAGCGCTTCAGAGCTGGTGCGTCGTTTCGTTGTACCCGATGATGCGCCGCTGAAGCGGCTGGTTGATCGCGTTACGCAGTTAGACAATGTCACTGTGCCTTCTGAGCAGCGGTCAGCCTTTTTCAACATCAATGACCTGATCAACGGCTACAATGCGCTATTTCCCAATTATCCGCACCATGTGGCTCAGGCGATGATGCCGAACCTCGATGCCTGGTATGAGCATGAGGTGCGTCAGCTGCGTCTGGAGCGCGCGTTCGCGCAGCGATTGGAGTTTGATACACGCTGGGGTCTGGGCATCGCGATGCAAAGCGATGATGGCGGATCAAGCCGGCTTGCGTATAGCCGGGGGGCCGTGCTCTATG
The DNA here is from genome assembly GCA_028282325.1 of Chloroflexaceae bacterium. Lineage (GTDB taxonomy): Bacteria > Chloroflexota > Chloroflexia > Chloroflexales > Chloroflexaceae > JANQID01. The sequence goes on along the minus strand of JANQID010000132.1, from coordinate 14,731 downwards.
CGTATCGTGATGGTCGGGGTTATATGGGAATAGCGGCGCAGAGTCGATCAGATGTTGATCTCGAGCCGATCTACTTTGATTTGCAACGCGTTGACTCGTCTGCAGACTGGTTTTTGCATCCGAACCGCCGGCTTTTGCTCTGCGGCACACCGAAAGCGCCGCCGCGTCAGCGTTCGCGACTCTCGCTGGAAGAGCTGGTGAATGTCATTAAAGGCGATATGATCAACGAGCGCTGCTGAAACATATTAGAGAGATCAGCCTAAGAATAGACAATCGAGGACTGGCAGTCCTCCAGCCACATTGTACGACCTCGAACTGATTTATCTATAGGTGATTTGATCCCGTCTACAAACAGGCGGATCAGTCTGCTTCTTCCTGCTTACTCGAACTGTAAGCGTTTTGAATCTCTAAGAAAGCTTTCACCACGTTGGGATCAAATGCGCGACCGCTCTCGCGCAGGATAATCTCTATCGCTTCTGATGACTTCAACGCGCGCTTGCCCGGTCTTGTGCGGGTTAACGTGTCAAATGCGTCGGCTACGGCGACGATCCGCCCCGTGAGGGGAATATGCTCGCCCTGCAATCGCAGCGGATAGCCGTTGCCATCCCAGCGTTCATGATGCGTGAGCGCAATCTCCTCAGCCATTTGCAGCACAGCAAAATGACTGCCCATCAGAATACGCGCTCCAATGGTTGTATGGGATTTCACCTGTTCAAATTCTTCGGGCGTCAACGGCGTCGCTTTTAGCAGAATCTTGTCGGGGATGCCGATCTTGCCCAGATCGTGGAGTGGAGCGGTCAGACGGATAAGTTCGACCTGATCGGCGGGCATACCGAGAATCTGGGCTATCTGTGATGCGAGGACGCCGATATAGTGGGCATGATGACCGGTGTTATCGTCGCGGAATTCTGCGGCGCGCGCCAGCCGCTTGAGCACTTCGACCTGCGCATCTTCGAGATCGCGCGTACGCTCGCGCACGCGTTTTTCGAGCACATCGTTCTGCCGTTGAATTTGCAAATAGAGAAGACGTGTTTTGAGGAGATTTTTGATGCGCAGAATGACTTCTACAGCATTCAACGGCTTGGTCAGAAAATCCTTCGCTCCGGCTGACAGCGCGCGTTGTTTGGCCTGCGTCGAAGCGTCGGCGGTTAAGACGAGGATCGGAAGATAGGTGTTTTCCGGTATGGCTTCACAGAGCTGTGCCATGAGCGTATAGCCGTCGATATGCGGCATAAAGAGATCGAGGATGACGAGATCGGGTTGCAGCTCAAGGAAGGCCTCCATTGCCTGGCGGGGATCGGTAATCGATTTTATATTGACATAATTTGATCGCTGGAGTATTCGCTCGATCAGGCGAACGTTGGTTCTTTCGTCGTCCACGACGAGAATCTTGGCGCTCTGGATTACAGCTTCGTTGATCATAATATTCTGGTTTGCTGTGGTACACACTCCGCTGCTGCTATGATGCGGAACGGTTGGCTTGAAGCAGGCGCGCCAGATTTTGCAAACCGCGGTGCTGGAGCGCCTTGACTGCGCCTTCAGTGCGGCCCATACGGGTCGCAACTTCCTGGACCGACAGGTCGCCCATAAACCGCAGGAGAATAACTTGCCGCTGGCTCTCGGTCAGCTCGTCGATTTTTCGGCGCAATTCTTCACGGTCAAGGCGTATATCCACGAGGCGCTCCGGCCCTTCGCATGTCTCGCTCCATGCTTCCAACGGCAGTTGGGGCCGACGCGAGCGACGTCGGAGCGTATCGATCGTGCGGTCGTGGGCAATGCGGTATAGCCAAGCTGAAATGGGCCAGCCGCGGTCTTCATAGCGATGCATACCCTCCAGCATGCGCAAAAACACTTCTGCACGCAGGTCTTCGGCAAGTTCGGCATCGCCGACGCGGTAGTAAATATAGCGATAGATAGCGGGTGAATAGCGTTCGTAAATTGTGGCGAGCGCCTGAGGATCTTCCGATTTAGCCCGGCTGATGAGCTCTGTGTCGTTGTGTTGGGATGCCATAGCTCTCTACCTTGCTGTGATGTAAATGATCCGCTTCTGTGGGGATCGTGCCTGTAGTACTTAGACGCAGTATAGCATGTACAGCTTTCCAAAAACGTAACTCTTCGGTCATAAAAACGTGATACATGCGGTGCCTACAGGGAGAGTATGCTACAATGCGTACTGCTATGGAACGTGCAAGGAAAGCTATGGTTCGTAAGCAGCTCGCACAGCGCGGTATTCGTGATCAGGCTGTGCTACACGCGATGGAAACAGTGCCGCGGCACCGCTTTTTGCCGGCGGCTGTGCAGTCGCAAGCCTATGAAGATCGGGCGTTGCCGTTGACCGAGGGACAGACGATATCGCAGCCGTTCATTGTGGCATTGATGGCCGAAGCGCTGGCGCTTACAGGATCTGAGCGCGTTCTGGAAATTGGAACCGGCTCAGGTTATGCGGCAGCCGTGTTGAGTTTGCTCGCAGCGGAAGTGTATACCGTTGAGCGTTCTCCGACGCTGGCCAAGCTGGCGCGCGAGCGGTTGGCAGAATTGGGATACCATAATGTCCACGTTGTTGTTGGCGATGGCACCATAGGCTTGCCGGAGCATGCGCCGTATAACGCGATCAGCGTTACCGCCGCCGCGCCCTGGGTGCCGATGCAGTTGCGCGAGCAGCTTGCCGATGGGGGGCATATGGTTATTCCCGTGGGCGGGCATGCGGAGCAAATCCTGCTGCGGGTGACGCGCGAGGGTAGCATGACCCGTTCGTCGCAACTGGGCGGCGTTCGTTTTGTGCCGTTGGTTGGCCGACATGCGTGGGATGATGGATAACAAGCAATGCAAACCGAGCGCCGGAGGAACGCATGTTCGCTATCGTTCGGCGTTTCCTAATTACGGTCTGGAGGGTTGAGTGCGCGATATTTTTTCAATGCCCAGTGATGAGGCGTCGCTCTGGGGTAAAGATGATAATGTTGAGCTGATAAAAGCCTGGGCGGGTACGTCGCTTGCCTTTGCCATCGCAAGCGTGGGCGGAAGCGTCTTGTCGGCGGGCTTTTTGCAATTTTTGCTGATCTCGGCGTTAACCTGCGGGATCGGCTTTGTCTTACACGAGCTGGCCCACCGTGTCGTGGCGCGTAATTACGGCGCCGAGGCGCACTTCGTCGCCAACAACGGCTGGTTACTTGTGTCGATCGTTCTGGCGTTCACCGGCTTTTTCATTGCCGCGCCCGGCGCCGTCTGGCATCGCGGCTATCTTACCGTCCGCCAGGGCGGCATCATCGCGTTGGCCGGTCCGGCTACCAATCTGGCGCTGGCAATCATCTTCCTGTTCCTGCTTTTTATCTTGCCAAACGACCTATTGCTCTTGCGAACGATGTTTGTCGGCTATATGATCAATGCCTGGTTGGGGCTGTTTAATATGATCCCCGCCGGCCCGTTTGATGGCGCGAAGGTGTTGGCCTGGGATTGGAAAGTCTTCGCCGCGACGGTTGCGATCGCGATTTTCCTGGTGTTTGTCTTGCCGAGAATAGTAGTCATCTAGTTGGGTCGGCTAGCGTATCCGGCCCTCGATTCGACATTGTGTCGTATCTGATTGGATTAAGGAGGATGGGAGTATGACGCGCAAACCCCTGATCGCGGGAAATTGGAAAATGCACAAGACGGTCGGCGAAGCGGTGGATCTGGTGCAGGCATTGCTCGACGGGTTGGGCGATGTCGCCGATCGCGAGGTGCTGGTGTGTCCGCCGTTCACCGCCCTGGCTTCTGTCCGGCCGCTGCTGGCCGACAAGCCGATTGCGTTAGGTGCGCAGAATATGTTCTACGAGTTGCAGGGCGCGTATACGGGGGCAATCTCGCCGATTATGTTGCGCGATGTCGGCTGTAGCTACGTGATTATTGGACATAGCGAACGGCGCCAGTATTTCGGCGATGATGACGCGATGGTGAATCGCAAGCTCAAGGCGGCGCTGGCGAATGACTTGCGACCGATTATGTGCGTTGGCGAGAGCAAGACCCAGCGCGACGCCGGTCACGCCGAGTCGATTGTGACGGCTCAGGTGCGCGCCGGCCTCGCCGACATCACCGCCGAGCAGATGCAGTCGACGGTGATCGCGTATGAGCCGATCTGGGCGATTGGCACCGGCGATACGGCGACGCCCGATGACGCACAGGCGATGCACGCCGCCATCCGGCGCACGCTTGTGGAGCTGTACGGCGCCGAGGTCGCGGAGAGCATGCGCATCCAGTATGGCGGCAGCGTCAAGCCCGATAACGCTGATGAATTGATGGCTCAGGCCGATATCGATGGCGCGCTTGTGGGCGGCGCCTCGTTGAAGGCCGATCAGTTCCTGCGCATTATTCAGTTCCGCTAACGGCTTCGTACGCGACCTTGCTGCTGGTATGCCCCGGCGGGGAGAGATGAAGCTATAGCGATCCTTCTAGAGAGGTCAAATACGAAATAGACAGCAGAGGACTGGCAGACCCTGAAGGAATGCCAGTCTTTCAGCCGCAGGTACTGCGCGATCCATACTTGATCTCTTTATGATCTGATTAGCAATGTAGGATTACTCTCTTTCCCCTCTCTTCCCCGCCCCGATATTTTCTGCGCCCAGTCCCATAGATTCTCACCCATTGTCATGTCGAGGAAGTGACATGCTTGTCGAGATCAGCATTATTCTGTTGTTGATCATTGCAAATGGCGTTTTTGCAAGCGCCGAAGCGGCAATGATCGCCGCGCGCCGCGGTCGTCTGCAACAACGCGCCGACGATGGCGAACTTGGCGCGTCCGTTGCGCTGCAGCTTCAAGCCGATCCGAACAGCTTTCTCTCCACGGTACAGGTGGGCATCAGCTTGATTGGAACCATAGCCGGCGCCTTCGGCGGGGCGAGTATCGCAGTTCGCCTGGCGGATGTATTGTCGCCAGTTCCGTTTGTTGGTCCCTACGCCGAAAGCGTGGCCTTCACGCTGGTCGTCGTGATCATTACCTATCTTTCGCTGGTGATCGGCGAGCTTGCGCCCAAACGGCTGGCGTTGCAAAGCGCCGATGCCATCGCGACCAACGTCGCTCAACCGATGCTGCTGCTTTCGCGGATAAGCCGACCGATAATCGTAGCGCTGACCTGGTCGACCAACGGCGTGCTGGCGTTGCTTGGCCGCAGCAACGCGCCGGAAGAGAATGTCACTGAGGAGGATATTCGGCATCTTGTGCGCGAGGGCGCCCAGGACGGAGCCGTTGAACTGCAGGAACAGCAGTGGATCGAGCGCATCTTTCAATTTGGTGATCGCGCTGTTCGCCACATTATGACCCAACGGATGGATGTGCATATGGTCGATATTAGCGTGCGTCTGGGCGACGTGATCGATGATCTGCTGGAGAGCGGCTACTCGCGTTTCCCGGTCTATGAGCAGAATCTGGATCGCGTGGTTGGCGTCGTCCACGTGCGCGATCTCCTGCGACTGTATCGCACCGTGGGCGAGCAGGCGCCGATTTGGGCGGCAATGACGTCGCCGCTGTTTGTGCCGGAAAACAGCCGAGCGGTTGCACTGTTGGCGACGTTTCGCAGGCAGCGTCGGCATCTCGCGGTGGTGTTGGGCGAAATGGGCGGTGTTGAGGGCATCGTAACTATGGAAGACGTGCTGGAAGAAATTGTCGGCGCGATCCCTGACGAATATGATGAAGTCGAGGCCAGGACAGTCTTTCGGCGCGAAGATGGTTCGCTCTTGATCGACGGCCTGCTGCCGATTGATCAACTCAAGCGCTATCTAAACGTTGACGAACTGCCGGAAGAATCTGCCTATCGCTATGATACGCTGGCCGGGTTTGTCATCAGCCTGATCGGACGGATGCCCCAGGTTGGCGATGTTGCCGACTGGAACGATTGGCGCTTTGAGATCGTTGATATGGATGGACTCCGTGTGGATAAGGTGTTGGTGTCACGTACGACCGAAGGTTAAGATGTTTGCCATATCCGATCTGAAACGAAATATGTTATACTGAAGCGCGAAAGGAGGCTCTATGACGGGTGAAGTCAACCTGCGAGCGACCCTTGCTCGACCGTTTCTCGCCGCGATCCAGACAGCTCAAGTCGCCTATATTCTGCTTGAGGTTCAACCAACCCAGCGAGTTGCACAGGTGCGGATGCCGGTCAATGTGAGCTTCGTGCTCGACCGTAGCGGTTCGATGAAAGGCGACAAAATTGATCGGGTGCGGCGGGCTGCCACGATGGCGATTGATATGCTCGATCAGCAGGATACGGTCTCGGTGGTCATTTTCGATCATCGCACCGAGGTGATCATCCCCGGCGCTCCGGTGCAGAATCGCCAGGATCTCAAAGATCGCATCAGTCGCATTCGCGATGCCGGGGGGACGAAGATCGCTCCCGCCGTGGAGAAAGCGCTCCGCGAGATCGAGAAAGATCGGCGCGGCGGTATTCGGCGCCTGTTGCTTTTGACCGACGGGCAGACCGAGAATGAGAACGAGTGCTTGCTGCGCGCCGAAGACGCCGGGCGTATAGGGGTGCCGATTACCGCGCTGGGCGTGGGCAAAGATTGGAACGAAGATTTGCTGATCGAGATGGCCAATCGTTCCAATGGTACTGCCGACTATATCGCCCGCCCCGATGAGATTACCGAATATTTCCAGAATACGGTGCAGCGTGCTCAGGCGACCGTGGTGCATAATACGATGCTGACGCTGCGTCTGGTGCAGGGCGTCACTCCGCGCGCCGTCTGGCAGGTCATCCCCCTGATCGACAACCTGGGCTATCAACCGATCTCGGAACGGGCGGTGAATGTGCCGTTGGGTGAGCTGGAGTCCAGCCAAGGGCGCACACTGCTGATCGAACTGCTGGTTGATCCCAAGCCGGCGGGTCAATATCGCATTGGTCAGGCTGAAGTGACCTATGACGTTCCGGCGCTGAATATGGTGCAGGAGAAGACCCGTGCCGATGTGTTGCTCACCTTCGCAAACGACCAGAACCAGATCAGTCAGGTTAATCCGACGGTGATGAATATTGTTGAGAAGGTGAGCGCGTTCAAGCTGCAAACCCGCGCATTGCAGGATCTGCAATCGGGGGATGTCGCCGGCGCAACGCAGAAGTTGAAGAGCGCCGTAACCCGGCTTTTGAGCCAGGGTGAGGCCGAATTGGCTCAGACAATGCAGAACGAGATCGACAATCTGGAGCAGCAGGGCCAACTCAGCAGCGAGGGGCAAAAGACGATCAAGTTCGGAACCCGCAAGACTGTGCGGTTGAGCGATCTCGATCTGCCAAGAGAATAGATCTTCGGAGGATCAGGATCGGGATGCAGCGGTTGGCGCTCTGGGATCCCGATCCTCAATCCCCGGTTTTTCCAATCCCCTGGTTCTTCGTTACATCATCAACGAATAACCGCCATCCACGATAATCGTTTGCCCGCGGATCATTTGCGCCTCTGGCGAGCAGAGAAACGCAACCACCTCGGCGATGTCATCGGGTTGAATCAGTCGCCCGGCAGGCGTGCGTGTTTTACCGGCTTCAAGCATGCGCTCGCCGCTGTTGCTGAAGTGCTTTAGCGCGTCGGTTTCAACAATACTGCCGCTGACCGCATTGACCACGATATTCTGCTCTGCCAGTTCGACCGCCAGGTAGCGAGTGAGCGTCTCGATGGCAGCTTTGCTGACGCCGACCGCCACATATTCGGGCAATACGCGCGTACTGCCCAGGCTGCTCAAGCTTACAATTGCACCGCCGCCGCGTTCGGCCATCAGCGGCGCGGCGCGTTGCGCACAGAGGAGCAGCGCGCGCGCATTCACATTCATCGTCCAGTCCCAACCGCGGGTGTCTTGTTCCAATGAGTGGCGCAAGAAGCCGCTGGCGGCGTTGGAAACCAGAATATCTAGCCCGCCGAACTCCGCGCGGATTGCGGCGAACATCGCATCGACCTTTTCTTCGTCGCCGACGTGGGCTCTCACAGCCAGCGCCCGGCGTCCCAATGCGCGAATGGCCGTTGCAGTCTCCTCGGCTGCGGAGCGATTGCGAAAAAAGTTGACCACAATATCGGCCCCGGCGCGAGCCAGACGTAGCGCGATGGCGCGACCAATGCCACGCGATGAGCCGGTGACCAGCGCAATTTTGCCGGTAAGATCCATAACCATTCCCTTTGATTGACAGAGTACAGGCGATTGTGGGATTATAGCACGGGAGTGCGTCGAGGCGGGCGCGTCAGACGCGTGCCGCTCTGGCTGGAGTTGGAATTCTGTCAGGCGTGGCTGGCGACGACGTTTCAGCGCACCGATTCCTTCGAAACACGCCCCGACAAGGTTCACAACAGATGGAGATTGCTATAGTCACGGATGGTAGTATGTACATTCTCGTAACCAATGATGATGGAATACAGAGCGCCGGCTTGCTGGCGCTTCGGCGAGCGCTTGATGAAGTCGGTGAGACGGCGGTTATGGCGCCCGACCGCAACTGGAGCGCTGCCGGGCGCTATCGCAAACTCTTCGATCCGCTCCGGGCGTGGGACGTGATTCTGTCCGACGGTTCGTCGGCGATGACGTGCAACGGCACACCCGCGGATTGCGTCGCGCTTGCGGTGATGGGCTTGCTGCCGCGCAAGCCGGACCTAGTGGTTTCAGGTATCAACTATGGTGCGAACCTCGGCAATGATTTGCTCTATAGCGGCACGGTGGCCGCCGCAATGGAAGGACTCGCGTTTAATATCCCCAGCATTGCGGTGTCGCTCTACGGCGGGAAAGAAAAGCTGTGGGACTTTCGAGCGGCGGCGGCGGCGGCAGCGCGGCTGGCGCAATCCGTTGCGGAACGAGGCTTGCCGCCCGGCATTCTGCTGAATGTGAACGTACCGCCGGGCTCGCCCGAACAGATCGCCGGACTGCGCATCGCACGTTTGGGACAACGCACCTATCGCGATGAGCTGGTCGTGCGCTACGATCCGCGCGGATGCCCGTATTATTGGGTCGGCAGCGAAGATCCGGAAGATCATGCGGAAGGAGGAACAGATGTCGCCGCCATTGCGGAAGGCTACATCAGCGTCACGCCCATTCATCTTGATCTGACCGGACATGGCTGGATCGATGAGTTGCGCGGATGGGGAATTGAGAAGTGAATGCTCAGGCTGTACGCCCGTAGGTGATGAAACTGCGCCGCCCTTGTTCGTGGGCCAGGTGAACTGCCTGCTGGAGCACGGCTTCAGCGGCCTCGCTCAGCTCGCGGATGTCGCGAAACGGCCCGTCGCGGTCGGTGAGAACGCCAATTGCCAGCGACATCAGCGGGTATTGCTGAATATGGCCCTGGGTGTCCGGCATTCTGAGATGGCCCTGAGCCCGATCATGGTAATCATAATGCAAGCCGATATCTTCATCGAATTGAGCGATAACCTTGTGGGCGATCGTATTGATGCGCTCGGGCGAGGAAATGATCATGAAGTAAGGGCCGACGATCATCTGACCGATGAAATCGTCGGGAGCGCCGTGATCCTGTATCGCCTCGGTGAGCAGGCGCGCGGTGAATTTCAATACATCCTCGCCGACCACGGCGCCGTAGAACTGAGTAAACGTCTCGAAGCCGTTGACGCGCACCAGAGCCAGGGTCCAATCTACGCTGTCCAGCAAACTGCGCAGCCGATCATTGACAACATCGGCGGTTGGCAGTCCGGTAATCGGGTGGAGTTGACTCTTCCGGCGCGATTCGCGTAATTCTTTCTTGATAACAGCGAAGACCTCTTCGATATCGAAGGGCTTGTCGAGGAAATATTGCACCTGGATCTCGTCCAGCGCGCGGATGCGATCTTCCATCTCTCCGTAAGCTGTGATGATGATAACCGGAATATGCTGGGTCCAGGGATTGGCATGCAGCGCCTCGGCGACCTCATACCCGCTGATGTCGGGCAGTCGTACGTCAAGAAGGATCAAATCTGGCGCTACCTCCTGGCACAAGGCCAGTCCTTCGCGGCCTCGCGCAGAGGTGAACACGTTGTACCCGCGCTCCGATAGGAAAACCTGGAACAGTCGGGCTATTGATTCATCATCTTCAACAACTAGGATGGTCTCTTTAGCCACGGAATTGTTCCTCTTGGCGTTGGGTTGATAGGAACCCTAATCTATATAAACTATGGAGGCTTTATCGCACTTACATTAACGTGCATTATCGCATAATTGCCGCGAGTGCAAGCATACGAGCAGCCATCGTTCTATGTCGCTCCGTGCGTTGTTTGATGCAGTGTTGAGCATATGCGCACCCGTCGCCGCCGATCACGGCGCGATCGGCACTCCTCTGCGATGGCGGCGTTTCCCTTGACAGTGCGGTAAAGCTTTGTTACGATCATTTTGATGATGGGGAGTAGCCACCTGCCATAAACAGGACAATTAGTCGTCAAGACAGAGCGGTCGCTCTCGGCTAATTGGCGTGTCATTTCACTGCTGGCGAGGCCACCACGGTTTGAGTGGCGTCTCGCCTTTTCGTTTATGCAGCGTTTGCATAGGTAATCTGATTCCATCCAAAATTGGAGTACATCATATGAACTGGTCATTTCGAATTGCCCGTGTTTTTGGTATTGACATTAAAGTACATATTACGTTTTTCTTGATCATCTTGCTCGGCGCCTTGCCCTGGATAGAATATGGTCTGAGCGGCGCTTTGTTTGGCATAACATTGATCCTGTTGCTCTTCCTTTGCGTCACGTTGCACGAGCTAGGCCACAGTGTCGTGGCCCAATATTTTGGCGTGCCCGTGCGCCAGATCGTGCTGATGCCGCTTGGCGGAATCGCTTTTCTGGAGCGCAATCCCGAAAAGCCGCTCCACGAGTTGCTCATCGCGATTGCCGGACCGCTGGTCAATGTGACGATTGCCGCGATCCTGCTGCTCGTAACCGGGGCCGGTCTGCTTTTGGGCGGTCTGGACGGGCGGACGTTGATGGACAGCAATCTCTTGCAGCCTTCGCTGTCGTCGATGCTCATCTGGCTGCTCGAAGCGAATATCGCCCTGGTCTTGTTCAATATGATCCCGGCGTTTCCGCTCGATGGCGGGCGGGTATTGCGGTCGGTATTGTCGATGCTGATGAGCGCCAAGCGGGCGACGCAAATCTCGGCTGCCATCGGCCAGTCGCTCGCGATTTTGTTGGGTATCCTCGGCCTCTTTAGCGGCAACTTCCTGCTTGTGCTCGTCGCGGTTTTCATCTTCTTCGGCGCCGGTCAGGAGAGCAGCGAGGCGCAGGCACGCACGGTGTTGACGACCCTGCGTGTGGGTGATGCCTACAACAAGCATGCCCTGACGCTGGAAATCGGCGATCGAGTCAGCAAAGTGGTCGATTATATCTTGACGAGTTATCAACCGGATTTTGCCGTGTTGCAGGGTGGTAAGCTGATCGGAGTCGTGACCCGCGAGGATGTTTTGCGCTCGCTGGCGACCGATCCCGATGATGCTTATGCCACCTGGATTATGCGCCGTGAAATTGTTGCGGTGCAGGCGGATGTTCCGCTGGGCGAGGTGCGCCAGATGATGGCCGAGAAGGGTGTGCGCGTCGTCGCCGTCTACGAGGGCGAAACCTATCTTGGCCTGGTGAGCCTGGAGGATATTTCTGAAGCTCTGGCAGTGATCAGCTTCCAGCAACGCCGCAAGGAGACGCCGCAAGCGGAGCATATCGGGGTGTGATTCGCCGCGGCGATAACAGCTACCAAACCATATTGGATATACCGCATACGGTCATTCTGAGCGCAACGAAGAATCCCTGGCTCCGAGGTCGCGCTCCTTCCCCTTCTGTATTTGGCGCTACTCAGGGTCAGCGCTGAACTGGTCGTGAACTTCTTGTAACTGCACGTCTTTGTAGCGCGCGTAGAAATTGCGCGTCACCTCGACGCTGCGGTGGCGGAGGATCTGGGAGACTTCGGCTAGGTCGGCGCCTTCGTTCAGCAGATGAAAGCCGACGAAGTGGCGAAAGGTGTGCGGCGAGGTCGTGCGCAGCAACGCCGCCTCGTCGGCTTTGCCTTCCAACTCGATCTGCGCCGCCACCGCCTGCGCCGCCGCGTGGACGATTCGCCATGCGCTGGAGCGACTCAGGCGCACGCCGGCCGTGCGGCGGTCAAGAGATGCAAACAGCGGCGCGTGGGGGGGCGGGTAGCCGCGCGCTTGCAGATAGACCTCGATAGCGCGCTCGGCGTTGCGACGCAAAAACAGCACGCCCTCGCGGCGACCTTTGCCGCGCACGGGCGCGCGGCTTTGCACGCGCCGGTCGCGATAGACATCGCCCACGTTGAGTCCCAGCGCTTCGGAGATGCGTGCGCCGCTGGAGAAGAGCAGATGCAGCAGCGCCGCATTGCGCAACCGGATCAATTTGAGCCGCTCGGTTCGCTCATCGCTGTCGGTCGGGCGGTCATAGAAGCCGGCTAGCCGGCGGAGATCGGGCGGCGTCGGCGCGAGGGTTTCCGGCAGGCGCGGCAAGGCCCGCGTGAGTTCGGCGCGCGTCGCCGCGACGCGAAACGGGATGGCGTCGAACGACTCGATCAGGCTCAGAAAGCCGAGGAGCGGTCGGGTATAGTTGTGAACGGTGCGCGGCGAGAGTCGCCCGACCGTCTGGCCCCGTTCGTGCGCCCGCGTTGCGCGTTCCGATAGGTCGTAGCCGCGTTTGCGCAACGTGCGCGTGTAATGCACCAGGTCGTCGAGCGCCAGGTCGCCGACCGTCGCGCGACCGCTGCGTTCGAGCCAGCGTACGAAGAGCGTCAGCGCGGTGCGATAGCTGTCGATCGTCTGGCGCGAGTGGTGGCGCTGCTCTTCGTACTCGCGCAATTCCTCGTCGTCGATGTCGTCCAGGTCCTCATCCACATCCATCCCGGCTGTTTCGAGACGCGCCAGCCAGATTGCCCCGGCGCGCGAAAGCGTCGTGTCAGGGGTAATGACTTCCTCGGCCAGATCTGGCTCGGTTCGAGTTGCAGGTCTCGTGTTCATAGACGCTACTCTAGCACAAAAGAGCGTGCGCGACAACTGTCTTGTTGGCGCCGGGCGGACGCGAGGTACAGGTCAGTTATGCCACAAGCGATAATACCGCTTCGGTCAACGCAACGTTTGGCACAGATTGTAGTCGGCGATCAGTTCTCGTTTTGAGTCCCATCCTCCACCCACTGCACCACGCGGTTTTTGCCCTTGTGCTTGGCGGCATACATCGCCCGGTCAGCATAATCGATCAGCCGATCCAAGCTAAGGTTGCCCTGACCGGTATAAGTGGCCAGACCAATGCTCGCAGTTACCGAAATCCTCTCCTCATCAATAACCACAGCGTGCTGTTCTAGCTTTTGGCGCAATCGTTCTGCGAGATGATATGCGCCGGCAAGGTCGGTTTCGGGCGCAAGAACGATCATCTCTTCGCCGCCATAACGCCCGATAATATCGACCGCCCGCAACACCAGGCGGCATTGCTCGGCGACCGAGCACAGCACCTTATCGCCGATGAGATGGCCATAGGTATCATTAATGCCCTTAAAATCGTCCACATCTAACACAATCACAGAAATCATATGTCGATAGCGTTGGCTCCGTTGGATTTCCGCCTCAGCCAGAGTAAAAAAGTAGCGACGATTGTACAAGCCGGTCAGGGGATCGATGGTCGCCAGTTGTTGCACTTCGGTAAACAGGCGTGCATTCTCAAGTGCGATGGCCACCTGATCGGCAAACGCGGCGACGAGGCTGGCATGGCGGGCAGTGAAATGGTTCAACTCGGTGCTGTTAAGCGCCAGCATACCGATGATCTCGTTATGAACTATCAATGGTGCGCCGAGCCAGGAACGAATGTGACTGTGGGGAGGTTGGCGAAATTCTTCATAGGCCACATGAGCGTCGGGCAGGATGTACGGACGGCGCTCGCGGTAGACGATAGCGCTGGGATTTCGTTCAGTTACAGGAAAACGAATGCCGATCACCGCGCTCGGATCGGCGAAGCCATGGCTGCCCACAATCTCCGATTCATTGCCGTCTAAAAGTTGCACCGACGCACTGTCATATGGAACAACAATCGCGAGTTGCTCTAGGATGCGTTGGATCGCTTGGTCGTGGTTCAACGTTGCAACTACAGCGGCGCTGGCTTCACGCAGGGTTTCGGCTTCCTTTGCTCGGCGTTGAGCGTTGTTCAAGATCTGAGCGGTGCGGATAGAGATCGTCGCTTGTTCAGCAAAAAAGCGGAGAAGTTGCCCTTGTTCAATGTCGATAGTATGACCGGGGATATCTTTGGTGATGCCAATAACGCCGAGCAGCCGGTTGCCCAATAACAGCGGTATGGTCAGAATGCTATAGGGCATATAGCTGACATCTGCATCGAGGAAGCGGCCTTCCCACTCTGGATAGTTGAGGATAGTCATCGGTTGACGAGTTTGCGCAGTTATCCCTAATGCGCCCTTCCCCAACTGACGTCGCTTACCACGATACACGTAAGCCGAACCGAGACTTTCAACAATGTGGAGGTCGCCGCGTTCTTCATCGTAGAGCGCGATAAACCCGGAATCGGTTGCTGTCAACTCTGTCGCGCGCTGTAAAATCATGCGCAGCAAGAGATCAAGATCAAGCTCGGCGAAGATCGCGTTCATTGTTGCGCGCAGGGCGTCAAGTTGTTGAATGTTCCGGCGCAGTGTCTCTTCCATATGCTTACGTTCGGTAATGTCTTCCTTGATGCCAACGAAATGGGTAATGTTTCCTTCGGCATCGGTGATCGGCGAGATCGAAGCCAGCTCCCAGAAAAGCGCGCCATTCTTGCGCCGGTTGTGAAACTC
>JANQID010000063.1 GCA_028282325.1 Chloroflexaceae bacterium | reverse complement strand
CCTGTATGGGCCAGGTTGCCCACTGCAACAGTCCGCCCCGAGTCTTGATCATACGGTGACGCCGGCGGAGTCACTTGTCGAGCTTCGCGAAGTTCGGCGCGCATCTCCGCAGCGCCGGCTGGTCGATTCTTCACGTCTAGCGCCAACGACCGCAGCACCACATCACCTACCGCTGACGGGATCGCCGGGTTTAGCGCACAGATAGGGCGCAACGGATCAGGCTCATCGCTGGCGCGCGCGACGGTGCGACTCAATGCATCAATCGGCTCACGTCCGGTGAGCAAATGGTATAACGTCGCCCCCAACGCATAGAGGTCGCTCCCGGCCTCCGTACCTGTTCCACGGATCTGTTCGATAGGCGCGTAGGCCGGCGTATAGCCAAATACACTCGTACCGCCGCCCGATGTCAGTGGTGATTGCAACGACTTGACGCTCTTCGACAAGCCAAAGTCGAGCAGAATGATCTCGTTGCGGTCAGTCAGCTTGAGATTTTGAGGCTTGATATCCCGATGAATGATCGGCTCTGGCCGGGTGTGCAGAAAGTCGAGCGCATCAAGCAACTGGTCAGCCCAGTCAAGCACATCGGCAATCGGAAATGGACCATTGCGTTGTTTCAATTCCGCTGCCAAATCATCGCCGGGAATAAACTCCATCACCAGAAACTGGCCCTGGTGATCGCTGAAGTAGTCGATCACTTTGGGCAGCGCCTGGTGTCGCAACCCGGCCAACACCCGCGCTTCGTGCTCAAAAGCTTTGCGCAGCCTTGACCATTGCTGCGAGGTTGATTCGGCGACGCTTGCCGCATCTGAATCACCAAACAGCGTCTGTTTGAGGGCAACGCGGTTGGATAGCCGCTCATCGATCGCTTCATACACCGCACCCATACCGCCGCGCCCAATGAGTCGTTCTACCCGGTAGCGTTCATGAACAAGCGTATTCGGTTCCAGCATTCCCGTCATCCTCTGGCTCTCACCGATGCTATGCCATCAGGCTCTATTGTAGCAGTGTTCCTGCCCGCACGACAACTGGCGCACCAGCCTTGATCGTCAGAATAACTGGCGGCGGAAGTACTTCCGCCGCCAGTTCCGTACGCCTGCCTCTGAACACGTCCGCATCAGGGCCTGCCCAGCGTTTCGTTGCCCAACAAACCGAGCAGCACATTATATGGCGGCGCGTTCTCCGGGTGCAATTCGAAGCGCGCCCGTTCGAACCACTGCACAGTGTAGGGCTTGCCCTCGATGATCTCGGTTTGCGGTTCGCTCAACGGCAAGCCAAACAACGCCAGGTTTTCCGCCTCGCTCTTGCCGGCTTGTCCGTCGAATTCCAGACCGTTCGCGCGCCACGCCGCCAGTATCTCGCCGCAGACGTTGTGTTGCGTCTCCGGGAAGTAGCGGCAACCGTCTTGCGGCTGGCTGGTCGGGAACTGCGTCCAGTCGCGCCCGCCCTGCCGCAACAGGTCATCGCCGAGACGACCCAGCAGCACGTCGTAAGGCCGGGCGTTCTCCGGGTGCAGTTCAAGCCGATTGCGCTCGAACCACTGCGTCTGGAAGCTCTGACCCTCGATGGTCTCGGCGCGTTGCGGCGTCACCGGATAGCCGAAGACGGGCAGCCCGCCGTTTTGTTCCCAGTATTCGCGAATGCGTCCGGAGATACAATACCCAGTTTCAGGGAAGCAACGCTCGTCGCCCGACGGCGGCTGGGAAGGCGGCGGTTGCGTCGATCCCTGGCCAGGCGTGTGGCTCAGGAAGATCGGATTGGAACCGACGGCGAAAACGAATTGGCCATTGCTGGCATTCTCAGTCTTTGTCTCGCCCCAAATCTCAACCCGCGTCCCCGTCGCCGAGTTGGTCGGCACTGTCACCTGGGTAACGCTCGGCGCCCAGATCACATCGACAACGCCGCCGCCTTTGGTAAAGCGTGCGCCGTAGGCTTCCGGCCCGGTGACAGCGGTAAGGTCGTCGAGGTAGATCGTCCCGCTGCCGCTGAAGCTGTCGGGTTCGTCATCAAGCACGATTGCCACGAGACGGGCCGGAAAGTCGAGTCGCAGGTTGCCCGATCCGCCGATGCGGTTGTACGATTCAGCCTGACCCGATACCGGCGTGGCGAGAAATTGCCAGCCGCCCCCGCCGACAAAACCCAGCCGGAATTGCAACGTCTCGCCCTCGGCGTCGCGCAGCCAGAGCTTTAACGCATGGCCGCTGCCATCGCCGAGAACCCACATGCCGATCTGGCTGGGAGCGCCGCTAATCGTCGGCTGTTCGCCGGAGTTGAATACAACATAGTCATTGCTGCCGCTGGAGAAGTTGTAGCTCAACTGGGCCGCCGCGCCGCCACTATGCTTTTGCGCGCCGGTTTGCGTCAGCGTACCATTCGCCTGATCGCCGCGTTGCCACGTGCCAAAGTTCTCGAAATCCACAATGGTCGTTTGCTGGCCAAAGTTGATCGTACCGGCCGGCGTGGTTCCGGCAAGTTGCTGGTTCAGCGTGGTGAAAGCGCGATACGACGGCTTCTGCGATCTATAGTCGGTAGCACCGCTGCCGTAGCGCAGCAAGCCCAGTCCATCGCCCGACTGCGTATCCTTCAAGTTATACCAGAGCACGCGCTCAACGCCGGCGGCACGCAGCAGAACCGCCCCGCGCACAAGATAGTTGGCCTGCTCGTCCTCGGAGACAACATTGCCGCCACGATCGCCGGGCTGCGTCGACCAGCCATATTCCGTGGCCCAGATCGGCTTATTGCCCAATCGCTCAACGAGTGCGCGCACCTGCCCAGCGCCGGCGCTACCGATCTGGCCAGCTTCGGGACTCTTCGGATCGGTGTAGGGATGCAGCGACACAACGTCGAACGAACCCCAAGCGCCGTTATTGGCCATCTCCTGCAGGAAGCTCGTTGCCGGTTCGGGCGACACCAGGCCTGCCGCCAACACCTGAGCGTTCGGATCTGCGGCCTTGATCGCCGGATAGACCGCCTTCAACAGACTGGCATAGGCTGCCGCGCTCGGCCCGGTCTTCCAATAGCGGTCGTTATCCGGCTCGTTCCATACCTCCCAATAGCGCACCCGGTCCTTGTAGCGCGCCACGACGGCGCCAGCGAATTCGGCGAATTTGTCGGCATTGGGCGGGTAAAAATCGTTGCTGGGCTGGCCCTGCGCAGCCCAGCCGGGAGTGGGACCGTTGAGCAAACCGATAATGTTGACCCCGCGCGCTGTCAACAAATTCACGGCATTATCGTGGAATTCCCATTCATACGCATCATCTTGCGGCTCGATGCGATAGAACTGGAAATCCTCGCGCGCCCAACCCGCCCTGGTTTGGGAAACCGCGTCGGCGGGTCCTTGCAAACGCGCCGGGTCGGGGTAGCGTGAAGCGATGTGACTATTCACCCCGAAGGCCGAGTCATTGGACGCAGCGCTGGGCGCCGAGCGGGTCGCGCCTGCGAACGTCATAAGCATAGTGAACACAATGGTCAGGCCTGCAATACTGGATAGACGACACTTCATACTGTCCTCCTGCAAATTGCGTTCTCGTCTTTCATAGAGTTAGTACCAAAACAGGGAGCTTTTTGCGCACGCGATGTTATAATGCGGCTATTCTCAGAGGCTGTCTGAAAAGATTGGGCCAGCCTCAAAACCAGCATAATACTGAACGTCTGATACCAAACGAATTTGGATCTACCGCAAGCGGTCATTCTGAGCAAAGCGAAGAATGACCGCTATCGGGGACGCTGAGACCCTTCGCTCTGCTCAGGGTGACATGCGGCCTGTTCATTATCGTTTGGTATGAGAACAATTCCAGTCGAAGATTTCAGCAGAAGTTTTTATGGAGGACTGGCCCAGTCTGCTTTCTACCGCTTTTCAGACAGGTTCTCAATTCAAAACCCGAACTCGATACGGGACTATTCATATGAACGCACCCGCACGGCTGATTCTGATTTGCATATTTGGCGCGATGCGGAAGTCACGGAACGAATAGCCGGCGGCGTTTGGGATACGGCGGCCCTTGTCCGCCAGGTGGAACACACCGCTACTTCTTCAAGCTCTACGCACTCGACACAACGCTTGGCCTGGCATCCGGCGCGAGCAAAGAACAGGTTCTGCAAACCATGCAAGGGCACGTTCTGGCCGAAATCGCTTTGACCGGAACATACGCACGGTAGGTATGGAGTCCATAGAGTTTGGATCGTGCACCGTTCTACGCTCAGTATAGCGCGGATGGCGCGGATATGGGGCAACAAATTTGGGTCATTGAGAAAGACGCGCCGCCAGAATTGGCGGCGCGTCTTTTTATGAGTCAGTCCGAACCTGGATCACTCTCCGCGAAACGTCGCTTTGCGCTTTTCGAGGAATGCGTGCATACCCTCTTTCTGATCGGCGCTGTCAAACAGCAGGTAGAAGTTACGACGTTCGATCTCCAGCCCATCGCGCACCGTCGTATCGGCGCCATAACGCACCGCCTCACGGGCCAGGCGCACCGCAATCGGCGGACGCGCGGCAATCTCGGCGGCGAGTTCCTGGGCTTCACGCAGATAGCGCTCGACGGGAACCACCCGGTTGACCAATCCGGCAGCATAAGCTTCTTGAGCGTCGATCTGGTTGCCGGTCAGGATCAACTCCATTGCCCGATAAGGACCGATCGCCCGCGCCAGGCGCTGGGTGCCGCCGGCGCCGGGAATAATGCCGATGTTGATTTCGGGTTGGCCGAATTTCGCCGTCTCGCTGGCAATGATGATGTCGCACAGCATCGCCAACTCACAGCCGCCGCCAAGTGCAAAACCGCTCACCGCAGCGATGATCGGCTTACTATAGCGCTGCACATCAGACCAATTCGCAAAGCGCTGCTCCTTGACCATCTGGGTCGGCGTAGAATCAGCCATCGCTTTGATGTCGGCGCCGGCGGCGAACGCGCGCGCATTACCGGTCAATACGAGGCAGCGCACCGCGTCGTTCTTGTCCAGATCAGCGATCACCCCGATCAACTGATCCATCAGCTCCGGGTTGAGGGCATTCAGCGCTTTCGGGCGATTCAACGTCAGGGTCGCCACCGGGCCGTCAATCTCGTGCAATACGAGTGGTTCGGGATTCATGTGAGCGTCTCCTTAGCTTGTCGTCAACGATTCCTCGGGCAATCCCAGTTTGCGGCGGCGTTCGTCGGCCAGCCGCCGTTTTTCGATGATGTCATCATCGGTGATGTAGCGGCCAAAGCTGCGCAGCCCGGCCAGTTCCAGGCCATGTTTTTTCATCAGGCGATACATCTCTTTGACGCGATCCATTTGGATGTTGCGGCCCAGAGTGTAGTCATTGAATTTGCCTTCCATCGCCAGTAAAACTGTTTCGGACAGGCAAGCGTAGGCGGTACCGGGAGGCATATCAATGTCGAAGCCGAAATCGGGGTCGCCGGGCAGTTTGATCTCGCCGCTCTCGACCACCAGCACATCGGGGCGCCGAGCGGCATCTTCGGCGCGCACATCGGGCGGACGGGCCACATCGCACACCACTGCGCCGGGCTTGAGCTTGTTGATGTCGATCACTTTGCCGGTCAGCGCGCTGGTCGTCGTCACGATCAGATCGGCATCGCCCGTGTAGGCGGCGGCGTTGGTGGCGGCGATCACGCGGGCGCCGGGCGTTTCCTGCTCGATCTGCTGCTTGAGCGCCAGCAAGCGTTCAGGGCGCGGTGCAATCAGCACCACGTCGCGCACAGCCTGAGCCAGCAGGCGTGCGCACACCGCGCCGATGCTGCCCGTTGCGCCGATCACCACCGCACGCACGTGATCAGGCCGTCCGCCCTTCATCCGGATCACCGCTTGCTTGGCCGCCTCCAGGGTTGCGGCGACCGTCAGCGAGTTGCCACTGGTAATGCCAATATCGCTCTTCATCGCCACGGTGACGCCGGCATCGCCGACAACCGAGGTGAACGCCCCCAGGCCCATAAGCCGCGCCCCCATACGTTCGGCCATCCGGGCGGCACGGATCAAGCGGCGATAAGTGAACTGGGGTTTGCGGCGCAGCATCTCGCGCGGCGTGGCGCCAAGGGTAAACAACAAACCCTCGGCCTCCTCGCCGGTGTGTACGCTACGAACGCCGCGAATGCGCGACAGGTAGAGCGGCGGCATCTGGGCGGCAACCCACTCGACCAGGCGCGTCGGCAGATAGCGCGTGAAGGCGAAGCGCGGCTCTTTGGCAATATAGTGCGGCGCAAGCGGGTGAATGACAAATGCAAATTTCGGCTTCGGCAGCGAATTCAGATGCTGGACGGTCGGTTCCCATTTCGCCGCTGTGATAAAATCGAGCGTCTCGGCCTCGCCGGGCTGACCGCCACTTTCAATAATCGCCGCGACAATCGCCTCCAGGGCGTCCGCGGCGATGAAGGGGCGTTGATCGCTCAACGGCGGTGCCATCGTCACTAATGTCGTCACGCCGCGCTGGCGCAGATCCTCGATCTCGTCGGGGCCGGGGTCGTCAGTAATGATTGTGCGCCCGCTCAGGTCGGCGGGGGCGAAACGACGGATGTAGGCAAAATCGCCGGCGATCACATCGGCCCAGGAGAACAACTTTTCAGCGCGCACCATGCGATCATCATCGCCGTGCGCCACCGGATGCAGCACGCGATAGGGCAACAACGCCATAATTGGCAGCGTCGTGGCGGCGTAGAGTTCGAGCTGTGCAATCGTGCGCGGAATGGGCAAGAACGACAGCCCGGTATGCACCACCGGGTCGGCGAAGCGCACATCCGCTTCATACTGGGTCAGCACTTGCGCCAGCGGATACCGCTCGATGCCGCTTGTCACCAGAATGCGCCGGTAGCGAAACAGATTGGGTATCTGGTCGACGGCGCGCTTGATCGCCCAACGCTCCAACGTCGCCTTCAACACGCTGCCGTCAACCACCGGCGTGTGCTGCGCCTGTGCAGCGATATGCAACGCCTGTCGATGAGGATAGCGCGCCTTGCCAACACGAAAGACCGGAATCAGACCGCCCAGGCCGATCGCATCAACCTGGCTGTCATTCGCCCGCACCAGCGCCGCCGCGCGCTCAACATCGCCGTCGGCGCCAATGCGTCGCACCTCAATATGCTGACCCAGCACTGTGGTCGTGAAATGATAATCGCGTCGCGACGACCCCAGGCTGATACTCACAATGCGCTTCATTGCCGAACTCCTTGTGATATTCGACGACCTTGCACTATGCAGGTCCAACACTCGAATAATGCTGCAATCTCTGTCATCGCAGGTCAACGTTGTACGGCGCGGCAGTATAGGAAAGTACAGGACGCAGCCGCAGCGTCGATGACTGCAAAAACTCTGGAATCTTGCGGATTGCACGAAGCGGAATATGTAAGAACCAGTATAGCATACCGACACGATCACCTTCATAGACAGTAATCCGGCAGTATGCTACAATCGCCCTGGATTGGGAATGCCTCTTTAATTCACATACGAATCATTCCCAATTTGCTATACCGAGCAGCAAGCGAAACAGCGTACCACCTTGCTGATGATTGTCTGGACGGGTAGCTGTAAGGTCTTCGCACCTAGACCGGCGCTTTGGCGTGCCGGCTGAAAAAACTACTAGGAGGTAGTTTATGAAATTTGAGCGAAACCTGGGATTGGATCTCGTGCGCGCCACCGAATCGGCAGCGCTGCGCAGCGGTCGCTGGATGGGACGGGGGGACAAAAACGGTTGTGATCAGGCTGCCGTCGATGCGATGCGTATGGCGCTGGAGAGCGTTCCAATCAACGGTGTGGTGGTGATCGGCGAGGGCGAAAAAGACGAAGCGCCGATGCTGTATACCGGCGAGCAGGTTGGCACAGGCGACGGTCCGGAAGTTGATATCGCAGTGGATCCGGTAGAAGGCACTACATTGCTGGCCGAAGGTATGCCGGGCGCCATCGCTGTGGTGGCGGTCGCCGAGCGCGGCTCACTGTACAACTGGCAGGGCCTCGCCTATATGAACAAGCTCGCCGTGGGCGAACACGCCGCCGGCGTTGTGGACATTGACGCACCGGTGGCTGACAACATCCACAATGTCGCCCGCGCCCTGGACAAGCACGTAGAGGACGTTACCGTCGTCGTGCTTGATCGTCCCCGCCACACAGAGCTGATCCGCGAAATCCGCCAGACTGGTGCGCGCATCAAGCTGATTTTGCACGGCGACGTTTCAGCCGGCGTGATGACCGCAATTGAAGATCCGCCCGCCGACATTCTGATGGGTATTGGGGGGGCGCCGGAAGCGGTGATCACCGCCTGCGCGTTGAAATGCACCGGTGGCGAAATCCAGTGCAAGCTCTCGGCGCGCAGCGAAAAAGACCAGGCATTGATCGCCGAGCAAGGCCTTGACGTCAACCACGTGTATGGCATCAACGATCTGGTGCGCGGCGATTATGTCTTCTTCTCAGCGACCGGCATCACATCCGGCGAGTTTCTGCGCGGCGTAGAATATTTCGGCGGCGGCGCGCGCACCCATAGCGTGGTTATGCGTTCGATGACAGGCACCGTCCGACATATCGACGCCTCCCACCGCTGGGACAAACTGATGCAGATCTCGAATCTGCCGTATGATCGCGGCATCGATCAGGTCATTGGCTAAAAGCGCCGTGTATTCGACGGTGAATGGGTTGCTCTTTCAAGCAACCCGTTAGCCATTTCCATCGCCTATGCATCAGACCAGGACACAACCTGCCGTATGGAGCGACCAGGCGCGGCAGGCGTTTGTTCGCTCACCGATTGCAATCGGGATGCTGGCCGTTGGTATCGGCGGCGCGGTCGGGGCGGCGGCAGCCTTCGGGCCGATTTACGTCGCAGTCGGGCTGCTCGCCCTCGCCGTCGGCTATGCCTTTTTGATCAGCACTACCGTTGGGTTGGTATCCGCGTTCGCGATCATCACGCTGCTGCCCTTCGGCACATTGCCCTTCAAGGCGATTATCACACCCAACTTTTTGACCCTGGCTCTAGTCGCATTGCTCGGCGTCTGGGTGTTGCGCTTGCTCGCTCGTAGCGACGCATACGACCTGCGGCTCACGCCGCTCGGTCTGCCGTTGCTCGGGTTTCTCGGATTGACGTTGTTCTCGCTCGTGCTGGGTGCGCGCGGGTTGCCCGACTCGCTTACGTTGCATAACTACGCCAAGTTCGTGCTTGGCGTGCTGTTCTATATCAGTATCGTCAACGTTGTTCGCACGCGCGCGGAGGCGCGTTTCGCTTTGCAGACGCTGATTATTTGCGGCGCCCTGGGAGCGCTGCTCGGTCTGGCGCTCTACGCCCTGAACGATACGCTCGCATTGCGTCTGCTGGTGAGTCTAGGGCGTATTGGCTATCCAACCGAGGGGCGTGTGTTGCGCTATGTCGAAGATGATGTTAGCGGCCTAGAGCGTGCAATCGGCACATCGGTTGATCCAAACAGTTTCGGCGGTATGCTGGCTTTGATCGGCGCGTTGACCGCGGCACAGCTCTTTGCGCAACGTCCGGTGTTGCCCCGTCCCGTGCTGATCGGCGCAGTCGGCGTCCTGGTGGTCGCCCTCTTGCTGACGTTCTCGCGCGCCGCGCTCTTCGGCATCATCATCGCTACGGCGTACCTCGCGACGTTGCGTTACCACCGGCTCTGGTGGGTGATGATCGCGGTTGGAACGTTCGCAGCTATATTGCTCGTCGTGTTGGGTATCGGCGCCGATTTTGCGCAGCGCGTCGTGGAAGGGGTGCAGTTTCAAGATCAAGCCCAGCAGATGCGTCTGGCCGAGTTTCAAAATGCGTTCAACATTATTCAACGCTATCCCTGGTTTGGCATCGGGTTTGGGCAGGCGCCCGATATTGACCTGACCGCCGGGGTTAGCAACATCTATCTGGCAATCGCCCAACGCATGGGGTTACTCGGATTGGTCGCATTCCTGGCTCTGATCACCGCATGGTTCGTTTTGTCGCTGCGCGGGCTATCTCGGCTCAATAGTGAACGCTCAACCTGGGTATTGGGCGCTCAGTCCGGCCTTGTGGCAGCGTTGGCTGTGGGAATGGCCGACCACTATTTTTTCAACATTGAGTTTAGCCATATGGTCGCACTCTTCTGGGGCTGCGCAGGGGTGGGAGCCGCTATTATCGAACTCCCGGATGCAAACTGATCACACCTGTCAGTTTTGGTCCTTCGACAAGCTCAAGACGCGGCGCCGCGCAATAGCATACGTTTGCAAAGCCCGAAACCCTATCCGACATGTTTACCAGGTGTGGATGTGACAATGACCACAGAAGCGCCGCCTCCCATATCGGTTTCTACCGCGCAGATCAATCCGCGCTGGACCAGTCTGGGTTATGGCGTCTTTGTGGCTGCGCTGCTCGTCTACGAATATGCAGCCCTTTGGCCAACTCAGGACGTAGCGCTTTTCTCTCCAGCATTCTGGGCCGCCCCCAACCGCATCCTGCTAGTAGTTCTCCTGGCGGTCGCAACACTCAGCGGAGCGTTTCTCGCCCCCCGCAACCGCCGACAGCGCATCATCAGCCTGGGGTTGATCATCGCCACACTCGCGCTCGGACTCGCGCTGATCGCCTCCAGCGGCGGCTATGCCTCGCCGTTCTGGGTGGCTCTGGCGCTTCCCATTCTCTCAACGCTGCTGCTCAAACCGGGCTTATCCGGCCTGGGCGTCTCCGCAGCAATCCTCTTCAGCTACGGCGCGTTCATACTCATCGCGCCCCTCGCTGAACGCCCGCTAGCCGCGGCGACCTGGCTCTTGCAAAGCGCCCAGGTCGGCATATTCGTCCTGGTATTGGAACGTTCGATCCGCGCCCAGAGCGCCTTGCACGACCGCGCACGGGATCGCGAGCAAGCTCTCCACACGTTCCTCCAGGTCTCGAACCGCCTGCGGGTCTCCACCCATGTCCAGACCGTGCTGGAAGATGTCGCCCAAGCGGTGCAGGCCGCCGGCAACTTCGACTGCGTCACGATCAGCCAGGTGGATTGGCGCCAGGGCCAGACACGAGTCGCGGTGGCGTTTGGAGCAAGCCATAGCCGGTTGAGCGCACTTGAAGGGCTGGAGTTTCCATGGAGCGTGTTTGCGTCGCTCTTTGAAACCAGCACGTATGTCGGCGAGCATTCCTATATGTGCGAGCGGCTGCCCTTTCGTTCGCTCGACGGCGAGCAACATCTGGCGCTCTTGCTGGTCAGCCAGATCAACGAGATCTACGGCGTTCTCACCGTCTCGGCGGGGCGCGAACGCCTCGATGCGCTGTGTGAAGCCTTCCCGCTTCTGGAGTTGCTCGCCAACCGGGCCGCCGCCGCGCTCGACAACACCCTGCTGTACAGCACGCTCGAACAGCGGGTACATCAGGCCACTGCCGAACTGGAACGCGGAGCCGCCGACTTGCGCCGCGCCCTCGACCGCGCCGAAGCGCTCTATCACATCGCCCGCGCCCTCTCGGTGACACTCGATGAGCGCCAAGTATTGGATCAAACCCTTGCGCTGCTCATCCGCTCTACCCAGGCCGAACGCGGCGCGATTATGCTCGCAACCGAAACCGGACGGCTAGTATTCCGCGCTTCATCTGAACCACAGATGGCCCAGCAATCGAGCGGTCTGGAGCCCGGTCACGGGTTGGCTGGCTGGGTGCTGAAACAGCGCGAGGCGGCGATTGTACCCGACACCTCGCGTGATCCGCGTTGGGAGGTGCGCAACATCTATGATCTCCAACCTCGTTCGATACTGGTTGTGCCGATCCTGCTGGAAAGCGAAGCGCTCGGCGTACTGTTCTTGATCCACTCCTCAACGGGGTATTTCAGCGAGGAGCACGCTCAACTGGCGCTAGCCGCCGCGGGTCAGACCGCCGTAGCCCTCTCGAAAGCTCAACTCTACGGCTACGTCTCGGAGCAAAGCGCGCTTCTGGGCGTTATCGTGCAGCAGCGCGAAGAAGAGGCCAGCAAGCTGTACGCGATTCTGCGCAGCATCGGTGATGGCGTAGCGGTGAGCGATCAGCAAGGTCAGGTGCAGATTATTAACCCTGCCGCCGAGGAGATTCTCAACATTGAAGTTGGCGCATTCTTGGGCCAACCGCTGACCGAGTTACCCGGCGCCCCTGCCGACGACGGCAGCAACGCGCAAGGTATGCGCAAGATCACGCTCAACGAGCGTACGCTACGCGCGCACTACGCGCCGGTTGTTTCATCGAAGGGCGAGCGTCTTGGCAACGTCATCGTCTATCACGACATCACCCGCGAGGAGTTGGCCGATCGACTGAAGAGCGAACTGGTGGCGACGGCGTCGCACGAACTGCGCACGCCGCTGACCAGTATCCGCGGCTACGTCGATATGCTGATGCTCGGCACCTTTGGCCCGCTTGACGAGGCCCAGAACGAATTTCTGGGCATTATCAAAAAGAATGTCGCGCGGCTGGTCGCCCTCGTCGACGAACTGCTCGATATGTCACGCGCCGAGTCTGGCCAGATGCGCCTCCGCTACGAGTTACTGGACATCGCCGAGGTGGTTTATGACGCATCGCAAGGGTTGTACGGTCAGTTCCAGGAAAACGCCATATCGCTGCATCTCGACCTGCCCAACAACCTGCCGATCGTCTACGCCGACCGTCAACGCCTGCACCAGATCATTGTCAATCTGGTCAGCAACGCCTGCAAATACACCCGCAAAGGCGGACGCGTGGATGTGTCGCTGCGTAATGGCAACAACGAAGTGCAAGTCAACGTGCGCGATTCCGGCGTGGGCATCTCCGCAGCAGCGCAGCCGCACATTTTCACCCCCTTCTACCGAGCCGACAACCCGCTGCGCGAGGAGGTCAGCGGCACCGGCCTGGGGCTAAGCATCACCCGCAAGCTCGTTGAATTGCATGGCGGGCGCATCTGGTTCGAGAGCGTTGAAGGCAAAGGCAGCACATTCTCGTTCACGCTGCCGGTGCATGCGAGCTGATATTCTGACACTGGCGGCGCTTACATTACAACGCTACCATACCTGCAACATATTTCCTGCTATAATTCTCCAGACAACAGACGAAGAAGAAACAACAATCGCTCCAGCAGGAAAAACATACAGTTTCCGTACAGCGAGTATCTTGGTCACTTCTGTTTAGGGATCATCTACTCGCGTACGGGTTCAGAATATATCGATGAGACTCGCATTTTTACCATCGATCAACTCCAATCTATCGCCTCGGTGATACGTGACTTTCAACTTTTTGTCTGCGAGAAATGGGAGATCGCAAGCGATCGCAGCGGCAGCGGCAACACTGCAAACATTGG
The DNA here is from genome assembly GCA_028282325.1 of Chloroflexaceae bacterium. GTDB lineage: Bacteria > Chloroflexota > Chloroflexia > Chloroflexales > Chloroflexaceae > JANQID01. Next base: position 24,239 of record JANQID010000063.1, on the reverse strand, counting down.
CAGCATCGATAACATACAGGATATTCTCTCCGGAAATGGTATGTTTAAGATGTTGGGAGAAGAGATATTTGATGATTATTGGATGAACTATGGATCGCTTTATGTTCTGTAATAGAACAGACGCGTGGCATCGTACCGCGTGGGTCGGGCGGCCTAGGTGGTCTCTCCCGCATCTCCGCCTGTCGCGTTGTACAGATCATCACTGCGCATTTCGCGCAGGAGCGTAAGATCTGAACGCAATTCCACTTGTTCGTATATCTCGGCAAGCGGTATTTTCGCTTGTAAGAGTGTGAGCGGCAGCGAAGCCTCAATGCCGACGATATCTGATAATACCCACTCATTGCTCTCATTTCGCACAAATCGCTCGATACGATATTGATTTTGTGCGACGAGAATATACTCTTGCAACGTATCGATCGTACGGTAATGTTGGAATTTCTCTCCACGGTCGTAACTCTCGGTTGATGGAGAAAGAATCTCAATAATGAGACTCGGGTTGGTCAGCGTGTCGCGTTTTTCCGGGTCGACAAAGGATGGCGAACCACAGACGATGCTAAAATCAGGATAGGTGTTGAGACCTGTTTGTTGTACTTTGACGCGCATATCACTTGGGTACGCACGACACATGCTTCCACGCACACGCGAGCGAAGAAGCGCGGCTATATTCATCGCAATCAAGTTGTGCGCTTCGCTTGCACCAGCCATAGCATAGATATGACCATCATAATATTCGTGCTTCACGGCGCTCGCTCGTTCACGCTGAAGATATTCCGCTTCAGTCATATAGGGTATGGGTTGAGCCGTCATATACAGCCTCGCGTATCCTTCTTATGACTTCGGTGTTCTGGATCAACAGTTTTCCCACGCGGTGATCCCAATGTCGGTTATCTGTCTAGCCTGGGCATTACGAGTTGCGCGCCGTTGTCAGCCCCAATAGATGGAACCAAGCACTGGAGCGCGACGCCGCCCGGAACCTGGCACGTTTTTTACCGCGCCGTCGCTCTCCAGCGCCATGTTGGGCGGGCTTTTGCCGTTGATTCAAGATTCCTCACACCCAACATAACGTGCGGCCTGTACGAGTCGCTTTGTATCGCGCAGACCTATCTTGCCCTTGAAGAATCTCTCTCCGGCGTTTATGCGCGAAAGCGCTTCGCATAAATCATCGGCATTAGCCGCTGCTACCTTCGCGGCGCCGTCATAGCCGGCCGCGATGAGCATCCGCGCAAATGTTGGACTCACCCATTGCACGCGCATCACGTCCGCAAGTCGAGCAAGCATTTCGAGCGTCGTGGCGTCCACCCCGGTCGATTGCGCAAGCTCGGATCGTTGTTGCGCACTGCTTGCCCTTTCATAGAGGGCGGCAGTATCCCCGATCTTATGGTGTTCCAGCTTCACTCTTTCATCTTCCGGCAACCAGTCGAAGACGTTCAATGTCGCCGGTTTGGGGAAATAGCTTTCGATCTCTCGCCTGAGCAAGGTGAGGTAGTGGGTATCTATGCCGGTTGCTTCCGCCACAGCGGCCAGCCGCTTGGAGGTTTTGAGGTTTTCCCGTAGAGAGGCAAGCGTTGTGATACCCTGTTTTTCGAGGGCCTCGATCTTTTCGCCGATCTTGTCAGTAAGACTAGCACGGCTTGGTACAAGATCGGTTGCTTCAATCCGCTTGCGCAAATCATCCAGACTGATATGTTCCGCATCAATGTGATATGCCATTCTTATCGCCTTTTTGGCGCGTATCCTTGTTCAAGCAACATGCCCGCCCAACGAAATAGTCAGCATATTGCTGTCAACGGTTTTTGTACTCACCTGAGCGAAACATAGCGCCCACGCGTTGTGATCGCATTACGGAAGGATCGGTACAATGGGATGTCCGGTAATAGCCATCAGGATTCCCATGATCCTCTCGACGCTATCAATGTAATATTCTTTTTTGTCAATACGAACAATGGTGTTCTCGAGTTGGAGGAAGCGCCAATTTGTTCCCGTTGTAACAACGCCATGAATGACCGGAATGCTATTCCCTTCACGCTTGTTAAATCGCTGTGCGGCAATCATTGCGGCGATACATTGGGGAAATCCTCCCTTAATATTCTCATTCTTGGCCTCAAAGATAATCAATACTGGCGCACTAATAAAGAGTTGTTCCGATGACTGCGATATAATGTAATCGCAGACGCCGTTCAATCCTTGAGTCTCATCGACGGTGAACTCGACGCCTGAGAAGAAACTAATAGTTCGCCCAGTTTGTTTCCGAAGTTCAACTAAAATGGGGGCAATGAGGAGTTCCGAACGCACTTTTTCCGTATTAATCGCAAGGGCTAATGCGAGCGTTTCTTGCAAGGTTTCAGTCAGCCATGGACTGACGGGCGTTGCAACAGTCTGTGAGAACAGATCTACATCCTCGTCAATGATCAATTGAAACTTCTGTTTCACACTCGCTATCTTAAAATCACTGTAGGCCACATTCTTCTCCTAGGTTCGTTCCTTCACAATGGTTAGGATAAGTATAGCAAGGCGCGGGCGACGGTGCAACTGCGCGCTCCTTCGCATGCTGGCTGGTACGATAGTTGTGAACCTGGCAATGAGTCGCTTGCAGCGAACCCGGCAGCGATCACTTGCCGTGAGTCAGTTGCAGCGAATCCGTTGCTATGAATCTGGCAGTGAATCTGTTGCAGCGAATCTATTGCCGTGAATCATTGCGCCGAATCGCGATGCCGATAGTTCTTCACGAAAGCGACAGGTTGCGGCGCCGCCTAACGCTGGGCTTCAAGCGCGCCGCGGGCGGGTTCGATAGATGGCACCGCGCATCGGCACGGAACGCGCATGTAAAACGCACCAGATTCCGGGCCGCGCCAGCGGCGTCTGCGAGTGTTGTTGGGTGGCAGGAAGGGAGGTGTAAAGAATGTATGGCGATTGACGCTTATTTCTCGTCTTCTCTAAAGTAGATTAGTAGCTAAAAGATTTCACGGTGCAAGCTGCACATGCGGATATTGGCGGATTTTTCCATCAATGGTGACGAGTCGTACGTGATAGACGCGGGCGGTCGCGACAATGATCTGATCTGCGGGATCTTTATGAAACGGTTGCGGGAGTTGGGTTGATTCTATCGCGATTTGGGGAGTGATCGTCAGAAGACGGACGCCAGGATAGGCAAGTGCTTGGTCAAACCAATCGGAAATTGTGACAGGGAGAATCAATCGGCCATGCTCTACTAATTTTGCGATTTCCCAACATGTAATTGTGCTTATTCCGATACCACTTTGCTCGTTATGCTCAATATACGCTTTGTACTCTTGTGAGAGTTATGGATCGTCGTGAACCCACCATACCCAAATATGGGTGTCGAGCACAATCATTGCAATGCACTCCACTCATCTTGTGCAACTGGCTCGGTCGGATGATGATAGGTGACAGGCGTTCCTTTCAGGGGATATTTCTTTTTTGCTTCTGTGTGGTGTTCTTGAAGTAAAACAATAACCTCTACGACATCTCCTGCCGCTAAGGGTAGATGTGTAATCACGACTGAACCATCCGGAGCAACGGTTGTTTCGAAGCGATATGCCTGCATATGGTTCATCTCCTTATGTACCGCATGTTGCACATCCGTACATATTATACTACATACCGATGTGCCGTGCGAGGTGCCGTTACGCCGCCCAACGCTGGGCTTCACCTGCGCCGCGGGCGAGTTCGATAGATGGCACCGCGCATCGGCACGGAACGCGCATATAAAACGCACCAGATTCCGGGCCGCGCCAGCGGTGTCTGCGAGCGTTGTTGGGCGGTCTGGCAAAGGTTTTACAAGGAGACGGTGAGGGTGGCTTTTCTAAAACAATGTTACGGCATGTAGTGTACGCGTTATTCGTTCTTATGCAGCGCGTAACAGCGCTTCTTGAACGCTTGGCGCAAAGTCAACGGGGATGAAATACCCTTGTGGATATAAATAATCCTCACCCGATTCATCGATCACGCGCAGCAGACGATGTTGTGCGGCGGCCTCATCGACGATCACCTGATAAATCTTTCGCTGTTCGAGCGCAGCTGGATATTCGGCATTATCGATACAAATAACGAAATGAATCTCTTGTTGATGGACGTTCATATGCGCCTCCTTAATCCAGAAGATACTTGATCTTGACTTCCTTCCGCCCCATGCCTGTCGCTTCATACCAGTGCAATATTGCGTGATGTATCGTGCCATCTTCAAGTCTAATCATTGCGATGCCTTTTTTCTTTCGCCATCGCGCTTTTCCATAGACTTTCCGTAATCGTTCGACTTCTCGAATGCCCGTATTAATTGCAATGGTCTCAATATCATGGATGTCCTCGATGATATCAAAGCGCACTTCGTATCTACCTGAGCTATTCTGGAGACGATGAGGCTATTATAGCACAGTTGGATCGATAAGAATAGTTTACGTGTACATCGATCTTATACCGTCATAATAGCTTATTTTCCCCTTTAGTGTCAACTATTTTAGCACACCGTTTCGGAGCGGCACGCTGAATCGTAAGGTGAGGCCACACGATGCAGATTCGTATGCCTGAGGCACATCCTTTCGCACACCACAGTCGCTGAATCTGCATCGTCGAGACAGAGTGAAGGCTTGTATTGAGCCGCCCAACGTTGAGCTCAGGGGCGCGCGTTAGCGTATCCCCTGCAGCGACTGGTTAGCGGCTCTCTTTCTTTCTCTTTACATAGAACAATTCGGGATCTCCATCATCCAGGTTGTATACGATCCCGCTCGGTTCGTATGACATGTTCTTCATAAGGGCCTGCATGGGCTTGTTAGATTCGTTGGTTGACGTGAAGAGCTTCTCAGTCTTGCAGAGTTCCTCAAGGCGTGTGACAAGAGCAGTAGCAACACCCTTGCGTCGGCTCTCCTTTCTCACCATCAACATGGCTATGAAGCCGCAGCCAAAGAAAGTGTACTCCAAGGCTGAATACCCAACTACAGTGCTGTCAATGAGCGCAACTATCGCCTGGCCCGCGTCAACCCAGTCGCGTATGTGTTGCCGCCGACTGCCTTCTTCGGCTGCCATATGATCAACGGCATACATGGCGGGCACATCAGATGATGTCGCCTCACGTATCTCCATATCATTCTCCGCTAACATGAATTAGACAGCAATCTTGCCGCCTATGATCCCTCAGAGTAATAATACCCAGCAATTATGCCGTCTATGAGCGCCTTGAGCCATGTTATAGACGGCAATCTTGCGGCCTATAGATTGCCCGGAGCCGTCTTCGGCGGCATCGTAATCATCTACGCGGGTCGCTGCATAGTATTCGGATGCCAGCAACGGCGTTCTGGACACAGTTGTGAGCACCGTTGTGATGATCTGGGCAGTCGTTGTTATCTGGCTGTTCAAGCCGAACGACCTCTCGACGCAGGCAAAGGTCGTGGTCTGAAGCTGTTGCATACTCATAGCGCGATCCGGCGCGAGCCTCATTGCCGCCCACGCCACTCCTCGTCCAGCATAGCAAACAGTAACACATCCCACCACTGCCCTTTGAAGCGCTCTTTGTGACGGAAGCGTTCCTCGCAGCGCATCCCGAGCTTTTCCAGCACGCGAACCGAACCGATATTGTCGGCAATGCACCATGACCAGATGCGCTGGAGCTGCAACTCGTCGAACCCGAACTGCACCATAGCCCGCGCCGCTTCGGTGGCGTAGCCCTGCCCCCAACAATCGGGCGCCAGTTCGTAGCCGATGTCGCCTTCATGCGCATCGGCAGATTGCATACGCAGTCCGCAGTTGCCGATGAGTCGCTGGTTGGATTTCAGGGTGATGGCAAGCTGAAACTTGCTGCGCGGCTGTGCCTGCTGCTGATCGAGAAACGTCTGGACGAATGCGCGCACCGCTGCGGGGGTGCGCTCTGTCCATGCATAGTAGCGCAGATAGCGGGGATCGGTCTGGTAGGCCAGCACGTCGGGCCAGTCATGGTCGGTGAACTCGCGCAAAATCAAGCGCTCGGTTCGGAGTTCCATCACGCACCTGAAATCTCACACATCAACGCCAGGCGTCCGCTGATCACGTATAATCATATGCATTGGCGTCACGCATACTACACGACCCGTATGAACACAGCTTCACACGACACAGCGCCGATCAGGCGGATCATTCCCGCCGACGGCGTGCAACAATCGATCGCCGAACTGGTCGCCGGAATTGTCGGTGTGGACGCGGCGCGACGGCTGCTGGAGCGCGGCGGCGTCTGGCTTGATGGCCGGCGCGTCGGTGATGCGACGGCAGCGGCCCCGCCCGGCGGACGCCTGACCATCCACCGCCCGCCCGACGGCGCATACGCCGAGTTGGACATCACCCCCGCCGACATTATCTACGAGGATGCGTGGCTGCTGGCGCTGAACAAACGCGCGGGCTGGTACACCGGCCCGACGCCCTGGGATGCGCAAGGCAATGTGTTGGCAGCCCTGACGCAGTGGCTCGCCAATCGTGACGGCGCCGCACCGACGTTGCACCTGGCGCACCAGCTCGATCGCGACACATCCGGCATTCTGCTGACCAGCAAAGACCCGGCGGCCAATGCGCCATTGCAGGCCGCGTTCGCCGGGGGCGCGGTAAACAAAACCTACCTGGGAGTTTGCGCGGGCGTCCCGGAGGAGGAACGCTACGAGATCCGCACCGGGCACGGGCGCAGCCGCGGCGGACGCTGGCGGGTGTATCCGCTCGACCAAATCGGCGCGCCGCTACTGGGAGGCAGCCGGGTGAAATTCGCCCACACCGGCATCGAGGTTGTCCAGCGACTCGACGAAGCCACGCTGATCCGCGCCACGCTTCACACCGGGCGCACCCACCAGATCCGCCTGCACCTGGCGTCGATTGGCCATCCGCTGCTCGGCGACCGACGTTACGGCGGGCCGTCTCCGTTTCCCGACGCATACGACGGACATCTGCTGCACGCATCGCATCTGCGCCTGCCCCACCCGATCACCGGTCAGTTACTCGAACTCGTCGCCGATCCGCCCCCACGCATCACCGAAACCCTGCACCGACTCCGTCTGACGTGAGCATCTCTCGATATGCGCTCCGCGCTACTCGGGATGGTCGCATCAGGAGGAAGCGTGGCGAGAGCATAGCTCCCGCACTTCGCAATGGTTCACTCAGGATCGCGGCCAGAGACCGCTTTTGTAGAACGTGCTGAGATAGCCGCCCAGCGCGCCCATACCACACCCGATAATCTGCGTGAAGATGATATAGCGCTCAACCGACGCATCGTCAAACAGCGAGAGCAGAGCACCGTAGAGAATGCCGACAACCCCCACCATAAAGCCGTTGATGATGCGCGATTCGCCCGCGCGATGCCCGGCGACAAAGCCGCCGACGCCGGTCGCCAGCAACAAAATGCCCATCAAGATCAGATCTGTCGGTCGTGACAGATTAAGCGAGCCTTCAAGGGGAATGATCTGCAAGGCTAGGGCAATGAGCTGAACTAGAAACGAGAGGATATAATCGACAAAGAATCCCCAAAACACCGCCGACCAGCGGACATTCATGCAATGCTATCCTTTCGTTTGAACCATCCAATGCTGCGTATGCCGCCATTCGAGATTATCGCATACCGCACGACAGTATGAAGTCAGGGCGAGCAATCGTTCGCCCTTGTCAGTAATGTTAATCTTGATCGGGACTGATCGCATCAATGCGTCGCCGGATCGCCAGGCTCGCCCCCAACGACACCGCGCTGAGAGTCACCATGCAGGCAAATACAATCGCCAGACGCACCGCCACCTCATCGGTGGATCGCTCTTCCTGCGGCTCTTCGGTCGGTTCGGCGAACAACCAGGCGGCGGCTGCATTCCCCGCCGGCGCGACAAGCGCCGCCGCGGCGTCCGGGCGCGCTGCGGAAGCGACGCCGGACGCCGGAAACGCCAGCGCCAACGCAACGCCGACTACTACGATAAACCCGATTACCGCCGACCATTCCCGTACACGTACGCTCATCATCCGCCGTTCCACTCCAGGCTCGCCGTTGCTCTCATGTCATCCGGTTTTGAAAGTATCGCATAGTCGTTGATAGCACAGGGCATCAGGTCTTTGCGCCGCGTCGAAACTCGAACAACAACCAGGCCGCTGTGACGATGCTCTGCGCCTCGATCGTCGCAAAGCCGTTCTCGCGATACCAGCGCAACAGATGAGGCTGCGCCGCGAGATCCTGCCGGCGCACCAGGCCGTGGATCGTTGCGACTCCGCGGTTGCGCGCCAGTGCGATCAGCGCTTGCAGCAACAGCGTGCCCAGGCCGCGATTGCGGTACGCCGGATAGATCATGATGCCGAAGTTGCTGATCGTATCGAGGCTGCTCCAGGAAAGCTCGATAAACCCGGCCCGGCGATTCTCGTGCATCAGGTAGATCAGCGAGGGCGGAGCACCGTACGATCCGTCAACGAGATGATAGCCCCGCTGCGCCAGGATGGCGACGGGATCGGGCCGAAAACGATCAAGCAGGGCGCGCAACGACCAGGGCATAGCTCAATCCGCAACCGTTGAATGCATATCGGGCGGAATTATAACACCGCTTCGGATCGCCCGTGATCGGCAGATGGTTCGTAGCGAAAGATCAGAATGAACTGGTGAACCTGGTTGGCGACAAACGCGAACGGGTAGCCGAACGGGTAGAGGTTCTGGCTCTGGTCGTGCCAGATGCGATAGCCGCGGAAGGCCAGGCCGGGGACAGTGCGCAGTTCTTGCACGATGTCGGCGTGCAGCATGTTGTGATGTTCGGCGGTCGGTTGCAGGTCTTTGGTGAACAGCACGAGATGGCCCATCGGCTTGAGAAAGGCCAGCGCGCCCGCGAGCACGGCGCGCAGTTCGCGCAGAAAATCGTGGTAGCCGAGGTTGCCCAGATCGGCGGCGGAGTCGGTGAAGGGCGTTGCGTCGCCGCGCCCGCGTTTCTTGCGCTCGCCGGTCTTCGCTTTCGCTTGCATCTGGGCGTATGGCGGGTCGGTGAGGATCAGGTCGAAGGCGCGGTCGCGCACCTCGGCGTAGTCGGCCAGACGACGTGCGTCGCCGACAACCAGCGGCTGGCGCGCCAGGCCCAGCTCGGCACAGACCTCGGCGTAGATGTCGGCATAGCGTCGGGCCAGCTCGACGCCGACCGCCGTGCGGCCTTCGATCGCGCAGGCCAGCAGCGTGCCGCCCACCCCCGCGAACGGGTCGAGCACGTGACCGTCGGCGCGGGTGAAGAAACGCACAGTCTCGGCAAGCAACTGCGGCGGCTTGGGCGAGGGATGCGCGCGACGCAGGCGATGTGCGTATGATTCGGACCCGCTGGTCGGATAGCTTGTGGCGATCACCGAGCGCAGCGCATAGATCCACTCGCGCCCGGTGAGATCGTTGAGCCGGTTGCGCGGGTCGCGAATACCGTCGGGTTGGGCATCCTCATCGTGCATCGGCGTCAGGCGGCGCGCCATTCGTGCATCAAACGCACGAACTCGGCGAATAGGTAGGTCGCGTCGTGCGGCCCCGGCCCGGCTTCGGGGTGGTACTGCACGCTGAACGCCGACAGCGTACGGTGGCGCAGCCCTTCCACCGTCTGGTCGTTGAGATTGATGTGCGTAATCTCGACATCGGCGGGCAGGCTATCGGGATCGACTGCGAAACCGTGGTTCTGCGACGTAATCTCGACCCGCCCCGTCGGGATGTGGCGCACCGGATGGTTGATGCCGTGGTGGCCGAAGGGCAGCTTGAAGGTTGTCCCGCCCAACGCCAGGCCCATCAACTGGTGGCCCAGGCAAATGCCGAACACCGGCGTGCGCCCGATCATCCCGCGCAGCGTCTCAACGGCGTAATCCGCCGCCGCCGGGTCGCCGGGGCCGTTCGAGTAGAAAATACCGTCGGGACCGAGCGCCAGCGCCTCGGCGGCGGGCGTGGCGGACGGCACTACCGTCACCTGGCAGCCGTGGTCGGCGAGGCGGCGCAGGATCGTGCGCTTGAGACCGAAGTCGTAGGCGATGACGCGAAAGGTCTGGCCGTCGCCGGATGGACGGGCCGCGTAGAGCGGGGAAAACGGCGCGCTGCCTTCGCTCCAATCATAGGGCGCGGCGCACGTGACCACGCGGGTGAGATCCTGCCCCTCCATCGGCGGCGCGTTGCGCGCCTTCTCGGCCAGCCGCTCGACCGAGGCATCCTCGGAGGAGATAATGCCGCGCATCGCCCCGGCGGAGCGGATATGGCGGGTCAACGCGCGGGTGTCAATCTCGCTGATCGCGACGATGCCATAGTCGCGCAGCAACTGATTGAGGCTTCCGCGCGCGCGCCACGAGCTATAGTCCTCGTTGTGCAGGCGCACAATAAAACCCGCGACCTGCGGCTTGATCGACTCGGGGTCGAATTCATTGACGCCGGTATTGCCGATATGCGGAGCGGTCATCACCACCAGTTGCCCGCAATACGACGGATCGGAGAGGATCTCCTGATAGCCGGTCATTCCGGTATTAAACACCACCTCGCCCACGCACTCGCCGGGCATCCCAAACGAGCGTCCGCGAAAGGCGCGCCCGTCCTCAAGCACAAGCAATGCATCCATAGGTATCGTTCGTTGTCGGGTAGTGGCTCAGTTCCGAATGTCACCCTAAGCGAAGACGCAGACACAGCGAAGGGCCCCGGCCGAGATTCCTCGCTGCGCTCGGAATGACGAACCATTCGTAGTTGAGCCACTACCTATTGTCGTTCGTCTGGCTTCGGTTCACTGCTACTCTGGGGGTATTGTACCATCAGTTTGGAGAGCACGAACGACGGGTGGTGATGTTCCACACTCATACACAGAGTTGCACCCGGCTATGCTTTCATCTACAATACAGGCGGAACGGCGGATCGCGCCGCCGGTGCCACGCAGGAGCATTGCACTACAATCAACCGACTGACCACAAGACCCAGTATATCCCCGACAATCCGCATCCGCTCTCGCGCACGAAGACCGAGCCTGTGCGGGAAGGCAAGTACGATGAGTAAGGACAGAAAGAATGGCATCGTTTCTTCTGACGCTTGAAGCGAAAATCCGTGAACTGCCGGATGAGCTGCAGCGCGAAGTCGAAGATTTCGTCGAATTCCTGCTGGCCAGGCAACGCCGCGCCGAGCTGGAGCGCACAGCCGTGGCACAGGGCTGGCCGGCGGGCTTTTTCGCGCAAACCGCCGGTTCAATCGACGACCCGACGTTCGTGCGCGGCGATCAAGGGGTGGCTGAAGAACGGTTGCCGCTGGAATGATTTACTTGCTCGATACCAATGTCTGCATTCACTACCTGCGGTCGACATTAGCGCCGGTTGGGTCGTGGTCAGAACCGTACTGTCGGCTTTTCTACGCTGCGGCTCACCAGAGCATGACGTGAACGTCAGTCGCAGTACGGTTCTGACCGCCACCCGTGTGAGGCTTCTTCCTCCATATCGTGAGCACTGTCGCAAGCATTTGCACGCTATTTTATGCGTGTTGGCCTGCCGGTAGATATTCCTTCTTTCTCCTGATAAAAGGTCGCTGGCTAGTGTCGGTGTAGTCGGGCATACGCCCGTCGCTGCGACAAACCCCGGCCCAACATCGCTCGCAGGCTACGCCGCTGGCGCGGCCCGAAACCAGGCGGTTTTTTAGCAAGTTGTCTCGTGCCGCCTGCTGTGCCATCGGCCGAACCTGTCCGCGGCGTAGGTGAAGCTGGTCGTTGGGCCGTCCTCAGCCCGTAAAGCCCATATTGTTCGGGAGAAGGAGAAGGAGAAACATCAGTAGCTTATCACAAACAAACGTGCTATACTCTCTTTCGGACGATACACGTATGAAGGAGAATATGCAAGGAGTGCATGACGAGTAACGCAACGATTATGCTCCCCGTTGATACGGCCACAGCAGCGAAATATTATGCGGCAACGGAAGAAGAACGGCGGAAAGTACAATTACTGGTACGCCTGCTTTTCCGTACAACCGCTCTGCCTACAGAGGGGACGCTGCAACAAATTATGGATGAAATGAGTGACGAGGCACAAGCTCGCGGATTAACCCCTGAAATCCTTGAGCAAATCCTGAACGAACATGCGTGATCGCGTTGTTGCGGAATTGCTATTCTGACTCCACGCACATTCCTTGAGCGCGGGTAGATGTCGTGCATCGTCCGACCGTCGGCGGGCGCCCCGACATAAACGTGAAGCCCACAACCGACTGCTGGTAGGCAACGTATCGATAAACCGCTCATCCCAGTCCCGCATCCGCCACCAACACAGAAAGATGTACGCGCAGCGTTCCCATCACCCCAGTCGCCGACTGCTATCGTGATGGGCGTCCGTCGCTGCGGCAACCCGCCGCCTAACAGCGCTCGCCGGCGATGCCGCTGGCGTGGCCCCAAACCGGGCGTGTGTTTGCAGCATCGTCGCATGCCGTCAGCTCTGCTGGTCTACCAAACCCGTCAGCGGCGCGCCTGAAGCCGGGCGTTGAGCCGTCCTCAGCCCATCGCGCAGCGGAACTAACGATGCACCAGGACGTGACGAACGTGCTAGAATAGACTAGAGATCCGGCATACTGATACATCTACGCGTCTGATGGAGGCTCCAATGAGTATGACATTCTCTGATGAAACCCGGCTCAAGGCACTGCTCAAAGAGGCGTTGGTCGAGGTCCTTGAGCAACGGCGCGAGTGGTTCTCTGCGCTGATGGCCGAAGCGCTCGAAGATAGTGCGCTCGTGCAGGCCATTAAAGAAGGGGAAGCGACCGAAATTGTCAGTCGGGATGAAATCCTCGCCCTCTTAGGAGCAAAGCGGCGAAGATCATCTTCCGTCGGAGTTTCGCGAAAGACCTGAAGAAGATCCGTCAGGACGCGCTTCGCCAGCAAGTGCAAGCCGTGCTGGAGCAGATCGAACAAAGCACTTCCTTGCATGACATCCCAAACGTGAAGCATTTGACGAGTGAAGGGGCGTATTATCGTATTCGGATCGGCGATTACCGGCTTGGGCTGGTTGTTGATGGCGAGGCTGTAACCGTCGTACGATTCCTGCATCGCCGCGACACCTATCGCTACTTTCTATAAAGTTGGCTCTCTACGTAGACTTACGGATACTCGCTCCCTAGAGATCCGGTATCGCTGGTTGCTCGGTGTAGATACTGGGTCTATAGAAGTAGAGACACCGTCCACTTACTATCATGTTGGGCGGTTTGCATCACAAGCGGATAGGGCAGTAATCTGGGTCGCAGTCAAGAGTGTACTGCACTACCAGAGTCCTTCATGGAGCGAGTTGTAATAGTTTACGACCAAACGATGATGAGTATGCTGCATGTCACCCTGAACGGAGCCGCAGGCGGAGTGAAGGGTCTCGGTGGCCTGGGAATCCGAGATTCTTCGCTGCGCTCAGAATGACCGCATTTGGTATCGTCCGAGACAAAGGGCATCTTGTATTATTCCTTAAGGTGTTACAGTGAACGCCGACACCATTCCTTGCTCCATATTCCACCCACCCTCACTCGCAAAATCGGGCATAAAATCAACTGCCAGATACTCGCCCGGTTGTAACTCGATCTCGCCCCAACTGGTCACGCCAGGGGATAATATGTTCCACATGGTAAAATACTTAAATGGCTCAGGACCTTGTTGTTCTTTTATCCAGGCAGCAACATCGTCCATGTTCTTGCCGTCATCCAATTGAATGATACCTACATTGTGCAGGAATTCGCCTTGGTTGGTGAATTGCCATAGTAGTCTGCCTTTGGGTAGTGTTTCTGGCATTTCAAGAGCATATTCATTCATCTGCACCATAACATCGGCTTTGGGTGGCTGTACTTGCCCTATCTCACCTTCCACCCTGAAACTCGCGAAGCGCCATGGTTCAACCCAGTTATCCACCACTATGTAAGTACCTGCTTCAAGGGTATAATAGCCGGGAATGGTTGTTTTGCCCGGCACATCGGGACCACCGATAAATGAGGTCATCGGAAAAGTACTTCTCGGTTCTTGTTGGAAAGCAGTGCCAAACTCCTCTAGCGATACACCTTCGTTCAACCGCCGGATAATTGCAGCATGCCATTCTGTATCAATATTGTCTATTGTCAGCTCGACCAGCCCTGCCGGAATGCCCTTGGAGATGCTCATCGCCTCGGCATCCAGCGTAATGGTAAACTGAGGCGGTGTCTCTAGCATCTCTGTCGGCTCAGGCCTAGTTGACACGGGCGTACTGTCTGTTGCCGAGCAAGCCCCTAGGCTAATTGCCAGCAATAACGCCAGACAAAGGGTTAGCAGAGTAGTGGTTGACTTAGATTTCTTCTTCGGCGGCAAAATGTACTGAATATATTGCTCCTGCAATCTTGTTTGGATCGCTTCTTTCACACGAATTCGAGCGAGTTCTTCCGTAAACAACATATTTGCACCTCTTCTCTATGGTAAATTGGATCGATTAATACCTTCGAGTATACTGAAACAGATACACATAGTCACCACCCTTAAGTGTGGAAAAGGGGTAGATCGATATAATAATAGAAATCAGGATTATGGACGGATATTATGAACAACGCTCCAATGCCATCCTGGATGGAGGATTTCAGCCAGCGAGAAATAGAAATACTCAACCTGATTTCGGATGGCCTATCTAACCGTGAAATCTCCCAGCAACTCCATCTTTCCCTCGATACGATCAAGTGGTACAATAAGCGTCTTTATGTAAAATTGGGGGCCAGCAGTCGTACCCAGGCCGTGAAATTGGCCCGCCAGTACAATTTGATACATTCCGATGAGGTTATTCAGAAAGAAAATAAAACTTATCCAGTTAATAATCTTCCCGCGCAATTGACTTCCTATGTGGGACGAAATAGAGAGATTACCGAAATTAAAGAACTTCTGGCAAATTCTCGGCTGGTGGTTCTCACCGGCGCGGGCGGGACAGGTAAGACTCGCTTGGCGCTGCAAGTTGCAGAGACGTTATCCTCCCATTATCGTCATGGCGTGTGGTTGGTTGAATTGGCTCATTTGAACGATCCGGCGCTCGTAGTGGATGCCATTGCGCGGGTATTGAAGGTGAATATCAGCAGCGATATTTCGCTCATTGAAGCCGTAAAGAGAAATCTGGCCCGTAGACACTTATTACTGTTTTTAGACAACTTTGAGCATCTGCTGGAAGCGGCCCCGTTGGTGACAGAGCTGTTGGCCGCCGCCTCACAACTCACTGTATTGGCTACCAGTCGGGAACGACTGCGTCTGTATGGGGAGGTGGAATACCCTGTTCAGCCGCTTACCTTGCCAGATTTGCGTCAGAAGGAAACTCCCCAAGAATTGCTAACCTACGAGGCTGTTGATTTGTTTATCCAGCGGGCGCGGGATATCCAACCCAATTTGGATATCCAGGATGTGAACTTTTCCGCTGTAGCCGACATTTGCTTGCGCCTGGATGGTTTACCTTTAGCGATTGAGTTAGCCGCCTCTCAAGTGAAGATATCCCCCCCTGACGATCTAGCCCAGCGTCTGAAATATAGTTTGAAGGCCCTTCCCGTTGGTCCTCGTGATCTCCCTGCGCGGCAACGCACCTTACGTGCGACAATTGAATGGAGTACCAACCTTCTTCAGAAAGATGAAAAGCTCTTGCTAGCCCGTCTGTCAGTATTCAGCGATGGGGCTATTTTGGAAAGTATCTATATCATTTGTTTGTCAGGATTGACTAGAAATCCGCTAGATTGTCTCGCCTCACTGGTCGATAAGAATTTGGTTTTTGTGCGTGAGGGTCTGGATGGCGAACCGCGCTTCATTATGCTGGAAACTATCCGTGATTTTGCCAGTGAACTTCTTGCGGTTAATGGCGAAGTTGAGATGATTCAAGAATTGCATGCGGCTTACTTTGCTGACTTGGCTGAACGGTACAGTAGCGAGATTCGAAGTCCTCGACATACGTATTGGAATGGTCGTATGCAAACCGAGCGGGGTAACCTGAATGCCGCTCTGGCTTGGTCGTTGGGCGGCACAGAGATCCTCTTTGGCTTACGCATAATAGCGTCATTAGGTGATCATTGGTACTACAACGGCACGACAGAAGATAGCCGGTGGGTCCAAGTCGCTCTAGGAAAGATGGAGAGTACTCCACCCGATTTGCGTGCGGCGGTACTCTTGTCAGCAGGTTTCCTTTATCTCAATCTAGGTGATATGCCCCGTGTGAGAAAATTTGATCGTCAGGCTATGGAGCTATTCCAGCAACTTGGTGATGATCGTAATGCCGCCTGGGCCATGATGTTTCTGAGCATCGCCGACAGTGAAGTCTCGGTTGAGTTTGAAAACTGTCTGGCTATGGCCAGACAAAGCCTGGCAACGCTTCGTCGGTTGCAGGACAGACCAGGCGTAGCCAGAGCGCTCAGTGCTCTGGGCGAACTATGGCGCATGAAAGGCAATTACGAGTCGGCCAAATCTTGTTACGCCGAGAGCCTTGCGTTTTCTCAGGAGACAGGTGAACGCTTTCGACAGGCGGTTCAGTATAGCAATTTAGGCTCTATTGCTTACCATGAGGGTAACCATAGACAGGCTGTAAAGTACTTCCAACAAAGTTTAGCCGTCTTTGAAGAATTAGATGCTCCAGGGGTCGCGGCCGAACTATACAGTTTGGCCGGTCCGACCGCCGCCCTGGGGCATCCTTTGAAAGCGGCTCATTTGATCGGTGCTGCAGATGCACAATTGGAGTTCATCGGTATCGATCTACAGCCGCCTGATCGGCAAGACATCCTGCCGATCATAAACTCTGTTCGCCAGATTTTGGGGGAGGAATCCTATCAACGAGCTTGGCAAGCAGGACAGACGATGGGTCCCCAGCAGGCCACTGAATTTGCACTTGGAATCGAACCATAAATTTGAATTGGCCGTAATAACGGGTTGAAAACTGTTTCCCAATTTGTAAAGCCCGCCCAACAAGCCCGTTCAAGCCGAGCGCCCAAGCAGCGTTTGATGGTAGCGGGTGTTTGATTGGGGCTGGTCTTGCAGACAATTCGGTGGAGAATGAGGCTGTCGTTGCCTACGGGCGGGTGTTGCGGGAATGGGGTTCACAAGAGATGCGCCGCTACGAGAGAAGTGACCTTCTGCATCACACCCTTGCGTTGTCTATCCATCCACGCCGCATCCGCCCATCTATGCTATCATACACACACCCCCGAAAGGAAGCCGCAATGGTCAGGCGCAAACGTACCCTGACCCAAGTATGCACAGGAGATGCGTATGAGTAACCGCAAACCGATTCATGACCGAGTGCTGAATGCAACCACCAAAGATGAACTCATCGCCGCCTATGCCGAATGGGCCGACCAATACGACAGCGACTTGATTAACGATATGGGCTACGTCGCGCCCGTAACTGCCGGCGCGCTGCTCCAAAGCCGCTTGAGCGACCGAAACGCCCGTATTCTGGACGCCGGTTGCGGTACCGGCATCGTGGGCGAGGTTCTACACCAGAATGGCTACGATAATGTCGAGGGAATCGATTATTCCCAGCATATGCTGGAAAAGGCCGCGGAGAAGGGTGTCTATAAGGGGCTCAGCCAGGGCGACCTGATGCAGCCCCTTGACATCGCCGACGATAGCTACGACGCGATCATCAGCGTGGGTACTTTCACGTGCAGCCACGTAGGCCCCGCTGCTATGAGCGAACTGATCCGCATTACCAAGCCCGGCGGTTATATCTGCTTCACTGTGCGAGAACAGGCATGGGAAGCGGAGGATTATCGCGCCAAGATGGAAGGGATCGAAGCCAGCGGCATCTGGGAGATGAAAGAACAACACACCGCCGACTACATTCAGCAAGAAGGCTCCCAGTGTGTAGTATGCCTCTACCAGGTGGCAGCGCAATCCTGACGCACCGGCATCAGGGCAGGAAACGGCTCAGGCGCGGTTGCAATTGTCAGTGCTTCATTCGATTCGGTTCGATATGATTCGATCACGCTGTGCGACTGACATCGCTTGTATCGGCGTTACAGAAGGAGAGTACCTATGCCAACTGTCCCCACGCTTCCTGGAATTACGTCCAAAATGATCCAAACCGATCGCATCACCACGCATGCGTTGTTCAGCGGCCCGGATGACGGCATTCCCGTCGTGTTCATCCACGGCAATTTTTCCGCCGCGACCTACTGGGAAGAGACGATGTTAGCTATGCCAGCCACATATCGCTGCATTGCGCCAGATTTGCGCGGCTATGGAGACACTGAAGATCTGCGCGTGGATGCGACCAGGGGCGCCCGCGACTGGTCCGACGATCTGAAAGCCCTCTCCAACAAACTGGGTGATCGGCCCGGTCATCTGGTCGGATGGTCGTTGGGCGCCGCCGTCCTTATGCAGTTCGCGCTCGACTACCCGGAATTAGCAGCTTCGCTCACGCTCGTTAGCCCGGTGAGTCCCTACGGTTTCGGCGGAACCAAAGACGCTAATGGAACGCCTTGCTACACCGACTTTTCCGGTTCAGGCGGGGGCGCTGTCAATCCAGAGTTCGTCAGGCGCATCAAAGCGGGAGATCGTAGCGCCGACGATCCCAACTCACCCCGCAATGTAATCAACACGTTCTACTACAAAACCCCCTTCCAAGCCCGGCGTGAAGAAGATTTTTTAAGCGCCGCAATGCTCGAAAAGATGGGCGACGACCGCTATCCAGGCGATCTGGTCGTTTCAGCCAACTGGCCAACCGTCGCCCCAGGCGTCTGGGGGCCGATCAATGCCACCAGCCCGAAATACTTCAACGCCGGCGCCATCACCAACCTGGTGCACAAGCCGCCCATCCTGTGGGTGCGCGGTGAAGCTGATCTCATCACCTCCGACAATTCGATGTTCGATTTTGGTACGCTGGGGAAGCTGGGGTTCGTGCCCGGCTGGCCTGGCAACGACATCTATCCGCCCCAGCCGATGGTTGCGCAAATGCGCGCAGTGCTGGAAATGTACCAGGCGAACGGCGGGGTCTATACGGAAGCCGTGATCGCTGATGCCGCGCACAGCCCACATATTGAAAAGCCGGACGAGTTTATGCAAACGCTGCTGGGCTTTTTGCAGGGCATCTGATAAAAGTAGAGTTGATCGTGAAGGGTCGGATTCCAGGCTTCGCCCTGGCCTATTCGCTTCCCAGGCTGGAGCCTGAGAATCAACCTGAAAACCGGCGATCAACGGGACGGCGGACGCATATTTGTGGAATGTGGCAATGCAGACGGGTTAGGCAACGTCCACAGCCCGTTGGCATTACCCATATGTCTCGGTATCCGACCAGACCAGATCTGCCTTGCCGATGCGAACCGTATCGCCTTCGTTCACTCCCGCTTTAATCAACGCCTCGCTAATGCCCGTAGCATCGAGCACGCGCTGGATGCGGTCAAGCGATTCGGGCTGGCTGAAGTTGGTCATTGCGATCAGGCGCTCGATCTTGCGCCCACACACGCGCCAGCCGTCATCTTCCTGATCAACCGTGAATGCGTCAGGATCGACTTCAGGTAAAGGCCAGGCGAGCGGCGGTTCGTCGCGCTCGACCGGTTCGCGCAATGGTACGGGCATATCACGCAATCGAACTGCCAGAGTGTTCATCAATGCATCTACGCCTTCACGTGTAGCGGCGGAAATGCAGAAGATCTGATCGTATGGAACATCTAGACCTTGCCGCACACGTTCGAGATTCACGTGCGCTTCGGGCAGATCCATTTTGTTGAGCACAACGATCTGGGGACGCTCGGCGAGTTCCGGTTGATATTGTTGTAACTCGGAGTTGATCTTCCGGTAATCATCGAGCGGCTCACGCCCATCCACGCCGGCCGTATCGACCAGATGCAGCAGCAGGCGTGTGCGTTCGACGTGGCGTAGAAAATCGAAGCCCAACCCGACGCCGTGATGCGCACCCTCGATCAAGCCGGGAATATCGGCCATCACGAAGCGTTCATGGCCAACTTCGACGATTCCCAGGTTGGGCTGGAGCGTGGTGAAGGGATAATTTGCGATTTTGGGTCGGGCCGCACTTACTACCGAAAGCAGCGTACTTTTTCCGGCGTTCGGGAAACCGACCAGCCCCACATCGGCGATCAACTTGAGTTCGAGATCCAGATACAACTCTTCACCCGGCTCGCCAAGCTCTGCAATGCGCGGAACCTGACGTGTCGACGTAGCAAAATGAACATTGCCCAGACCGCCTTTGCCGCCCCGCGCCGCCAGCAAGCGTTGCCCCGGACGATCCAGATCGATGGCATATTCGACGCCGTCGATTTCAGCGCGTATCACCGTACCAACCGGCACCGGCACGACCACATCTGCACCCTGGCGCCCGTAGCGCTTCTGGCTCATTCCATGGCCGCCGCTGCTGGCGGTAAACGAGCGCTGGTAGCGAAACGAGAGCAGCGTGTTGAATTGCGGGTCAGCAACGAGGTAGACGTGCCCGCCGCGACCGCCATCGCCGCCATCGGGGCCGCCACGCGGCACATACTTCTCACGACGGAATGATGCCGAACCGTTTCCGCCGGAACCCGACCTTATAAAAATCTGCGCTTGATCAAAAAAATCGCCCGCCACGACTATGACCTGTCCTGTTACTTTGCCGAAACAGAAAAGCGCCAGTATGGCGGAACAACATTTCCGCCACAACTGACGCACCCTGTTCGGCTCAAAAGCACGAGTGCATCCGAAGGTTTACGGCTTGCGACCGATCAAGCCTTCTGCTCGCTGCTGCTCTTCTCGGTTTTATCTTCGCTTGCCGCCTCCGACTCGTCGCGCACCGCTTTCTTAAATTCACGGATGCTACCGCCCAAAGCGCCGCCAATGCCGGCCAGACGGCCCGCGCCAAAGATAGCAATCACAATTGCCAAAATTATGATCAATTCCCAAGGTCCGAGGCTCATTTACAGCTCCTTCCTCGATTGCACGCTCCCGGAATCAACGCCACGCTTACGCATCGCAAACGACACACAATGGCTTTCAGGAGCGGATGAGGTGAGATTGCTTGTATACAGTGCATTTTCATTATACCGCACCGGCAGGGGCTGTCAAACCTGCCTGCTCATATGCAGCCAGTGTGCGCTCGGCGCTTGTACGCCACGCAAATTGGCGCACACGTTGAAACCCGCGTTCGCGCAATTCGGCGCGCAGGTCGGCATCGCCTAGCGCGTTTTTTATAGCTCCCGCCAATGCGTCGATATCATACGGCGCAACCATCAGCCCGGCGTCGCCAACAACTTCAGGCAGGCTGGATGTGTTGGAAGTGATCACCGGCGTGCCACAAGCCATCGCCTCCAAGGGCGGCATACCAAATCCTTCGTAAATTGACGGGAAGACAAACACGGTTGCGGCGGCGTACCAGAGTGGCAATTCGTCCTCGTCGATGTAGCCGACGAACTGGACGCGATCGCGCAGACCGATAGCGTCAAGCCGTTCAAAGATCGGCTGGTAGAGCCAACCCTTGCCGCCGCCGATCAGCAACGGCGCCTGGGTCGCGGACGCGATGCGGGCATAGGCTTCCAGCAACGTGGTCAGGTTCTTGCGCGGCTCCAGCGTGCCGACGTAGAGCACATAGCGTTCGGGCAGACCGCGCCGCGCTCGAAACGCCGCCAGCGCAGCGGGTTCGGGCGGGCGAAAGTGCGACCGGGCCGCGTTTGGCGTTACGATGATTCGATCCGGGTCGACGCCGAGCAAACCCGCAACCTCGCGCTTCGTATGCTCGGAGACGGCCAGGATGCGGCTTGCCCGGCGCACGCTGACTCGCGTCGCCAGATCGAGATAGGTGCGATTGTACGAGCGAAACGTATGCGGGAATCGAATGAAGGCCAGGTCATGCACCGTGACCACGCTCGGCACAGGACAGGCCAGCGGCGTCACATTAAGCGTGCCATGGAAGAGATCGGCGCCGGTTGCGCCCAACAACAGCGGAGCGATCACCTGCTCCCAGGGAATGCGCACACGCGGATTGATCGTTGGAAAACGACTAGGCTTGACTGTGAAGTTCGGCGGCAGGGGCAACGCCGTCGAATCGAGGCCCCGCGTCGTGTAGATCGTGTAGCGATGGGGCTGGTCGATATGCGCCAGATGGGTCAATACCTGCTCAATATAATGCGAGACCCCGGCGCGGCGAAACGAACGCGTATGGGCGAGGAGATGAGCATTGATCGCGATGTGCATACGATCCAATCTTCAGACGGTCGATGTTCCGTTTATCGCGACGACGCAAAGCGCCGCCGACACCGTCCAAGATGATACCACAATCACTCGTCGGCGGCGTACGACGGATGGTGTATCACCCCCCAATCGCTGACCGGATAGTACAACACCCATGCGCGCCCGATCACATTATCAAGCGTCAATGCATCCCACTCACGCGAGTCGCTGCTGTTCGTACGATTGTCGCCCAACACAAAGACCGATCCGTCAGGAACGACGACCGGACCGCGCGAGCACGCTTTATCAGCGCTGCAATAGGTGGGTATGCCTTGCAGATAATCCTCGTCGAGCAACTGATCGTTCACATACACATGTCCGTCGCTGATCTCGACCTTATCACCTGGCAAGCCAATCACACGTTTGATATAATCCTTACTCACATCGCCCGGAAATTCAAATACCACCACATCGCCGCGTTGTGGCTGGCTAAAGGGATAGACGATCTTGCGTGCGAGGTCCTCCTGGCCGGGTAGTAGACGGATCGGCGCATTCAAATCAAAGTGGAAATAGATCAGTTTGTTAACCAGAATATACTGACCGCTGTGTAGGTTCGGTTCCATACTCGAACCTTCAATCTTGAAGTTCTGGACCATCCCGCGCACAATAAAAAAGACCAGTAAAATGAAAATAGCGGTTTCGAGCAGTTCTTTAACCGCGCTGCGCACCCGCACTTTCGCATTGCTGCCAGAGTGATCATCCGGCGTTAATTCCCATTGGTCATCTGGAGGAAGCAGATCAGGAGCCGATGTACGATCGAGGCCTAGCCTATGGCGAAGAGGTGTATCATCCATATATCTTTAAATATTCGTTAAACAACCCTTGAAACGTTATGTGCATACGTAAACGCAAGCCTATGGATTATTGGTAGAATAGTCTACCATATAACCACATATGCGACATTTCACGTGTCAAGCACCCGCATTATACTTGATGGGTTGACAAAAAGCCAGTGCCAGGAGTTTAGTCGTTTATGCAAAGCGCGCAACTTTTCACCAAAACAGCCAGCGGCGCCCTGCGTTGCGACGCGTGCCAGTGGTATTGTGAACTCGAATCGGATGTCACCGGGCGGTGCCTGGTGCGACGCGGCGCCGATAACCACATTGCATTGCTCAATCACGGGTTAATCAGCGCCGCGTCGATCAGTCCAATCGAAGATCATCGTCTCTGGCATTTCTTCCCCGAATCGCGCGCCCTGGCCATTGGCGGCTGGGGCTATGCCTTCCCTGCCGACCAGCAACGCGGCGCGTACGCGCATATCCCCGATGACCCGACCAGTCAGCGCCGCATCGATGCAGATCGTATCGCCAACGTCGCCCTCGAACAATTGTGTCGCGGCGTCATCTGGGCCTACGGCGAACCGGCCGTATCGCACGAATACGTTCTCGACGTGATGCAGTTGAGCCGCGCCGCCAGCCGTTACACGGCGCTTGTCACCACCGGTTATATGACCGCCGAGGCGCTTGATCGCTTCGGGCCTTATCTCGATGGCATCAATCTGGATCTGCGCGGCTTCAGCGACTCATCGTATAGTCGGCTTGCCATTGCGCCTCATTGGCGCGGCATATTGGAGATCGCAACCTATGCGCATAGTCACTGGCATTGCCATATCGAAGTAACAACGCGTGTCCATAACGGCGTTAATGATGACGCCAACGAATTGCTCGAAATGGTCGAGTGGATTCGCGACACCCTCGGCGAACAAACGCCCTGGCATGTGCTACCCGGCGATGCCGGCGCGGCGACAGCTTCTTCCGTCATCCGCGCGCGGCGGGTCGGCTATGAAAACGGCTTGCAATTCGTGTACGGCCCTGATGTCAGGCAAGATACGCGTTGCCCGGTCTGCCAAACGATCTTGATTCGTCGCGAACAAGGCTTCCCTGTGTTAGCCGGTCTTGATGGCAATCGCTGCCAGAGTTGCGGTAAGCCGGTTAATATGCGCATCTCGATTTTTCACCAAAAGTAGGAGCTATCGTGCTCCTACCGCGTGACTAGTACAGCCATTTGGAAGTCCGCAGGGAGTTGCGGCCTGGCCTGGCCTGGGAGCGCGGGCAGCTTGCCCGCATCCCGCCTGAGCGGGCGGGCCGCCCGCGTTCCCGGAACCCCCTACGGATCTTCGGAACC
>JANQID010000043.1 GCA_028282325.1 Chloroflexaceae bacterium | reverse complement strand
AAACGAATTTGGATCTACCGCAAGCGGTCATTCTGAGCACAGTGAAGAATCCCGGCTGTCGGGGACGCCGAGACCCTTCCCCTTCGCTGCGCTCAGGGTCAGGGTGACATGCGGCCTGTTCATTATCGTTTGGTATCATCCATATCTGCCTTTGCCTGTATACTACAAGTTATGCATGCTGCTCAGTCGTCAAACCCGCAACGATCGGCGCGTCGGAGCAGCAATGTCATAGCCGGCAACACATATTATTGGTTGTATACGCGAATATAAAAAGTATGCCATAACTTGATCGGGGGAGCAAATTGACAGCATGGAGCATCTGAAGCATAATCGCAACAAGAGACGCCTCCTGGCCCCCCAACCTGGCAATAAACGCAAATCTTATGGATGTTCAATACTGGCGAAATCATCATCTCGTACAACGCGCGCTGCAGCGTCTATCTGATCACGCACCGGTGCTCGAAACCGCGTTGGCAGTCCAACAAATTCCGGCGCCAACATTCGACGAACGAAGGCGAAGCGAATTTGTGTTGCAACACTTCCATAAGATCGGTCTGAGCCATATTGAATGCGACGACATCGGCAATGTCTACGGTTGCCGACCGGGGGTAAACCATAGATCGGCGCTGTTGATCGCGGCGCATATCGACACGGTTTTTCCCCACGACACGGATCTATCAATCCGAGTTGAGGGCGATACGATCTACGCTCCCGGCCTGGGAGATAATAGCTTGGGCGTGGCAGGACTCTTGCACCTGGCACAGGCGATGCAAAAAGAAGATCTGCCGAACCAGGGCGATATCTGGTTTGTCGCCGATGTGGGTGAAGAGGGCCTTGGCGACCTGCGCGGTATGCGTGCAGCAATGGATCGCCTTGAAGGACGGATCGGGCGAGCGATTGCTCTTGAGGGATGTCCTTTCGGCGTTGTTCACCACCAAGCGATAGGAGTGCGGCGCTACCGAATTGACGTCGAGGCGCCGGGTGGTCATTCATGGGGAAGCTTTGGCAATCCTAGCGCTATCCATACGCTTGTACGGCTGGCGGCTCGTATCACCGACATTAAACCTCCACCGTACCCACGTACGACATACAACCTGGGCGTTATTAGCGGCGGCACGACGGTAAACAGCATCGCTGAACATGCCAGCCTGTTGCTTGACATGCGTTCGGGAGAGGATGGCGCGCTGAAAGATCTTGTGACACAAGTTGACCGGCTGATTGCAGAAGCGCGCGATGCGGATCCTCGGGTTCACATCACCGTCACAACGGTCAGTGATCGGCCGGTCGGATCGATCCCGCGCGATCATCCGCTGGTACAGGCCGCAGCAATGGCCTATAGCATTTGCGGCGCCCGTGTGGGGTATCAGCAGAGCAGCACCGATGCCAACATTCCGCTCAGTCGCGGCATACCGGCGATATGCGTCGGGTTGGCAGATGGAGGAAACGCCCACCGCCATAATGAGTATATCAAGTCGGCGGATCTAGCACACGGGATGCAGGCGCTGCTGTTATTGACAATGGCAGCAAGCTCCTGCTCTTGATGCACCAAATGAATCTGACAAAAAAACAACCCCTGACGTGCATCAGGAGTTGCTTCTGGCGGGGACGACGGGATTCGAACCCGCGATCTCAACCTTGACAGGGTTGCATGTTAGGCCTCTACACCACGTCCCCGAATTTGGTGACCCCAGCGGGATTCGAACCCGCGATCTCAACCTTGAGAGGGTTGCGTCCTAGACCGCTAGACGATGGGGCCTCCCTACTATCGTATCAGCCACACCTGACGGATTATAGCATAAACTGATTGCACTGGCAAATACGCCATAAGTAGCATATAATCCCAGTATTCCCTATGTTGCGATTATTATGACAAGCGTTGATTTTGAACATGCCGAATCTCCATTGATTCTAACCATTGATGTCGGATCTTCCTCGGTGCGTACGCGCCTGTACGATCGTTTAGGGAGATCGGTCAACGGCTCTTTGACTCGCATAGCCCAACCGATGCATACGACGGCGGACGGCGGAGCCGAGCATAACGCAGATCAATTGTTGCTTCATATCGAGCAGTGTATCGATGCAACGCTTGCCTATGCAGCAACACACGCCAATCGCATAGGCGCCGCGGCTATGGCAACCTTCGCCACAAATATCGTTGGCATCGATCGCAGCGGGCGGGCATTGACGCCGGTCTATCTCTACGCGGACACGCGCGGCGGCGCTGACGCAGCAGCGTTGCGCCAACAGCTTGATGAAGGGATAATCCTCGAACGAACGGGATGTCCGCTGCACACGAGCTACCTTTCCGTTCGCCTGAGCTGGTTTCAGCGCGTTTACCCTGAAATGGCGCGCCGTCCAATTCGTTGGGTTTCGCTAGGCGAATATCTTATGCTGCGGCTGTTTGGCGAAGCGCGGGTCAGCTTTTCCATTGCGTCGTGGAGCGGCCTGCTGAATCGCCGTACGCTAGAATGGGATGCACCATTGCTGGCGACGCTGGATCTCGACATAGACAGCTTCTCGCCCCTGGCGGATGTTGACGCGCCGATGAGCGGTCTTTGCGCCCCCTATGCACAGCGCTGGCCAGCG
Organism: Chloroflexaceae bacterium; assembly: GCA_028282325.1. Lineage (GTDB taxonomy): Bacteria > Chloroflexota > Chloroflexia > Chloroflexales > Chloroflexaceae > JANQID01. The sequence continues at coordinate 28,680 of JANQID010000043.1, read as the reverse complement.
CTGGCCGACATTCCCTGGTTTCCGGCCATTGGCGACGGTGCTGCGGCCAATGTCGGCAGCGGCTGTACCGATCTGCGACGAGCCGCGTTGACGATCGGGACGACGGGTGCGTTACGCATTGTCACTCCGGTAGTCGAAAACATTCCGTGGGGATTGTGGTGCTACCGGATTGATCGCCAACACGCATTGCTGGGCGGGGCGACCAACGAGGGGGGCAATATAGTTGCCTGGCTGCGAGATGTGCTGCAATTCGGCGATCTGTCCCGCGTCGAGCAGGCGCTGGCTCAACAAGAACCTGACGCCCATGGATTGACGGCGTTGCCGTTTCTGGCTGGAGAGCGCAGCCCGGGATGGTCGAGCAACGCGCGTGCGTGTATCGTTGGAGTCCATCTCGGCACAACTGTAGTTGACATTCTGCGCGCCACCCTGGAAGCGATCGCCTATCGCTTCGCCCTGATCGCACAGTTGCTCGATCGCGCCCTGCCTGATCGAGACCTCTGCGTTGCCAGCGGGGGTGCACTGCTGAACTCGCCGGTCTGGTTGCAGATTATGGCCGATGTGCTAGGATTACCAATCTACGCTTCGTCAGATATGGAAGCTACCAGCCGCGGCGCAGCTCTGTTGGCGCTGAAAGCATTGGGCGCAGCGAATGATCTGGAAGCAATGCCATTGGCATACGAGCGGGTCTACGAACCAGTTGCTGAACGACACGCACGCTATGCAGCAGCGATCGAGCGGCAGCAACAACTGTATGCGATGGTCGCTGCGCACAATGCAACCTCAACAACGCTCTGATATTTGAACACCCGCATTACACTGGAGCTATGCACAATGAATACCATCTGGAATACTGCTTTCTCGCAAGGATCTGAACAACTGATCAGCTCAGCAATCCGCGAGTTGCTCAAGATAACCGAGCATCCTTCCACCATTTCGTTCGCCGGAGGTTTACCGGCGCCAGAATGCTTTCCCAATATCGAACTCACAGTCGCTGCAGAGCGTGTGTTGGCGAACCAGCCTATGTCGGCGCTCCAGTATGGTCCGACGGAAGGCTATCGACCTTTGCGTGGGTTTCTGGCTGAGCGTATGACTGGCCTGGGGATCACGACATCCCTCGAACAGATTATCATTACCAGCGGTTCGCAGCAGGGTCTGGATTTGCTCGGCAAGTTATTCATCGATCCAGGCGCCGTAGTGGCAGTCGAGGAGCCCACCTACCTGGGAGCATTGCAAGCCTGGCGTCCTTATCGGCCAGAATTTCTGACCGTGCCGCTCGATCACGAGGGCATTGACGTGGCGGTTTTGGAGAAGATGTTGCGTTCGGGAAAGCGTCCCCGTTTTGTATATGTCGTCTCGTCATTCCAGAATCCGGCCGGTGTTACGCTTTCGCCTGCACGGCGCCAGGCGCTCATTGAGATGGCTGCGCAATACGATCTACCGATCATTGAAGATGACCCCTATGGCGATATCTACTATGGCGGCGTGCGCCCCAAACCGCTGGCCGCGCTCGATTGCGAATTGTCTGGCGAACTGCGGCATGTCGTCTATTTGGGATCGTTTTCTAAAATTCTCGCACCTGGTCTGCGGGTTGGCTGGGCTGCGCTACCGCGTGAACTGGTCGGCAAGTTTGTACAGGCAAAACAGGGTATGGATCTGCACACTACCAGTTTGTCACAGATAATTGTCTATGAGGTCTGTAGTGATCGATTGCTTGAACGACATATCCCGGCGGTTCGGGCGACATATCATGCCCGCCGTGATGCGATGCTCGAAGCGCTCGAACAGCATATGCCGTTTGGCATCAATTGGACCCGACCCAACGGCGGGATGTTTCTCTGGCTGACATTGCCGGATTTTCTCGACGCCGCCAATCTGCTCAATGCGGCGCTGGATTTGCAGATTGCATTTGTTCCGGGGGCATCGTTCTATGCGAATGGCGGCGGCAACCATACACTCCGTCTGAATTTCTCGCATCCGACGACCACTCGCATCTATGAGGGCGTATCGCGACTGGCGCAGGCGATTCAGACGCTGCGCAATAAAACGGTACGTGAGGCTTGACAATCAAGGAGGAAATATGCGAATTGGCTGGATCGGTATGACCGAGTGTTTTATTATTCTGTTTCTGCTCGTTATTGTTGCCGGGCTGGCATTCCGTAGCGGTTATTTCCGGGGTCGCAACCAGCGTGATTAGTTGTCCGGCAAAGCTGGCGATACAGGGCCAGTGTTGTTGAGTCTGGCCCTGTTATCGTTCAACGAGACCATTGGACGGGGGCAGTTATGGGTACACTGCCGCGCGAAACTCCTCGCGCAGTTGGGCAATGTTCGCAGCCACAGTATTCTTGCCGCCAAAGACCGCCGAACCGGCTACCAGCACATTCGCACCCGCTGCGACAACTTCAGCGGCGTTGGATGCTTTGACGCCGCCATCGACTTCCAGGTCGGCACTCGACCCAATCTCATCGAGCATTTGGCGCAAGCGTCGGATCTTGGCGGTGCTGGACTGAATGTACGCCTGTCCGGCAAAGCCAGGATTAACCGACATAATCAACACCAGATCGACGTAGGGCAAAATTTCTTCCAGGGTGCTCAACGATGTGGCTGGATTGAGCGTTACGCCAGCCTTAACGCCCAAATCTTTAATTGCCTGAATAGTTCGATGTAGATGCGTGCAAGCTTCGACTTGCACCGTGATCACATCAGAACCGGCTTTGGCAAAATCTTCCAGGTAGTTATCTGGATTCTCGATCATCAGATGAACATCGAGCGGCAGTTTAGTATGCGGACGGATAGCTTTAACGATCAACGGACCAATCGTAATGTTCGGGACAAAGTGGCCATCCATTACGTCCACATGCAGCCAATCGGCGCCCCCCTCTTCGGCCTCACGAATATGGTCTCCCAGGCGAGCGAAGTCGGCGGAAAGGATTGACGGTGCGATTTTGACAGGCGTCATCGTCGATCTCCTGGTCTTAGATTAGATAAGCTCACTACTTTGCGTGACGTATGCCACAGGCTGCATAAGCAACCTGTGGCGTCTGCTGCTGCTATCAAGGCTATGAATTACTCTTGCGACGTCGTATGCGTGACCGTCGAAGGCGCTACTCCGCCCAGGCGGCTCAATGCTGCGACGGGCGGGGCGAACGGAACCTCTGAAACGTCGCTATACTGGCGCAGCACGTGATAGACGAGCAGCAACTGGGTGAGCGCCAGGGGGTCGCTGTGGCGCGTCTCGGTGCGATCCTGGTAGTCGCCGAATTGATCGGCTGCCAGCGGTCTCAGGTCAGGCATATGCTGCCAGATCGTCGCTTCCAATTCGGCAGCGTGCGATGGCGAAACATTGCCATCGATCTCCAGAACATCTACCGGACGCCCGGCGTCACGCTCCAACTCGAACCGAATCCCTGACTCGCTGCTGTTCGACGGCTCACAGAGGTAGGTCAGATCAGGATGCGGGATTGTCGGGCGCAGGGTGAGCCGAACATTCAAATGCGAGTTCGATGTAGCAGGATCGTAGCCCTCAGGCGGATAGAACTGGATCACCATATCGGCATGATCACGCTGGGGACGAATAAACGCCGCCGTATCAGGTTCACGCTTTTTCATCTCGGCCAACACCTGATCGGGGGTATATCCGCGCTTGGTGGTGTCACGCTTGATCTTCCACTGAGTTCGCAATTCTTCCGCCGGACTCAGATAGACTTTGATATCGTAGAACTGCCGCAGGGTTGGATTGTGGAAGCCGAGCAGACCTTCGACAACCACAAACTCGCGCGGCTGCACATATTCCGGGCGCACCAACGAGCCGGTCGAGTGGTCGTACACTGGCTTGAGAATGGGCTGGCCATAGTGCAACCGCTCAAGATGCAACTGCATAATATCTATATAGTTGCAGTCAGGATGCAATGGCGTAATCTTCATAGCCGCGCGCTCACGACGATCGTACTTGTGATAGTCATCTGTGCAGACGTGCGTAACACGATCTTCGCCGAGAAGCTTCGTCAGTCCGCCCGTAATAGTGGTCTTGCCTGCGGCGCTATCACCGACGATGCCCAGAATGATTGGTCGCTTCCTCTTCATACACTACCTCTCTCTCCATAAATAACTGAACCAAGGGAACGCCAGGGGTGATGGCAGCACTCGGCGCCGCCGCCCCGTACTGAGTCTTCGGTCTTCGGTTTACATCAGCGCCGCCGCGGCGTCAGCCATACGCTCGGCAGTTAAACCATACTGCTTGTACAGCTCTTTGTAGGGAGCCGAGGCGCCGAATGTCTCAACGCCAATGACGTTGCCAGATGAACCAACGTAACGCTCCCAGCCGAAAGGCAAGCCAGCCTCGATTGCCACCCGTGCAGTAACCTGGGACGGCAGCACACTCTCGCGGTAGGCCCCATCCTGCTTTTCGAACAGCTCCCAACAGGGGAAACTCACTACCCGGGCGGCGATCTGGCGGTCTGCTAGAAGTTGAGCTGCTTCAAGCGCGATCTGCACTTCTGAGCCGGAGGCGAGCAAAATAACCTGCGGGTTTTCTACATCGCGCAAGACATAAGCGCCGCGCAACGCTCCGTCGGCAGGCGTAAGTTGGTTGGCGTCAGTTCCACGATCCAGGGTGGGTACCGCCTGGCGTGTCAAGATCAGTGCGGTAGGACCATCTTTGTGCTCCAGCGCGATACGCCATGCGACGGCGGTTTCGGGCGCATCGGCAGGGCGAACGACATACACATTCGGGATGATGCGCAACGAGGCGACATGCTCGACAGGCTGGTGCGTCGGGCCATCTTCGCCAAGCCCGATGCTGTCGTGCGTGAAGATGTAGATGGATTGAACACCCATCAATGCAGCCAGGCGCACGGCAGGTCGCACATAGTCGCTGAACACCAGAAATGTGCCGCCATAGGGAATCAGGCCGCCGTGCAACGCCATACCATTCTGAATAGCGCCCATACCGTGCTCGCGAACGCCAAAGTGGAGATTGCGTCCATCGAAAGCATCGGCCTGAATGGCAGGCGACCCCTTGATCATCGTATTGTTGGAGCCGTGCAGGTCTGCCGAGCCGCCGAGCAAGGATGGGATCGCCGGCGCTAGCGCGTTGAGCGTTTGCCCCGAAGCGGCGCGTGTAGCCAATCCCTTCTCGCTTGGCTCAAACTTTGGCAATACCGCATCCCAATCTTTGGGCAGCGCACGCGCCATCATCTGATCCCACAATTGGGCTAGATCGGGATGGGCTTCGCGATAGCGCCCCATCATAACTTCCCACTCTTCCTGCTGGCGTGCACCGGTCTCGACCGCCCGACGCATATTGGTCACAACCTCGTCAGGAACATAGAATGGCGTCTCATTGGGCCAATTCAGCGCATGCTTGGTTAACCGAATCTCATCATCGCCAAGCGGTTCGCCATGAGCCTTGGCCGTGTCGACTTTGTTCGGGCTGCCCTGGCCTATATGAGTGCGCGCGACAATCAGGCTGGGGCGCTCGGTTTCAGTCTGGGCCTGTGCAATAGCAACCTCAACCTCCGCCATATTGTGGCCGTTAACTTCCTGAACATGCCATCCATACGCCTCGAAGCGCTGACTAACATTTTCCGTAAACGCCAGATCCGTCGAGCCGTCGATCGAGATTTTATTGGCGTCATACAGGAAGATGAGCTTGCCAAGCTTGAGATGCCCGGCCAGGCTGGCCGCCTCGTGCGATACGCCTTCCATCAGATCGCCGTCGCCGCAGATACCATAGGTATAGTGATCAACCACCGGGAAATCAGGGCGATTAAACTTGGTTGCCAGATACTGCTCAGCCAGCGCCATACCAACAGCCGTCGAGATGCCCTGACCTAATGGGCCGGTCGTGGTTTCGACGCCGGGAGTGTGACCATACTCCGGGTGTCCTGGCGTCCGGCTGCCCCACTGGCGGAACTGCTGCAGATCCTCCATCGAAAGATCATAGCCGGTCAAGTAGAGAAGGCTATAAATCAGCATCGAACCGTGCCCGGCAGAGAGAACAAAACGATCGCGGTCGGGCCACGCCGGATCAGCCGGGTTGTGCTTTAGGAAAACTTTCCAGAGCACGTAGGATGCGTCAGCCATACCCATCGGCATACCAGGGTGACCACTCTTTGCTTTCTGAACTCCGTCCATCGACAATACGCGGATTGCGTTAGCACAGAGATAGTCAAGTTCATGACCAGTGCGTGCAGTTTTCTCGGTTGGGGAGACGCTCATAGTATCCTTCCTCAGTGATAGACGGCGCGCTGCGCCGCATTCTCTCCGCTGCCTACCGGCTGGTTTCCTAGCGTTCGTTCTTTGTCTTGTCTTGGAGCAAGCGTTCTTTCTCAAGGCGGCCAAGGAGTAGATGATAGGAGACCAGCAGCTGAGTCAGACCCAGCGGGTGACTCTGCCGATCTTCCTTGCCATCGGTGAAGGCTCCGATTTGCTCAGGTCGGAGATGTTTCAATTCAGACAAATGCGACCAGATGGCATCTTCGATAATTGCGGCTTGTTCGGAACTCACACGCCCATCAATCTCCAGAAACTCGGTCAGACGCCCTTCATCGCGGCCTACGCGTTGGCGCATAACCGGACGACCATTGCCGCCGCGAGCAATAACATCGGTCAAATCGGGGTGCGGCAATGTCGAGCGCAACGTGAGTTGCACGTTGAGTTTGGTATTATCGACCATATCCTCAGGAGGATAAAAGCGCACGACCATGTCAGCCCAACGTCGCTGGGGGCGAATAAATTCGGCAGAGTCATGCTCGCGCAGGTCGAGATCGCGCAGCACTTGCTCGGTTGTATACCCACGCTTAGTCGTGTCACGCTTGATCTTCCATTGCCGGCGCAGTTCTTCGGGCAGATCAAGGTAGACTTTGACGTGGAACTTATCACGCAGGGTCGGCGTAGAGAAGGCAAGTAGGCCCTCGATGATCAGGTATTTTTTAGGTTTGACATATTCCGGCGCATCGAAATCACCGATGCTATGGTTATAGATCGGCTTGAGTATCGATTCGCCATCGGCAAGGCAGCGCAGATGCTGCTCCATAATATCGATATAATTGCAATCGGGGTGCAGAGCAGTAATACCCAGCTCTTTGCGCTGCTTGCGGTTATATTTGTGGTAATCATCAATACAAATCACCGTCACATTATCTTCGCCAAGAATCTTAGCGATGCCAGCGGTGATGGTTGTCTTTCCTGCGGCGCTGTCGCCGACAACGCCCAGGATCACTGGTCGATGAGGCATAGCATCTCCCCCTCGTCGGATATCAGGTTTCGGTCATTCCATTAAGCGCCTATCTAGATAAGACATCCTGAGCAAGCACAGCCTTTCAGATAGACTCTCATCACACCACATGCACCGATGCCTGTCGTTCGTGGGCAGGCATTCAAGAGTGTCGTGTATACGACGTCTACTTATAACAATGGAAAAATGCCGCCAGGAACGAATGCCGACTGGCGATGAATGCGATTATTGGCCATTCAATTCGCCTTGAAAAACCCGGCTCTGGCGAATATCGGAAACGTCGATGCGCGCTAATTCTTCCTTGGCTATGAGACCGCCTTGCTGAACCAAGCGACTGGCCTGGCGCATTTTGATACGATCAATGGCGTTGCGCACGCTACGAGCGTTAGAGAAGTGCGGCCGCTGCATGCGTAGCTCCAGATATTCGCAGAACGCTTGCCGTGATGGATCATCAAAGACATACATCTGTTGGCGCACCATCAATTCGGCGATCTCCATCAGCTCATCCAAAGAATAGTCCGGGAAATCAATATGGTGTGCAATGCGCGAATGGAATCCCGGGTTGGATTGGAAGAACGTGTCCATCCGATCTTTGTAGCCAGCCAGGATGACCACCAGGTTATCACGATGGTTTTCCATCGCCTGCAACAGCATTTCAATGGCTTCCTGTCCGTAGTCACGCTCGTTTTCCGGGCGATAAAGATAGTAGGCTTCATCGATAAACAACACGCCGCCCATTGCCCGCTTCAGCATCTCTTTCGTCTTGGGGGCGGTGTGACCAACATACTGCCCCACGAGATCATCACGGGTAGCGACGACGAGATGCCCCTTGCGCACGAATCCCAGGTGATGCAAGATTTTTGCCATCCGCAGAGCGACAGTTGTCTTGCCAGTTCCTGGTCTTCCCGTGAATGACATATGCAATGTTGGGCGCTCGGTAGAAAGACTTACTTTCTCGCGAAGAAGCTCAATGAGCAACAAGGATGCGATTTCGCGAATACGGCTCTTTACTGGTTTCAAACCGATGAGTTCGCGGTCAAGCTCGTCGAGGAGCTGTTGAACGTTTGCCTCACGATAGGCAGTATCGATATCGACAAGCGCTGTGTCTTCGGCAGGCGTTTGTATGTTTGCACCCTCAGCCTGGGGCGTCGTCTGTTCATCTGTCATAGTTTACGTTCCGAGGAGGCAGGCAACAGGCGCGAAAATGTTCATCCGGTTGCCTGCCTCGGTTGTTTATAAGGTTGGTTCGTTCCGTGCGTGTACGCGACGTAAACTTCGGGCTTACTCGTAGCGCTGACCCTTCGGCTTGTCGGTTGCATACGAGTGCAGGGTGTATTTGACCACACGGTCGTTCATCTCCACTCGATCCACGCGGAAGCCAGGCTCTTCCTGCGGGCGATTGACGATGAAGCTCAATGCCGTGGTCTGCCGACCCAGGCGACGATCATAGCCGTTCACCCGGATATAGTGGTTCGGGAAAGTCTGCCGGCACTCGTTGATCTCCTGCATCACGCCTTCCGGGTCCTTCAGGTCAAACATAGGCTTGCCCCACATCTCCCAATAGACGTTGCGCGGATGAGGATCATCGGTATATTCGACTGAAACTGGCCAGTCATTGTCCAGGCAGTACTGCACCTGGGCTTTGATCTGATCATCGCTGAGATCGGGCAAGTAGGAAAACGTTCCTTGCGTGATTCGCATTGTCATCTCCAGAATAGTATTCAGAACAAGCGCGGTTTCCGCGCCCGCATCACTTACAACGATATCCTACATTGATGGCGTTGCGACAACGTCGGGCGTGTCGGTTGACTCGAAGTTGAACGTGATGTCCTTCCAGATTTCCAGCGCTTTCGCCAGCGAGGGCGACCAGCGGGCGGCGCGCTGCAAAATCTCCGGCCCCTCGTTGACGTAGTCGCGGCCTTCATTGCGCGCCTGAATCATCGCTTCCAGTGCAACGCGGTTGGCGGTTGCGCCCTCGGCAATGCCATCCGGGTGACCGATCGTGCCGCCGCCGAACTGCAAAACCACGTCTTCGCCCAGGTAGCTGAGCAACTGGTGCATCTGTCCGGCATGGATGCCGCCGGATGCAACCGGCATCACGCCTGGCACCGAAGCCCAATCCTGCTCGAAGAATAGGCCGTAGACCGGGTTCGGAGCCACCTTGTTCTCGCGTAGCGTGTCGTAGAAGCCGCGCACGGTGTTCGGATCGCCTTCCAGCTTGCCGACGATGGTTCCGGCGTGAATGTGGTCAACACCGGTCAGACGCATCCACTTGGAGATCACGCGGAAGCTCACGCCGTGGCTCTTCTGGCGGGTGTAAGTGCTGTGACCGGCACGGTGCAAGTGCAAGATGACACCGTTCTTGCGCGCCCACTTCGCTATTGACTGCAAGGCCGTATAGCCAACCGTCAGGTCAACCATAATAATCACGCTACCGATTTCTTTGGCAAACTCGGCGCGCTCGTACATATCTTCCATCGTCGCCGCGGTGACGTTCAAGTAGTGGCCCTTGATCTCACCGGTCTCCGCCATTGCCCGCTGCACGCCTTCCATGCAGTAGAGGAAACGATCACGCCAGCGCATAAACGGCTGGCTATTGATGTTCTCATCATCCTTGACGAAGTCCAGACCGCCACGCAGGGCTTCGTACACGACGCGGCCATAGTTGCGAGCCGACAGACCCAGCTTCGGCTTGGTCGTAGCGCCAAGGAGCGGGCGACCATATTTGTTCAGATACTCGCGCTCCATCACAATGCCATGCGCCGGACCCTGGAACGTCTTGGTGTAGTGTGGCGGGATGCGCATATCTTCGAGGCGGAGCGATTTGAGCGCTTTGAACCCGAAAACATTGCCGATGATCGACGAAGTCATGTTGGCGATTGAACCTTCTTCGAACAGATCAAGGTCATAGGCGATATACGCAAAATACTCATTTTCCTTACCGGGAACAGGATCGACGCGATAGCACTTTGCCTGATAGTGCTCATAGGCGGTCAAGCGATCGGTCCAGACAACTGTCCAGGTAGCCGTTGAGGACTCGCCTGCCACTGCCGCCGCCGCTTCAATCGCATCGATGCCTTCCTGCGGAACAAAACGGAACACGCACAGAATGTCTGTGTCTTTTGGCTCGTAGTCAGCATCGTAGTAGCCCATATCAGCATAGGGCGTCACACCAGCGGACCAACGACTCTTGTTGGGCGACCCTTTCGTGGAAGCTGCCATACTTCATCCTCCTTGTCGGATACTAACCTGCCTGATTGGCATACAAAATAAGGATTGACACGATGAACAATGCAATGTTTGGGCCCGGCGCGGGTAGTCATGGCAACGAACATGCTCGTTTGAAATGAATGCTGAGAAGATGTTAAATGCCGCAACTCACAAACACGATGCAGTTAATGAACTAGTTATAGCATATCAAAGCCGGTTGTGAATTATATCACCAGAGCAGGGAGTTTCCATCCTCTCTATAGGGATAGTTGGCTGCCTACTCAAACGGGTAGGCCCCTCTCATCTTCGGGCGCACCCATCGAGAGCAGCGACCAAACGACCAAAGTCATGCCGCATGTCACCCTGACCCTTCGCTTTGCTCAGGGTCTCGACCTCGGAGCCAGGGATTCTTCGCTGCGCTCAGAATGACCGCATTTGGTAGCTACGTCTTTATTAAGCGTAGCTACGCGCTTTTCGGGCGGTATCTTCTGCAAACGCAAGCCTACCCGGACAGACGCATACTATCCATCCAGGTAGGCGGCTACAAGATTGGAATGGCGTTAGCGGGCGACTATTGGGAGGTATACTGTACTGCTTGAACTGCCGAGCAAAGCGAAGTCGGTAAAGTGTTCGACGGTGATGTTGACCGTGCCCCCATCGCCATCGGGGGTGACAACGACGTTATCGACAGCCTTCCAGCTTGCGCTGGCTTCGTCCCAGTACGAGGGGACAAGTTGATCGGCGGTGATGCCCAGCGCCGCAAGTTGGTCGTTGGTATAGGGTATCACCAGCGTGACCGGCTGGAGGAATTGGGTGATCGGACGGCGGTCGCTGTCGTAGGCATGTAAGCGATAGCCGAAGCTCACCGGCTTCACATCGCCGACGGTCTCCAATTCCGGCAATGGTCGCACCGTCAATGCTATCGTGCCGGTTGGAGCGAAGGCGCCGGCCGGCGCCTGCACTTCCGAGTCATCAGACATTGTGAAGATGTGCGGCTCATCGGCTTCAAAGATGAATGCCCGGCTTTCGGGAATGGGCGCTGCAGCAACCAGTTCGAGATCGTCTACTGGCTGGGGCGTCGACGATGCAGCGGGCGTGATCGTCAGCTCAGCGCTGCGCAAGAACATATCATCGTCGGATGAGACCGCCTGCAGCGTCCATTGCATCCCTGATCGGAGCCGCAGCGTGTAGGCTCCATCTTCGCCGGCAAGAGCGTGAACGGTTGCCCCGTCCTCGGATCGTGCACGCACAAGGGCGCTGTGTGCCGTGTCGGAGTAGGTGACGCTGCCAGCGATGATCGCGTCACTGGCACGAAACTGGAGATCGACGGTTTCGTTAGCGCTCGCACCGAGCGTTACCATTTGCGGTTGCGGTTCGATCAGGTTCGCTTGGCTCGCCGGATTGCTGGGGCCAGCGTGGGCGAAGACTTGGTACACGCCCGCCGGTACGCGAATCTGGTAACGTCCGCGGATGCCGGTTAAGGTCCAGCGATGGGTAGCTTCCGATCCGCTGGTGACCTCATGCACAACGACGCGCACGCCGCGCAATGGATTACCGACAGGGTTCGTGACTTCACCTCTGATAACGCCGAAGCTCGATGTCGCGATGAGGTTGAAATCCGCGTTTAAGGTTCAGGCGGAGCGCTGGCTCATACGGGCTTGCACAGCCTCTTTCAAGCGGGCAAGAACCATTGGCTCCGGGGCGGCGCCTTCGACACGAACCTCTTCCTCGATAACGGTCAAAGGCACGCCCATCACCGCATACTGATCGCCCAGTTCGGGAAATTCAGTAACCTCGACCACATCGGCAGTGATATTCGGATGGGCATAGGCCATGCGGTGAGCCAGCACCGCCGCCCGCGGGCAATGCGGACAACTCGGCGTGACAAAGACCTGGAAGTGTACCGGCGTCGTCAGATCATTGAGATAGGATTGCGTTGCGGGTTGCAGATCGCCGCTGCCGCCTCCGACGATGCGGATCGATTCGAGCAGAGTTGCGAACTCATAGCCGCTGGGAATGCCATAATAGCGAATGCCGTAATTCGTTCCTTCGGCGCCACCCAATACCACGATTGCCGGCGCTTTGTTGACCTGCAACTCCGTTGCCCGGTCGGCATCGGCTTGCATATCATATACAGTCAGTTGCAGATCATCGTGCAGGTTGACAACTTCGGTCAGCAGTTCGCGGGTGACATCGCAATATTCACAGTTATTCTGATCCACAAAAAGGGCCAATTGTACAGGCGTCTGAATAACCTCGCGAAGCTGCTCCTGCACAGCGGTACGATCTTTGTCATTAAGAAGCGCCATAAATAAAATCTCCTCTCGGTTACGTGCGCGCCGGTTAAGGGTTTATATGTTCGTCTTCAAATCGCGTTCAGCGAATCGGGCCAGTCACTATGAACGGTTGCTAAGACTCTCGCGTCGTTCTGATGCGCAGCAAAACATACATTGGGCAAAAGCCAGTTGCACCGGTGAGCATCAAAATAACGCCAATCGCGGCGACAAGCTACTGCTAGATGTCGGAAAGGAAGATGAGAGCGACGGCAAAGAGGATCAGGCCAATGGCGATACGAGCGATGCGATCCGTGCTTCCCTCGTTTGGTGTAATCATCTCAGGCGCTCCTTCATAATCTCAACATCACGAACCTTCTAACCCGGTTATAAGATGCAATAAAGAGGTCAGAGGTTACAAATCGTCCCTGAACCTTCATCGCTGACTATTGGAGCGCGAACTTGACCAAAACTATCGATATTGATATTGATGGAGCGTGTGTCGTTCACTACGCTCCATCGAGGCAATAAGTACAGCAATTGTTAACGTAACTGGTAAGCTATTCAGTTCAGATTTAGTCGTTTAAGCAATCGTTCTTCCACGCCGGTCGGCATCTCCAATGGAGTGTCGTGAAGTGAACGATAGAGTTTGACCGTCTTGGCAAGCGTGTCAAAAACGACCTGGCAATCCTGGCATTCGCTCAAGTGCTGTTCGAGATCGTGGCAAATCTCGGCAGCAAGCTCGCCATCGACATATTGGTTCATTTGTGACAGAATATCCAGACACTCTGCTGTGTTTTGAGGATCGAACTTGATCATTGAGCGTCTCCTTCACTATTGAAGTAATCAGCCAGCAACTCGCGCAATCGAAGCCGGGCGCGGTGCAGACGCACTTTAACCGCGCTAATGCTTAATCCAAGCGTGATTGCCGTTTCTTCAGTGCTCAACTCCTGAATTTCCCGCAGAATGAACACGAGACGAAGGTTCTCAGGAAGCTCGACCAACGCCAGTTCTAACTGGGCTCGAATTTCCCCATCAAGCACCTGATGCGCCGGGTCAATCGGCCAGGCATTCAAATTGTGCGGCATATCGCCGGGCTGGACGGTTTCATCCACTTTTTCGATCGACACGCGTGGCGTTTGCTGACGCCGCAAGAACATCAATGCTTCGTTGGTTGCAATTCGATAGAGCCAGGTGCTGAGTCCGCTCCGTCCTTCAAACTCGCCGATCTTTGCACACGCTTTGATAAAGGTGGTCTGCAGGATGCTTTCAGCCTCATCGGGATCGTTGACCATCCGCATAGCCTGGGTGTAAACCAAGGGCGCGAATTGTTTGACAAAGCACGTGCAAGCGTCGTTGTCGCCGCGCTGGAGCCCGATAAGAAGTTGTTTTTCGTCGTCGTAAATGCTGAGATGTATTTGCAGGCCAGTCAAGCGCTGCTCCTTTCTCATAAGATGCATCTTTTAGCGATCTGGTTACAAGTCTCGGCGGATCTGAACCAGATTGCTGTGAAATGTGCTTTGTCCCGCAAGATCGGCCAGCGCGTCGGGGTTGGTTCAGTTAATGTTGCGCCCACCTGGCGCGTGTTGGGTCCATTGGCCTTTGGGCGCGACTGCAACACCCGGCAGCATATCGTCTGTCACAACAGCGCGCAGGATGCATCGACCGCGTGCGTTTTCGACGATGACCATATCCCCAATGGCAAAATCGCGGCGGCGCCGTATTCGGCAATAATCGCCTTCCAGCGCGTGGCAATACCGTTGATCGCATCATCCCACGTGATGCGCTCCCATTGCTCGCTGCCCTCGGGTCCGACGCGGCACAGCGGGTGCAACAGCCGATCGGGGGACGCGTTCGAGGTAGGGACGCACTTTGGCGCATAGCCAGCCCTGGGTGACGGGATGTCGCGGATCGGCGACGAAATGCACCGCCACGCCTTCGCGCACTTCGGTAATCGTCGCGCAGGTATCAGGGCAATCGTGCGGGCATGCGCCGCGAATAAACGTGGAAGGAACAGGGTCAGTGGCTTTCTTGACGCTGGTTCAAACTCTTGTCTATCGGGCAGAGCAGCGATGTCCCCAAAGATCCCGGCATAAATATGCGTAGTCATTATACCATCGTTGCTTGCGCCCCTCATTGGCGACCTGGACACGCTTGACAATGCGACGTATGTTCAAGTCATCAACGACCGGTTATACGTCTCATTTAGCGGAAACAGCGCGCTTCAGATTTTTGACGTGAGTGATCCGACGCAGCCGTTATTGCTAAGCCGGCTTTATTGGCCATACAGCCGCAGAATAGCAGTTTCCGGCAACTATGCCTATTGGCAAACCTGACAATATTGAATTTCAATTTGGTTTACAAATTATTGAGAAATACTACATTCCACAAATAAACTATACTGGTTAGTAGTATATCGCCGAATGACTAAGCAGTATGAAGAAGACAACTCTTGAATACGCCAGAGTAGTATGCTATTATGTAGTCCCATTATCATTCATTTCCAAAAATACATATAAGGCCTCTATAATATCGCGTACGCTTCGTTCCAATGCTACTGAGCCAGGCGTTTTACCAGGAATATAGTACACGCAAGCATGGTAGCAAAACTGTCAAGAATGTAGCTTGCCATCTTTATGTAATATTCAAGAAGCCGTCGTACATTAGCCGATACAGTATCAGGTGCTGTATTTAAGAGGTTAGGGAGTCGATCAGACTGAAAGCAGATAGTGTCTCGACACAGTTGCACCTGATATGCTATGTCGTCAGCTTTCCAATATCACGACACCATCGTACGACACTTCCGAGCATCCCAGAATCTCGGCAGCATGTCATCATCGGTCGGAAGGAAAAAAGCAGTGTTTACATTCAAAAGAGTTCGGTTTCCGCTTGTCGGTTTCATCGTGTTTGCTCTGGTTTGGGTATTTCTAGCCCTATCGAACATCAATGTCACATCTTCGGTTCTGGCTGATAAAAGCGATGTCTGTGCCGTTCCAGGCCGTGATGGTCCGATAAGCGACCTGAGCGGCATCGTCAATACATACTATCCTGGCGAAGCTACCGTCACAGCCGGTGCGACATCCATCACTTTGGGTACGGCGCAAGGCGCAACCACACCGATTGCCGCTGGTGATTTGCTACTGGTCATCCAGATGCAGGATGCCGCAATTGACTCGACCGATACCGATGCGTATGGCGATGGTGCTGCAGGCGCTCCGGCCAGCGGAGCAACTGATCTGAACAATGCGGGTCTGTATGAGTATGTAGTGGCAACCAACGACGTACCGCTCGGCGGCGGCGTGTTGAATATTAGCAGCGGGTTGGTGAATGCCTACACCGACGCCGATGCGACGACAGCGCAAGGTCAGCGCCGGTTCCAGGTAGTGCGCGTCCCGCAATATTCAAGCGCAACGCTTGGCGCCAACCTCACTGCTGCACCCTGGGATGGCCAGACCGGCAGCGTTCTCGCTGTTGATATTGCTGGCACACTTACACTCAACGGCAGAACTGCCGATGTCGATGGGCTGGGCTTCCGCGGCGGCGCCGGGCGACAGCTCAGTGGGGCTGCGATTACCGACGACTACCGTACGCCTGCTACAGAAGATGTTAATGGCTCAAAAGGCGAGGGCATTGCCGGAACGCCACGTTATGTCTATGAAGGCGGTACGACTCCGGTTGATACCGGCGTCGAAGGCTACCCCAACGGTAGTTACGCCCGCGGTGCTCCGGGCAATGCAGGCGGCGGCGGACGTGATGGTAATGAGGCAAGTAACGATCAGAACTCCGGCGGCGGCGGCGGCGGCAACGGCGGCGCTGGCGGTCAGGGCGGATTTACGTGGAATTCATCGCTTGATGATGGAGGTTTCGGCGGCGTATTCAATGCTCCTGCGGCCACCCGTGTTGTGCTCGGCGGCGGTGGCGGCGCTGGCACCACAAATGATGGTACACCCGGTAATCAGGGGATCAATAGTAGCGGTGCACCGGGCGGCGGCATTGTCATGATTCGCGCAGGAACCGTAACCGGCAACGGGACCATCAATGCAAATGGCGCCAACGCCCTGGATGTTGACCAGGACGGCGGCGGCGGCGGCGGCGCCGGCGGCAGCGTTGTGGTCATTGCTGAGAACGGCGGTCTTGGCGGGCTAACTATTAATGCAGACGGCGGCGATGGCGGCGATGCCTGGCTATCAAGTTCTGGATCGATTAATCGCCACGGGCCTGGCGGCGGCGGCGGCGGCGGTGTGGTATACGTCTCTGACGCCTCAATCACGACGAGTGTCGTCGGCGGTGCGAATGGCGTCTCAACTACCAGTAACGACGATTTCGGAGCGACTCCTGGTCAAGATGGCCTGGTACAAACCGTCACTCCGTCAGATATTTCCACCGGCATATCGGGGGCGGCATGTTTGCCGGAGTTGACCATTGCCAAACGCACGACAACACCAAACGTAACCCGGACTCCGGGCATGACTGCACAGTACATTATCGATGTATCGAATGCTGCCGGACGCGGCACAGCGATCGGCGTTGAAATCTCCGACCAGTTGCCGGCGGGCTTTACCTATGCTAGCACGACCAGCATTGATCTTACTGGCGGTGCGGTACGCACAGCTACGTCTGATCCGACGCCTGGCGATACGACGGCGCAGTGGGGAACGTTCGATATTCCCGGCAGCGGTCAGATATCGATAACCTTCACTGTCGATATTGCGAATACAGTTCCCGATGGTACATATCAAAACCCCGCCAGCGCCGAGTATACAGACCCGACGCGAACTACAGCGGATGGCACAACCAGCGAGGACTATGATCCGTCTTCCAGTCCCAATGAAGATGTGACGATCGGTTCATCTCAACCGGATGTTGATGCCACGAAGCGCAGCAATCTCGTTGTCGATAATAACAGTGATGGCGTAGTGAATCCCAGCGACGTACTACAATACACAATCAGGATCGTTAACAGCGGTCCTGCCGACGCGCTCGACGTGGTCTTTACCGATACGCCCGATGCGAATACTACTCTAGTCGCCGGATCGGTGACGACCTCGCAAGGTACAATTACCAGCGGCAATACGGGCGCACCGCCGGTCACGGTGGATGTCGGCGTTCTGCCGGCAAGCGGAGGCGTGGCGGAAATCACCTATCGCGTCACTATCAACACGCCTTTCCCGGATAACGTAACCGAGGTTGTCAATCAGGGCGTCGTCAGCGGCAGTAACTTCACCGATGTGCCGACCGACGATCCCGACACCCGCTCGACGCCGGATGATCCGACGCGCACGCCGGTGACTTCATCCGGCAGCGGTCCGCCCACCGCTGTGCATTTGACGCAGTTTACGACCACGATGAATGACCAGGGAATCTCCGTTCGCTGGGCGACCAACATCGAGCTCGATACGCGGAGCTTCTATGTCTATCGAAGCCCGGATGCCAACCGTGCAAATGCGGTGCGCGTCTCGCCCGAAATTCTGGCGCAAGGAAGCTCGACAAGCGGAGCAACGTATGTCTGGCTAGACAATAGTGTTACGTCAGGGCAAACCTACAGCTATTGGCTCCAGGAGGTCGAGCTGGATAGCTCCATCAACTGGTATGGCCCGGCGACGCGGACGTTCGATCCAGAAGCAACCGAGCGCCTCTTCTTGCCAATTATCATTCATTAAGGACGGTTGAGCGCCCGGCGCATTCTTCGTCGGGGCGATGCACACACAGGCGATGGGGTGTTTCCCATCGCCTGTGTGTTTTTGTACGCGCTCCAGGATACGCAACCAAACGATGCTACCCATGCCGCATGTCACCCTGAACGGAGCGGAGCGAAGGGGAAGGGTCTCGGCGTTGTGGGAATCAGAGATTCTTCGCTGCGCTCAGAATGACACCATGCGGTGTCTCCCATATTGTTTGGTAGCAACCATAAGTATAGCGCTACAGCGCAGCATTATTGTTTTGATATTTAAGGTCAGCCTTCACACAAAGACGTATGAGTATCAGGCATGCCTTGACAAATACACACGCCAGGATTATGCTACAGGAGAAACGGTATTTCCACGAAATTAGAGACGGCGTATGTTTCATCCGGCGCTCATAGCATTTCTCCAGACAGCGCTTGCGCTATGTGTGGCGCATATTGTCCTGGCTCTGGTCGCATATGCACAACGGGCCAGGAATGACCTGACCCGTCGGCAATCCAAGCAGATTCTCGCCGCCCGCTATAGGAGCGCATATGCGCCTATACACACATGTTCAGCAAGATCGAGCAACCGCTCCGCGTCACTCGCGGTGCGCCAGCAGCCGCAGACCGTTGAGTACAACGATGATCGTGCTGCCTTCGTGTCCGACCACGCCTACCGGCAACGGAATGCCAATCGTCAGCGTCAGCGCGACCAGCACGACCACCACCGAGAGCGCGAAGGCGATGTTTTGCCACACGATTGCCCGGGCGCGCTTGCTCAGTTTAATCGCGTAGCCGATCATATCCAGATCGTCGGACATCAACACCACGTCGGCGGTTTCCATCGCTACATCGGTTCCCGCAGCCCCCATCGCGATACCGGTGTTCGCCGTCGCCAAAGCCGGCGCATCGTTCACTCCATCGCCGATCATCACGACATTGCCGTGGCTTTGGCGCAATTCTTCGATGATTCGCAATTTGTCTTCGGGCAACAATTCGGCATATGTCTCATCAATACCAAGCTGGCGCGCCATCGCCTCGGCCACCCGCCTGTTGTCGCCAGTCAGCATTGCGATATGTTCAACACCAGCCTCGCGCAACGCGGCGATCTTCGCGGCGGCATCCGGACGCGCGCGATCCATCACCGAGACGACGCCCAACCAGCGACCGCCGCGGTTCACCAGCAGGATGGTTCCGCGTCCGGCTTCCATCAGGCGATCAATCTCGACATTTACATCATCAGGCACATCCAGTCCCTGCTCGACCATCAGGCGGAGCGTGCCAACCAGAGTAATCTCGCCGTCCCACATTGCCCGCACGCCGCGTCCCGTGATAGCCTCGAACTGCTCCGGCGCCTCGACGGCGATACCCTGGCGAGTTGCATAGTCAAGCACTGCGCGGGCGATTGGATGCTCGCTCGGCTGCTCGGCACGTGCCAGAACCGCCAGCAATTCGTCGATGCTTACGTCTGGCTGCGGCGCAATGTCGGTGACTTCCGGCTTACCGAACGTGAGCGTGCCGGTTTTGTCGAATGCAACGACCTTCGCCTGGCTCAACTCTTCCAGATGCGCGCCGCCCTTGAACAACACGCCGCGCTGCGCCGCGTTGGCAATGGCGCTGAGCAACGCCGCCGGGACGCTGATCACCAGCGCACAGGGCGACGCCACGGTGAGCAATATCATCGCGCGGTAGAAGTTTTCGTTGAAGTTGACGTTGAACAGCAGCGGCATCAGCACGATGAACAACCCAACCGTCACAATCACGCCGAGTGCGTAGAACTGCTCAAAGCGGTCGATAAAGGTTTGCGAGCGCGCTTTACGCTCTCGGGCTTCGCTCACCATTGCGATAATCCGTGCCAGAGCGCTTTCGGATGCCGGTTTGGTTATGCGTATATCAAGCGCGCCGGTCTGGTTGAGCGTACCGGCCAATACCTGCGCGCCGACGGTTTTGTACACCGGCAGCGATTCGCCGGTGATCGACGATGCATCGAAGCTTCCGCCGCCCTGCTCGATCACACCGTCGAGTGCCACCCGATCACCGGGTCGCAATACGACAATGTCGCCGACTTGAACGTTCTCTAAATCCAGCGTCGTTAGTTCGCCGCCGCGTCGCACATTCACTGTGTCGGGGCGTAGATTCATCAGCGCACTGATGGCCTTGCGCGTGCGATCCATCGCATAGTTTTGCAGCACGTTGCTCAATGAAAACAAAAACAACAGGATCGCGCCCTCGGTCCAGGCATCGATATAGGCCGCGCCGAGCGCCGCCAGAACCATCAGCAGATCGACTTCAATCGTCCGCTCGCGCAGCGCTTTGATGATCGCGCGCGTCGCGTAAAATCCGCCGAAGAAGTATGTCGCGATATGAACGGCCAGTAGTACGTCGGGCGCGGCTCCGATATATTCCAGTAGCAGCCCGACAATGATGCCGATGAGCGTAAGGGTGACGAACAACGGTTCGATGATGGCATAATTCAGATGTGTATGCAGACCTGTACGAACCCGCGGTTCAGTGCGTTGCAAAGTTGTCATAGATTCTTCAGAGTCCATATCAGTGAATAACCTGGCGATCCTCCGGGTTGAGAACCGCGAGCAGATCATCGCCGAGGCGGGCAAAAATACGCTGTGCGAAAAGCTCCATCCAGATAAACTGGCGGGCGATCATAACCATATTGGCGTTTGTCGTTACGGTCGCATTGGTTGTCGTGTGACCGCTAGCAATCAGAAATTCGTGTTCATCGACGACCACAATCAGCGTCTCTTGCATGCGATGCAGTTCTGTCTCGCGCGGCGGATGGCGTATGACCTGACCGAGATCGAAGTTAGCCTGGCCGGTGAGCATGACGCCGAGTTCAACGCCACGTTCGTGAGCGCCGACCAACCCCGACCGCAAGGCGACGACATCAAGATCGGTCAGCACGAGCATCAGTTCGTACTGAGCATTGGCAATCATCTCGGATGCATAGTTCAATGCCTCGTTGCGTCCGCCGAAATTCCATAGTCGGCCTTCGTCCTGCCGGTTATAGAGCGGCGTAAGATTAACGCGCAGCGAAGAGATCGAGTCGCTCATCTCGCGCTCGTAGCGGTCAAGCATTGTATCAGGCGCGATCGGTCGGTAAAGCGAAACCCTGTCTTCGGATGTTCTCAGCGCTGCGCCGCGCGCCTCCAACCGCCCCAGCGCTTCGTAGACCATCGAGCGAGGTACGCCGGAGGCTTTACTTATCTGATAACCTGTCGCCGGGTTTTCACGCAGCAAGGCGATGTAAACTTTGGCCTCGTAATCGGTGAACCCCAGCGCCGCCAGTTGTGCAATCAAATCCATATCCGTCGCCATCGATACTTTCAAAAGTTTTTCTCTGTTATTAGTAGTTTACTTTCGAACTACTATAAAAGTATAGTACACTGCGTACCAAGAGTCAAGCCCTTTGTCCGCGTTTTTTGCAATATTGCTTTGCAAATTAGGGACGACCCGATGCAGCGAATTCTGATTCTCAATGCCACGATCGTGAACGAAGGTTCAATCCGTACCGGCGATGTCTCCATCGAGCATGGCCGCATTGCTCAGGTCGGCGGCGATCTGGCTTCGCGTTCCGCCGATGTGGTCGTCGACGCAGCGGGCAACGTTCTGCTGCCGGGCCTGATCGACGACCAGGTGCATTTCCGCGAGCCGGGTCTGACGCACAAAGCTGACATATTTTCCGAATCGCGCGCTGCGGTTGCAGGCGGCGTGACGACCTATATGGAAATGCCCAACACGCAGCCGCCAACAACCACGCTGGAGCGGCTGGAGGCCAAGTTTCAACGCGCCGCGACTCAGTCGCTGGCGAATTATTCGTTTTATCTAGGCGCGACGAACGATAATCTGGAGATGATCAAGGCGCTTGACCCGCGTGCGGCGTGTGGCGTCAAGGTCTTTATGGGATCATCGACGGGAAATATGCTGGTTGATGATCCGGAGCAACTGGCGCATATTTTCGCTGATGCGCCGACACTTATCGCCGTACATTGTGAAGATACGCCGATGATCGCCGCCAATGAGCGGATCTTCCGCGAGCGTTATGGTGATAATGCACCACCGTCGTGTCATCCGCTGATTCGGAGTGCAGAAGCGTGCTATGCCTCGTCATCGCTCGCCGTCGATCTGGCTCGCCGGCACGGCGCACGTCTGCACATCTTACACATCACGACGGCACGCGAGCTGGATCTCTTCGCGACTGGGCCGCTTGACCAGAAGCAGATCACGGCAGAGGCGTGCGTTCATCATTTGTGGTTTGACGATAGTGACTACGTGACTCGCGGGACATACATCAAGTGCAATCCGGCGATTAAGACGCACGATGACCGCACGGCGCTGATTCAGGCGGTGCGCGATGGGCGTATCGACATCATCGCAACCGACCATGCGCCGCATACACTTGAGGAGAAGCGCCAGCCGTATTTCCGCGTGCCGTCGGGTTTGCCGCTGGTGCAGCACGCACTGGTCGCGCTGCTCGAATATTACCACGATGGCGTCTTCAGTCTGGAGTTGATCGCCGAGAAAACCAGTCACGCCGTGGCGCAGCGTTTCCAGATCGCCGAGCGCGGGTTTATCCGCGAGGGCTATTGGGCCGACCTTGTGCTGGTCGATCTTAACGCACCGTTTGTGGTCGGCCCGGATAACATTCGTTATCGCTGCGGCTGGTCGCCGTTCGCCGGCTATACGTTCCGGTCATCGGTCGCGGCGACTATCGTATCCGGTCATCTGGCGTATCATCAGGGGCGGCTCGATGATCGGCGCATGGGTATGCGTCTGGAGTTTGCGCGGTAGAAATTCTGAAGCTCTGGCACTGCATCCGGATGTGACGGCTATCCGGCGCATTCGTGCAACACCGCTGCGCCAATCGCCGTGCCGCCGCGTTGCATCCAGCCGCTCGCGTTGGTGCGTGCGCCGAGGATCGCCCAGGCGGCGCCGGTCGGCGGGTCGAACCAGGCCAGGCTGCCCGAAGCGCCGACGTGTCCGAACGAAGCCGGGCTGGACTGAGGCGGCGTCCAGTGTGGTCGTTTGTCGCCGCGCAATTCCGGCCCCAATCCCCACGGGCAGTGATCCCAGTCGAGTGGCGGGAGGAAACCACCTTCCAATCCCCCGGCCTGGTCGCGGATCGCCTCGGCGCGCGTGGCAGGGTGCAAGAAATCGTCCGGGCGACCGCCAAACGCGCGGACGAGCGCCAGCGCTCCCGCCGCTGTCGTTGTTATGCCGGCCCAGGGCAGCATCAAGGAACGCCAGAAGGCTGAGTTGAACGGTTCGAGCGACGTTCCGGCATGGTTGCTGCGCACTCCGGCCAGCGCCGCCGGCGGGCGGGGCGTTTCCGATCCCAGATATGCCTCGATGCCAAGCGGTGTGAGGACGAGCGCGTCCAGCGCGGCGGCGAATGGCTGCCCGGTTACGCGCTCGACGATGATCGCCAGCAGGCCGTAGCCGACATTGCCGTATTGCACACGGGTGCGCGGCGAATGATCGAGGGGCGTTTGCAGGCATACCTGCGCCAGCTTTGGCCAATCGAGATCTGGCGCATAAGGCGCGGCGCCGTTCGGCAGATCAAGCGGCAATCCAGCGCTGTGGCTCAACAACGCCCGTATGGTCACGCTATTCTGGGCGGCGCGTGCGTCGGGCGCGTAGCGTGCTAACAGAGCGTCAAGTTCGATCGCGCCGGCGTCAACCAGGTGCAGCACGGCGAGCGCCGTTGCCAGCTTTGTTACCGATGCGACCGGGAAGAGCGCATCGGGCGCCAACGGGCGGGCGACGGCATCCTGTCCAACCACGAGATAGGCGGCGGGATGATCGCCAATCGCCGCCGCGACCACCATACCCGGAATCTGCTCTGCCGCCATAACCTTCTCCACAACCGGTCGAACGCCTGAATGCATTGCCGCTATCACTGCTTGCCTCGCTCCTTGCATCATCCGCGCAATATCTGCTTCAGCTCCTATCATACCCGACTTGTCCGGCGCGCATACAACGGGAATCAAAAAACGCTCGCCTGATGTGAGCGAGCATGCTTGAGCAAACCCAGAAAGATCGTCGCCAACTACCATTGCCCTTAGCAATGACCTTCCGACTATCATCTTGTATCTGTTGACTTGACCCAGTACTTTCTGTTGTTTCGTGCAGTACTCATTGCCGCTTTGCAAATGTTACTGCTGCTGTTATTATGGTACGCTAAGGAGGTTTAACCAATGTTTAACGAATCACATCATGAAATGCATCTCACGACTGTCTACTCCTCAGGCGCCGAAGAGTGGCGCTGCCCTGTGTGCGAACGACGTATCCTGTTGCAATGGCCCCCGCACCACCACAAAATGATCCTCAATCCCGGCGATGCAAATGCCGTGCATACCGGCGCCAGAAGCGGTTCCCGGCGCGCCGAACAGCTCCCCGCTGATCTGATAGACGCCGAGCATTCCGGTATGATTGATCCGCTCGCCAACGACTCGTTGGAGTATGGCCCCGACATGCTGACCGATGAGTTGCGCCCGTGGGTGCAATGGCTGCAACGTTCGGGTCTGGATCGGCACTGGAACGGGCCGCTGCTTTAATTGCGCAAGTCTCGCAATATTCCTCACAAACCACATCGGGATTGATCGTATGCTGCGCTCCGCTTCTCATTCGGCGTTTGCATACGATCTGGTTCCCGCGCTATCAAGCAACCACATTGATGATCGGTCCCTCGTAAAACGCCATCATATCATAAGGCGGAAGCGCCACAATCAGCGTGTGGAGTTCATAGCGTCCAATGTCGGGAATGGGAAACTCCTGGCGGCTGACGAAGATCTCGCCTTCCTGGCGAAGTTGTTCACGCGCCGATGCAAGCAACCGTGAGGCGCCGCCATCGACTGCCACGGCGTGCATTTCGATCAAGCACGGCAAGCGCTCTATCTGGGCATCGCCGATCTGATCGGACGCGAGCCTGAATTGCGCTTCGGCGACCAGGCGGTCGGCGGATTGCCCCGGCGCGCCTTCTTGTTTGGACACCGTCACATCAAGAATGTCGATCTGGGAGTTGGACACGCCAAGCAACTCATCGGGCGCGGGATGCACATCAGGCTCATGCTGCTCGATCACATCCGCTGGTATTTGAGCATGTTCGATGACCCACCGACTCCACACACCGCTTGTCACTTCAGCGATTGTTGCTGTTTCGCCGGTTTTGGCATCATAGAGACGTGTGCGCCACGTTGTCGCTCCGCTCGCATCGGTTGTCGTCTCGAAGGATAGCGCGAAGCTGGCATATTGCTTCCAGTTTACGGTGTCAGTTTCGTCCGGCGGTATCGTCGGCGCTGCTCCCGATTCGGGTGCAGTTTTGTGCGGCGAATCCGGCTGTTCGGCGGGCGGAGGCGGCGGCAGTTCGCCTGTCGCCTGCATCCAACGGAGCAAATCCTCGCCGGCGATGCCATCCCACTGCTCGCGCTCGTCGGATTCCTCGTGGTAGACGCGGGTGCGCCAGGATGCACGCTCGCCTTTGAGCGAGTCGAAGGCAACGTTGAATGACGCGCGTTCTTGCCATTTGTCGCTGCGGCCAGGTGTTGATGACGGATTGTCCGACCCGCGCTCCGCAACTTCGCCCTCGATGACCGGCGCGTCGTTTTGCTCGACGTCTGCCGATGCTGTGTCAGCTTTGACGTCTGGTCGTGTATGTTCGCGCTCGCGTCGCTCGCGGGTTTTCTTGGCTTTCGCTTTTTCCTCTGCCATACTTCACCTGTACCCTCTCATCTTAACTGTCGCCGAACTGCGGTTGATAGTCGCCGGAAATGATGCGTACCGGAATGCCGTCAACCTCTTCAGGAAGGGGCAATGCCGCCGGATCGCGGCGTCGCACGTGAACCCGAAGCACCGGCGTTGTACTGATGCGCTGCGGATCGATCCCGATGTCGATCAGCGTGACATCGGGATGATTGAGCAGTTGCGTTTCGAGCTGGGAGCGTGCATAGCGCGCCCTGGCCCACCAGGATTGATCCGGCTGGTTCATAGAGTCATACCTCGACTGTTGAACGGACGCGCCGTCCGCTATTGGTATGTACGGCGGCGTCAAAGCTTGCACCCGTCCAGCGGCGTTGGTACGCCTGGGTGGTTGGGCGCTCACGCTCCGTGGACAGCGTCACATCGAGCGCGGTCAATACCGATTGCATATTGATCGCCAGGGCGCGCTCCGGTACATTGCTGCCCGCGAAATGCAACCCGATCGCGCGATTATCGGCCTCATCGAGCCAGAATGAGCCGGAGTCGCCTGCATCGCTGACCTGTGCAAAGCTCCAGCGCGGTTCAATCGTGACGACCTGGCGGATAATGCGGTACAGGTTGTCATACCAAATACGGGCGGTTCCTTCAACACCAGCAACAATGCCGTGGGTGACGCCGGTGCGACGCCCTGACTTCGCCACTTGCATTCCCAACTCAGGCAATCCCACGCCGGTGACCGGGCCCAGATCGACCTGGTCGTTGATCAGATCGCGGTCGCCTGTCAGTCGAGCCACGGCGGCATCCAGGCTAATATCCATCGCATCACGGGTTAAAACGGCGACCGTATCGTCCGCAGTCCCGCCGTCGAGGCGTCCCGGCTGATAGATGCGCTGACCCGGTCGGGCGCGCCAGTCGGCAGCGAGCACGTGCCAGTTGCTCAATATCATCGGCTGGCCGGTTGCACGGTCATACACCTTGCCGCCCAGCGTGCCATAGGAACGGTGGCGCTCATCCGAAATGCTGATTCCGCCACGCAGCGGGTCGGCGCGCTCGGAGCGCGGATTAACGACGGGGCGGCGCCAATTCCACCATGACCAGAGGTGCGGGGTGTAATGCCCTTCGGGGATGTCAACGCGGAAGCCGCCGATGGTCGGGGGAATTTCCGGCGTATCGCCGCGCTCAAGGGCTATTCCTAAAGCATCGCCGGAAAACTTGCGGGCGACATGCACCCGAACGGTCAACTCGTCGGTTTGTAGTTGCCCGGCGCGAATGCGCCAGCCAAAATCGATCATGGTGATATTCTTCTCAAAAAGCAACGTGCTGGCAGCCCTTTGTACTGCGCGCCGCGCACGTGCTAGCGTTTGTGTGTCAAGCGCCATTACGTCACCTCCGAGGAATAATAGTAAGAAAACCTGTCAGGTGCGGCGCGCCAGTCCTGGATTGTCCTGGTCGCGTGGTTCCGTACCCGACAGGTTTACGGTCACGGCTTAGCGGTAAACCTGGAAGCGGATGGGCTGATCAACCTGCATGCCCGGGGCGCTGAACATGAAGAGGTCGGGATCAACATCCACAACGGCGCGCGCGAATCCGGAGAAGGGCGGGGCGCCCGTTTGTCCACAACCATAGATGCGGGCGCTGATGTTCATCTCGTACAGACCTTCGGTCTGGGCTCGGAAGGTGAAGACATCGATCGCAAACGGAAGCCCTGGGATAAAACTGCCGCTGCCGGTGTGCTGAAGTTCAGCAGGGCCAGGAGCCCAGAGGGTCAGGTTGCCGGTGGTGTAGTTCACCTCGTAGGGCAGCGCGAATGTGGAGATGAGCTCCGCCGCCGACGGAACCGGGTAGAACGGGTTCAGGAGCAATATAGTCGCGACATAAGCCTGCTCGTTGACGCGAATGACCTGGTGCGGCAAGAGCGGCCCCGCGAACGAGCCGGCCATACGTGCGCCGGGCTGGATCGGGCCGATCGCGTAGAGGTTCCACCAGGGATACGGCTCGGCAACTTCTTGGCGCGCTTTGCTCATCGCCTCTTCGAGAGCGGACTTCAGCCGCGCTTCGATTTCCAGACGTACGTCCTCGGCGCTGATCTCCTGCGTCATATCGGCGGATTGCGTCTCGACACTGTCTCGTTTCACCGTCATTTCCCGTTGTGCGCTGCGGGTTTGTGTTGCGCTAGGCATACTAAAGCCTCCTTATTGATATACTACTCTTCTCGACGTCGCTGGTAGCTACCAAATGATGATACACACGCCGCATGTCACCCTGACCCTGAGCGCAGCGAAGGGGAAGGATCTCGGCGTTGTGGGAATCTGAGATTCTTCGCTGCGCTCAGAATGACACCATGCGGTGTCTCCCATATGGTTTGGTAGACCCTGAGCGCAGCGAAGGGGAAGGGTCTCGGCGTTATTGGAACCTGAGATTCTTCGCTGCGCTCAGAATGACACCATGCGGTGTCTCCCATATGGTTTGGTAGACCCTGAGCGACACGAAGGGGAAGGGTCTCGGCGTTATTGGAACCTGAGATTCTTCGCTGCGCTCAGAATGACAGCATTTGGTAGATCTCTGCGTGCATGCCACTTGTTCAG
>JANQID010000014.1 GCA_028282325.1 Chloroflexaceae bacterium | reverse complement strand
AGTCTATCCCATGAGGGGTTTCCTGTCACTTCGTCCTATCACCCGTTCGGAATGCAGGGTACCGCGCAATCACCATCGTTTGAATATTGGACAGGTTCTAAAGCCAATAAATGCATCTACTACTGGTACGTCAACATTACTCTCCAAGCATTTGCACTCAATAACACCAAAAATGTTAAACCCCTCTATACTACCCTTATATTGCCACGTCTATTTGTCGTGGTACTTGGCTATATATACCGGAGACTGTTGTATCGTGTGTGATAGTGCAATGCGGGAAATGGCTTTGAAACGTTCTGTGAATTTGCAGTTCGTAGTCACGCCACTTAGCATTCATAAGTGCGCCTTTCCATTTACCTGTTTAGGCCTCGCTTCTCATTATAGCTTTTGCTCCAAGGTGAGCAAGCTGCCCAACGTCGCTAATCAGCCGCGCGGCTTTTTGCGTCGGCTGAATTAGCCTTGTTGTGTGGCCGTTTTTCCAATAAAACTGTAAAGGTGCTGATCGAGGACTTTATCATCCTTAAATACGCTTGAACGGAGTACTCCTTCGAATAAGAATCCTGCCTTTTCAAGAACCCTTGCCGATGCAGGATTAGTGCTAAACGGTTCTGCAAATATCCTATGCATTTTAAGATCATCAATTGCATAATCTGTTAAGCTCTTAATGGCTTGGGACATTATTCCTTTCCCCCAGTATGGCTCAGCGAGCCAATATCCCATTTCTGCCGTAAAACGGTGAACATCCTTGCCGGGCATCAGGCCTATGCTGCCAATAGCTTCCGATTTTGTGGCTATTGCAAAGATGGTTGTTGGGTCCGCTTTAATGACACTTAAAATAAAGGACTCTGCATCTTGAATTTTATACGGATATGGAAATGCATCCCGCAAGTTCAACCATATTTTTCTATTGTTCGCATATTTGGCGATTGATGGAGCATCTTCCATTTGCCAGTCACGAATTATGTACTCTCCAATTTCTCTATACATTTTTAATCCAAACTCAGCACACAACGGATCGGGCGCTCAGCTGCGCCGAGGGCAGGGCGCTGACCGCCAGTGCGACGGCACCTGAGCATCGATGCCAGAACGGTACCAAAGCCAATTAAGAGCGCGTCCTCGGTATCAGCTTCATCGCCTTGTTGGGCGACGTCCCTCGTGGGCTACTCACCGAGGTTGATGACTACGTCCCTTCCGAAGCGGAGGCCGGCGACCTCGCATGCGAGCCTGACGATCTTTTCGATCTCGAGCTTGGCATAATTGGTGCCGATGAACCAGCCCGGGGCGACTTCGAAGGAGCAGTTCTCGCAGAGATCACGGCGCTGGGGGTAGAGTTCGAACTTGTCGCGAGCGACGAAGCGACGCTTGCGACCGTGCTTCCGGGCGGCGAACCGCTCAAGAAATGTGGAGTCCTTCGCTGCGAGCCTCTGGAAGAGCGAGGTCATGACTTCGCGGGCCGAGCCGGTTCGGTGCTGCTCGCCTTGGAAGACGAAGCCGATTCCGGCTCCCGTCGTGCGCGTTCGTGGCGGCTCAGGCTGGTGGGGAGGCCTCCGTTGGGGAGACGGTGGCTGGAAGCTTGAAGGCTTCCCGCTGGCCTCCAGGAAGCGCGCGCACGTGTCGGGGTCGGGCTTGAAGCCACATAGATCTTCCGCCTTGTCCGCGAGGAGTTCCATGAGAATTTCGTCCGGTTCTTCGAGAAGCTTGTCCCACGCTCGAGGCAGCGCCTGCTGGATCTGACGCTGACGGCTGACGTCTCGATAATCGGATCGGGCAGCCTCGATCGCGCGACCCGATGCGACAGCTTCGTGAGAGAGGTAGCGCTCGAGGCGGCTGCGGCACTCTGCGATGTCTCTTTCGAGGAGGTCGAGCTTGTAGACTCTGCGGTCTTGGTAGTCCCCTTGTTCAGCTGGGAGGTAGAAGTGCCACTCTTGCCCATCGGTGAGCACGGCAAGTGGGACGCCCTTGTGGAAGGCGTACTCGAATAGCTGGCGATCTGCGCCCTCGGCTCCACCTACGCGTTTTACCTCCAGGAAGACGATGGGGCGCTCGTCAGAATGGCAGAGCGCAAAGTCGACGCGCCGGCCTTCCACCGTGTACTCCGGGGCGACAGTCGACGTATCGAAGACAGGCCATCCCAGCGCACTGAGGACCGGAAGGACCGCGCCCTGGGATACGGCGGCCTCATTCGTGAAGCGGCCGCTCCGGAGATCCCGTTGGAGCTGCTGGATGGTGTCTTGAAGACCCACTGCGCTTGACCTCCTCCGCTTCGCGGGACGCCGCCCAACAATTATTAGATAGATCTTTCCACATAAACATTTATACGGAAACTTCCAGATAAACGCTCGCTGATTCTACTCCCGCTGGATTGCATAGTCAAGTCCTGCTACAATAGGACGTATGTTCCAGTCCGGCGTCCTGTACGTACGCACGGAGTTCTCTATTCTGCCATCCCAGACACCAAAACTCCTCGACCAGGTTCGGCAAGCCCTGCGTGTTCAGCACTATGCCATCCGTACCGAAGAAGCTTACGTGCACTGGATGAAACACGTTATCCTGTTTCACCACCAGCGCCATCCTCGTGCATTGCATACCGCAGAGATTGAAGCCTTCCTCGCCCACCTCGCAGTCCATGGGCAAGTCGCAGCTTCGACCCAAAATCAAGCCCTTGCTGCACGGCTGTTTCTCTACCATCAGGTATTACCCCAAGAGCTTGAACGTCCAGTGGACGCTGTACGCGCCAAATCATCGCAACGGCTCCCAACCGTTTTCAGTCAAACCGAAGTCCAGCCACTTCGCCCGATAACTGATGCGCGGTGCCGGTGCTGTTTCGCTCCCCTATGCCCTGGAGCGCAAGTATCCCAATGCCAATCGTGAATGGGTCTGGCAGTTCGTGTTTCCGGCCAGCCGCGACTCATCTGACTCGGCAACGGGAACGCTCCGCCGCCGCCATCTGCACGAGAGCAGTCTCCCTAATCTTTCACTGCTATAATCTCGCCGAGAGTCAGCTTTGCGAGCCCAAGCCCAAGGGCCAGGTGCATGCCTCATAGCCTGTGGGGCCTGAGATTATTCCAGCAGCCCGGCACAATTCAACCGGGAGGACAAGCGTCATTTCGGGTTTGCGCCCTGGCTGTGTGAGTGGCGTCCTTGGCGAGAGTTCTGGCGTCTTTCGCTAGTGCTTGATCTTTCTCCCAACGCTATACTCCTGGCATGTAGAGAGCGACTGCGCATACCGCTTGCAAAGCAGTCGGCATATGCACTAGATTGAAGAATATAAGGAAATTGATTATGAAAACAGTCCTGATCACCGGCGCGTCGTCGGGCATCGGCAAGGCGACCGCGCAGAAGTTGCTCAGCGAAGGCTACCGGGTCTACGTCGCCGCACGGCGGGTCGAGAAGATGCAGGATCTGGCGCAGGCCGGGGCGATTCCCATCGCGCTGGATGTGACGAACGAGGATCAGTTGGTCGCCGGGGTCGAGCGGATTAACAGCGAGAGGGGCGGGGTCGATATCCTGATCAACAACGCCGGTTTCGCCACCTACGGTGCCATGGAAGACACCAGCATCGCCGATGCGCGCTATCAGTTCGAGGTCAATCTGTTCGGCCTGGCGCGCCTGACCCAGTTGGCGCTGCCGTATATGCGCCAGCAGCGCGCCGGCACGATCGTGAATATCTCGTCGATCGGCGGGAAGATCTACACCCCGCTCGGTTCCTGGTATCATGCCACCAAGCATGCGCTAGAGGGCTGGTCGGATTGTCTGCGCTTCGAACTGGCGCCGTTTGGGATCAATGTGGTCATCGTTGAGCCGGGGATCATCAAGACCGAGTTCGACGATGTGATGGTCGATCCGATGCTGAAGCGTTCGGGCGACACTGCCTATGCCGATCTGGCACGCAAGGTAGCGAAGGCGTCACGGTCTTCCTACTCGTCGCGCAATGCGTCGCCGCCGTCGGTAATCGCTGACACAATCGCCGAGGCGTTGCGGACGCGTCGCCCGAAAACGCGCTATGCCGCCGGAGCGCTGGCCCGACCGATGCTGTTCTTACGCTGGCTGCTGAGTGATCGCCTGTTTGATCGGTTAATCGCCAGCCAGGTCTAGCGTGGCAGGGTATGCGTTCTGTTGATACGACTGGTGAAGGAGCATCGCGATGCAGTACAGCCTTCCGAGCTGGAACAATACGCTGCCCCGGCAGGCAATCCTTGATTTTATCGCCGCCGTAAACGACGAGTCCAACGCCGCTTATGTGGCACCCGCCGAACGCGTGGCGGTCTTCGACCATGACGGCACCCTTTGCTGCGAACAGCCGATGTATGGGCAACTAGACTTTCTGCTGCGCAAGTTGGCCGCTCAAGCCGCTTCCGATCCGCTGCTCCGTATGCGGCAACCCTGGCAGGCGGCCTACGAACAGGATGTTGCCTGGTTCCGTGATGCAATTACCAGTTATTATCAGGGTGATAATCGGGCTATACAAATCTTGCTATCCGGTATTCTCCCCTTGTTTGACAACCAGCATGTGGATCAGATTGAAGCGGAGGCTGCGGCCTTTGTAATGCATACACGCCATCCCATGCTGGATCGTCCGTATTCGGCCTGCGTCTTCCAGCCTATGCGAGAACTGCTCCAGTTGCTCGAAGCGCACGATTTTACCAATTATCTGGTCTCCGGCAGCAGCCGTGACTTCATCCGCAGTTTCTCCTGGCAGTTCTATGGAATCCCTCGCGAGCGGGTGATCGGCAGTGCAGCGACTTATCGCTATGTGGAAGATGACGACGGCGGCGCAATTGTGCAACAGGCAGCGATAGATACGCACGTTGACGGCGCTGATAAGCCCGTGCAGATCTGGCATGTGGTTGGCCGCCGCCCGATCCTGGCGGTAGGGAACTCGAATGGCGATGTGCCGATGCTGCGGTTCGCCGGCGGCCCATCGCGACCGGCGTTGCGTCTGGTTATCCATCACGACGATGCTGAACGCGAGTTCGCCTATACGACCGGCGCTGAGCAAGCCCTCGCTGTTGCTGAGGCGTCCGACTGGACCGTGGTGCGTATGCGTCAGGATTGGACTACGGTGTTTGTCCCGGAGCAACACGCGACATTCTGATCGCAGGCGCGGCCCGGTGATGGCGCCGGGCCAGTTGCCTGGCGATCGAATGTTCAACAAGACGTTGGCAAGCTATGTTTAGCATAGAAAGACTCCGGCAAGGCGTCGCTATGAGAAGGAATATGTATGCAGTCAACTACCCCGGCTATTCGTCGTTGGTGGCGTAATCCGCGCAGTCTGCGCGAGCGTGAAGAGGATCGGCGGGTCAGCTTCCTGGAGCTATTCTATGACCTGGTCTATGTGGTAGTGATTGCCGAAATCTCCCATCACCTGGCCGGACATGCCGGCGTCGCCGGTATCCTTGAGGCAGCATTTCTGTTCGTGCTGGTCTGGATCGCCTGGATCAACGGCACGATGTACCACGACCTGCACGGCCAGAACGATATTCGCACGCGGGTCTTCACCTTTGCGCAGATGTTCACGGTCGCAGCAATGGCGGTGTTTGCCCATTCGGCCTTTGGAGAGGGCGCTGCCGGTTTTGGCCTGGCCTTCGCTACTTACCTGGTCCTGCTGGGCTATCTCTGGTGGCGCACCGGCGTTGATCCACACCATCGCCCGCTTTCACGACCCTACGCGGTGACCTTTGTTGTCGCGGCGCTGCTCTTCGGTGCTTCGGCCTTTGTGCTGGAAAGTTGGCAGTTGGGCATGTGGGCGATCGGACTCTTGTTGATCCTGGCCATCCCATTGTGGAATGTAGTGTTCCCGCCAACCGATCCTGATGTGCAGGCCGAGCTGGCGCGCACTCGTGATCTCCAACCCTCGCTTGTCGAGCGCTTTGGGCTGTTCACGATCATTGTGTTGGGAGAGGTGATCATCGGCGTGGTGCAGGGACTTGCCGAGCATCACCACCTCGACGAGACAGTTTTTCTCACGGCCGGGCTGGGGATGTTGCTGGCAATCGGGCTCTGGTGGCTTTACTTCGATTTCATCTCACACCGACTGCCGTTGGGGCAGAGCGCCGGCGTCTTTGCCTGGATCTACTTGCATCTCCCCATGACGATGGGGATTATGATGGTCGGGTCGATGACGCTCAATGTCGTTGAGCACGCCGGCGAGCCGATCCCCCCTGCCGTACGCTGGTTGCTCGTTAGCGCTCTGGGCCTGGCGATGGCCGGCATCGCGTTGCTGATGCGGTCGATCCGAGTCGCGGAGCGGTTGCGACCGTTTTATGATCGAGGCTCGATATTGACGCTGGTTGCGGCGGGGGTGGTGGTTATGGCCGGTACGTTTGTGCTGCCAACGATGGCGCTGCTGATTGGACTGAATATCCTCTTGCTTCTGCCGGCGCT
Organism: Chloroflexaceae bacterium; assembly: GCA_028282325.1. GTDB lineage: Bacteria > Chloroflexota > Chloroflexia > Chloroflexales > Chloroflexaceae > JANQID01. The sequence continues at coordinate 12,505 of JANQID010000014.1, read as the reverse complement.
TTACGGTATACACACCTGGATCCACGTGTTTGACGCCGAAACAGAGGCGTTTCACTAATATAGCCAGAGCCATACAGGAGGCGCCGGTCGGGTGCGGCGGTTGTCTCGCCAGGCCCGATCAGCGTAGATGAACAATAATGACAAACTCTTCCAGAACCTACATACTCAACCCGGGTTGGGCTGTGGTACTGACTGATCTCGGCATCGACCGCACCAATGTTTTGCGCCGGGCCGGACTGCCCGACGACCTGTTCACACGAGGTCAAACCGGATTGACGCCCCAGGAATACTTCACGCTATGGATGGCTTTGGAGACCGAGGCAGCCGATCCGACTCTGCCGGTGCGCATCGGCCAGGTCATCTCGCTTGAAGCATTCCATCCACCGATCTTTGCCGCGATCTGCAGCCCGAATCTAAGCACGGCGGCAAGGCGCATCGCCCAGCACAAGCGGCTGATCGGCCCCATGCGCCTGGCGGTGAGCGAAAATCCCGCCGGTCTAACCCTGGAGTATCTCTGGCCCAAGGAGGATGCTGCCCCTCCGGCGCTGCTCGTGCTGACCGAGCTGGTCTTCTGGGCGGCGTTGGCCCGACTCGCCACTCGCCACGCGATCCAACCGTTGCGGGTCGAGGCGCCGGTCGTTCCGGAAACGCCGCAGACCTTCGAGGACTATTTTGGCGTACCGGTCGAGGCGGCGACGCGCCAGGCCATCACCTTTGCGCCGGAGGACGCCGTCCGTCCATTCCTGACCGCCAACCCGCAGATGTGGGACTTCTTCGAGCCGGAACTGCGCCGGCGCCTGGCCGAACTAGAGGCCGGCGCAACAATGCGCGAACGGGTGCGCAGCGCTCTGCTCGAACTGCTGCCGGCCGGGCATGCTTCGATCGATGCCGTGGCGCACAAGCTGGCGATCAGCCCGCGCACGCTCCAGCGGCGCCTGAACGACGAGCAGACGACCTTCCAGGGGATGCTCAACCAGACCCGCGAGGCGCTGGCGCGCCACTATCTTGGGCGTTCGGACTTGCCTGCTACGGAGATCGCCTTCCTGCTGGGCTACGAAGACCCCAACTCGTTCTATCGCGCCTTCCGCGACTGGACCGGGCAGACGCCCGAACGGGCGCGAATGACGACGGCATAAAGAGCATCGCTGTCTCTTTTACCAAAGATAGCGTAGATGAGATTCTCAATACAGGCGAAGGGTGGCGATGCTAAGCCTTACCAGGTCAAGCAGGCGCGTAACGTAATAGTGAAATACAAGCCGGGGCGTGCCGATGAGTATGAAACTGGGTCGCCCAATTCCGCAGCCGAAGGGGCGGCTGATATATGCGTAAGCGGAGGCGCCTCCTGCGCGGCGATCATCGTGGCGGTCAGGTTTTTTCCAGGCGGCCTGATCGTCGGCGTTGGCCGCCTGCTGATTCTGTGATCGTGGCTGCCGCAGCACAAAGCCCGGCTTGCGAAGATATACGCAGCCGAAAGCCGCAAATCCATCGCCGATCATTCTCTCTCTCAGCCTAACCCCGGACGTATTCGTGCTAACGGGTCGTTTCACCGCAAGCGCATGACCAATGTTGGCGTGATACGCCTTAACTCTGGCGTGTTTGGCTAGTGTGCAGCGCCCTCGAAGTATGTAAGCTTAAAGCAGCTATTGTTTCCGCAAGATTGTACGCAATCTACCGGGAATCTTCATTTGAACCAATCAATACAGGAGGAATTTGATGCCTAAATGGACAACTGCCAATATTCCTGATTTGACCGGAAAGGTGATCGTCATCACCGGAGCAAATAGCGGCCTGGGCTTTGAAAGCTCAAAGACGTTTGTTGAGAAGGGGGCCGTCGTTGTGATGACTGCCCGCAACCTGACAAAGGGCGAAAAAGCCCGGTCTGATATTCTAAAGGCGTATCCAAACGCTTCAGTGGATTTGATGCAGCTCGATGTTGGCAATCTAGCCTCCGTACGGGATTTTGCGGAAGCCTTCAAGGCTAAATACGATCGCCTGGACATCTTGTTGAACAACGCCGGCGTGATGGCCATCCCCCGCCAGTTAACCCCCGATGGTTTCGAAATGCAGTTGGGCGTCAACCATCTAGGACACTTCGCTTTGACTGGTTTGCTGCTCGATGTGATTGTCGGAACGCCTAAAGCCAGGATTCACAATGTCACGAGCAGCGCCAATTGGATGGGCAAGATCAACTTTGACGATCTGATGGGTGAAAAAGCGTATAGTCGCTGGGATGCGTACGGACAAAGCAAACTGGCGAATGTCTTCTTCACCTATGAGCTGCAAAAACGCCTGACAGCAGCCGGATACGATACGATCACGAATACATCTCATCCGGGGCTGGTTATTGGAAATCTGCAAGCTAATAGTGTTGAACAATCCGGTACACGTATGGAAGCCTGGATGTATAACTTTTCAAAACTCTTCTTGGCACAGGACATCCAAATGGGTGTGTTGCCTATGCTGTATGGGATGACGGCTGAAAATGCTAGAGGCGGCGTCTTCTACAGCCCCGGTTTTTTCAATATGCGCGGCTATCCCAAGGAGGCAGATGCCAATGCATCTGCAAACGACGCTGATGCGCTCAAGCGCTTTTGGGAGGTTTCTGAAGAACTGACAGGCGTTCATTATTTATAGTGCGTCTCGACCAAAACGGAAGACTATGTAAAAGGGTTTCTTGATGAATAAGAGCAACAAAGCCCTGATCGGCGGCATTGCTGTTGGCCTGGCAGGACTCGCTATCGCTCGATATGTCAGGGATTGCAACAGTGGGAACAAGGCCGAGGAAATCTGGACGACCGCGAATATTCCCGATTTGACCGGAAAGGTGATCGTCGTCACCGGCGCTAACAGCGGTATCGGCTACGAGGCAGCCAGGGAAATGGCTCGGAAGGGCGCTCGCACCATTCTGGCTTGCCGAAGCCTGGACAAGGCCCGAGTCGCGTTGGAACAGATCCAATCTGAGATTGCCGGTGCCCAGGTGGAGATTATGGGACTCGATCTGGCCAGCCAGCAATCGATCCGCCGCTTCGCATATGAGTTCACGTCCAGGTATGACCGCCTGGACATCCTGGTGAACAATGCCGGGATCATGTGGACGCCGTATTCAAAGACAGAGGATGGCTTCGAAAGCCAGTTTGGAACCAACCATCTTGGCCATTTCGCGCTCACCGGCTTGCTGATAAACCACCTGCTGAAGACTCCCGGATCGAGAGTGGTCAACGTGAGCAGCATCGGTCATCGAAACGGGATCATGGATTTTGATAACCTGATGTTCGAAGGCGGAAACGGTTACTCCCGGCATGGAGCCTATAGTCGTTCCAAGCTGGCCAACCTGCTCTTTACCGATGAATTGGAGCGAAGATGCAGGGCAATCAATGCCGACGCCATCGCGGTTGCCGCCCATCCCGGTGGTTCAAACACGAACTTGAGTCGCCATGTTGAGAATCTCTGGTTCGTACGGATCCTACGACCGTTGCTGGAATGGATGACCCAGAGCCCGGCTATGGGTGCGCTGCCTACACTGCGAGCCGCTGTCGATCCGGCTGTGCGCGGCGGCCAATACTACGGCCCCGGCGGCTTCATGGAGATGACTGGATATCCAATCCTTGTCCAATCAAACGCGGCATCGCACAACCTGGCCGATGCGCGGCAGTTGTGGAGTGTTTCAGAAGAGTTGACCGGTGTCACGTTCGAGGTGTTTGATGAACGTACCAATAAGTATCAGGGAGTAACTCGATGAGCGCACAAGAGGCTATCGACCGACTCGACCCCCAGAAATGGGCTGCAACGCCCGCCATAGAGCGTTTGCACTTGCTCGAGGCTGTTCGTGAGAATATGAAGACCTACGCCGATGAGTTGGCAGCATCCGATGCACGGATGAAAAACGATCTCATGGGCGAAGTATTGTTCAGTAATGCCGAGTCAATGGTTGCCACGGTGGTGCCGGTGGCCAACACGGTGACTGCCTGTATTGAGTTGTATGAGTCGTTGGTCAAAGGCGAGATGCTGCAACCGATCGGCATCACCCGAGCTCGAGACAATTTGTACGACATCCACGTTTTCCCGCAGCATGCCAAAGACAAGGTAATGTACGCCGACCGAAGAGACATTCTGCGTGTCAAAGGCGAGCCGAAACAGGTCAATCCGCTCGCCAAGCCGGCCGGTATTATTGCCGTTCTGGGCGCCGGCAACTACAGCTCATCGCTGGAGATGATCAAGGCGATGTTCCTGGAAAACTGCGTCGTCGTGCACAAGCCGCACCATTTGAATGAAGCCACCGATGACGTGTGGGCCAAGATCATGAAACCGCTGGTCGAGGTTGGTGCGTTGAGTTTCTGTGGCGCCGCGGAAGGCCGGAAGCTCACCCAGGACAAACGGTTGACCAGGATCTACTTCACTGGGGGCACAGGCACGGCCCAGGCCATTATGAATTCCACTGATACCGAGGTTATTTCAGAGTGTGGCGGGAACAATCCCTGTATCATAGTTCCCGGTGACAGAGCCTGGACTGAGAAGGAATTGCATCATCAAGCGGTGCAAATTGCCACGGTTGCCAAACTCAACGGCGGCGCCGTCTGCGGTCGTCCGCAAACGCTGGTGACCTCCAGGCATTGGCCGCAGCGCGAAGCATTTCTAGCGGAGCTGAAGAAAGCCATCGCTGAAGATACACCGGCGGCAGGCACCTATTATCCCGGTTCGGATAAGGTTGCTGCCGGCTTCAAGCAACACTATCCCGACGCTGAAACGTTGAAGCCGGAAGATGGCCAGTACAACCATGCGGACTTCCTGGTGATAACGGATGTGGCTGAAGACGGCTATGCCGTGAGCCACGAAGCCTTTTGCCAGATTATCGACGAAGTACCGCTGGATGTGCCGGCCAATGCCGTAGAGTTTCTGCCCAAAGCCGTGGAGTTCTGTAATACCAGGTTGCTCGGCACCCTGGGCAGTATGATCCTGATCGATGAAGATACCAGGAAAGCCCATCGTGCAGTTCTGGATCAGGCTGTAACTGATATGGAGTACGGCGGCATTGCCATCAATACGATCCCGCCCTTTGTCTTCCTCAGCCCCTACCTGACCTGGGGCGGCAATGAAGAAGGTAAGACCTTTGTCTCAGGTCGCGGAAACTTCGGCAACCTGCTGTGCTACGAGAATGTCGAGAAATCGATCATCGAGGCCGGCTTCATGTCCGCCGGGCATATGCTGAATACCAACAAAGCGGCAAATGACACCCTGTCAAGGAATATGGCCCACTATGCCCTGGAGCCAACCTGGATGAATATGGCCAGATTGATGGGGGGAGCGGTTCTCGGTGGCTTCCGGCATAAGGATTTTTGATCCTGTTGCAGAAAGGGTTCTATGGGGCAGTTCTTTCGCATCGCCGGAAGAGCTGCCCCATATGATTCGGCTCCGCTGAGGCATGACAGCTATTCCTCACGAGTCCCTCCGAAAGGCAGGCGCACGCCGAGGTCATCCGTAAACAGCTCGCGCGCGTGATGCAGCGGCAGGTTCGCGGCTTCCTCAAGCGTGAGGATCGGAGTGACGCACGCGTCGACGTTGGCGAACACAGCTTGCCAGTGCGCCAGCGGCTGCGTGACAATCAATGCGGCGACGGCGTCTCGCAGGGCGGGCTGGGCCGTCAGATCGTATTGCCCGGCGATCAGATCGGGGCGCTCCAGCGCGTTGCAGAAGTTGGCCCAGAAATGCGGCTCCAACGCGCCAACTGCCAGATACCGGCCATCGGCGGTTGCATAGCGGTTGTAGCATGCCAGCATGCCCGATAGCAATTTCTCCGGCTCTTTCCCCGACGCCAACCCGCCCCGTTGTACCGCCAGCCAGGGGGTCATCAGCCAGAGCGCGGCATCGCTGAGCGCCATGTCGAGAAATGTGCCTCGCCCGGTCTGGTCGCGCTCGCGCAGCGCCCCCAGAATCGCGGTCGCGGCCATCAACCCGCTCGCCATATCGGCAATCTGCGTGCCGGGCATTGCCGGCGTTCCTTCAACGTGCGTTAGCGCCAGAAACCCCGACAGCGCCAGGTAGGTCAGATCGTGCCCGGCGACGTTGCGCATAGGGCTGTTGGCGCCATACCCGGAGAGTGCGCAGTAGATCAGGCGCGGGTTGAGCGCGCGCAGCTCGGCGGGATCGATTCCCAGGCGGGTCAACACGCCGGGGCGATAGCCGTCCACCAGTATATCGGCATCCTGCGCCAGCGTGCGGAAGGCATCGACGCTCTCCGGTTGTTTGAGATCAAGCGTGATGCTGTGCTTGCCCCGATTGATCGCCGTGAAGATCGGATTGTCCCCGCCGTGATCAGGTCGGGGCGGCATATGACGCATCGGGTCGCCGCCGGGGCGCTCGATTTTGATCACCGCCGCGCCCATATCGGCGAGGATTTGCGTGCAGACCGGGCCGGGAATGTAGGCGGCGACTTCGATGACCTTCAGATCGTTCAGTGCGTGGGTGTGTGGCATAGCTTGCTCCATCAACGTTTTGACAGCAGCGGATCGAAGACCAATAATCACGGTAGGGCAGTGAAATAGTGAAGAGGGATCGGGCCGAAGCTGACCCGATCCCTCAAGACCCGCCGGGCGGCGCGAACGTCGTAAACCTCGCCGCTCAAACCGATTCTATCACCCCGCCCGCCTGTTCTGACAGACGCCGTTAGACCGGCAGCACGCCTGGTCGCGGCTGGGGCGACGGACGCTCCTTCGCCGAGCCTTGCGGCTCTGTCACCGGCGCATTGGGCGACGACGGCGGCGGCGCATCCCCGCCGCGAATGATCGCTTCAACAGCGTCGCGATCCAGCGTTTCGTATTCCAGCAGCGCGTGTGTGAGTCGATCGAGCGTGGCGCGGTTCTCGGTCAACAAACGCACAGCGGTTTCCATCCGGTCGGCGAGCAACGCGCGGATTGTCTCGTCGAGCAGCGCTGCCGTCGCCTCGCTGTGCTCGCGCGGTCCGGCCATTTCGCGGCCCAGGAAGGGCGTTTCGTTGCTATCGCTGGCAAAGAGCAGCCCCAGCTCGGCGCTCATGCCCCAGCGCCCGACCATACGCCGCGCCAGTTGCGTGGCGCGCTGCAAGTCGTTTTCGGCGCCGGTGGTGATCTCGCCGATCGCCACCTGTTCCGCCGCCCGCCCGCCGAGCAGGCTGGCCAATTGCGACATCAGGTATTGCCGCGAGTAGTTGAAGCGATCGCCTTCGGGCAAATATTCGGTAACGCCCAGCGCACGTCCGCGCGGAATGATCGTAATCTTGTTGATCGGGTCGGTTTCCGGCAACAAACGCGCGACCAGCGCGTGCCCTGATTCGTGATAAGCCACGACTGTGCGCTCGTGCTCGCTCATCAGCACCGGGCGCTCGGTGCCCAGCACGATCTTGTCGAGCGCGGCGACCACGTGACGTCGCGCGATCTGGCGCGAACCATCGCGTGCGGCGTGCAAGGCCGCCTCATTCACCAGGTTCGCCAGGTCGGCCCCGGCAAAGCCCGGCGTCTGGCGCGCGACGATTGCGGGGTCAACATCCGGAGCCACCGGCTTGCCGCGCATATGAATTCCCAAGATCGCCTCGCGACCGCGCACGTCGGGCAAACCGACCGTAATCTGGCGGTCGAAGCGGCCCGGGCGCAGCAGCGCCGGATCGAGCACGTCGGGGCGGTTGGTCGCCGCAACGATAATCACATTCGTGTTCCCCTCAAAGCCGTCCATCTCCACCAGGATCTGGTTGAGCGTCTGCTCGCGTTCATCGTTGCCGCCGCCGAGTCCTGCGCCACGCTGGCGACCGATGGCGTCTAGCTCGTCGATGAAGACGATCGCAGGCGAGTTGCGGCGCGCCTGATCGAACAGGTCGCGCACGCGGCTTGCGCCGACGCCGACGAACAATTCGACAAACTCGCTGGCGCTGGTGCTGAAGAATGGCACGTCGGCTTCTCCGGCAATCGCGCGGGCCAGCAATGTCTTGCCGGTTCCCGGAGGCCCGATCAACAAAGCGCCGCGCGGTATCTTCGCGCCAAGCTGCCGGTAACGATCCGGATTCTTGAGAAAGTCCACAATCTCGACCAGTTCACGCTTGGCTTCGTCCGAACCGGCCACATCATCAAACTTGACCGTGGGGCGATCCACGCTGTGCTCGCGCGCTCGCGAACGTCCGAACGTGAAAATGCCTTGCTGGCCGCGCATTTGCTGGCGCATCATAAAGAACAGCAAGCCGACGATGAGCAACACCGGGCCGAAAGATATAAGCAACGTGAACAACAGCGATCCTTCCTCGATCTGAGCGTTGATGGCGACCTGCTCCTCTTCAAGCAGAGGCAACAAACGCTCATCGCCGCTGGTCGGAATGACCGTGGTAAACCGTTCCACTCTTTTCGGCTCCGAGGCAAACGCCGTTCCGCCGCTCACGTTAGAATCGGCGGGCGGCTCAATCGGATCAACGAACGCGCCGCTGATGCGCTGATCGGTCATTTCAACGCTGGCGACATTGCCCGCGCGGACTTCATCGAGAAAGTCGCTATATGATAGATTAACCGCGACAGGTTGCGACTGGAACGCAAATAGGTTCCAGAGCATCAACGCGGCGAGGAGCAGCATTAAAAGGCGGATCCCCGATAACCAGCCCGAATTGGGTCTGTTCGGAGGAGAGCCGTTCGTGTTGTTACTACGTGGAAGCATTATTTTGTATCCTTCATCTCATATGCAAACGCCCGCCAGTCTGGGGGCGACATTGATGGCGGTTCCATAACCGCTATATTCGTGCGTATTTCCATTGTACCCGGTTATTCTTACTTTTGATAGCTTGAAATATCAAAACCATGTTAGATTTTGCTTGGAGTTCGATGAGATGCTTGTTAAGCGTCCGGCCTGCGCAACATCTGGTATCATGTCTCGATAATGACATCACGATCCGCGTGTAGGTTGGCGGGAAGCAGATGACCATTCTCTCTCTTGAATCCGTAAGCAAGCAGTACGGCGAGAATCCGCTCTTCACCGATGTGACGTTCGGGATCGAGCGCGGCGAGCATGTCGGAGTGATCGGGGTGAATGGCAGCGGCAAAACCACGTTGCTGCGCATCGCCGCTGGGGTCGAGGATCCCGACTCCGGGCGCGTCACGCGGATGAGCGGCATTCGGGTCGCCTATTTGCCCCAGAATCCCAATCTCGACCCGGATATGAGCGTGTTCGACGCGGTGTTCGCCGGCGAATCGCCGATGACGCAATTGTTGCGCGAATACGAACAGATCAGCGCTGCGCTGGCCCGCACCCCCGACGATTCGGCGCTGCTCGACCGGCTCAACGAGCTGGCACCGCATATGGATGCCCGCAACGCCTGGGAAGCCGAAACGGCGGCGCGCACGATTCTCTCGCAACTGGGCCTTGCCAACGACATCGACAAGCGATTGGGCGCACTTTCGGGCGGGCAGCGGCGCCGCGCAGCTATGGCCCAGGCGCTGATCGAGCAGCCCGACGTGATCGTTCTGGACGAGCCGACCAACCACATCGACACCGACACAATCGCTTGGTTGGAAGGGTATCTCGCTCGTATGAACAGCGCGTTGTTCCTGGTGACCCACGACCGCTACTTCCTGGATCGCGTGGTATCGCGTATGATCGAACTCGATCGCGGGCGGGTCTTTACCTATGCGGGAAACTACGCCGGCTTCCTGGAACAAAAAGCCGCCCGCGAGGAACGGGCGGTCGCCGCCGAGGAAGCGCGCCAGAATCTCCTGCGCAAGGAACTGGCCTGGCTGCGACGCGGCGCCCGCGCTCGCACCACCAAGCAGAAAGCCCACGTGCAACGAGTTCACGATCTGATGGAACAGCGATCGGACGCGTCCCAGGGAACGGTTGACATCGACGTAGCCGGCGCCCGCCGCATCGGCAAACGAGTGATCGAGCTGCGACACGTGAGCAAACGCTATGCCGACCGCACGTTGATCGATGATTTCAGCCTGGAGGTAAGCGCCGCCGATCGCATCGGCATCATCGGGCCGAACAGCAGCGGCAAATCGACGCTGCTCAACATTATCGCCGGAAGCGTGGCGACGGATTCGGGCGCGGCGGTGCGCGGCGAGACCGTGCATCTGGCGTATTACGACCAGGAAAGCGCCGCCCTGGACGAATCGCAGCGGGTGATCGACTACATCCGTGACGCCGCCGAGCAGGTGCGCGGCGCCGATGGCGCGTTGGCGTCGGCTGCGCAGATGCTCGAACGCTTCCTGTTTCCCTCCAAAGCGCAGTGGATGCCGATTGCGAAGCTGTCCGGCGGCGAGCGGCGACGGCTATATCTGTTGCGCAAGCTGATGTTTGCGCCGAACCTGCTGCTGCTCGATGAACCCACCAATGACCTCGATATTCAGACGCTGACGGTGCTGGAGGATTATATCGACTCGTTCAAAGGCGCCGTTATCGCCGTCTCGCACGATCGCTACTTCCTGGATCGCGTCGCCCAACGCTTGCTGGCGTTCACCGGCGATGGCCAGATTCGCGAATATCCCGGCGGGTATAGCCTGTACGAAGAATTTCGCGCCCGCGAGGCGGCAGCCGCGACGAGCGAACCGCCGCGCCGCGCCCGTACGGAAGCGCCCGCACGCCCGCGCCGGGAAGGCCCGCGCCGCTTGAGCGCCAACGAGCGGCGGGAACTGAAAACGCTGGAGGCGCGCATCCCGGAGTTGGAAGCCCGCCAGGCGGCGCTGAGCGAGCAACTCAACGGCGTCGACGACGACTATCAGGCCTATCAACGCCTCGCCGACGACATCGCGCAGGTCGCCGCCGACCTGGAGGCGGCGATGGAGCGTTGGGTGGAGCTGGCCGAACTGGCCGAGCAGAGCGGGTAATCGATAGGGGTTGTATGAGTGACAACTGGCGAGTGACGAGCCGCGCATGGTATGGAAGTCCTGGTAGTTGGCGCAACGGGGGCGACGGGACGCCTTCTGGTACAGCAACTCCTCGATCGAGGACAAAACGTCAGAGTCGTTGTTCGCTGTGGACAACGAGAATGCTGCAGACTACCTGTGTGCCGACATTGGCGAGAACGATAAGTCGATACAGTGGGTCGCGATCCGACCGGACAACCTGATCGATGAGGATCAGGTCACCGAATACGAGATCCATCCCTCACCGATAAGGAGTGCAATCTTCAACCCAGGGTCTACAAGCCGAATCAACGTTGCCCACTTCATAGCTGATCTCATCACTGACGCTACCAAACCATATGGGAGACACCGCATGGTGTCATTCTGAGCGCAGCGAAGAATCTCCGATTCCCACAATGCCGAGACCCTGAATGCTGCCTGCGGCTCCGTTCAGGGTGACATGCGGCATGGGTAGCATCGTTTGGTAGAGGATGGCGCTGCGGGCCTGGTTCTGGATCGACGCCGCAACATTTTATACTAGATATAGTATCTGTTCAATGTTTGACTTCCTTGCAAGTATGACTATACTAAAGAATGTATGTTCGATTGTGAGGGAGAAAGAGTATGAACTTTCTTAACCAAATTATTCAAGGAGATTGTGAAGAAGTTCTAAAACAGTTTCCTGATAACTCAATAGACCTTATCTTTACTTCACCACCATACGCTGATCAGCGCAAGCGTACTTATGGTGGCATTAAGCCCAATGAATATGTAAACTGGTTTATGCCTAAGTCCGAACAGTTTCTTCGTGTCTTAAAACCGACTGGCACATTCATCTTAAATATCAAAGAGCGGGTTGTAAATGGCGAGAGACACACTTATGTTATTGAGCTGATATTGAAAATGCGAGAGCAAGGCTGGCTATGGACCGAAGAGTATATGTGGCATAAAAAAAATTCTTATCCAGGTAAATGGCCTAATCGTTTTAGAGATTCTTGGGAAAGGTTACTCCAGTTTAATAAACATAAGAAATTTAATATGTATCAGGAAGAAGTTATGGTTCCTGTAGGTGATTGGGCGCAAGATCGGTTAGCTAATCTGAGCGAAACGGATAAAGTCAGAGATGAGTCCAAAGTTGGCAGTGGGTTCGGCAAGAATATTTCTAATTGGGTAGGCCGAGATATAGTATATCCAAACAATGTGATTCATATGGCAACTGAATGTAATAACAAAAATCATAGTGCCGCCTACCCAGTTGATTTACCTGCTTGGTTTATAAAACTGTTTACTAAACGAGATGAAGTTATTCTTGATCCTTTTATTGGATCTGGTACAACAGCCGTAGCTGCTATCGAACTCAGTCGAAGTTATGTTGGCATAGATATTAGCGCAGATTATTGCGATTTGTCCCGTGAAAGAACCTCCGGCATTCAGATGCAACTGTTGAATCTTAGAGAGAAGCAGGAGACCTACAGAGCTAATGGAGAAGTTGAACTTGGATGATGTTCAAGAGTATGTCAACGAAAATATCGTTGATTTCCATCAACGCCGAATAAAGTCTTTTATAATTGGCCCCAGAAACTGGACCACACGCGAAGTAAAGATCTGGTAGGATCGTCGCATCGCGTGTGGAGGAACGTATGGCCAGAAAACGTCAACGG
>JANQID010000134.1 GCA_028282325.1 Chloroflexaceae bacterium | reverse complement strand
TATCGGCTATCGGCTATCGGCTATCGGCTATCGGCTATCGGCTATCGGCTATCGGCTATCGGCTTTCGGCTATCGGCTATCGGTTATCGGCTATCGGTTATCGGCTATCGGCTATCGGCTATCGGCTATCGGCTATCGAATATCGGTTATCGCCTATACCCCGCAGCCTAGAGCGGCGGCATGCCGAGCATCGAGCGGTAGATGGCATAGTAGCGGCGGGCCAGCGCGGACTGGGTATAGTGCTTCAACACCCGCGCGCGACCCTGCTCGCCCAGATCCTCGCACAAGGTTGCGTCGTCGATCAGGCGCAGCAGCGTCTCGCGCAACGCGGCGATATCGCCTTCGGGGAAAATCAAGCCGCCGTCGCCGACCACGTTGGGAATTTCGCCGGACGACGAGCCGACCACCGGAACACCACAGCTCATCGCCTCGATCAGGATGCGCCCGAACTGCTCTTTCCAGTTCGACAGCGTGCGCGACGGCAGGACCAGGACATCCAGATCGCGCAACACGGCGGGCACTTCTATACTGCCGACGGCGGGGCGAAGCTCGACCCGCGCCGCGACGCCAAGCTCGCGGGCGCGCTGCTCAACCTGGGGGCGAACTGAACCGTCGCCGACCAGCCGCAGGCGCACGTGTTCGGGCAGCCCGACCAGCGCCTCGATCAGGTCGAGCACGCCTTTTTCGGGCACCAGCCGCCCGACATAACCGATGACGAACATATCGGAGCGCGGCGGGCGTGCCCGCGGCGTGAACAGGTCGGGATCGACGCCGAACTGCGGCAGCACGCTGAGCGGGCCGCGATAGCCGTGGCGGCGGAGGATTTCGGCAGCCTCGCGGTTGCCGGCGATGGCGTGCGCGGCGTTGCGAAAGGCGTACTGCTCAAAAAACAGAAACGGCGGCGGGTACAGGCGATCGATATTCGCCCAGTTGAAAAAACAACACTTCGCGCCGACCGCCAGCCCGGCGCTGAGTGCCAGAAACGTGGCGAAGTTGAACGACTCTTCATCGATGTGCAGCACATCGGGCCGTTCGCGCTTCACCAGGTCGCGCAGGCCAGGGTAGAAATGCACGTGATGCTGGCCGTTCAGCGCCATCGGCGTCACCTCCAGCCGATAACCCTCGGTGAAACGCCGTTCGAGCCGAATCTCGCCGACGCGCGGTTCGCGCCAGGATGGCGGCGCGAGGGCGAGCAGATCAACGTCGGGCAAAAGCGCCAGTTCTTCGAGCTTTTTCTGATACGCGCCGACAACCAGCGCCTTCGAGAGCATGACAATTTTCATAGGTGTACGCAAACGCTGATAATAGCCGATAGCCGACAAATGATAGCCGATAGTCGCGACGAAACATCGACCCCCTGCCCGACCTCAACCGCCCTCCGCGCCCTCCGTGCCTCCGTGCCTCCGTGAGAGCCTGCTCAATCGCCCGCCTTATCGTCTATCACATCAGGCGGGAAGGGATGCAGGAAGCGTTGAAACTCCAATCGATAGCCGTTGGGATCGCGAGTGAAGAAGTGATAGATCTGGAAAGCCGCGTTTTCGCGCGGCGGGCCGTCGGTCGCGACGCCCTGGGTCGTCAGGCGAGCATACTAACCATCAACATCTTCACACACAAAGGTCAGGATCTGGCGGTCGTCGAGCGTGGGTGCAGCGTCGCTCCGGCAAAAGCCGATGTAGGCATCGCCGAACGTCCGAAAAATTCGGCAAGCTCCTTGATCGAGCACCGGCGGCAAGAGCAACACCGTCTCATAAAAACGGGTGCAGGCATCCAGGTCGGCGGCGGGCAGAAATGTAATCTGTGCATCAAAAGCCATTCGCGTCATTGTAGTCATCCTTTCCACAGCGTATTACAGGCTATGGCCACGCCGCCGAGCACGCCGACGTGTTCGCCAAGCGCGGCAGGGACGACGGTCAGCGCCGGGTCAAGCGCCCGCTCGGCGACGATGCGCCGCACCGGTGCGAACAACTGATCGCCCGCCTGCGTCAAGCCGCCGCCGAGCACAACGCACGCCGGGTTGAGCACATTCGCCGCGTTGGCGATGCCAATGCCGAGCCAACCCATCGCAGCGTCCCACACCGCACCGGCAAGGGGATCGCCGGCCGCCGCCGCCGCTGCAACGGCGCGGGCGTCAACCTGGTCGCGCGGCAGGTTGGCCAGACTCGACGCCTCGTTGGCATCAAGCTCCTGGCGGGCCGCGCGAGCTATGGACAGGCCCGATGCCAGCGCCTCCAGGCAGCCGCGACGACCGCAGGCGCACAGCGGGCCGTTCGGGTCGAGCGTCTGGTGGCCGACCTCGCCGGCCCAGGCCCGCGCACCACGAAACATCCGCCTATCGATCACAATCCCGCCGCCAATGCCGGTGCTGACGGTCAGATACAATAGCGGCGTCAATCCCCGACCTGCGCCATAACGCTGCTCGGCCAGCGCCGCCGCGTCGGCGTCGTTGGCGATAGCGCAGGGCAAGCCCAGGTCGCGCTCGATCCAATCGGCCAGCGGCGCGTCGTTCCATCCCGGCACGTGCATCGACAAACGCACCACGCGCCCGTCGGCCTGAACCGGCCCGCCGAAGCTCACACCGACGGCGTGGGGATGATCGGGCGCGTCGATGAGCAAGGCGCGGGCCAGGGCGAGCATCGCGGCGTAGCTGGCCTCGGCGTCGGCAGGCGTCGCGCATCGCAGCGTGGAGACCACACGCCCGCTGGCGGCGTCAACCAGAGCCGCCGCCAGTTTGGAGCCGCCAAAATCAAGAGCCAGAACCAGCGCTGTCATATGCGTGACGGGTGAGGCGTAACCGGACGACGCCGGCACGATGTCAACGCTTCCAATAGAGAGAACATAACGTTTGGACAAACTCTGGAGTGCGGGAGTGATGCTACCAAACAATATGGGAGACACCGCATAGGGTCATTCTGAGCGCAGCGAAGAATCTCAGACAACGCCGAGACCCCTCCCCTTTGCTTCGCTCAGGGTGACATGCGGCATGGGTAGCATCGTTTGGTAGCTCCCTCGATTCCGGCAACGCGGCTCCCGCACTCCTCACAATGCGCGCCTAGCTATTCTCTGCTCGCCCCATAAACGTCTAGCCGTTCTTCTGAACGAACTCGCTCATAAAGCCCGCCAGCGCCTGGCAGGCCTCCAGGGTGAGCGCGTTGTAGATCGAAGCGCGAATGCCGCCGACCGAACGATGCCCGCCCAGGCCGACCATCCCCGCGGCTTTGGCCTCGCTCACAAACTGCTTCTCCAGATCCTCGGATGGCAGGCGGAAGGTCACGTTCATCATCGAGCGGCTTTCGAGCGCTGCGTGGCCGCGATAGAAGCCGTCGCTTCCGTCGATCGCGGCATAGATCAGATCGGCCTTCTGCCGATTGACCTGCTCGATGGCCGCCAGTCCGCCCTGATCCTCGATCCAGCCGAGCACCAGATTGACCATATAGACGGCGAACGACGGCGGCGTATTGTAGAGCGAGTTATTCTTGGCGAAGGTCGCGTAGCGCAGAATGGCGGGCAAGGTTGCGCCGCCGGGCAGCGTGGTCGCCGCCTGCTCGATCCAACTCTGGCGAATGATGACCACCGCCACGCCCGACGGGCCAATGTTCTTCTGCGCACCGGCGTAGATCAGCGCGAACTTGCCGGCGTCGAAGGGACGCGACATAATGTCGCTGCTCATATCGGAGACCAGCGGCGCGGCGCCTACATCGGGGAACTGCGTCCACTGCACGCCCTGGATCGTCTCGTTCGACGTGATATGCACATAGGCGGGCTGCTCGCTGAGGGCGATTTCATCGGCGGCGGGCATACGGGTATAGCGCTCTTCTTTCATCGTCGCGGCGATATTGACCGCGCCGACCTTCGTCGCCTCGTCGATCGCCTTTTGCGCCCACGAGCCGGACAGGATGTAATCCGCCGTCGCCCCGGCGGGCAAGAAGTTGAGCGGGAGCATCGCGAATTGCAGGCTGGCGCCGCCCTGGACAAACAAGACGCGATAATCTTCGCCCAGACCCAGCAAGCGCTTGACCCGCGCTTCGGCATCGGCGTTGATTGCTTCGTAGTCCTTGGAGCGATGGCTCATCTCCATCACGGACATACCGGCGCCTCGATAATCGATCAACTCGCTCTGGGCTTGTTCGAGCACAGGCAACGGAAGAACAGCAGGACCGGGGTTGAAGTTATAGATACGACCCATCGACATACCTCCTCTGAACCACAAACGGTCGGCGCGTCCGGCGGGCGGCGGCAAACCGTTGCGACAAGTGCATCGTGCCCGTAGTATAACGCAGGTTGGGCGAGCTGCATGATCGGAGCAAACGGCGACAATCCCCCTGGAAAAGCCGCGCAGACTGTGCTACCATAACGCCATACAATAGACCATCAACGACCAAACGGCAACCGACATCGTCAACATCAACCAATACAACAGACGCCTCCTATGAACGCCAGATCTACCGAACAACCCGATACCCTGCTTACCATCGGTCACTCCAACCACACGATCGATGCCTTCATCGCCCTGGTCAAATCGGCGCACATCGAGGCGCTGGTTGACGTACGTTCAAACCCCTTCTCGAAATATGCGCCCCACTTCGACTCCCCGGCGCTGAAGCAAGCGATGCTGGCCCACGGCGTCAAATATCTGTTTATGGGCGAAGCCCTGGGCGGCCGCCCGCCGGAAGAGCGCTTCTACGACGAAGAAGGCCGCGTGCTTTATATGCTGGTCGCGGAAACGCCGCGCTTCCTGGAAGGCATCGCCCGGCTGGAACGCGGTATGCGCAACTATCGCATCGCCCTGATGTGCAGCGAAGAAAACCCGCTCGATTGCCACCGCAGGCTGCTTGTGGGGCGCGTGCTGCTCGATCGCGGAATCAACGTCTGCCACATTCGCGGCGACGGCAGAATCCAGACCGAAGAGCAGCTAGAGATCGAAGCGACGCGGCGCTCCGACGTCTTCCAACTCCAGCTTTTCAGCCTCCAGGAGGCGAAGCCGTGGAAATCTACACGATCGGTTTTACAAAGAAAACAGCGGAACAGTTCTTTGGAATACTAAGAGCCGCGGGCATTGCGCGAGTTCTGGATATCCGCTTGAACAACTCGTCGCAACTGGCAGGGTTCGCGAAACAGGTTGACCTGCGCTTTTTCCTGCGCGAGCTTTGCAACGCCGAGTATATCCACGAGCCGCTCTTAGCTCCCACGCAAGAGATCCTGGACGCCTACAAGAAACAGAAAGGCGCGTGGAGCGATTACGAAATCAGCTTCCGCGCGCTTATGATTGAACGACGCATCGAAGAAATGATCGACCGGCAGATATTTGCGAAGCCGACGGCGTTGTTGTGCAGCGAGCCGACCGCCGAACGCTGCCATCGACGGCTGGTCGCGGAATACCTTCAGGAGAGGTGGGGAGGTGTAACTATTCACCATTTGTAGTTCAGGAGACAGGCGATGCCTACTTTCGACATTGTATGCCTGGCGAACTCGAGGAAATACTCCGGACGTTGCGTCGCAGGACTGCGAATCGACGGCAAGGGATGGATAAGGCCCGTTGCGCGCGACGGTTATGGCGAGTTACGCTTCAAGGATTATAGGTTTACGAACAATGACGAGGTTCGCGTCTTTGATCGCATTACGATCGACGTTGTACGCCCCCAGCCGCTGCCGTATCAACCCGAAAACTGGCAGATTTCGCGCCGGCGCTGGACATTGCTTACGCGACCGATCCGGTTGCAAGATTACGCCGCTATGCTGCGTACGTATATCACAACCGGGCCGGATCTCCTAGGCAACTCCGCCGACCGCGTCGACGCTGCGCTATTTGACGAACAGCCGGCCGCAGCGTCGCTGACATTAGCAACTCCGCGCCACATCAGCTTCTACCCCAAAATCAACCGCAACGGCAATCGCCAGATCAGAGCGTGTTTTAGCCTGAAGGGCGCCGACTACGATCTGGCCGTCACCGATCCGCTGTGCGAGCAGCGGCTGCGCGATCTCCAACCCGGCGACATGTTGACGCAAACCGATGTTTTGCTTACGATCAGTCTGGGCGAGCTGTTTTACGGCTTTTGCTATAAACTGGTCGCAGCCATTATCCAGTTATAACACTTCACATCTGCTGCGTATGGGAAAGAAAATCTGTCGTGCGTCGCGACGCGCGCCCGGCAGGCTTGCCAGGATGGAGACGATGACACCTACGCCGCGAATCACGATCTGGAACGAGGGCCGACACGAACAGCGCCAGCCTGAAGTCGCCGCGCTGTACCCCGAAGGCATTCACGGCGCGATTGCCGCCGGTCTGCGCGAGCATGGACTGACGGCACGCACCGCCACGCTCGATGAGCCGGACCACGGCCTGAGCGCCGCCGCGCTGGAGGAAACCGACGTGCTGTTCTGGTGGGGGCACAAAGCGCACCACGAAGTGGCCGACGATGCGGTCGAGCGCGTCTATCGGCGCGTGCTCGCCGGGATGGGGCTGATCGTCTTGCATTCCAGCCACTTCTCGAAGATTTTCACCCGCCTGATGGGGACGACCTGTAGCCTGAAGTGGCGCCCCGATAACGAGAAAGAGCGCCTCTGGGTCGTCGATCGCAGCCACCCGATCGCCGCCGGGTTGGACGAATATATCGAACTGGAGCAGGAGGAGATGTACGGCGAGCCGTTCGACGCGCCCCCGCCCGAAGAGCTGGTCTTCATTAGCTGGTTCCAGGGCGGCGAGGTGTTTCGCAGCGGCTGTTGCTATCGACGTGGAAGCGGCAAGATCTTCTACTTCCGCCCCGGCCACGAAACCAACCCGACCTATCATCACCCCGCCATTCGCCGCGTGCTCGCCAACGCCGCGCGCTGGGCCGCGCCGACGGGCGGTCCGCCGCCGGTATTCGGCAGGAGGCCGCCCCTGGAGCAACTGCCATGAACGTTGTGATTGTCGGCGCGGGGTTGGCCGGGCTGACCTGCGCCCGCTTGCTCGATCGCGACCAGCGCAAAGTGTTTCAAATTCAACTTCAAGATGCTCAGCAGCGGCGGAACGTGCATACCCTCCGTCGGGATGGGGCGGATAGCACAGTAACTCGCGGCGGACTTGCGCAGCCGTTGTATTTCGCTGCCGATACCAAACAATATGGGAGACACCGCATGCGGTCATTCTGAGCGCAGCGAAGAATCCCGGCTGTCGGGGACGCTGAGACCCTTCCCCTTCGCTTCGCTCAGGGTCAGGG
>JANQID010000097.1 GCA_028282325.1 Chloroflexaceae bacterium | reverse complement strand
CATTCTGAGCGCAGCGAAGAATCCCGGCTGTCGGGGACGCTGAGACCCTTCGCTCCGCTCAGGGTGACATGCGGCCTGTTCATTATCGTTTGGTAGCATTCGACAAACCCCAGGCAGTGCTGAGCAACGTTGGTCGCTGGCAAGCTAAGCTCGATTACAGAGAGTGGGCAAAGTCGAGAAAGTTAGCCTGGCGGGAGCGCCCCTCGATACACGCCCCGCGCCTGTCCTGACCCTGTAGCGAAGACTACTCGGGATGTTCCCGTCTCACCGCTAGAGATTGCTTCGCGGTATAATGGCATAATTACTATCGGTTGCGCGGCATTGTCGGCCGCGCATTCTTATAAACCACGGGAGACTTGTCACCATGCCAATGACCAATACCCGCCCCGTCGCCGAATTCATCCGTCACCACTATCGCCACTTCAACTCCGCGGCGTTGATCGACGCCGCCGAAGCCTACGCGCAACTGATCACGTCGGGCGGTCAGATGCTGGTAACGCTGGCGGGAGCGATGAGCACCGCCGAGTTGGGGATCTCACTGGCCGAGATGATCCGCAGCGGCGCAGTGCATGCGATCAGTTGCACCGGGGCCAATCTCGAAGAGGATATTTTCAATCTGGTTGCACACAACCACTACAAGCGCATCCCAAATTACCGCGATCTGACCGCCGAAGAAGAACTTGCGCTCTATGAGCAGCACCTGAACCGCGTTACCGACACGTGCATTCCTGAAGACACCGCAATCCGGCGCATTGCCGGCGCGGTGATCGAAGAATGGCAGCGCGCCGATCAGCAAGGCAAGAGCTTCTTCCCGCACGAGTTTCTGTACAAGCTGCTGCGCGACGGCGTATTGGAGCAGCACTATCAGATTGATCCAAGCGATAGCTGGCTGATCGCCGCTTGCGAGCGCAACCTGCCCATTATTGTGCCTGGCTGGGAAGACTCGACACTGGGGAATATCTACGCGGCGCAATGCATCCAGGGCAACATCAAAAACGTTTATACCATACGTTCCGGCACTGAGTATATGATGCTGCTGGCCGATTGGTATCGCAATGCTTCGCAGAAGGCGTCCATCGGATTTTTCCAGATCGGCGGCGGCATCGCCGGTGATTTCCCAATCTGCGTGGTGCCGATGTTAAGCCAGGATCTGTTGATCGCCGATACACCCCTGTGGAGCTACTTCGCACAGATTAGCGACTCAACGACCAGCTTCGGCTCATATTCGGGCGCGGTGCCGAACGAGAAGATTACCTGGGGCAAGCTCGGCATCGATACGCCCCGTTTTATCATCGAGTCCGACGCGACCATCGTCGCACCGTTGATGTTTGCGTATATCCTCGATAGGCTCGCCTGAATGCGTCGGCAAATGCGCTTGACAAGATCGATAGGATAGATGCCGGAGGGGGAGAATGCCAGGTTATGAAACGCTTTGCGCATGCTCTACTCTCTTCAGGTTCGTTCTCCTTGCCAGGGTCGTGTATGAAACGTTATGGCATCGATATAATGCGGCTCGTCGGGTTGGCGGCTATCTTGCTGTTGAGCGCATGCAGCGCTTTGCTTCCGCCTCCGCCAACCCCGGCCGCACACGCTCCGACGGTGACGGCCAGTCGTTCCGCCACGCCAGCCGAGAGGTCGGACGCTGCCACGCCAGGCCCAATGGCCAGCGCTATCCCTGTCGAACCACCGACGCCGACCGTTGTCATCGTGCCGCTGGCGCCCACCGCCACGCTCACGCCGCTATCCGCCGAACAGCGCGATGAGCTGTTTAACGAGGTCTGGACGCTCGTGCGCGATCGGTATGTCTACGACGATTTTCGTGGTCTGGACTGGGATAGCGCGTACGAGGAGTTTGCACCGCGCATAGCCGCAGCCGACTCGACCGAGACGTTCTACAGCTTGATGCGCGAAATGATCGCTCGCCTCGATGATGATCATTCCCGCTTCGAGTCGCCCCAGGAGGTTGCCGAGAGCGAGGCGCGCTTTGAGGACAGTCTCGCCTACGGCGGGATCGGCGCCATCGTGCGCACAATTGACGAGGGCGGTTTGATCGTTTCAATCGCCGCCGACGGCCCGGCGGATTCGGCTGGTCTTCAATCACGCGATGTCATTGTGAGCGTGAACGGAACGCCATTCACCAACACTCAAGCCTTCGGGCCGGAAGGGCCGATCGGCGCGGTTCGGGGCATACCGGGAACTACCGTTCGTCTGACCGTTCGTTCGCCAGATGAACCGCCACGCGATGTCGAGATCATTCGCCAGACGATACCCGGCAGCGCCTTTCCCCGCGTCGAGGTGCAACGCTTGCCAGGAGTCGCCGTTGGCCTGTTGACCATTAACACCTTCTTCGTGGAGGATATCGATCAGCTTGTGCGCGATCAGATGGAGAGCTTGCTGCAAAAGGGGCCGCTTGACGGACTGGTGATCGACGTGCGCATAAATAGCGGCGGGCGCATCGATTTGATGTTGAATACGCTGGGGTTGTTTGCCGATGGCGGGAGCATTGGCGCTACCTACAGCCGGCAGGCGTCGTCGAAACTGACGGTTCCTGAAAACCAGACCCTGCCGCAGCTTGCCGATGTGCCGATTATTGTCCTGATCAGCGACGAGACAATCAGCGCCGCAGAAATGTTCAGCGCCGGGATGCGCGAGCTTGGCCGCGCGCGCCTGGTGGGAACCCCCAGCGCAGGCAATACCGAAAACCTCTATCCCCACGACTTCGACGATGGATCGCGGCTCTGGCTCGCCGAACTAACCTATCACCTCCCCGACGGCGAGCTAATTGAGGATCAGGGCGTCATTCCCGATATCCTAATCGAAGCCGACTGGTGGTTGTTCGACCCGGCGGACGATCCGTACATTCAAGCCGCCGTGGGCGCGCTTACACTATAGTTGCTGCATTATTCCAGCGCGACACCAGCACGGGTAACGGGCTGAGATCGAGCAAGGCGCTGCTAATATCTTCCAGCAACACCGATTCGGCTGAGTTGCGCGTCTGATGCGCGCCGATTACCAGCAGATCATACGTCCCGGTACGCGCTTCATTGAGCACGGTCTCGACAATGAGTCCAGTGCGGCTGCGCACGTGCGCTGCAACACCATGAGTTTGCAAGGTTGTCGCCACGCCTTTCAGCGCGACCGCCTCCGGCTCCCCGCTGCGCAGAAAGCTCTCGACAAGCTCTTCCTCTTGAGGCAGGCCATCAAAAACAAGCGATTGCTGAGAGAACACATGGAACACCGTCACTTTGGCGTTCAGGGACATCGCCAGATTGGTAACGATATGCATACAATTGATCGAGTATTGGTCGCCGCCGCTGGCCAGCAAAATGCGCCGAACCGGTCGCATAAGCCCATCCACGCGCAGAACGGACAGATCCAGCGCCTGAGCGATCAGCTTGCTGCGCTGACCGTGAATCATCCGCATACCCGGCTGCTGCAAACGTCCCAGGATCACAAGGTCGTACGGTTGAGAGTCGACTTCTTTTAGAATGGCGATGTGGCCGTCATCGGGAAACGCACGCAGCGTCGTGTGTACGTCAGGCGGCAAGGCCAGATGCTCAAGAGCCTCATACAGCGACGGCTCATTGTTTGCTCCCCCACCTGTCACCAGCGTAATATCAGTCGCCGCAGATCGAATAATCGGGGCGCTGAAATCCAATACCGAATCGCGTCGATGCGCCGGGCCAACATACAGTAGCATTCGCATTACTTCACCAGAAGGAGTGTTATTGGTACGATAAAAACAACGACGAGAAAGATTATGAGCATTCGGTTGTCACGAATAATCCAGGCCTGCAATCCCAGTATCGATCGTTCAAACCGACGATACCATAGTAACAACACGAGTAACGACAAAATCGCCACACTGATCATCTCGACCAGTACGATCGTAAACGCCGCCGGTCCGCCGACAATCAGTGCGGCAATCAACGTATCAACAAAGGTCGTAATGTTCGCCCCCATGATGTAGGGCAACATATTCTCGCGGCGCACCAGCCCTCTGGCCGAAAGTGGCACCAGGATAGCCAGCGATACCGACACCGAGAGGGTCATCGACGTGATCGCCGCACCGAGCAAAAGCATTGCAACAGGGCGATAGACAAGTTTGCCAATGCGACCAAAAGCGTTATGCTCCGAATGGACCTCCGGCAATGCCCGATCCAGCAAACTGAATGACATCAGCAACACAAGCACGCCAGCGATCAACACCGCCCAATCCGGCAATACGGCGGTTATCAAATGCAACACCGGAGCAATCAGAACATCGAAGAACGACGTCATCTCGGTTGCGGCGCTCGTCTGAATTGAATCAAGGAAGCCCGACATCAACAACCAGGCGCCGACCGGTAGCGCAGGAATGTGAATAGCCGCTGTTGTCAGGAAGGCCAGAATGCCCACCGCAATGCTGGCAGTATGCCGATATCCGCGGAGGGCGTAGACAAAGCCGACGAACAGCACAATAAAGGATGCGCCCATCCGCGACCCGGTAATCATCGTGAACGTTTGCAAATCGCTGATCGCGCCTGAGGAAAAGAACGACACGGAGATCGCGGCGACCGGCGAACCGCTGAGAAAGCCATAGGACATCAGCCAGCCCAGACCCAGCGCATTTGTCGGATTCGCGATATTTAAGAAACGCAACAACGCACTGCCATAGGCGCTGGCGCCATACTTCAACAACTCGAGAGCAACGATAAAAACAAACACCCCCAGGAGCGCCGTCAGGAGTTTGCGTAGCCAGAGGGGGAGCGTCAGTGACCACGGTTGAACCGTGCGAATAGCCTCAATATCAACAAAGGGGGCGGGAGCTATTATGCCAATTGTGCCGACAGCATCGGCTTCGGTTAACACTCGTTGCTCTGAGTGAGCCATGCAAGCCTCCTCTCTGAGGTCTTGACTGACAGCAGCAACATGACGTCGTCGTTGCTTGCGGGTCTATATCTGCAATCTGGTCTCATCCACCGGCGATATTTCACGATCCGCCCGCATCATCGCGGCGATTCACCGTTTGTGGGAAGGACACAAATGCATTTCCCTATTATACTGTTCAAGGATACATTTTTCTTAATTGGAAAGATACAATGCTATGACGCAAGGCAAAAACGGCGCGCACGTCGTCCAAATTAATGTGAACCCGCAAGGCGGTGTACCAAAACACCCTGTCGCCCAGGCCGAAGTCACCCAACATGGCGTAATTGGCGATCGCCAAAACGATCTCCGCTTTCACGGCGGGCCGCTACGAGCGGTTTCGCTCTACGCCATCGAACGTATTCAGGCGCTTCAAGCTGAAGGGCATCCGATCAAGTCTGGAACAACCGGTGAAAATCTGACTATCAGCGGGCTGGACTGGAGCGCAATCCAGATAGGCGACCAGTTTCGTATCGGTGATCGCCTGGTGATCGAGATCACCGACTACGCTGCACCCTGTAAGACAATCCGCGACTCATTTATCAACGGCGAATTCAAACGTATCTCGCAGAAAGTGCATCCTGGCTGGAGTCGTCTCTACGCGCGCGTTCTTATTGAAGGCGTAGTCAAAGAAGGCGATACGATGGAGCAGGAGATGATCTGGTAGCGATAGACATATGCAAATCGCTCAAAGCCATTGGGCATTGTGGTTAACCCATTCCAGGTCATCCAAAATTGCCGTCACAGCAGCGATTTGCTCATTGTCCGGCTCATTATCCTGTCTCACCAGTACAGCCAGGAGACGTTCAAGCGCTTCGATACGGGATGTCATAGACGCCGGTCGGTCGATATCTTTATCCTGAGCCAGATCATATACCCAGTTGTGCAACTCGATGAGTCTGCGTGAGTCCCATGGAATATGAGCCAGAGCTTGCCAGAATGCAGCCAACGCCCCGACATCGTCGTGAACGCTTGCTTGAATTGGGACTGTATTCCATCTCGGAAAGCGTGTCTGTTGATGGTTCAAAACAGACATATTCACTCCTGGCCAAACCTTTCCTGGGTACGATTATGTTCATACTTTACTGCAATGGAACGCTCAAAGCTAGTATAGCAAGCCTGACCTGCGAGCAAACGTTCAAAGCGCGGAAGATTTGCGTGATATTTCTGGCACAAATGAAAGTTGCCGGTATGGCAAGCGGAAAATTGACGCCGATGTAGGCACGAAAAACGAGATCGAGCGTTACACCGCCGACGTGCGCGAGGCCGAGGCGCAAATCAAAGCGATTGAGGATCAGCTGGGACAGGCGACGTAGACTCCAACCACTCTCCGTCAAAGACCATCGTCACCGGGCCGGTCATATAGAGATGATCGTCGCGCTCGTCCCAAACGATGCGCAGGTCGCCGCCACGCATCCGCACCGTCGCGCGCCGTTCGGCCCATCCCGCCAGCGCTGCCGCGACGACGACGGCGCAAGCCCCCGAACCGCAGGCCAGCGTTTGCCCGACGCCCCGCTCCCAGACGCGCATCTCCAGCAGATTGGAGCCACGCACGGTAACGAACTCGACGTTGGTGCGACGTGGAAACAGCGCATGGTTCTCGATCAGCGGCCCCCACGTTTCGACCGGAAAGCTCGCCGCATCATCCGTAAAGATTACCGCATGCGGTACGCCAACCTCCACGGCGGTAACGGCGAAGGCTTGACCGTTGACCATAATCGGCTCGTTCACAACCGGCGATTGATCGCGCGTCATCGGGATGCATTGGCTATCAAGCGTCGGCGGCCCCATATCCACGCGTACGCACGCCACACGTCCGCCTTTAACTTCTAGCCAGGCCAACTGTACGCCCGCTGGCGTCTCGATGCGTAGATCCGTGCGAGAACGGTTGATCCGTTCGTAGAAGTAGGCCGCGCTACAGCGCAGCGCGTTGCCGCATTGGGCCGCCGCCGAGCCGTCGGCGTTGAAGATATGCATCGCCGTATCCGCGACGGACGAAGGCGATAACAGCATCAGTCCATCGGCTCCGACGCCGAAGCGCCGATCGCACAGCGCACGCGCCAGCCGCGCAGCGTCGGCCAGTCGTTCCGCGCCGTCGGCGATCACCACAAAGTCGTTGCCGAGGCCATGCATTTTGGTGAAACGCATCGTCTATGCTCCTGCCCAGCACGGCGGCTTGTCCAGCGCTGCTATTGCCCATACCGGCACTGGATCTCCAGCGCCCAACTACCTAGCCGTCCGACTTCAACGACGCCCGCCGCGGCGTTCCATTCCAGCCGTCCATTCACAAAGTACTGCATCTCTGTTGGCGCGCCGTTGTTGTTCTCAATCAAGAGGCCGGACATCGGCGGGCCAAGCCGCCACGCGCCGCCAATAGCCTGGTAGAACGGAGCAAAGCGCGCATCGACTGCATAACCGGTTTCGGGCGCAATATCCTCCGCCGGCGCGCCGGTCTGCGGCGGGAATTCGCGCCCGGCGGCGGTTTGCTCCGGGTAGGCCGGGGTCAAGGGGTAGCCAAACACGGTCAACCCGCCCTGATCTTCCCAGAACTGGCGGATGCGCCCATCGATGCAGTCAGTGATCGCGGCATCGGCGAAGCAACGCGGTTCGGCATGAGCAAGCGTCGCCGGCAACGATGAGAACACGATGAACAGGAGCAGCGGTAATAGCAGACGTTTCATACGAGTGATGAGCGGCGATCCGCGCAGTTCGCATCGCAATGCGGAGTAAGGGCGAAAGCGCTCTCCATCTTTTCGGGCTGTCGAGTTTATATCCGGGTATACGGTTATCATTGTACCTGATCACGCGCCACCGGCTATGCCGCATACATCACCAGCGTGACTCGTGTACCCTTGCCCTCGTCGCTCTCAATCGCGATCTGCCCGCGTTGGGCTTCGATCAGCGCTTTGGCAATCGAGAGCCCCAGCCCGGCGCCGCCCGTTCCCAGGCCGCGCGCGCTATCCACCCGATAGAAACGTTCAAAAATGCGGGCAAGGTGGTTGGCAGGAATGCCGCTGCCGGTGTCGGCGACGCTGATCTGAAACGTGCGATTTTGTTCTTCCGCCGCAACGCGAATAGTCCCGTCGGCGGGGGTGTAGCGCAACGCATTGTCGAGCAGAATCAGCAGCACCTGGCGCAAGCGCGCCGGGTCGCCGACCACAACGCCGTTAACTGCATCGACAACCAGGTTGATCCCGCGCTCTGCGGCCAGACGCCCGACCTGGCGCTGAATATCGGTCAGCAAATCGGTCAGCGGGACGTGCTTTTGTTCCAGTTTCAAGCGTCCCGAATCGAGGCGCGACAAGAGCAGCAGATCATCGGTCAGGCGCGCCATGTGGTCGCACTCCTGCAACACGTCGCCGATCAACTCGCGATTGTCGCGGTCGTGGTCGGGCAGGCTGCGCAAGGCCACCTCAGCGCTGGCGCGCATCAGGGTGAGCGGGGTGCGCAACTCGTGGCTGGCGTTGGCGATGAACGCCTGCTGGCGTTCCCAGGCTTGCTGCGCCACGCGCAATGAGCGGCCCGACAGCCACCAGCTCCCGCCGCCGATCAACACGACGCTGATGCCGCTGAGTCCGAGCAGACCCAGTAGCAACTGGCTCATTATCCGATCCTGGTCGGACAGCGAACGGCCCAACTGCAACGCCGCCGGCCCATCCTCGCGGGTCAGGCGATAGGTGAGCAACCGCACGCGCGACCCATCGGACGTTGTTACCGTGCGCCAATCGCTGCCGTTCTCCAGCGCCGCCATCACCGCCGCAAGATTCGGTGCGATCGGTGGAACAAAGGGGTTTGGATCAAACAACAACTGTCCGCTCGAATTCAACGGCAATACAAAGATCGACGCCAGCTCGCCATCGTAGGCCGACAAGTAGAAGTTGGAGGATTTGTCGCGCTCAAGCGGTGCAGACGTTTCTTCGGGAACTCCTTCCGGATGGTGCGCACCTTTTGATCGGCTCGGTATAGACAGACGGCGATCGCCCCGCAGCGACGACCAGTCGCGGTCGGCGACGAGAAGCTCCGCCGGAACCGATGCGCTGAGCAATTGGAATTCATGCACCATTTTATGCTGGAGCGCCAGATCGGTCGTCTTCTGAAAGTAGTTGCCAATTAACCGGTAGGTTCCAATTCCTATGAGGACAATCAGCGCCAGCGCTACGAGCATATACAGCAACACCAGGCGCAGGCGCAATGTTTTAAACATCGTCGGACTCCAGACGATAGCCGATTCCGCGCACGGTACGGATCGGATCCCGTTGACCGGGCGCGTTCAGTTTGCGCCGCAGGTATGAAACGTAGACATCGACCATATTCGGCATAACGTCACGTTCGTATGACCAGACGGCGTCGAGGATCTGCTGGCGGCTCAGCGTTTGCCCGACGTGGCGGATCAGGTATTCGAGCAAACTCCACTCGGTAGCCGTCAGGTCAAGCGGGTGGTCGCCGCGGCGGACGGTGTGGGCACGCAGGTCGAGCACAATGTCGTCGTGGCGCAATTCTTCGGCATCGCCGCCGGCCGCGTTAAAGCGACGGCTCAACGCGCGTACGCGGGCCAGCAATTCCTCGAAAGCAAACGGCTTGACCAGATAGTCATCCGCGCCGCTATCCAGTCCTAGCACGCGGTCTTCAAGCTGGCCCCGCGCGGTCAAAAGCAACAGTGCGGCGGGGCGCCGCGCGGCGCGAATCGCCCGGCAAATTGCCGGACCGTCGCGACCCGGCAGCATCCAATCCACCACCACAATATCGTAATCCATACGCAATGCCAGATCCAGACCGGTTTCGCCATCGTGCGCCACATCAGCGCTGTAATGCTCTTCTTCCATCACCCGTTTGATCAGCCGGGCCAGACGCTGGTCATCTTCAATGATCAAAATCCGCATAACTCCTCCTGCTTTGGAGCATAACATAGCAACATTGGAAAAAGATTGGAAAAATTGGCACCCGCTCCAATCGTATTTTAAAACTCGGCTGCTATGCTGCCAGCGTACCAAACACACAGCGTTCAAGCGCAGTAAATGGTTCGATGCCGCCGAGCGACTATCTGTTGATGCACCCGGAGGCGCGATTGACCGATGCGGAAAAGCAGCAACTAATTCAAGGACTGCAAGCCAGTCTGCGTTAAAGCGCAATATACCGAAGCATTGTATCTCCATAGCGAAGATTAGGAAGGATACGCCATCATGAAACAGCGCGCCAATATGATCATCGCCACGGCTCTGACCGCATTTATCGTCGTTATTCTCGGCGGCGTCGCTTTCTGGGTTTCGCAATCGGATGGTGCCTCCGCGCCCACCGAGATCGCCGCCACGAGCGATGCGCTCACCGCGCCGGATGCGCTGGCAACGCCGACGCTTGACCCGACGATGCTGGCGCTGATCCAGGAGCGCGAGGCCGCCTATCAGCAGGCGATTGAGCAGGCGAACCAGCAATTGCAGGACGCTTATCAACAGCAGCAGACCACGGATCAAAGCGTTGCGCCGATTCAGAACGTCGCACCCGCGAGCGCGCCGGTCGTTGCGCCCGCAACGACGAGCCAGATTGACCAGGAGCAGGCGATTCGGGTGGCCGAAGCGTATGTCGGCGGCGGCACGGTTGTTGAAGTCGAGCTTGAGAACAAGCGCGGCTTGCAGGTCTACGCAGTCAAGTTCGCCGACGGCAGCAAAGTATACGTCGACGCGGCATCGGCTCAGGTGGCCTATGCCCGGCTGGGCGGGGCGCGCGAAGCAGGAGAGCACGAGCGCGATCACAGCGAGTATGAGCATAATAATCGTGAACGCGAGCATAATGATTAATCGGATGAAATCGTTGATGCCACATTCGGGTGAGCCGTTGCGGGCGGTAGAGACGAAAGATGTTTCGCCCCTATGCCGTACAGCGATACGGAGCGTGCGGCTCATCACTTGTCACTTGTATGAAATGACCGATTGGGTTTGCATATCTACTTTTGAATAATTACCCGGAGGGGGAATACATAATGACCGGAGAGCGCAAGACCAGGAAAGCATCCGTCGGAACACAGGGAACCAGGATGCTGATCACCGCAGCAGCAGTCACCGCAACCATTGGCGGATGGGCATGGTTCGCCGGCAACGATACGCAAACGACGGTGAACGTCGCACCACAGTCAACCAATACACCGCAACTCGTTGTACCGCCAACCACGGGCGAACAGTTCGCCGGCGCCCTGGATTTGTCGCCCATCCCGACCATCATCCCGACGCCATCGGGCGGCGTCGCGAATGCGCCGGCGGCTGAGCCGCAAACAATGTCACAGAGCCAGCAGCCGGCGATCATCGCCCAACCGACGCTGGTCACTCCCGCGCCGGTGACAACGACGCGATCGTCACGTTAGTACGTTAAGCTGAGGCGGCATTATGCAACGCATCGAATTTCGGGCAATGGGCGGGCAGATCCTCGCAATCGTCGATACGCATGGTGAACAGGCACTGGATTGCCTGCAAGCGACGCCCAGATGGTTCGCCGTCTGGGAACGTACATTCAGCCGGTTTGACAAACAGAGCGAGTTGTCGCGCTTGAATCGCAACGCCGGTCGAACCGTCCGCGTCAGCCCGGAACTCTGGGAAGTGATCGCAGAGTCTGTACGAGCCGCGCAGCGCAGCGCCGGGCTGGTGACGCCCACTCTGCTCGCCGAGCTTGAGCAGGCAGGATATGCCGAAAGCTTTTCGCGCAGCGTAGCGCCGGAAAGCGAACAGTCTGAGGCGACCGACGCAGCAGCCTCGTCGGAGCAGCACGTGAATGTGCTGCCTGCATACGGCAACTGGAAATCGATCACGCTCTACGCCCGCACCCGCAGCATCCGCGTCCCGCACGGGATGCGGCTCGACCTGGGAGGCGTCGCCAAAGGCTGGGCCGCCGAACAAGCGGCAGATCATTTGAGCCGGCATGGCCCGGCGTTGGTAGACGCGGGCGGCGACATCGCCGTCAGCGGCCCCCGCGCCGACGGCTCACCCTGGCCCATCGGCATCGCCAATCCGTTCGATCCGGACGCACAGCTCGATATGATTCTCATCGGCCACGGCGGCGTGGCGACGTCCGGGCGCGACTATCGACGCTGGCGCAAGCATGGCGATTGGCAGCATCACATCATTGACCCGCACACCGGTCGCCCGGCGACGACCGATCTGGTCAGCGTCACGGTGATCGCACCATCGGTGCGCGAGGCGGAAGTCGCCGCCAAGGCGGCCTTCATTCTGGGCAGCCGCGACGGACTGGCGTGGATCGATGAGCAGCCGGCGCTCGCGGCGCTGCTTGTCGGTGAGAATGGACGCCTTTTACGCAGCCGACAGTTTGCGCGCTACGCCTGGTCGTCGGTCGGATATGCGTTAGATACGTGACGAGTGATGAGCCATACCGAATGTGTTCTATCAAGAATAGTATGAGGTTATGCAAGGAGACGGGAATATGAGCGAGCAGAATTGGCAACTTCCGCCTGCCGTCGTGAACGATACGGAGCCGACGATCATTGTAGCGACAGAAGGGCGGGAAACTACTGTCGTCGCCACGCCCGCGACGCGCCCCCAGCCCGCCGCTAAACCGGCGCGCGACGCTTACGAAGAGCAGCCGGCAATGCCATTCCAGATGCTGGCCCTGCTCCTGATCGCCGTGACGCTCGGCGCATTCGCCGCAACGATCGTCCTGCCGGCCTGGCTGCCCGGGCTGAGCGCCTCGCTGCTTGGCTCCGAACCAAAAGCCTACTGGCATCTCGCACGGTCGAGCGGTTTTGTCGCCTATGGCCTGCTCTGGCTTGCAATGGCGCTTGGCCTGATGATGACCAACAAACTGGCTCGCGCCTGGCCCGGCGGCCCGACTGCGTTTGATCTGCACCAGCACGCCAGCTTGCTTGGTCTGGCCTTCGCCCTGTTCCACGGCCTTATTTTGATAGGCGACGACTACATCGGCTACGATCTGGCCGAGGTGCTGATACCGTTCACGAGTAGCTATGAAACCGTGTTGGTCGGGCTGGGGCAGGTCGGCTTTTACTTGCTGGCGCTGGTCGGCCTGAGTTTCTACGTGCGGTCGTGGATCAGCCGCCAGGGCTGGCGACTCATCCACTTCCTCAGCTTCGCGACGTTTGTGCTGGCGCTGATCCACGGTGTTACCAGCGGAACCGATAGCGGAACGCTCTGGGCGCAGGCGATCTACTGGTTTAGCGGCGTCAGCCTGCTCTGGCTCACAATTTATCGCATTCTGACAACTATAGCGGCTCGAAGCGCGCCTGGAAGAAGCGCAGATACTGCGGCTCATACGTCATCTTGAGACCGCGGGTCTGCGTGCGCGCGTCGTAGATCGCTTTTACCGACTCGGCGACCACATCCATATGCGCCTGGGTATACACCCGGCGCGGAATGGTCAGCCGAGTCAATTCTAGCGCCGGATAACGATGATCGCCGGTTTCGGGATCGCGCCCGGCGCTGGCGATGCCCCGCTCCATCGCGCGAATGCCCGAATCGAGGTACAACTCCGCCGCGAGCCGCTGGGCCGGGAATTGATCCTGGGGAATGTGCGGGTAGAAGCGCTTCGCATCCAGGAAAATCGCATGGCCGCCGACCGGCTGGACAATCGGGATGTCCCAGTCGGTCAGCAGTTCGCCCAGATAGCGCACCTGGCCGACTCGCGAACGCACGTGGTCTTCCTCGACCGACTCGGCGATGCCAATCGCCAGCGCTTCCATATCGCGCCCGGCCATGCCGCCGTAGGTGTGCAGCCCCTCGTATATCACTACCATATTGCGTAGCGTGTCGAACAGCTCGCTATCGTTGACCGCCAGCCAGCCGCCGATATTGACCAGGTTGTCCTTCTTGGCGCTCATCCACGCACCGTCGGTATAGCTGCAAAATTCCTTGAGGATCGCGGCGATGGGCGTAGCGGCATAACCTTCCTCGCGCTCCTGAATGAAGAACGCATTCTCGATCATGCGCGTCGCATCAAGAAAGATGCGAATGCCGTGGCGATCGCAGAGTTCGCGCACCGCCCGCACGTTGGCCATGCTCACCGGCTGGCCGCCGGCCATATTCACCGTGCCCGCCAGGCTGACGTAGGGGATCTTGTCGGCGCCGACGCGGGCGATCAGATCGGCGAGTTTGTTGAGGTCGATGTTGCCTTTGAAGGGATGCATGTTCGTGGGATCATGCGCCTCGTTGATAATCACATCGACGAAAACGCCGCCCGCCAGTTCCTGATGCAGCCGGGTCGTAGTGAAATACATATTGCCGGGAATGTACATGCCCGGCTTGATCAACGCCCGGCTGATCAAATGCTCGGCCCCGCGCCCCTGGTGGGTCGGCGTCAGGTAGCGATAGCCGTAGTATGTCTGCACCGCTTCTTCGAGATGATAGAAGTTGCGGCTGCCGGCATAGGCTTCGTCGCCGAGCAGCATCCCGGCCCACTGGCGATCGCTCATTGCGCTTGTGCCGCTGTCGGTTAGCAGATCGATGTAGACATCATCCGAGCGCAGCAGGAAGGTGTTGTAGCCGGCCTCGGCCAGCGCGCGCTCGCGATCGGGGCGGCCAATCATCCGCAGCGGCTCGACCATTTTGATTTTCCAGGGTTCGGCCCAGGAGCGTCGCCCAAACTGCTGCCCCATCGTCCGCGGTGTGATGTTGGACATATCTCCCCCTTGAAATGTAGAGCACGGTTCGTCGCGCCCGCGCAATCGCAGCGATTCGCGGCTGTTTACGGGCGCGCCGTGTATAATGAAACCATCGGGTTCAATCATACCACAAGCCAGTGTGGAGATTGGAGATTCTAGCTTGCAGAAAGAAAGCGAGTATTATGCTTCACGAATGTACGGTTCAGACAAGCGGGCGCGAGTCGCTGACGGTAATCACCGACCAGGTGGCGCGGCTCGTGCGCGAGGCCGGCGTGACCAGCGGCGTTGCGCTGCTGTATGTGCCACACACCACCTGCGCGATCACCATCCAGGAAAACGCCGACCCCGGCGTCCAGCACGATATGCTGATGGTGTTGCGGCGCATCGTGCCGCGCGAGGATACGAACTACCGCCACATCGAAGACAACTCGGCGTCGCACCTGCAAGCCAGTATGATGGGCTTCTCGCATTTCGTCTTCATCGAGGGCGGGCGGCTGGTGCTGGGCCAGTGGCAGACGATCTACCTGGCCGAGTTCGACGGCCCGCGCACGCGCCGGGTGCTGGTCAAGTTCCTGCGTGATTGATAGGAGTGCTCAGTACTCAGTGCTCAGTGCGGCAGGCATGCTGCCGCACTCCGTCAGCGTTCTGCCTTCCGGCATTGCAGTGTAGAGCAACATCAACGCGTTGTGCAACGAATTCCCCGAACAGGCGTACGTATCATCGTCTGCCGTTGCTTATACTCCCTACCCAATAGTAAATCTACCAAACGATGATGCGTATGCTGCATGTCACCCTGAACGGAGCCGCAGGCGGAGGGAAGGGTCTCGATGGCCTGAGAATCCGAGATTCTTCGCTGCGCTCAGAATGACCGCCCAGGATATTCACGCCAGCGAGGAATCTGACCTCTGAATCAACCCTGCAACATCCAGCCTCCTGTAGCGTCAGACCCGGCAATGATGGTATCATAGCCTTACAAACCCAGATGCACAGGAGATTTGCCATGCCTCGAATCGATTCACTCGACCCGCGCCGATTGTCGCGCTTCGCCCCGATCGGCATGCTGTTAACGTTGCTCGCCGCCGCGCTGGCCGGTTGCGCCGACCTGCCCTTTGGCCAGCAGCCGACGCAAGCGCCGGTCATTCTGATCGTCACGCCAACGCCGGCCCCCGGCGCGCCCACGACCGCCGCCACGCCTGAACCCGCCGCGCCAACCGCCGATAGCGCCGCCGCCGCCACGCCCGAACCGGCGCCCGTTCAGGGCGGGCTGCTCCAGCGCGTGCAAGAACGTGGGCAATTAATCTGCGGCGTCAACGCCGACCTTCCCGGCTTTGGCTTTTACGACCGCGTCCGCAACGAGTGGAGCGGCTTCGACGTGGACTTCTGCCGCGCCGTCGCCGCCGCCGTGCTCAACGACAGCCAGGCCGTCGAATTCGTCGGGCTGACCGTGGCGGGCGAAAACGAGCGCTTCGCCGCCGTCCGCGAGGGCCGCGTCGATGTGATGTTCCGCAACACCACCTGGACGCTGGGCCGCGACGTGAGCGACCTGGCTTTCGGCCCGACGACGTTCCACGACGGCCAGACGTTTATGGTGCGCAGCGACTCCGGGATCGCGTCGCTGGATGACCTCAGCGATACGCGCATCTGCGTCGCGGCGGGCACCACCAGCGAGCTGAACCTGAACGACGAACTCGGCGCGCGCGGCATCGATTTCACGCCCGTGGTGATCGACGACTCCAGCCAGCTTTACCTCGCCTACAACGACGGTGAATGCGACGCCGTGACCAGCGACGGCTCGCAACTGGTCTCCAAGCGCCAGACGCTCGAAGACTCCGCCGATCACGCCATCCTGCCCGAACGCATCTCGCGCGAGCCGTTGGGGCCGGTCTTCATCGAAAGCGACGAGCAGTGGCGCGACATTGTCACCTGGACCGTTTTCGCAACGATCTACGCCGAAGAGCTGCGCGTCGATCAGTTCAGCGTCGATGACGAAGCCGAGACCAGCGACGACCCGCGCGTCCAGCGACTGCTGGGGTTGGAAGGCGACTTCGGGACGCAACTCGGCCTGCCCAACGACTTCGCATTTCAGGTCATCCGCCAGGTCGGCAACTACGCCGACATCTACAACCGCAACCTCGGCCCGGATACGCCGTTCGAGCTCGAACGCGGCCCGAACAAAGTCTGGAACCTGGGGGCAGGCGGCGTGCTGGCCTCTCCGCCATTCCGGTGATCAGAGTGATCAGAAAGATACGCGAGCATGGCCCCGACACAGCCTATTCTCTGTCCCGATTGCCGGCGTTCGAATATGCCGCACGCGAAGTATTGCGCCTATTGCGGCCATGACGTGGTGCTCAACAACTCCGGCCCGCACTACTATATCACCCGCGTGATCAAAGAGGGCGGGCAGGGATCGGTCTACGAAGCGGTCGGCGAAGACGGGCAAACCTACGCCGTCAAGGAGATGATCGACCGCTTCGACAATGCGAAGGATCGCGACGAGGCCGTGCGGCGTTTCGAGGCCGAGGCGCGGTTGCTGCAACGTCTGAAGCACCCGCGCGTCCCCCGCGTCTACGCCTATTTCAACGACGAGGGCAAGCACTACCTGGCGATGGAGTTCATCCACGGCGAAGACCTGGAGGACGTTGTCGCGCGCGAGGGGCCGATCGCCGAGGAGCGCGTGCTCGACTGGGTCGATCAGATCAGCGATCTGCTGGGCCATCTGCACGACAACGGGATGATCTATCGCGATATGAAGCCGTCGAACGTGATGATCGACCGGCGCGATGGCGGCCTGAAGCTAATCGATTTCGGCATCGCGAAGGTGTTTCAACCCAATACGCGCGGCACCCAGATCGGCACGCCGGGATACGCGCCGCCGGAGCAGTACCAGGGCCTGGCAACTCGCGCCTCGGATATATACGCGCTGGGCGCGACGATGCATCACCTGCTGACCGGGCGCGACCCGACGAACGAGCCGCCGTTCACGTACCCGCCGGTGCGCAATATGCAGCCGCGCGTGTCGCAACGCACGGCGGACGCGGTGGCGCAGGCGCTGGAGATGAAAGCCGAGGATCGTTTCCAGGCGGTGGCCGATTTTCGCGCGGCGCTGGGCCTGACCACCACGCAGGTCGCGGTCGCTCCGCCGCCGACCGCCCGCATGACCACGCCGCCGCGCACTGCACCGCCGTCGGTTCCGCCGACCACACGCACCACGCCGCCGCAACCGCCGCCGTCCTCCGCTCCCCAGAAGCGCTCGCGCGGCGGGACCGGGCGGACAATCATCATAGCGCTGGCGGTTCTGGCGCTGCTCGCCCTCGGCATAACGTTTGCGCTGTTCGGGCTTTCCGGTGGCGACGCGCCCTCCGGGCCGACGGCGACGCCGCAAACCCTGATCGCGCAGCCGTTCACCGCCGAACTGACGATCCAGGTCGCCCCCGGCGCCAGCGACGCCGAGCTGATGCAAGCCTTCATCGAAGTCTATCGGGTAGCTGCGCGGGCGGAATGCAACTGCGAGCCGCAAATCGAGGGCGACCTGGTTTACCTTCAGCCGCCGGAGAAACTGAGCGAAGATGTAACCATCGCAACCTATCGCGCGTCATTACAGGGTACGATTCTCGTGCCGCAACAGTGACGAATCGTAGACTGGCCCAGTCTTTCAGTTTCCGAGAGGTGTTTATGGGATTCATTCTCGACGGCCTCGACGCCGAAGATTATGACCGTACGTATAACGACAACGAGCTGATCAAGCGGATCGTCGGCTATTTCCGCCCACACGCCGGCACAATGCTGACCGTCGCTGCAATGGTTGTGCTGGCCTCCATCGCCGAAACGGTGATCCCAATCGCGGTGTCGTGGGGCATCGACCAGTTGGAGGGCAACCCGACCGCGCAGACGCTGCTCGCGCTGGCCGGGGCGATCACCGTGCTCAGCTCGCTGACCTGGTTCTTCAACTTCGTGCGCCAGGCCCTTTCGGCGCGCGCGGTCGGCGATGTGGTGCTCAAGCTGCGCGAGGACGCCTTCGCCGCCGTGATGCAGCGCGACCTCTCCTTCTACGACCAGTACGCCTCCGGCAAGATCGTCAGCCGCGTCACCTCTGACACGCAGGATTTCGCAACGGTTGTCACCCTGGCGATTGAGCTGATCAGCCAGATTCTACTGGTGCTGATCATCGGCGTGGTGCTGTTCGCCATCGAGACGCGCCTGGCGCTGATCACCTTCGCCATTGCGCCGATCGTCTTCATCGCCGCGCTGGCCTTTCGCAGCATCGCCCGCTGGACAACGCAACGCGCCCAGCGCGCCCGCGCCGAGGTCAACGCCAAGATCCAGGAGACGGTGAGCGGCATCGCGGTGGCGAAGAACTTTCGCCAGGAGGCCGCGATCTACGCCGATTTCAGCGCCACAAACCGGCTGGCCTACAACGTCGGCCTGCAACGCGGCCTGGTGATCAACGCGATCTTCCCCGCGCTCGACATTCTGAGCGGCCTGGGCCGGGGCGGGGTGATCTACTTCGGCGGTCTGTTTGTGCTCGGCGGCAGCGTCTCAACCGGCGACTGGTATCTGTTCGTGCAGAGCCTGATGATCTTCCTATTCCCACTGACCAGCGTGGCCTCGTTCTGGAGCCAGTTCCAGCAGGGGCTTTCGGCGAGCGAGCGCGTCTTCGCGTTGATCGACGCCGAGCCGAAGGTGGTGCAAACCGCCGCGCATCCGACGGGCGAGCCGCGCGGCCTGCCGATGCAAGGCCGGATTACGTTCGACCACGTGGATTTCAGCTATCGCGAGAACGAGCCGGTGCTCAACGACTTCTCGCTCGACATTCGCGCCGGCGAGCGGCTGGCGGTGGTCGGACACACCGGCGCGGGCAAGTCCAGCCTGGTGCGGCTGGTGACGCGCTTCTACGAGTTCCAGGCCGGGCGCTTGCTGATCGACGGGCGCGACATTCGCACGCTCGACCTGGCCCAGTATCGCCGCCAGATCGGCCTGGTGCCGCAGTCGCCGTTCCTCTTCACCGGCACGGTCGCCGACAACATTCGCTACGGCAGCCCCGACGCTGGCCCGGATGCCGTCGCGGCGACGGCGCTGAAAATCGGCGGCGGCGAGTGGGTCAACGACCTGCCGCGCGGGCTGGACACCGACGTAGGCGAGCGCGGCGGGCGGCTGTCGCTGGGCCAGCGCCAGCTTGTGGCCCTGGCGCGCGTGTTGCTGCAAAACCCGCGCATCTTCATCCTCGACGAGGCCACCGCCAGCGTGGACCCCTTCACCGAGGAGCAGATCCAGACCGGCCTCGACGTTGTGATGCGCGGGCGCACCAGCATCATCATCGCCCACCGCCTCTCGACGGTGACGTCTGCCGACCGGATCATCGTGATGCAGGCGGGGCGGATCATCGAGCAGGGCGACCACCGCGACCTGCTGCGCCGGGGCGGGCACTACGCCGAACTGTACAACACCTACTTCCGCCACCAATCGCTGGCCTACATCGAGCAAGTCGGCGCGTTCGGGTAGAATTAGCGATCAGTGGGCAGTGGGTAGTAGCTACCAAACAATATGGGAGACACCGCTGGGAGACACCGCATGGTGTCATTCTGTTCGCAGCGAAGAATCTCGGATTCCCCCAACGCCGAGACCCTGCACGCTGCCGGCGGCTCCGTTCAGGATGGCATGCAGCAACCCAATAACGCCGAGACC
>JANQID010000048.1 GCA_028282325.1 Chloroflexaceae bacterium | reverse complement strand
GGGGTGGAGCTGATAGTGCCGGTGGCGATTGAGGAAGGCTTGCGGTTCGCCATCCGCGAAGGCGGACGCACCGTCGGCGCGGGTGTCGTCACCAAGATCGTTGAGTAGACTTGAGATTTTCTTGAAGCGAGAGTGAGTAGCCTATCGGAGACAGCTATCACTCTCGTTTCTTTCAAGGAGCGTTGTATGGCCAAGCAGAAAGTGCGCATTCGTCTGAAAGCGTACGATCACAAGATTCTGGATCAATCCGCGCGGCAGATCGTTGATGCTGCTGAGCGTACAGGGGCTCTGGTTGCTGGGCCAGTGCCGCTTCCTACGAAAATTGAAAAGTATAGCGTCATTCGCTCATCCTTTATTGACAAAGACTCGCAGGAGCAGTTTGAAATCAGGACCCATAAGCGCTTAATCGATGTGTTAGATCCAAGCCAGCAAACGATTAACGCGCTGATGAAGCTGAGTCTTCCGTCTGGCGTTGATATTGAGATTAAGCTGTAGTCGACGTGTATCGATGTCAAGCCGGCGTCTCGGTTGATATTTTGTAAATGATTATTGGTAGGTAAAGCAGCCAATGTGTGTTTAACCTCACCACATGCTGCGGAGGAAATACAATGATTAGAGGTTTGCTCGGACGAAAAGTTGGAATGACACAGGTATTTAGCGATAAAGGCGAAGTAATACCGGTAACAGCCATTGTCGTGGGGCCATGTGTTGTAACGCAGATTCGCAATCGCGATCGTGATGGCTATGAAGCTGTGCAGATTGGCTTCACCGAAATCCCGGCGCGTAAATTGACGAGTCCTCAGCAAGGACATCTAAAGGGCGCTGGCGTTCTCGTTCGCTACCTTCGCGAGTTTCGTGCAGATAATCCTTCGGATTACAAGGTTGGCGATATTATCAAGGTTGATTTCTTTCAGCCAGGTCAACTTGTAGATATTTCAGGAACATCGAAAGGCCGTGGTTTCGCAGGTGTTGTCAAGCGCCATGGTTTCCGCGGCGGCCCCAAGACTCACGGTCAGAGCGATCGCCTGCGCGCCCCTGGCTCAATTGGTGCAGGAACTGCTCCGGGTCGCGTCTGGAAAGGCTTGCGTATGGCGGGCCGCATGGGCGGAAAACGTGTCACAGTTCAAAATCTTGAAGTTGTGGAAACTATTCCTGAAAAAAACCTTCTATTGGTCCGGGGATCGGTTCCCGGAGCACGAAATGGTTTGTTAGAGATACGACGTGCGGTAAAGGCATAAGCCTACAGCATTCAGCCGTCAGCATCTGTTCGTATACAGGGCAAGCGGTTTAGGCTTGATGACATTCGTCATATGGCTGATAGCTGAGGAGTTTTTAGGATGCAAGCGAAGCTTTACAATCAGGCAGGCGAGCAGATTGATACAATTGAAATCAGTGATTACGTCTTCGGTATTGAGCCGAACGTAGCCATTATGCATCAAGCAATGGTGCGTCAATTTGCCAATGCGCGCCTGGGAACACACAATACGCTGAATCGCGGCGAAGTTCGGGGCAGCACACGTAAACTCTATCGCCAGAAGGGGACAGGGCGTGCGCGTCAGGGCTCTATTCGCGCCTCTCATCGTCCGGGCGGCGGTATCGCTCATGGTCCGCATCCGCGTTCGTATGAGAAGAAAATGCCGCGCAAGATGCGTCGTCTGGCGGTGCGATCTGCTCTTTCGGCCAAGCAGGCAAGCGAGCAAATTCGTTTTGTTGATGCGATCGAGTTTACTGCGCCGCGCACCAAAGATGTGCTTTCGTTTCTTGCTGCACATAGCTTGAATGGCAAGACCTTGTTCGTTCTGGATCAGAAGAATGAGCAAAACGAAGTGATTTATCGTTCGGCGCGGAATCTGCCGGGTATTAAAACAGTGTGGGCGCACTATTTGAACGTTGTCGATCTGCTGCACTTTGATAATATCATTATGCCGAAGGCATCGGTGATGGTGGTAGAGAGCTATCTGGATAGCAAGACGACCCTGGCGCGTACGCCAGGGATTGTGTTGCAAACCACCGGCGCGGCAGGGACATCGAATATTGCCGGCGGGGAGGCGGTATGAACGATTACCAGATCATTATCCGACCGCTGATCACTGAAAAAAACACGATGTTGATGGAACTGAACAAATATACGTTCGAGGTGGCTCGTAATGCTACCAAACCGCAAATCAGGCAGGCGATTGAGCGTATTTTTGATGTAGCGGTGACTGATGTTCATACCGTCAATGTTCGGGGAAAACAGCGCCGACGCGGTCGAGAATTTGGCTACACGCGCGCATGGAAAAAAGCAATCGTTACCCTTGCTCCAGGCGATCGGATCGATCTCTTTGAAGGGTAGTGCTGAGGCGCAGATCTGTGCAGCGGCTCAATTCGACGTACGATCTGCATCAGGAGAATAGAAGTAATGGGTGTTCGACGTTATAAGCCGACATCGGCGGGTCGCCGCAATATGTCAGTCTCCACGTTCGAGGAGATTACCAAAAAGCGGCCAGAGCCAAGCCTGATCGAACCATTGCGCAAGCAAGGGGGGCGGAATAATCGTGGCCGGATTACGACGCGACACCGTGGCGGCGGTCATAAGCGCTTTTATCGGATTATCGATTTTAAGCGCAACAAGCACTCGATCCCGGCAAAAGTTGCGGCGATAGAATATGATCCTAACCGCAGTGCGCGGATTGCATTGCTCAACTACGTAGATGGGGAAAAGCGCTACATTTTGTGTCCGGTCGGCTTGAAGGTTGGTGATAGCGTGATGAGCGGGCCAGGCGCTGATATCCGCGTTGGCAATGCGCTGCCAATATCCGAGATACCGCTCGGTACGCAGATCCACAATATCGAGTTGGAGATCGGCCGCGGCGGGGTTATGGTTCGTAGCGCCGGGAATTCTGCCCAGTTGATGGCGAAAGAAGGCGACTATGCGACGATTCGTCTGCCTTCCGGCGAAATACGAAAAGTTCATATGCGATGCATGGCTACTATTGGCCAGGTAGGCAATATTGACCATCAGAACATCCGGTTGGGCAAGGCGGGACGCGCACGTTGGATGGGTCGTCGTCCGACTGTTCGGGGATCAGTAATGAACCCGCGTGACCATCCCCACGGTGGCGGCGAGGGGCGTGCGCCGCGAGGCATGCCTCCGAAGACCAAATGGGGCAAGCCGGCACTGGGCAAGAAGACGCGCCGTAATCCGCGCACGGATCGCTTCATTGTGCGGCGACGCAAGAACTAAGTCGTGTTAGTGCTATTCGATTAGGAGCAGCTATGGCTCGTTCTTCTAAAAAAGGTCCATTTGTCGATGTACGGTTGCTCTACCGCATCGAAGAAATGAATCGGTCAAATGAGAAGCGGGTGTTGCGGACATGGTCACGTGACTCAACGATTTTCCCGCAGATGATAGGGCATACGATTGCCGTACACGATGGCCGCCGCCATGTTCCGGTCTATGTGACTGAGAATATGGTTGGCCACAAGTTGGGCGAGTTTGCGCCGACTCGGTTGTTTCGAGGACATGGCGGCAAGAAAGCTGACAAGCGTGGCAAGATGAAGTAAGTGAGTTGCCCTGCTGCGAGAAACAGTTACGGATAACAACGATTATGGCGTTGTAGAAGTCGTCGTGTACGTATAGAAAGCTTGAAACATGCAAGCGAAGGCAATAACTAAGTATGTGCGCATTTCGCCGCTCAAGGTTCGCCTGGTTGTTGACCTTGTTCGGGGAAAGCCAGTCGGCGAAGCGCTTGCGATTCTAAAATATATGCCGCATAAAGCAGCGCGAGATGTGGCTCGCACGATTAAGTCGGCTGCGGCAAACGCTGAGAATAACTTTGATATGGAGCCGGATAAGCTGTTTGTGCATACGATTTTCGCTGATGAAGGGCCGGCGCTCAAACGGTTTATGCCACGAGCACGCGGTATGGCGAATCGAATCCGTAAGCGAACGACCCATATTACCGTGGTTG
The DNA here is from genome assembly GCA_028282325.1 of Chloroflexaceae bacterium. GTDB lineage: Bacteria > Chloroflexota > Chloroflexia > Chloroflexales > Chloroflexaceae > JANQID01. Next base: position 82,348 of record JANQID010000048.1, on the reverse strand, counting down.
TAGACGATGGCGAGGCGTTTTAATCTTAAGTCACCAGTAGTTGCTTGACATATCCTGATATGATGCCACAACAATTGCCGGTTATGGTTTTGTGCGGGAGGCTGATTACTGCGTGTATGACTGCTGCGGAGGTTTGTATTGGGACGTAAAGTGCATCCAATTGGTTTCCGTCTAGGTTACATCAAGGGTTGGCAGTCAAATTGGTTTGCTGATCGTGGATATACTGAGCAACTGCACGAAGATCTAGCTCTTCGTAAACTGATTAGCAAAGAACTGCAAAATGCCGGGATCTCGCATATTTCTATCGAGCGCTCTGCCAATAAAGTCGAGATAACGGTCTATACCGCGAAGCCTGGAATTGTGATTGGCAAGCGTGGCGCTAATGTTGATCTGTTAAAGAACTCGCTGGAGCAGACGACTGGCAAGAAGATCAAGCTCAATATCCAGGAGGTGCATCAGCCGGAGCTTGATGCTCAACTGGTAGCCGAATCGATTGCCGAACAGATCAATAAGCGCGTTTCGTACAAGCGAGCTATGAAGCAGGCTGTCCAACGTGCGATGCGCCTTGGTGCGCAGGGAATTAAGATTCGTTGTTCGGGGCGTCTGGCTGGCTCTGAAATGGCGCGTATTCAGGATGAAAACGAAGGTCGGGTTCCGCGCCACACGCTGCGTGCAGATATCGACTATGCTCAGGTGCATGCGCATACAACGTATGGCCGAATCGGCGTAAAGGTGTGGATTTACAAAGGCGAAATCTTTCCGGATCAACCTGGCAAAGCTGCGGCGGAGCAGCAAACCGGCGGCGCACGGGCATAAATTGAGGAGGAACGACAATGCTGATGCCCAAGCGTACGAAGTACCGCAAAATGCATCGCGGTCGTAATAAGGGGTTATCACAACGCGGCAACACCGTGACGTTTGGCGACTATGGCTTAATGGCGCTGGAGGGAACCTGGATAACCAGCCGACAAATTGAGGCGGCTCGTCGTACGATTACTGGTTATGTGAAGCGTGGTGGTAAGGTGTGGATTCGCATCTTTCCTGATAAGCCGGTGACGCAAAAGCCTGCTGAAACGCGTATGGGCGGCGGTAAAGGCGCTGTGGATCATTGGGTTGCGGTTGTGAAACCGGGTCGCGTGATGTTTGAACTCGGTGGTGTGCGCGAAGAGTTGGCGGCTGAAGCCTTGCGTCGTGCAGCCCAGAAGCTTCCAATATCGTGCAAGATCGTCGCACGCGATGAGGTGGAGGTGACCAGTGAAGGCGAGTGAGCTGCGTACCCTTGATAATGAGAAACTGGAAGCGCAACTTAACGAGTATTACAAGGAACTCTTCAATTTGCGCTTTCAGAAGGTGATGGGTAAATTAACCAATGTTGCGCGCTCTCGCCAGGTGCGGCGCGATATTGCACGGATTAAAACAATTCTGCGTGAGCGTGAGCTGGAACAAGAACTGCTCTGATATCTCCTATAGGGATAGGCTTCTTGGGCAGGATGAGGTCGAATTATTATGGTAAGCGAACCCCAGGAAAAATCGCGAAAGCAAGTCAAAGTTGGGCGTGTTATTAGCGATAAGATGGATAAGACTGTCGTTGTTGCGGTGGATTATCTCAAGCCGCATCGGCTTTACCGGAAGATTATCCGCAAGACCAACAAGTTCCATGCACATGATGAAGAGAATGCGTGTCGTATAGGCGATATCGTGCGGATTGAAGAGAGCCGCCCGATGAGCAAGATGAAACGCTGGCGAGTAGTTGAGATCGTTCAGCGTGGCGAGGAGTTATAGCTATGATCCAGCCACAGACGCGCTTGAAAGTTGCCGATAATACCGGCGCTAAAGAAGTTATGTGCATCCGCGTGCTGGGCGGTTCGCGCGTGAAATATGGCCATGTTGGCGATGTTATCGTTGCTTCCGTCAAAGTGGCTTCGCCTGGCGGGGCTGTGAAGAAGGGCGACGTCGTACGCGCAGTTATCGTTCGCACTGCAAAGGAGTATGGTCGTCCGGATGGGTCGCATATTCGGTTTGATGATAATGCGGCGGTGATTATTGGTAAGGAGAATAATCCCCGCGGTACACGTATCTTTGGCCCGGTGGCTCGTGAACTGCGCGAGAAGCAGTTTATGAAGATAGTTTCGTTAGCCCCAGAGGTGTTGTGATGCACGTGAAGACAGGTGATGAAGTGCTGATTATTGCCGGTAAAGACAAGGGTCAGCGCGGCAAAATCAAGCAAGCGCTTCCGCGTAGTCGGCGTGTTGTTGTGGAAGGGCTGAATATTGTCAAGCGCCACACGCGCCCGCGGGGGCCGGGCAAGCCAGGTGGCATCATCGAAAAGGAAGCCCCGCTTGATGCATCGAACGTGATGTTGATTTGCCCGAGTTGCGAGCGTGCGTCGCGTACCGGTATGCGGTTTCTTGAAGAAACAGATCATAAAGGCCGTTCGCGCAAAGTACGCTACTGCAAAGCGTGTGATGCGGTCGTTGATAACTGATTTCGTATGCATCAGGGTCGGAAGAGGCAAGCGGCTTTTTCCAGTCCCCTGAGGAGTAAGAAATGACGGCTCGACTCAAGGAAAAGTATAAAAACGAAATTGTTCCTGCGTTGGTGCAGGAGTTCAATTTCAAGACAGTGATGCAGGTTCCGCGTGTGACCAAGATTGTGGTCAATGTGGGTGTAGGCGAAGCGATTCAGAATGCCAAGGCGCTTGAGGCAGCAGTAGCTGATCTGACGACAATAAGCCTCCAGAAGCCCGTCATCACGCGTGCGAAAAAGTCGATTGCGTCCTTCAAAGTGCGTCAAGGTATGGCAATTGGAGCGATGGCGACGTTGCGCGGAGAACGGATGTATGATTTTCTGGATAGACTGATTAACCTTGCTCTGCCGCGTATTCGTGATTTCCGCGGGATTAGTCGGCGCGCCTTTGATGGTCGTGGGAATTATAGCCTGGGTTTACGCGAGCAGATAGTCTTTCCAGATATCGACTACGATAAGATTGACAAAATCCGCGGCTTTGAGGTTGCGATTGTAACTACTGCTCCAGATGATGAACAGGGTTATGCGCTTCTGAAGCGTCTGGGAATGCCGTTTCATGATTAGGTCGGGCCAGGAGCTCGCGTCTTCATCAAGGCTGATGCGCAGCTAACTAGCTCGATGTATGTGCAGGAGGTTTGTTTGGCAAAAGTATCACTTATCGCAAAGTCTCAGCGACCACAGAAATATCGGGTGCGCAGATACAATCGCTGTAAAGTCTGCGGTCGTTCGCGCGCGTATATGCGCAAATTTGGAATGTGCCGCATTTGCTTTCGTGAGCATGCCCTGAAAGGGTTGATACCTGGCGTGATCAAATCCAGTTGGTAGTATTTCGGACAGGAGAGCTGTGAACTTGTGGATCTGTTACGAAAAAACCAACTCCCGAAATATTTCCAAGGAGGAGCACAGTGAGCGTTAATGACCCAATTGGCGACATGCTGACACGTATTCGTAATGCTTGCATGGCGCGCCACGCGACTGTGGTCATCCCTGCCTCAAAGATGAAACTATCGATTGCTGAAATTCTCAAGCGCGAAGGATTCATCAAAGACTATAGTGTGCAGGAGGGCCATCCCTCTAATACGATAGAGATTAGTTTGAAGTATACGCCGGATCGCCAGCCGGTCATTACAGGATTGCGTCGAGTAAGTAAGCCAGGATTGCGGATATATACCAAGCGTGGCGATATTCCACGTGTTCGCGGTGGTATGGGGTTGAGCATTCTCTCGACGCCCAAAGGCGTACTTGCGGGGCATGAAGCGTGGAAGCAACGTGTCGGCGGCGAAGTGCTTTGCTACGTCTGGTAGCGTGGAAGGAGGAAGGTTGTGTCACGCATTGGAAAAAAACCCATTCCTCTGCCCAAAGGCGTTGAGGTGACAATTGCTCCCGACAACCAGATTACGGTGAAAGGCCCGAAGGGGATGCTGGTGCAACAGTTTCACCATGATATGGAAGTTGTGAAGGAGGATGGCACACTGACGGTGCGTCGTCCCTCTGATGGGAAATTGCACCGCTCGCTTCATGGACTAACACGAACGTTATTATCCAATATGGTGGTTGGTGTTACTGAGGGGTGGCAACGTCGACTGGAGATAAATGGCGTTGGTTACCGCGCCATGCTTGAAGGTAAGACGCTGGTTCTCCAGCTTGGGTTCTCGCATTCGGTACGCCTCGACCCGCCGGCGCACGTCACATATATTGTTGGTGAACGGAAGAGCGCCAGCGAGCCGCTTCCGCTGACTGTAAGCGGGATCGACAAGCAGGTCGTTGGTGAGCAAGCCGCCTATATTCGCTCGTTGCGCCCGCCGGAGCCGTATAAAGGCAAGGGTGTCAAATATTTGGAAGAGCGCATCCGCCGGAAGGCCGGTAAGGCTGGCAAGAAGAAGTAATATCCTGGCGTTATGCCGATCGTTGATTGGCTGGCAGACGCAAAAGTTGACGATAATGATGAACAGGGGATACAATCTCTGTTCGTGTCAGTGAGGCAGGTATGACTCGCAGAACATCCCAGGAATTGCGGAAGCGTCGGCATTTTCGCATTCGTAAGCGTGTTTCGGGAACTTCGGAACGCCCAAGATTGAACGTTTTCCGCAGTAATGTGCATATCTATGCCCAGGTTATTGATGATGCGTCAGGGCATACGCTTGTAGCTGCTTCGACAACCGAGAAGGATTTTCGTGAGGCCCTGGACGGTCAAAGCAAAATTGTTCAGTCACAGGCTGTGGGTCGACGAGTTGCCGAGCGAGCGCTGAAAGCAGGGGTTGTCAAAGTGGTCTTTGACCGGGGCGGATATAAATATCACGGACGGATAAAGGCTTTGGCTGACTCTGCTCGTGAGGCAGGTTTGGATTTTTAGCAAGACGAAGGCAGTTCCCAATCAGTGACTAATGTTGTCGAGGCGTTCTCGTTTGATTGCTGGTATTGCTGCCCGTTGTCGATATACCTGGAGGTGTCGTGGCGCGAAAACGTATTGGTGGGGAAGATCTGGAGCTTGAAGAGCGTGTTATTCAGATCAACCGCGTGGCAAAAGTAGTCAAAGGCGGTCGACGCTTTAGCTTCAGTAGTGTAGTTGTTGTTGGCGATGGGAAAGGCCATGTTGGCATTGGCATGGGGAAAGCTGCTGAAGTGCCTGAGTCCATTCGTAAGGCGACTGAAGCGGCGAAGAAGAATCTCATCCGAGTTCCGTTGGTCAATACAACGATACCCCATGAGGTGGTGGCGAGGTATGGTTCGACCAGTGTAATGATACTCCCGGCGGCTCCGGGTACCGGGGTTATTGCCGGTCGTGGGGTTCGTCCGGTGGTTGAGGCGGCAGGAATCCGCGATCTGCTTTCGAAGGTGCAGGGAAGCAACAACCCGATCAATGTCGTGAAAGCGGCTTTCCAGGCGCTGTCTGAGCTAGTTTCATTGAGCGATGTTGCTCGGAAGCGTGATTTGACGCCGCAAGAATTGCATGAGCGTCGCGTGCGGCGTGAGGTGACGGACCAGGAGACGACGCCATGAGTATGTTGCGCATTACCTATAAGAAGAGCATGATAGGTTATGGCCGCGATCAGAAGGAGACTATGCGGTCGTTGGGTTTACGCAAGCTGAATCAAGTTGTGGTGAAGCCCAATACTCCAGCTATTCGAGGCATGGTTTTCAAGATTCGGCACCTGGTTACGGTTGAAGAAATTGAGGATGAGGTAAAGGCATGAAACTCCAGGATTTGCAACCGGCTCCAGGATCGAAGCGTAAAAGTAAGCGTATTGGCCGTGGTTACGGTTCTGGCAAGGGTAAAACCGGCGGCAAGGGTATGATGGGACAGAAATCGCGTAGCGGTCCTGGCCCTTATCGCACATTTGAAGGCGGTCAGAATCGTCTGGTCAAGCGCATGCCCTTCAAGCGCGGCTTTACCAATATCTGGCGTGTTGAATATCAAGTCGTTAATGTTGATGCGTTAAATGCGTGGCCAACAGATACTGAAGTCACTCCTGAGAATCTACTCAAAGCGCGAGTGATTCGTCGCAAGTCTCAGCCAGTAAAAATTCTGGGCGATGGCGAGTTAACGGCGGCACTGGTTGTGCGAGCGCATAAGTTTTCGGCAAGTGCGCGCCAGAAAATCGAGGCCGCAGGCGGGACAGTTGTTGAGGAACCCTGGGTGGTTGAGCGGCGCAGCCGTAGTCGCGGACCCAACCCAAGTATGCGCAAGCAGGCGTAAAGTGTATGATGCAATGTTGGCGCTAGTGTTGCCATGCTGCCGAAGTGAAGCATAGCGACCGAGTAAGTTAGGAGTGGGAGATAGCAGATGCTGCAGGCTGTTGTAAGTGCAGTGCGGTTGCCCGATGTGCGGCAACGTATCCTGTTTACTCTGGGGATGTTGCTGATCTTTCGTTTGATTGCTCATATCCCCGTGCCAAACGTTGATGCAGAATCGTTGCGCGCGTTGCAAGAGGCTCTTCAAGAAAATCAACTTGCTCAGCTATTGAACATCTTTGCTGGCGGGGCATTGCAGAATTTGTCGGTAGCGGCGATGGGTGTATACCCGTATATTACTGCTACCATTATTATGCAGTTACTGCAGCCGCTCATCCCGGCGCTTCAGGAATTATCGAAGGAAGGCGAGCAAGGGCGTATCAAACTCAACCGCTATCAGATGTGGTTGACGGTTCCGTTGGCGTTTCTTCAGGCGTATGGGCAGACGTTGGCTCTGGAGAATTCAATCGGTGGCAGTGGCCAGTCGTTGTTTCGTACACCCTTTGATCTCTTTGGCAATTTCTTGCCGACATTGACAGTGCTTGTGACGATGGTCGCAGGGACAATGGTATTGGTGTGGCTGGGCGAGCAGATTAACGAGCGCGGTATTGGCCAGGGCGTATCGGTGATCATTTTTGCCGGTATTGTTACCGGAGTGCCGCAGCTTGTGATTCAAGGCTTACAAATTAGCCAGACCGGTTTCGAGCAAACTGTTGGCATCATAGCCTTTCTGCTTATTGGTTTACTGACGATTGTTGGCATTGTTGTCATTCAAGAAGGTCAGCGACGCATCCCGGTACAATATGCAAAACGTGTTCGCGGCAATCGGGTCTATGGCGGTCAGAGCAGCCATATCCCGATGAAAGTCAATATGGCGGGGATGATCCCGCTCATCTTCGCGCAAAGCATTATCATCTTTCCAGGGATTGTCGCTTCCTGGTTCTATCGGCCTGGTGGCGAAGGCATTGGCAATGCGATTGCCGGTTTCTTTTTTACCACGTTTAACCCGAGCGGCAGCGGCGGCGGGATTGTGTATATTCTGCTGTTGTTCTTACTTGTTGTAGGGTTTACGTACTTCTATACGCTAGTTTTGTTTGGACAACAAGACATTCCGAATATGTTGCAGCGAAACGGCGGATTCATTCCAGGTATTCGCCCTGGCAAACGTACGGAAGAGTATCTCACCCGCATGCTGAATCGGGTAACGCTGGCTGGCGCGCTCTTCCTGGGTCTGATCGCTATCCTGCCATTCATAACCCAATCGATCACAGGAGTGCAGATTGGTCTGGGAAGTACGGCGCTGCTGATTGTTGTTGGTGTGGCGATTGATACGATGCGCCAACTTGAATCGCAGTTGGTGATGCGCAATTATGAGGGTTTCCTCAGTCGATGATGAATTTCGAACGTCGTTGTTTGTCGTTTGTGCATGATGCATACTAAAGAGAGAGCTATGAAGAATGTAATTCTGCTAGGACCGCCTGGGGCAGGTAAAGGAACGCAAGCGAAGGTTATCTCTGAGCAGACAGGTCTGGCCCATGTGGCTAGCGGCGATCTTTTTCGGGCTGCGCTGCGTAATGGCACGGAGTTGGGTATGCTTGCCAAGTCCTATATGGATCGTGGCGCGTTAGTGCCTGATGAAGTGGTTATTAAGATGATCCTTGAACGAATCCAGGAGCCAGATTGTGCAAGCGGCGTTATCTTCGACGGCTTTCCGCGCACAATCGATCAGGCGGTAGCTCTGGAAGAAGCTCTGGGGCAGCAAGGCAGCGGCATTGATACGGTACTGTATATGACGGTACCGCAAGATGTGTTGTTGAAACGCATCGCCGGGCGTCAAACTTGCAAATCCTGTGGCGCCACATATAATATTTACTATTTTCCTTCCAAACGTGAAGGTTTGTGTGACGTTTGCGGCAGTGAGTTGTATCAGCGCAGCGATGATACGATGGAAACAGCGCAGAATCGATTGGATGTCTATTTTGCCCAGACAACGCCACTCGTTGAGCATTATCAACGCCAGGGCAGCCTGATCGAGATCGATGGTCAAGGCGACGTTTCAAAGGTTACTGAAGCAATGCTCAAAGCGTTGCAATCCCTGTCTGACGACTAGAATTCTGAGCGAGAAGGGAGCAGCATGTCCAAGAAAAAAGACGTCATCGAGCTAGAGGGCACTATTACTGAGCCTCTGCCCAATGCCATGTTCCGCGTTGAGTTGGAAAACGGTCACGAGGTTCTGGCCCATATCTCTGGCAAGATGCGGATGAATTACATTCGCATCCTAAAAGGTGATCGTGTCTTGGTTGAGCTCTCGCCATACGATCTGACAAGAGGTCGTATCACGTATCGCTATAAATAGTTGGTTAGACAGTTCATTGCTCGGCGCACGTAGAGCGATGCAATATTTCTGATAGGCATTCGGATCGAGATACATTGCTCGAAGAATGATGGAGGTAGATATGAAAGTGCGCCCGTCTGTGAAACCGCGCTGCGAATACTGTAAGGTCATCAAGCGTAGAGGTGTTATTCGCATTATTTGCAGTCGCACTCCGAAGCATAAACAGCGACAAGGCTAAACACGCTGCATATGACGGTGATGCGGTGTTTGGGAGGTGTGCATGGCACGCATTGCTGGGGTCGATATCCCGCGCAATAAGAAGGTCGGCATCTCAATTGCGTATATTTACGGAATTGGTCGATCAAATGGCAAGGAAGTTCTTAAGAGGGCGAAAGTAAACCCTGATACGCGCGTTCGCGATCTGACTGAGGAAGAAGTGAGTCGTCTGCGCGAGGTTATTGAGCGAGAGTATCGTGTTGAGGGCGATTTGCGTCGCGAGGTGCAGATGAATATCAAGCGGCTGATGGATATCGGTTGCTATCGAGGCTTGCGTCATCGCCGCGGGATGCCTTTGCGCGGCCAGCGTACGCGTACGAATGCGCGCACGCGACGTGGTCGTCGTGGTCAGGCGATTGGTATTAAGAAGAAGGTCAAGAAGTAGCATTTATTGCTGTACCAAAAATGATGACGATGACGCCTGTGTGACGATACGAGTCACGGGTGCTCGATTATAAGGAGTGGTCTATGCCTCCAAAGGCGCCAAAGGGTGGTCGACAGCGTGGAAAGCGTCGTGAGCGCAAGAATATTCCGCGCGGTCAGGCCCATATTTTGAGCACGTTTAATAATACCATTGTGACTATTACCGATCCGCAGGGTGCAGTGGTTTGCTGGGCAAGCGCAGGGCAAGCCGGTTTCAAAGGCTCGCGAAAGAGTACGCCGTATGCCGCCCAAATCACGGCGGATAGTGCGGCTCGCAAAGCAATGGAAAATGGTATGCGATCGGTTGAAGTGTTTGTCAAAGGACCAGGATCGGGTCGCGAGGCGGCGGTTCGCTCGTTGCAAGCATCCGGTCTTAATGTGACAGCGATCACTGACGTTACGCCAATACCGCACAATGGCTGCCGACCGCCAAAACGACGACGTGTATGATACTAACGCGTAGGGTTGAACGCCTGCTGATGGGAGCGCGTTCGGCTTTGCGATAAGCAGGAGGATAATAGCTTTCGATGGCTCGTTATCATGGTCCGGTGGGAAAAATCAGTCGACGTCTAGGGATTGGTATTACGGAAAAGGGACAGCGCATTTTAAACAAGCGTCCTTTTCCTCCTGGCCAACACGGTCCTAATGCACGCCGCCGCCAGGTTTCTGACTACGGTCTGCACTTGCTGGAAAAGCAGAAGGCACGTTACGTGTATGGCGTCCTTGAACGGCAGTTCCGGCGCCTCTTTGACCAGGCATCACGACAGAGCGGCATTACCGGTGAGCATCTGCTAAGTTTGTTGGAACGCCGCCTGGATAATGTTGTCTACCGTCTGGGTTTTGCAATCACTCGCGCACAGGCGCGCCAGTTGGTAGCCCATGGACATATTACGGTCAATGGACGCAAAACCAATATCCCTTCATTCACTGTGAAGGTGGGACATAGTATTGCGGTGCGCCCGGAAAGCCGTCGTCGCACCTATTTTAAGAATCTGGTTGACAGTGGCGAATTGAGTCGCTATCGCGCTCCAGATTGGCTGCGCTTAGAATCTGCCGAATTGTCAGGTCAAGTTGTAGCCTTGCCACAACGGGAAGATGCCGAAGCAGGCATTAATGAGCAGTTGATTGTCGAGTTTTACAGCCGCTAGGGTAGAGCATTTCAGCTATTCCTTAGTCAGTTCAGCAGTTTGCTTCGAGTGAAGCCGGCAACATATGTATTCACTCGATAATTTTTAGCTTGTCGCTGATGGCTGGTGGCTGAACATAGAAGATGTAAGGAGGCGATCCGTGCTAGACATCGCCATGCCCAAAATTGAGGTCGTGCAGGCGGCTGAAAACTATGGCCGGTTCAAAATTGAGCCGCTTGATCCTGGCTATGGGCACACATTGGGGAATGCTTTACGTCGTGTGTTGCTGTCGTCGATACCGGGTTCGGCTATCACGAAGATAAAGATAGACAGTGTCTTTCATGAGTTCTCGACTATTGATGGTGTAAGAGAGGATGTTACAGAGATAGTCTTGAACGTTAAAGGTGTGCGGTTGCGCTCATACGCTGAGCGGCCGGTCAAAGTGCTGTTATCAAAGCACGGCTCAGGTATTGTCACAGCAGCAAACATTGACACGCCGAGCAATGTTGAGTTAGTCAATCCAAAACATTACATCTGCACGCTCGATTCAGAGGATGCACGTTTGGAGATGGAGCTCACAGTAGAACGTGGTCGGGGATATTTGCCTGCTGATCAGCGAGACGCCTTGCCAATCGGAGAGATACCTGTTGATGCGATTTTTACCCCGATTCCTCGTGTGAATTATGTGGTTGAAAATACACGTATCGGTCAGGCGACTGACTTTGATCGACTTATTCTAGAAGTCTGGACTGATGGAACGGTCAAGCCAGGTGATGCGTTGAGCCACGCAGCCCAGGTGATTGTGCAGTATAGTCAAACCATCGCCGAATTTAATCGCTCGGCTATTGAGCCGCCCGAACCGGGTCCGCCCAGCGGTTTGACGATACCGCCGGACGTTTATGATACGCCGATTGAAGATCTCGATCTTTCGACGCGTACCTATAACTGTCTCAAACGCGCCGACATCACCAAAGTTGGGCAAGTGCTGCAGATGGATGAACGAGCGCTGCTGTCTGTGCGCAATCTAGGCCAGAAGTCTATGGTGGAGATCCGCGATAAACTATTCGAGCGCGGCTATATCCCTCATAGCGATAGCGGAAGTGCTTCGTCAAGCGTTGATGTTCAGGTTCAACCGGTTGAGGACGATCCCGCTGCCAGCATAGAAGGCTAGAAGAATGCTGCCTGTATGTATGCAGGCTGAATGGGTGGATATATGCGACACCGAAAAGTTGGTAAGAAACTGAATCGCTCGGCTGAGCATCGTAAAGCGTTGTATCGCAACTTAATGATTTCGCTCATTGAGCATCGTCGAATACAAACGACGCTGGTCAAAGCAAAAGCGGTACAGCCAGAGATAGAAAAGCTGTTGTCGCTGGCCCGCGAGGACACGCCGCATACACGACGAATGGCGTTGTCGAAGCTTGCAAGCAAAAAGGCGATGCGCCAACTCTTTACATTCGCGCCACAGTCGTATGCGATGCGGAATGGCGGCTATACGCGCATTACTAAGTTGGGACCGCGCCAGGGCGATGCTGCCGAAATGGCGCTCATTGAATTGCTCTAGCGTTGTCGCTGTCGATGCGGAATATCGCGTTGTGGATCGCCTATGATGGAACGCACTTCGTTGGTTCGCAGTTGCAAGCCTCTGGTCGATCGGTGCAAGGTGTGCTCGAACAGGCGTGGGCGCAGTTGACGCAGGAGCAACGCCGGTTTGTATTATCGGGTCGCACCGATGCAGGCGTTCATGCCCAGGGTCAGGTTGCGAATGTGCATACCGAGACGCGGTATGCACTCCACACGATCCAGCGTGCGTTGAATGCGCTGCTGCCATCTGATGTTTCAGCGCTGAATGTTCAGGAGGCGCCGCCTTCTTTCCATGCGCGTTATAGCGCGATACGGCGAACATATCGTTACTTGATCGATAATGCCCCAGTGCGGTTGCCGTTCTTGCGTCATTATGCACTGCATATAACGGGTTCTCTTGATCAGGCGGCGATGCGAGAAGCACTGGCGTACTTACCCGGCGAACACGACTTTGCCGCATTTGCCAGTGTGAGTTCATCGCAGGTGAATACGGTGCGGCAGTGCTATAGTGCGCAGTGTTCGACCATCGAAATGCTCGGCCGTCCGCTTATTGCTGTCGACATTGCCGCCAACGCTTTTTTGTATCATATGGTGCGCACGATCATAGGGACCGTGATACTAGTTGGGCAAGGGCGAATGCAGCCAGAGGAATTTGGGCGTGTGCTGGCCGAGCGGAATCGGCGACATGCCGGCCCAACTGCATCAGCCTGCGGTCTCACATTAATGGCTGTTGAGTATCCGCCAGAAGCGCTGAACATAGCGGCTCGTTGAGCTACGATATGAAGATAACAAGATAGTCGAAAGCCGACGGTTCATCCTATGGCAATTGAGCGTTCGTTTGCGCCGCACGCCGAGTATCATCGGCGGTTGCACCCGTTGAAGAGTGAAGATTGAGGATGCCTGATGAAAACATATTCCCAGAAAGCATCTGAAGTACAGCGCGATTGGTATGTCATCGATGCTGCCGATCAGGTGCTTGGGCGTCTGGCGACACAGATCGCAACGCTACTACGCGGTAAACATAAGCCTACGTTTACGCCATCTATCGATGGCGGGGATTTTGTTGTTGTTGTCAATGCAGAGAAGATCCGCATTACGGGTCGAAAAGCTTTCCAGAAAACGTATATTCGCCACTCGGGCTACCCTGGAGGCTTGAAGGTTACTCCGTACAAGGTGATGTTGGCGAAGCACCCGGAGCGTATTTTGCGTTTTGCCGTCAAAGGCATGCTGCCCAAAAATCGTATTGGCCGCCGACTGCTGACGAAACTGCGCATTTATGCCGGTCCGCATCATCCGCATACTGCTCAACAACCAAAAATTTATCATCCGCAACCGCGTGGATAGGAGTGACAGTCAATGACCGAAAAGCGCTACTATCAGGGCACTGGACGACGAAAAACGTCAGTTGCACGTGTCCGTCTTTTTTCCGGCAATGGAGAGATCGTTATTAATGGCAAACAACCCACAGAATATTTTGGTCCACGTGAGTTGTTTCATCGCGAAATTCGCCGGCCATTGGAATTGACAGACACGGCGGCCAGCTTTAACGTGCTGGTGAAGGTGCGCGGCGGTGGAGTTTCCAGCCAGGCCGTAGCAATACGCCATGGAGTTGCGCGAGCTTTGCTGGATGCAGATGCAGAACTGCGACCGGTTCTGAAAAAAGATGGCCTTCTCACGCGTGATGCGCGTATGAAGGAACGCAAGAAAGCTGGCCTCAAGCGAGCTCGAAAGCGCCCTCAGTACACCAAGCGCTGACGATCTGCGCTCTTTGCCCGTGTGAACGATTGGGGTGCATATGAAGCACCCCATATTGTTATCTGGTTGAAGATCATGCATAGCCGTGCTACAATCTCTGGCGAACCCAACGACTTGTGTAGCATATAATATAAATGTTGGCGTCCCAAGGATGGATATGCGGGTTATTACCGGCACAGCAAAAGGACATCGCCTGAAAGCTCCTAAAGGACTTGGCACGCGACCGATGCTCGATCGCGTCAAAGAGTCGCTTTTTTCGGTGCTAGAATGGTATCGTCCCATTCGTGGGCGTGTATTGGATCTCTATGCAGGGACGGGATCATTGGGTATTGAGTGCCTGTCACGTGGTGCGACACAGGCTGATTTTGTCGAACAGAGCGCTCATGTTTGCCGCATCATTCGCGACAATGTAACGCATACCAAGCTGAGCGATCGGGCGCGCATCCATTGTAAACCTGTGCCTCGATACCTTCGTGAGATGTCAGGTCATGCGGCCTATGATATAATCATAATGGATCCGCCCTATGCTGATCCCCATATTGAGACCACCATCCGGGCTGTTACAGAGCTTCAGCTTGGTCCGGTTGGCGGCTTGCTCATTGTTGGACATTCGCCCCGTGTTGTGCTCGCCGACACGTATGGCACATGGGATCGGCGCAAATTTCGTCGTCTGGGTGACTCTTGTTTTTCGATTTACGAACGGGCTGCGTAAAAACTTTGCTATAGTTTATATGCTAAGGAGCATAATGTGACGATTGCGCTTTATCCGGGAACTTTTGATCCTGTGACGAACGGTCACCTCGATACAGCGATGCGCGCGTCACGGCTGTTCGATACGGTAGTGATGGCAGTGTTTGATCTACCGAACAAAAATTTGTTATTCTCGACCGCTGAGCGGGAAGAGCTCTTGCGCGAAGCGACTCGCGATACACCGCGTATCCGGGTTATGTCCTACAGTATGCTCACCGTGCAATTTGCCCGTGAAATAGGGGCCAATGTCATTGTGCGGGGATTGCGGGCTGCGAGCGATTTCGAAAACGAGTTTCAGATGGCGCAGATCAACCAGACAATAGATCCAGGTATCGAAGTCGTAGTCTTTATGGCAAGTCGCCAATATACATTCTTGAGCTCGAGCACTGTGCGCGAGATAGCCTATCTAGGAGGTGATGTCAGCGGTCTTGTTCCTGCACATATTGTTACAGCGCTTGAGCAGAAATTTACTCGTCGTACATAAGAAACCTACAATGGCGTAAGGGGGTGAACGAGCCATCGAACTCGATGAACTCATTGATGAGCTTGAAGATGCGTTGGCTGATGGCCGTCGTGTTCCGTTCAGCGGGCGCTTGATGGTCGATGAAGAGCGCATCCTTGATATTATCGATCGTATGCGAGTAGCTGTACCAGAAGAACTGAAACAAGCCCGTCGCGTTATGCAAGAACAAGAGCGCTTGTTAGCTGAAGCTCAGGGGCGTTTGCAGCAAACGCTGGAAGAAAAAGGATTGCTTGCTGCGATCGAAGAAGAACGTCAGCGTTTGCTCCAACAAGCTGAAGCTGAAGCTGCACAAGTGCGTGCCGGGGCTGATGAGTATGCTCGTCAGGTGCTTGAAGAGTTGGATGAGCGGTTGACGAAGTTGCTTACCAATGTCCATAATGGCTTATCAACGCTTTCCAACACCTGATTGTGCGCATGGAGAATCTTCGATTCAGCATTACGGCTTCTGAATGGTATTTGCTGCCTGCACATAGACAATTCTTATGACGAACATCAAGTTTAATGTCGCGCAACTGCTGCGTGAATCGGTAGGCTCGCGCCGTGAATATACGTTCGTTGAAGATCGCTTGCCGATTGATGACGCACTCGTTCTGCGTGATATTGAAGGAACGGTGCGGTTTACGCGTACAGCGTCGGGTGTTTTTGCGCATGTTTTTGCGCATGGGTTGGTGCATCTCGTGTGCGTTCGTTCGCTCGAAGAGTTCGATCAACCTGTTTCGGTAGATTTTGAGGATCAGTTTCATTCGGTGATCGATGTTGTTACAGGGATAGACTTGCCGAAGCCCCTCGAAGACGATCCTTTTTTACTTGATGATACGCATAAAGCCGATATTGGCGAAGCGATCCGCGAATATACGTTGCTAGCTCTGCCGCTCAATCCCGTTTCTGAAGCGTATCGTGATCATCCGGTAAGTTATACGGTGCAGTCGGAAGGCGTTGATAGTGAGGACTCTTCCGGAGAATATATCGACTCCCGTCTAGAAGTGTTAAAATCCTGGACCCAACGGCAGAATAATCAGACTGATACATAGAGGAGAATGTGTATTATGGGAGCGTTGCCAAAACGTAAAGTTTCTCGACATCAACGTGGCAATCGCCGCCAACACTTGCGGCTTGACGCCCCGACGCTTGTCATCTGCCCACAGTGCGGCAACTTGATGCGCGCTCATCGCGTGTGTAAAGATTGTGGCTCGTATAAAGGCCGACAGGTGCTACGGCGTGAAGAAGAAACCACCAACGAGTAGCAATATTGTTCGAAACCGGGTTATTGGCGAAGGAAGATGTGGTCAATAGCCCTTTTTTGTGCCAAAAACGAGCAGCGAGATAAGCTATGCAATGCTACGCATCAATTATTGGCTGGGGTATGGCAGTTCCTGAGCGTGTGTTTACCAATGCCGATCTCGAACGTATGGTGGATACGTCCGACGAGTGGATTCGTACGCGAACAGGTATCGCTGAGCGGCGCATCGCCGGCTCTGACGAATATACCTCGGTGTTGGCGACGCGCGCCGGGAGGCAAGCGATCGAGCGGGCAGGAATTGCACCAGATGATATAGATCTTGTTCTTGTTGCCACCTGCACTCCGGATCGCCCATTTCCGGCCACATCTTGTGCAGTACAGGCGAACCTGGGCATTCGTCACGGAGGAGCGTTTGATGTTGGAGCGGCTTGCAGCGGTTTTGTTTATGGATTGAGTGTTGCTACGGCAATGATCCGTAGCGGTGCGAATCATACCGTCTTGCTCATTGGCGCGGATATTTTTACTCACTATATCAACTGGAGCGATCGCAATACGTGCGTGCTCTTCGGCGATGGCGCCGGCGCCGTTATTTTGCGTCGTAGTGAGCAGCCGCTGGGGCTCATCTCCTCGGTATTAGGCGCTTCCGGCGCCGGCGAGGACTTGATGGCGGTTGATGCTTGCGGTACACGTATGCCTATTACTCCGGAGTTGCTTGACCAGGGGCGGCAGTATGTGTATATGAACGGACGAGAAATCTACAAGCATGCCGTGCGGGAGATGAGTGAGTCGTCTTTACAGGCGGTTGCTGACGCCGGTTTGACAATTGCTGATATCAAGCTGGTAATCCCTCATCAGGCGAATCAACGAATCATTGAAGCAACTGCGAAGCGGCTTGGGGTGCCGATGGATCGAGTAGTTCTTAACCTTGATCGTTATGGCAATACGTCGGCAGCCTCAGTTCCAATCGCTCTGTTTGAAGCTGTTGAGCATAGTCGTCTAGAGGATGGCGATCATATTTTGCTGACAGCGTTTGGCGGCGGGCTAACCTGGGCTTCTGGCATAGTGCGCTGGGGAAGGGAACCCTGAGCGCACCTCGGTATTGCGGATTGGCAGGTGAGATTGATGACTGTTGCATGGGTTTTTCCTGGCCAGGGCTC
This sequence comes from Chloroflexaceae bacterium, assembly GCA_028282325.1. Taxonomy (GTDB): domain Bacteria; phylum Chloroflexota; class Chloroflexia; order Chloroflexales; family Chloroflexaceae; genus JANQID01. The sequence continues at coordinate 64,920 of JANQID010000048.1, read as the reverse complement.
GCAGAGCGTTGCGATGGGGCTTGATTTGTATCAGCATGTTCCCGAAGCGCGTGCTGTTTTTGATCAGGCAAGCGATGTGCTTGATTTTGACATTGCACGGCTTTGCTTTGAAGGTCCCGATGATTTCTTAATGGCAGCGGAAAATGTGCAGCCGGCGTTGCTCACGATGAGCGCAGCTGTACTACGCACTGTCGAGGCGTTGAGCAACGGCGCAATAATGGCGCAGCCGCGATTTGTCGCCGGCCATAGCCTGGGGGAATATTCGGCTATGCTGGCTGGCGGTGCATTTGATTTCGCGACGGCGGTTCGGCTGGTTCGTCGTCGTGGCGAGTTGATGGCCCTCGCTACCGAAGGCATGATGGCTGCGATTATTGGTCTGAACGAGCAACAATTGGTTGATATATGCCAGGAGGTATCCGAAACGTCTTCGAGCCGCGTGGTGGTGGCGAATTACAATGCGCCTGATCAGCTGGTTATCAGTGGAGATGTGGAAGCCGTTGAGCGAGCGAGCGTGCAGGCCAAAGATCGCGGTGCGAAGCGTGTGGTTCCGCTCAAAGTTAGCGCTGCCTTTCATTCGCCGTTAATGTCGCATGCGGCGGCGGGTATGGCTGAAGAGCTGAAGTCGGCTGCGATCGGTGATATGCAAATTCCGCTGATATCTAACATTACGGCTGAGCCAATCTCAGGCGCTGGTGCGCTTCAGCGTGAATTAATTGACCAGATTATTGCGCCAGTGTATTGGACTGCATCAGTGCGGAATATGGTCGAGTGGGGTGTGTCAACATTCGTTGAATTGGGGGCTGGGCGTGTATTGAGTGGTCTGATCAGACGCATAGCTCCAGATGTTCAGGTGGTCAATGCGGGAACTCTTGAGGAGGTGCGAGAGTTTGTCGCAAAGTTCGAATCGTAGGGGGATGTTGAAGCCTGGCTGCGCAATACGCAATATAATGATGGCTGAAGATGATGCCTATACATCACCTTCAGCCATCGGCTTAAGAGAGTACACCTTACTTTTTAATTTCGCCGGGGCGATGGAGGAAAGAACGTCGTAGAGGCTCCTCAAGAGCATGCGCCGTTACTCGCTTTTTTGACAATTTACTTGTCTCGCAGTATCCCAGACTGTCGCTCTGCATACAATACACCGTTATTGCGCCAGCTTTTACATCCAGGCTTCGCTCGTCTCGCAGCTATACATCATCTGTCCGCGATCTCGGCTTTCCTACGAAATAACCTTCCTTCCACTTGCAGAGCATCCGATTTCTCCTTCAGAAATCTGGCGCTTGCTTGTTAGTTTCCTTGACAACAACCTTATGTTGTCATTTTTTCCTAACTTACGATCGTCCCTCAAATAATCATGCTAAATTAGGGTACGCCGCTTGCAGAGTTCCGGCTGCCTTTCGACTGTCAAATAGTCCTTTCACGTTGCGCTGCTCTTGAGGTTACGGCAATAGCATAGCATGCAGGCTGAGGATGATCAAGACGCTTATCGATACTTGACGATAATATTAAAGAATTGCACCGAATCTATGCACAGTGCAGGGTACTGATGCTATAAGATCTGATAATACAGTGTTTCAGTCGTAAGAGATATGATCGTTTCAAACTGACTACTTGATACGATGGCTGTCCTGCTTGATCCGTTCAGCAACAGCTTTACCGGAAAGTAAAGCAAGAGGAATCCCTCCGCCGGGATGTGTGCCCCCGCCAACGAAGTAGAGGCGTTTTGTATCGCGTGCGCGCAGAGGCGGGCGGAGAAAAGCGGCAAAGCGACTGTTCGAGGCGAGGCCATATATAGCGCCGCCCACTGCGTTATAGCGAGCCTCGAAATCGGCGGGCGTGATTATCTGTTCGTATACGATGTGTCGGCGCAGATCGGACAACCCCATCCGCTCGAGTTTGCGCAGAATGACATCACGGTAATTGCCGACCTCTCGATCCCAATTGACCCGTGCATTGAGTGTTGGTGCATTGACCAGGATAAACATGTTTGAGTGGCCCGGCGGCGCGTGGTGTGGATCGGTCAGACTGGTGTTGCACACATAAACAGTCGGGTCGGGCGCCGGCACGCCTTTTGCAAAAATTGCGGCAAATTCACGCGGATAGTCCTGGCTGAAAAAAATGTTGTGGTGCGCAAGTTGTTCGTACGTACGATTAATGCCTAGAAGTATAATAAAACCTGCGCACGAGGGCTCCAACCGTGTCATCTGTCTGGCGATGCGCGGCGATCCGGCGAGGAGCGGCTGATCTGCGTGATGGAGTTGATGAGAGCGTCGAGATATGCCTGCATACGTGTAACGTGGATCGGCGTTTACGACGACCTGTGCAGCCTCGATTTGCTTGCCATTTGACAGCCGGACTCCGCGAGCGATACCTTGTTCATTGATCAGCGAGCGCACCTCGGTCTGGGTATGCACTTCAACGCCCAACTCCTGACTCAGGCGCAGAAGGGCGCGACCGAGTTCGTACATACCGCCGCGAATGTACCATCCGCCTTCGGTGAATTCGATATAGGCGATGACATTGAAGGTTGCAGGCGAGAGGTATGGTGATGAACCGTTGTAGGTCGCATAGCGGTTGAAAATCTGTTGGAGATAGGGGCTGCGGAAGAAACTTCGCACTGCTGTATCCACGCTGCGGAATGCATCTATCTTCCATCCCTTACTCACCAGGTCTGGGGTAATCAGATCGCGCATGCCATCGAAGGGACGTAGCAGGAAGGCATCAGCGACAATATCGTAGATCTGAGCAGAGTAATGCAGGAAGCGAAACATCCCCAAAACGTCTGCCGGTTCGAGACGCGCGATCTCTTGGGTTAACAGAGGGAGTTGTTGCCAGGCATTGAATTGCGTGTTGTCAGGCCAGAAGTAGCGGCACGTCGGTTCAACCGGGAGTAGTTCAAGATAGTCTTCAACGTTGCGCCCCGCAGCGGTGAACGTCTCGCGAATGGTCCACGGCATTGTTAAGAGCGATGGACCGGTATCAAATATATATCTTGCTTCCTGGACGATATTGAGCTTGCCGCCAACACGCTCATTTTTCTCGAAGACGATAACTCGCTGACCCTGAATTGCCAGATGAATTGCAGCCGATAGACCACCCAAACCAGCTCCAACGATGATTGTGGTATCGTCCATATTATGGTTACGTAACTGACGTGAGTGAAATATGCTCGCCAAGCTTACCAACGTCCGCGTTGTCCGGGTATCTGAGCGCCAAAGATATTTGCAGCCAGCTTGAAGCCGCGGGCTTCGAGACGCGGCGTAAAGCGCGGGCGCACGCCGGTGGGTCGTAGTTCGCAATTGAGTTTGCCTTCGGGCGTCTTTCCCAGGATCTCAAGCTTGAAAATGTCCTGAAGAACGACTGTATTGCCTTCCATGCCTTGGACTTCGGTGATATAGGATATTTTGCGTTGCCCATCTTCAAGGCGAGTCTGTTGCACGATCAAATCGACGGCGGATGCGATCTGTTCTCGGATGACTTCTATGGGCATATCCATACCTGCCATCATCGACATCGTTTCCATGCGGGCGATGGCATCGCGGGGAGTGTTGGCGTGGAGTGTGGTAAGCGAGCCGTCATGACCAGTATTCATCGCCTGGAGCATATCCAGCGTTTCGCCGCCGCGACATTCGCCAATGACGACGCGCTCTGGACGCATACGCAGTGAGTTGATAACCAGATCGCGAATGGCTACTCGTCCGGTGCCGTCCAGTTCAGCCGGCTTGGCTTCCAGTCGAACGACGTGATCCTGCGCCAGTTGAAGTTCGGCGCTGTCTTCAATGGTAACAATGCGTTCATCGTCGGGGATGAAATTCGAGAGTACGTTGAGCAGGGTTGTTTTACCTGAGCCGGTGCCGCCTGCAACCACGATATTCAAACGACTTACAACGCAGGCGCGGAGAAACTCAGCCATTTCGGGAGTGAGTGAGCCGAATCGAATGAGATCATCGACTTTGAGTTTATTTTTGCTGAACTTGCGTATTGTGATTGTTGAGCCATCAATAGCACATGGAGGAATGATCGCATTCACGCGGCTTCCATCGGGCAAACGTGCATCAACCATCGGCCATTTGCGATCGATGCGCCTTCCCAAAGGGCGGATAATCCGATCAATAACCTTGAGAACGTGATCATCGTTTGCAAATTGAACGGAGGACAGCTTCAGCTTGCCTTTTTGCTCAATGTATACCTTGTCAGGGCCATTGACCATCACTTCAGAGACGGTGTCTTCATTCAGAAGTTGTTGAATTGGCCCGAAGCCGGTCATTTCATCGTAAACCAGGGCGAACAATTGCTTCACTTGTGAGTCTGGCAGGCGCGTGTTCGCCTGATGATAGATTTTGGCGAAGCGCTCTTGCAACAGACGCTCAGTTTCTGGTAATGGCTTAAGCTGGGTCTGCGAGCCAAGCGATGCCTGAATGCGATCGGCGATCCAGAGTGAAAGCTCAAGCAATTTGTCTGTTGCGGCAGCGTCAGATGGCGTAGCTGACACTGTTTGTTCGCTTAGATGCGCGGCGGGGGGAGGCAGATCCGTCGGTTGCTCACGGGCGATCGGCTCCTGGGGCGTGTTTGCCGGCGGCGGAGGGGCAACAGGCTTTGATGCGGCCGATGGTTGGTTCGATGCGCTGTCTTGCGGTTGAGGCGCTGGCGAACTTCCCAGACGTTTCAACAATGACATTGCTTCCTCCTCAAGAACGTAGGCTATAGTTTATATCTATGCTTTGCCTTTGCGATGACGCAGCAAGGAATAGAACCGGCTATAGTTCGTCGGTATCAGGCCAGCTTTACAAAATACGCTTCACAGGCGCGATCAATCAAGTCTTTGTTGAGCGACGGCGGCATTCCGCGATACTTGGCTTCATCGAGAACCTGGTCGCATAGATCGCGCGGGTGGCATGAACGGAGCTCACGACCAGTTTTCATATAATGCTCTTGTATCAAATAACGCAAACCTTCATCGCTGTAAGGGATTTTCTTGGCTTTGCAGACCAGTTTAAAAATCTCGCGAAACTCATTTGGCGAGGGATTAGGAACCTCGATTTTGTGACGAATACGACGCAAAAACGCATCATCTACCAGATCCTTCGGCGAGAGATTGGTAGAGAAGACGATTAATACATCAAACGGAACCGCAAGCTTCTTGCCGGTCTGAAGCGCCAGATAATCTATGCGCTTCTCAAGCGGGACGATCCAACGGTTGAGCAAATCTTGCGGGCGGCATTTCTGGCGGCCAAAGTCATCGATCAAGAACAAACCGCCGTTGGCTTTTAGCTGAAACGGCGCTTCATAAATTTTTGCAATCGGGTCGAAGATCAGCTCAAGTTGCTCAAGGATCAACTCGCCGCCGACAACCACCTGGGGGCGTTTGCAGACAATCCAGCGCGCGTCAGGAGTATTGTCCGTCGTCTGCGGCGCTGCGCCAAACGGACCAGCAGCTTCTAACGGCGTAACCTCGTTCTGAACGATCACTTTGTGATTAAGCGGATCAAAGATTTTGATGATCTGGCCGTCGATTTCGACGGTGTACGGAATTAAAACATGGCCCGACAGAAGGTGGGCAATGCCTTCGGCAATCGTTGTTTTTCCGTTGCCGGGAGGTCCATAGAGAAAGAGGGATCGTGCAGAGTTTGCCGCTGGACCAATTTTATCGAGCATTCGATCGTTGACCACCAGATGTTTGAAGGCATCACGTATTGCCGCTTGATCGACAACGATGTCACCAATTTGTTGCTGCTTGACCATTTCGATATAGTTTTGGAGCGGCACTGGCGCGGGGCCTGCATACTGGTTTCGATCCAAAACTTCCTGAACTTTTGCGCGCCCTCTGTTCGTGATGACATACTGAAACGAACGTTCGCTGAAACCGCCCTCGGCTCCCGTAATGTCAACATATTCTTCAAGCTTGAGAAAATCTAAGATCTTATCGATGACATTGAGAAAGGGGAGCTTGATTGTTTCTTCCAGGCGCTGGCCGGTAATACTGCCTTGAAAATAAATGACCTTGAGGACGAGATCGGTCAAGAAACCCTTGCCTAACCCTGTCTCTTCGATAGAGTTTGGTTGTGTGGGAATATCAGGAAACGCCGATGTGGCCTGGTTCTGATTCGCATCATCGGAAGATGTAAACGTATGCAAGCGGACGTTCATGAATGTTCCTCTTTACTTCTGCAAGCAAGCCAGGGTCGGTTTCTGCACGGCTTCTACGGGACTTAGAAACTCAATATGTTGGTGCGAGATAATAAGAAAACCGCTTTGGAAGAGAAGTTGTTCGCCTTGCAGGTCATAGACTGATGCGTCAGTGACTGCCAAGAATTCTTCATGTTCTTCGTTTAGCGCGTCTTTGAGCCGTTGATCCGGGCGCACGTGGATCTGACCGATGATCGTGTGTCTGGCGGTCTGGATGTAGGTCTCGACTGTTTCCTTGGTGATGTGTTGTGTAAAGAATTTCCCTCGATCATCAATGCGCATTTCCATATGCGATCCTCCGGGTTATGGTCGTGAAATGTGCTTGTGTGCGTTGTGGGAGTGAATTGAGTGGGAAAAGGCGGTGTAATGATATATCAAGTATAGTTCTGGAGAGATGATCTGGCAATAGTACAGCAGTGCTACCTGGATCGTAGGATCGGCACATAAAAATATTATGGTATGTTGCAGCAAGGACGCTATCATACGCCCTCGCTGCACATAAGCGTTGCTAGAGAATACTATCTACTCATCGGCGCCATCGTCATCATCGCCGCTATCTTGTTCAATCTCTTCCAGCCCGATTTCTTCTTCGTCGCCGCCGGGTATGTTGTCCTCTTCGAGTTGATCAGTTTCGTCGGTTATCTCTTCTTCGTCGAGAATTTCATCGACATATTCATCATAACGCAATCTTGAGACATAGAGCAAGCTCTCGCCGAGTTTACCCGGGAAGGAGAGCCGTCCGCGCTGACTCGGATCTTGATAGACTTCGCGGATCAAAATACGCACCTGGCGTGGGTCAGATTGCGCAATGGCAGCCACATACCGATTTCCACCGTGTATCAGTTCTACCAATCGTTGCCCAAGCTTCGGTTCTAATCGACCAAGATAATTCCCTTCGGCATCAAGGACGAAGACGTTGCGCTCCTCAGCATGAAGCTCCACTTTCTCGCCAGTTATCAGGGCATCAATCACTGGGCTGGGCGTGACGTTGGCCAGAGTAGTAAGCGCAGTCTTGCCAGTTTCAGCAATAAAGATGCGCAAGTCAACTTGTTGGCGTAAACTGCGATCAACGTTGCTATGCTTGATGCCGCGTGCGAGCAGCGATTCAAGACGCGCTAGGTTTTTGCGAGCAATCGTATTGACCGGATTCAGGCGCAATGTTTGCTGATAGGCGTCGTGCGCTTCTTCGTAATTCCCTTGCTCCATAAGCGCTTTGCCGAGACGATTATAAGTTTCCGGATCTTCACCGATGGTCAAGATTTTGCGGTTAATTTCCATCGCATCTTCCCAACGATTGGTTGTTGCCAGCTCGATCGCGTATTCTTGCAATCGGCGGCGAAGACGTTGTTTCTCATCTTGCTTTGCCAACAGTCGCTCCTTGTTATATGGCATAGTATGAGGTGTTCGCACAATGCCGTAGTTCCAGAAATCAGATGATAAAGCATATGCTCTATGCTACAATTTCCCCTTGTAATGACCAGGGCCGCGTATGGGTTATTCGTACGCGCGCTAACGTTCCGGTCCAATCGTCAGAGTGGGTGAAAAAGACCAGCTTGTTTCCATAGGTACGTCCACGCCATTTGCCTTTGGATTCGCCTTCGACCAATACTTCGACCGTCTGATCTTGAAAACGGGCATTGAGCTCGGAGACGATACGCTCGTTCAACTGTTCCAGTTCACGGCGGCGGCGTTCCTTTTCGGCTTCGGCGACCGCCAGGACCGGATCTTGCTCTTGTACGGCGGATAATGTGTCTGGGCGGGAAGAAAACGCCGCGATGTGGATCTTGTCGAAACGGATCTCTTCAACCAGAGCGAGCGTTGCTTCAAAATCAGCCTCTGTTTCGCCGGGGTGCCCGACGATAATATCGGTAGTCAGGGCTACATCGGGCATTGCTGCGCGAATTTTGGCGACCAATTCACGATAACGCGCAGTAGTGTAGCCCCGCCGCATTAGCTTTAGCACATGGTCAGAGCCGGATTGTACAGGAAGATTGATTTCGTGCTGGCAGCGAGGAAGCTGTGCTACGGTTTCGATCAAGCGTTCGGTGATCCATGCCGGATGCGATGTCAGAAATCGTAGGCGTACGAGCCCAGGCGTTGCGTGTATGGCGGTGATCAGGTCGGCCAGTTGGGGACGACCTGGCAGATCATGGCCCCACGAGTCAACGATCTGACCGAGCAGAGTAATCTCTTTTGCGCCGCGGGCGACAATTCGATGGACTTCCTCGACTAGCTCCTCTAGCGGTCGTGAGCGCTCTCTGCCGCGGCGTAGCGGGATAACGCAATAGGAGCATGTCATATTGCAGCCGTATTGTATCGGCACATATACCGAAACCGGTGGATGGCTCCAGTCTCGCACCGGCAATGCCGGCTCGTCGAGTTGGTAGATCGGGTTTGGCGCCAGGGCGACCACTTCATCGACCGCAGATGGTGATACGAAGTGATCGACCATTGGCAGTTGATCGCGAAATATCGATTGATTGTGTGGACCGACCATGCATCCCCATAAAATGATGCGGGTGTCAGGTTGATGGCGCTTGATGTTGGCAAGTTGCCACAGCTTGCCAATAATGCGCTCTTCAGCGCTAGCGCGTACACTGCACGAGTTGAGCACGATAAAGCTGGCATCTTCAGGCGTCGCTGCCGGCGTGTAGCCGACGCCTTGCAGAGCGGCTTCCAAACGCTCGGCATCGGACACGTTCATTTGGCAACCGACAGTCCAGACGTAGTAGCGATGGCTGCGTGGAGCAGCGTTACGGTCAGGGCGGCTTAAGTGAGGCGCGATATTGGGTGTGTCAAAAAACTGTACATTGATCATACGGACAAATGACTATTCAAAGCCCTCAGGGACCGGTTGTAAAGGTTGGCCCGGCCTGCCATCCATTACTGCGGACGGTTAGAAGTTAGAAGCTGATCACAGAGATCACCAGACAATAATCGGCAAGCCAGAATGCAAGCTGTTCGCTGCTGCATCGCGCAACACTTTCAGGCACTGATATGCGGCGGCGGATGGTGCTATGTCGGCCTGATCAAGCAACGTGCTCAGATCGGTCAATTCACGGTACAGTCGAACCGAAGAACCAAAAAAAGCTTCATCCGATTCGCCCTCCGCATTCTCAAAAGGAAGCCAGAGGGGCTGCTCAAAGTCAACGGGCAGGTAGTAGCTGTTGATGCCTTGTAAGTTGACCAGGTGTGTAAAACGCGTGGTGGTCAAATTATCCCAGACCTTGGTAACGGCGCTGTCGAGATCGTCATAGATCACAGGCCCATCTTCTAACACCTGAATAATATCTTTGTTGCGCTCCAGGCGTACTGCCATTCGGCTAAGCTGATAGAGCGATCCGAGCGTTTCAATGCCGCTGCTCCAGGCTTCGACGCCGGGCTGAGCCAGCAGATCGGCAACGATGCCTTTATCGTGCAATTGATCCTGGATAATCGAGATGGTGTCGCGCTCTTCTTCAAACTCTGCGTGATCTTCGTCGGGATGGGTGGTGATCAATGAACCAACGACAAGATCGAGTTCAGTGATATGGGATGGGTTGCTCATACGGACTCCTTGGCAGCCATTACATCATTATAGTATACCATGAAGTTGTCATAGCGGAACAATATACAGACGGCTCTGACGCATTAAGATGTTCAAAAATGACGCTTTTTTAAGCATTTGGTACCTTTTGCCTATTGTCCTCTATAGTACCCGAATTTTATAATCAGGCTAGATATATGACACCAGGGAGATTGTGATATGCAACGGCGAAATGGTGGTCAATCGCTGATTGAGATGGCATTCATCCTGCCTTTATTATTGTTTATTATTTTTGGCATCATCGACTTTAGTTACTACATTTTCTCTTATGCAACGGTCTCCAATGCAGTACGGAATGGAGCCGAAGTCGCCGCTCAGATGCCGCCGCGCGAGAGTTGGCTTGCATACGCAGATAACCCGCCGCCTGATGCGGATTGGGCTGAACTTGGCGGTTTTCGCGCCGATGATTGTACCAATACCATCCTCAGCGCAGTGGAAGATCAAGCGCTGATGTTTCAACCTGATATTAGCGGCGATGTCACGATCTCGTATCCGTCGGACACAACTCCCACTGTGTATGATGATCAAACCCGTAATCTGGCGGTGCGCGGACCGATTGAAGTGTCGATCGTTTACCAGGTGCCATTGTTGACACCACTGCCCGGTCTGTTTAGTATTGGCGAAAATGGTACAGTGACGATTGATGTAACAGCGCGGCGATCGCTCGAGAATCTAGGCGCCAATCCTGACTCGCCAAATGGAATTGCCTGTGTTGCCGATATTGCCGCAGCGAGACAAATGCGAGATTGGCGCGATCAACAGTAGTTTAAACGAGCAACGAGAATCAATTGGTGAACACCATGCAACGATGGATACGCACCCCGGGGCAAGCATTAGTTGAGTTTACGCTAGCGGCGACGCTGATCTTCTTTCTTATCGCGGCGGCCGTTGATCTGGGCTTGATCTTTTTTACGCTCCAGGGATTGCGTACAGCAGCCCAGGAGGGCGCAACTTTCGGCAGCTATCCAGAGGTGATCACCGATGGCGGCGGCGATGTGATCGATGTGCGCCTGAATGAGGCGGAGATTGTAAATCGGGTGCGACATGCTGCCGGAGACGATAGCCGCGGCTTCGCCAATCTGCTCGACCTGAATAACGATGGTATTGATGATGCGGGCCAGTCAGGAGTGCTAGATGCTTACATTACGATTGAGAATGGGCGCGGTACGGGTTTGTCTTCGCCATGTACTCCCGCGCAAATGATGAGCGCAGCGGCTGATTGTCATATTCGGGTAACGGTGCGCTATGATTACCAGCTCGTATTTCCCTTATCGCCGTCGTTTGCCAACAGCTTTCCTATTTCAGCTTCTTATACGCTCCAGATACGCAGCACATACAGCGGTTAGATTACGACTTGCTTCCAAGGGGTAAACCGGCTGCGCCGGCAGTCTTTGCGTCTCTGTCAACCGGGCGGCTCAAGGCCTAGGCGGTGAATCGGGATCATTTCGTAAAACGGCGGCGATTTCTGACAATACGCATTTTTTATTTCAACTCTCAAGGTTTGGAGGCTTCTTATGGACGGCAAGCGTAAAATAACGCAGCTTCGCATTGTTCATCAACGTGTGAGCGGGCAAAGCATTCCCCTGATTGCACTGATGATTCTGGTGCTGGTCGCGATTGTCGGTCTGGCGGTGGATGTTGGCAATACCTATGCTGAGCATCGCCGGGCGGTCAGCGCCAGCAACGCCGCAGCCGTGGCAGCGATGGATGTATATATCGAGCAAGGCTCGAGCACTACCAATGCAGATGTCTATACGGCGATTACCGAATCGCTGGATAGCAACGGCATCGATATTGACTCTGGCGAACGTACGTTCATTGGAACCTATCTCGCTGCGGATGGCAAGCCGGTTGAGGGTCGGTCGCCGATTATTGATGAGAGCGGCCAGTACGTTCCGGTGGACACAACTTATATCAAGGTCGAGATTGACGGCACAGAAGAAACGTTCTTTGCGCGTATGGTCGGTCAGGATACGTTGCCGATCAGCGTTGAGGCCTATGCCGGCCAGTGCCCGCCGACGAGCAGCGTCTATCCGCTGACGATCAACGGCGAGGTAATTGATGCCAGCGGAACAATGTTCGTTGATCCCGGCGAGCCGCTTCCCGGCCAGCCTGAGATCTGGGGCGATGATGCAGGCGGGGTCTATCGCAATCTTTCCTGGCGTCGGTTATACCTTGATGATGAAGCCAGCACGAGTGAATTTGGATGGACGCGCTGGAGTGAAAATACCGACCCGGAGGGCAACCCGGCGACCAGCCTGGATGCGTTGCGCGCCAGCCTGTCCGGCGACGGCAATGTCGCCCTAGGCTTTACAGAGATCCCGACGTGGCCGCCCGATACGGGCCAGCCGGAGCCGGATATTTACCCGACTAAGCCACAGCAAATGAACGAAGGCGATTGGCTATTCGGTACGGATGCCAGCGTGATCGATGTCGAGACATTGCTCAATGCGCACAAAGTGGACGGCGGTCGCGGTACAGTGATGTTCCTGCCGATCTACAATGCGGCGCGCGGCTCTGATACAGATGCTATTTATCGTACGAGCAAGCTGGGCGCTTTCGTTATCCGCGACTTTGGCATCGAGGTGATCGACACGCTTGAGCGCGAGTATGTCGAGCTAATTTTTCTCGGCACCGACCTGAAAAACAGCACGGCATGCACGACGACCGCAGTCGCGCCGCAGGTGTTCGGGCTTGAGGGCGGCGTTCAGATCTGGCCGGAATATCAGCTCATCCCTGAGGATCGCAAGCCGATTCAATATGTCGTCGTGCTGGACGGGTCGGGGTCGATGAATATGAATTTTGCCGGGCTTGGCTCTAAGGGTAGCCGGGATAGGCAATGTACAAACGGTGGTCCGGGGGTTGTCAACTATAATTGTGGTCAGCCCGATTGGGCCTGGCGCAACGAGGATGAACGCCGTATTTATGTCGCCAAACAGGCGTTAATACGCTTGATTGAACTCTCGAATTTTACCGGCAGCGCTGATTATGATGCGACCCGTCCGCTGGATGAGATGAGCGTCGTCTGGTTTAAGGACAAAGTCATGAACAATATGGTCAGCAATTGGAGCAGCGATAAGGACTATCTGGTTGATGCTGTTCTAGATGCCGGCGCGTATAGGGGCGATTCGTACAAGACACAGGGTGGTACGAATGGCGGAGCCGGATTGTATAAAGCGGCGCAGTTATTTGACGCCCGCCAGCCGTACACGATGTTCCAGGGGCAACGCGTCGACTACAAGCGGGTTACATTGTTTGTCACCGACGGCGTGTCGAATAACTTTGTCGATATCACAGACACGAGAGACCTCAGCGCCGGTTTTAGCGGCAACAGCACCTATCCGAGAGGGCACTATTGTCGTTCGCTTAGCAAGATAGCTGAGAGCGTCGAGTGTATGACCAATGAAGTCGGCGGCACCTACAGGAAAGGCAGAAAGATCCTTGATCGCCCGATCACCGGGATGATCAATGTCAGTAACGATTATTTGAAGGCGAATGATATCGAGGTCTTCGCGCTGGCGTTGTCGTACTTGCCGGACACCGGTTTGCGCACCGGCGTGGCTTCTTTCCCGTCGTACTATTATGAAGCGCCGACGTTGATCGAATATCCGGATGGAACGACGAACGTGGATCAGATTGTAACCGAGATCAGCACCAAAGTCGAGACCGGTCTGTGTATTCCCAAGGCCGACAATGCGTGGCTGGAGACATTTACGCCTGAAAGCGTGACGAATTTGCCCGATCTGTCGTATCCAGGCGTTGGCGAGGTCTTCCTCTACCAGGGCGACCAGTTGATTGCCAAGACATATATCGAACACGACGCCGAAGATGGCTCGTTGAGCTATGCGTTTACGAATATTCCGCGCGGCACGTATCGATTGATCTCCTATATGTACTATCGGCATCCGCTGGATCCGCCCACAATGGCGCGCCAGTATGGTATGATCGATCGCGGCGGTACAGAGACGGTGACGGACATCACCATTGATATTCCATCGGGCTCGCAGAGCCTGGGCGGCGTGATGCAACTGCCGCTCCAACTCAAGTTGAACGGTCAACCCTGTCCTGAGACCGAGTAAGCGTGCAAACGCGGGATAAACGGCAGGGTAGAAGCGAGAGGGGCCGGGCTGTGGGATGGGCATATCGCTCTCGTGCAGCCCGGCTTTTAGTTGCCAATTACCGAGGAGGTGTGTGATGGCTCGCGGTGTCAGTCGTGATCATCGGACGCGAGGTCTGGCGCTTGTTATTGTATTGCTTATGTTGACTATGGCGATGCCGGGGCGGTCGGTGTATTCGGCGGAAGTGCCCCAGATGATCGGTGATACGTTGGAGAGCTTCACCAGCGGTACACTCTACCGAACCGCGCTGAACTCGCTCCAGGGTGACAGCCCGGACGAAACGGGAGCCGTTCAATTAGCGCGTTCAGGAGATCTGAAAGCCTGGCGCAATTCAACCGGCGTGCTGCCCGAAGGCTTGTCCAGCGTTGGTGTAGTGGCGTTGGGTGATAGGGTATTCGTCGTCGCCGGAAGCAAGACCGGAGGCACGTCAAAGGATGTCTATTGGACCAAAGTAAACCCGGACAACGGCAACCCGGGCAATCCCAATGATGATCCGGAAGGGGATGACTGGCTGTTGAACACCGAACTGCCGGCAATCCTGGGAAATGATTTTAGTAGTCTTGGTGGTACGGTCGATTGTACAGCTCCGGTAGCGGAGCGCAGCGGAGCGGCTGTTACCGGCTTCTCGACCGGCGACGGCGGCGGGTATATCTACGTGATGGGTGGCTCAATTGCGTGTGACGAGCCCGGATACAATGTCTCCAGCTATGCGGTGCAAATCGGCGTTGTTGACTCGGCAACCGGCGAGATTACCTGGAGCGAAGGTCCAAAGATCCCGGCTAACTCGATGCCGTCGCTATCCACTTCCGATGGACTCGAGTTTGCAGGAGCGACTACCGTGACGACGAGCAGCGGCAAAACCTATGTGTACCTGGTTGGCGGGCGGCGAACCTATCTGAGCGGCGCTTTCGGCTTCCCGACTTCCGAGACTGAAGGGGCGAAAAAGGTATATTATGCCGAGGTTAACACAACGACAGGGAGTCTTGGCGACTGGTCGACGGCGCCCGATATTCCACTGACTGTAAGCGGAAATGATGTGGGATTGTGGCATGCGGCGGTCATCGGCGCGAGCTTTGACGTGGGCGGCGGCAGCGTTACTAGCCGCGAGGCGCTTTTTGTGGTCGGCGGCCAGCAAAAGCCATTCGAAGGCACGCCGCCGTCCGATGCCTACAATGTGCGGATGTTCCGTGCGGATATCAACAGCGGTACCGGCGCCTTAACCTGGGACGAGACGCCGGGCGAAGGCGATGTTGAAGTTTCGCTGCCGGCGACGCGTGTGCAAATGGATGGCGCTGCCTACGCCGGCAAGCTCTATCTGGTCGGCGGCTATGATCCCAACCAGGATCAATACCTTGACTCGGTGATCACAGCCTATGTCAAAGACGATCTGAACGTCCTTGATCTTGATGCCAGTCCATCGGTGACGGATTTCTTCATCAATAGCAGCGATGTGTTGCCGCAGCCGCGTGCCGACGCTCCGCTAGTGATCGTGCCGGCTACGCCGACGCAAGACGAGCCAAGCGCTGCCTGGATCTATGCCATTGCCGGGTCGAACGAAGGTGCGAATCTCAACAATACATTGTACTACGGCAAAATCGGCGGCGTCGATGAGAACGATCTGAACAAGCTTGTCCCCAGTGGTTGGTATTACTCGGATCCAATCAACGTGCAATTCAATGCTACGAATGTTGCGATCAAGAAGATTAGCTGGACCACGGAGATAGATCGGGCATCCGCCAATATGGACATCGAGCCGGAGTATCGAGTTGCGGTGACAGCATCCGGGGAATGCACCGGCTCATCGATATCCTGGGGCGATTGGACTGCCATCAGTGACGCAGATGCTGATCCGAACAAATCTGACGATGGGGACAACGAATATCCTCTCGATCCACAGCCGGAAGCGACGTGTTTCCAGTATCGGGCGCGTTTCTCAAGCAGCAATGAGCAGAAGTCGCCTTCGCTGCTAAACATCAGCTTGGTGCGTATATTGCCCGGAAGCCCTGACCTGAAAGCGGAAACATTCGATGCAGATAAGGATGGCGACACACTGCGGGGCTTAACTGTAACCATCATCAACGAGAATACATTCGAGTCGCCAACCCAGCCGGCGGATTATGAAGAACGGGCGCGCGGTCTTTCCGGCGGCGATTTCTTCGTTGCGTTGTGCATTTCCGACCCTGGCGGGACGTTGAGCGCCCCGACGCTGCCGACTCCCAGAGGGCAGAATCCGGCGTGTACCGACGCCTACGCGATGATCAACAAGGCGCGACTTGGTGCAGGCGCGACCTATACTGTTCCTTCGGGATCTTGGTACAACTCGAGTGATAAATTGATCACCAATCCGACCATCTTCTTTACAACGCCAGGCACATACCAGGTGTATCTGGCGATTGACCCGGATAACCTCGTGAATGAAGGCGATAAAGGCGGCGAGGGTAATAACGTCGTGGGACCGCTGACAGTGGTATCTACCGGCGATGTTGATACGGATAGCTATGTCTATTTGCCGATAACGCTGCGCTAAATGCGCCGTATTGACGATTGTATCAGGAGGAGCGCTTCTCAAACGCTCCTCCTGAGTGTCTTAACTTGAATCGCATAAATGCCAGAGCAGCGCCTGTATAGCATCGTAATGCTTTGAAAAGCAGTTTGAACACGTCATAACTTGCTTGTGTGTGCTATAATATGGTGTATTGTGTCTCTGGTCCTTCTGTATGCTCTCTGATAAGGAAGGAAACCCCCATGAGGCGTGGAGGCGTGCTCATTCTCCTGATCGGTCTTATTCTCATCGTCGGCGCCGGGGCGCTATTCCTGTTCCTCCAGCAATCTACGCCAGGAGGGCTAGGCAGTGAGGCGGCGTCGCCGTCACCGACAGACGATCCGGGTGTGGATGTAGTCATAGCAAGGTTTGCTATTCCGGCGAATACCGTGATAACCGATGCTACCTTGCTGGAACTAACGACGATTGATACGGTTGAATACAACCCAGATCAGAACTTTACCAGTATCGGCGAAGTTTTAGGCAAATTGACAGTCAATCCGATTGAGGCTGAAGAGTTGATCAATCAGCGCGACCTGACTGATCCGGGCTTGTCTCAGCAGATACCGACCGCTGAAGGCGATCGTCCACGTGACAAAGCTTATCCATTCCAGGTCAATAGCATGTCGGGCGTGGCCGACCAGATCAAGCCCGGTGATACGGTAGATGTGGTTGCAACATTTATCGTTACACGGGTGGTCTCGTTGCCCACCGAACGCAAATTGGAAGAGCAAGCCGGCCAGGTAGTTCCGGTAACTGTGCGTGAACGGGATATTTTGGAAACCGCAACTACCAAAACGCTCATTCAGCAGGTTCAAGTGTTAAAGATCTTACGACCCTCTATTACACCCGAGGAAACGGCACAGGCTGAGCAACCTGAAACAACGGGGCCGCCGGCGGTAGATTCATCAGGTCAACCGATTGATAATGAGGCGACCAACGATACGACTATTACAACCGGGCAATGGGTGTTGATCCTGGCGGTGAACGATCAGGAAGCTGAATTGATCGAATTTGCTCAGAGCACCGACGCCAGAATATCCCTGGTGCTGCGTGGGGCTGGCGATGATGCGTATGAGCCAACTATCGGCGCAACGTTTGATTTGCTAACCTCAGAATTCGGCGTTCCAATTCCGCGACCATTGCAGGTGCGTGTGATTAGCGAAGAAGAGGCGCTCGGCGCTGAACCGACGCTCACGCCTGCGCCAACGCGTATACCATAGTTTAGGGCGTATGCGTCCATATATAATCCGTAGTTCCATTGTCAGACTGACAAGGAGCTACGGATTATCGCCTACAGATCCGTCTGCATAGAGGAGTGAGTGCATGACAGAGGAAGGTAAGATCCGTGTCTTAATCGTCGATGATATCGTCGATACACGCGATCAACTCGAGAAATTGCTGTTTTTCGAGAAAGATATTGAGGTTGTCGCCAAAGCCGGCAATGGCCGCGAGGCAATTGCAATGGCGCAGCAATACCGGCCTGATGTCGTTTTGATGGACATCAATATGCCTGATATGGATGGCATCACGGCGACGGAAGCTATTATGACCCAGGATCCTGGCATCCAGGTCATCATTATGAGTGTGCAGGGAGAAACCGATTATCTGCGGCGCGCGATGCTTGCTGGAGCGCGCGAGTTTCTCACCAAGCCGATCAGTGCTGACGATCTGTATAAGTCAATTCGCCATGTGCATCGACTGGCGGCGACGCGTCCGCGCGCTTCTCAAACGCCCAGTGGCGGAGTAGTCAGCGATGATGACAGTTCGCAAGGGCAGATTATCGCAGTGTTTAGTCCGAAAGGCGGGGTTGGCGTATCGGCGGTTGCGGCGAACCTTGCGGTGGCTTTACGTCAACAAACCAATGCGCGGGTTGCATTGGTTGATGGGAATGTCATTTTCGGAGCGCAGGACGTTATCCTGAATCTGGTTTCCAATCGCACTATTATTGACTTAACGAATCGCATCGCAGAGCTTGATCGCGATTTGCTTAATGATGTGCTGGCAGTTCATACATCGCAGGTGAAAGTTCTTCTCGCCCCGTCGAATCCTCAGATGGGTGAACTGGTGACATCGGATCATCTGCGATCAATTCTTGAACTTATGCGCAAAGAGTTCGACTATGTTGTGGTTGATACACATTCGTCGTTCCAAGATCGTACATTGGCGATCCTTGACACCGCCGATCGGGTTGTGGCATTAATGACTCTTGAGATGCCTTGCATAAAGAATATTAAATTGTTCTTGGAAGTGGCCGATCTTTTGGAGTATGCGCAGGAAAAGATCTTGCTTGTGCTCAACAAAGCCGACAGCCGTTTGGGTATTCGCGTAAGCAATGTCGAAGAGAATATCAAGCGCAAAGTGGGATTGCAAATCGCAAATGCCGCGCAAGATATTACATTATCGATCAATCAAGGTGTGCCGTTGGTTATGAGTAAGCCAACGCATGCGGCATCTCGCGATATCTTGACACTGGCTCGTGAACTTGCCAGCGCGGCAAAGCCGAGCGCGAAAACAAATACCCAGCCGGCGTCTGAACAGTCGGCGCAGCGCGGCGGTTTATTCTCGCGGTTGATGACGAAGCGCTAGTAGCGACCTGAAGGGGGCCTTCTATGTCATTGTTGAAGCGCATCGGTGGTACAGTACCCGGCGACGACGCTCAGGCTGGCGGTCAACGGGTAAGCGGCAGTTTGCCTCGCCGCGGAGACGCTGGCCGGCATGGCCCTATACCTCACGAACGAGAAGATGATACGTTTAATGAGCTCAAAGTGCGGGTGCAGAATAAGCTGATCAATGAATTGGATCCCAAGCTCGATTTGTCAGATGCCGCGAAAGTGCGGCAACAAGTCGAGGAGGTGTTTAACACGATTCTTGATAGCGAGAGCGTTGTGGTGACGCGCGCTGAGCGATCGCGTATGTTCGAGAGTATCGCTGCGGATATTCTTGGCTATGGTCCGCTGCAGCAACTTCTGACCGACGATGACATCAGTGAAATTATGGTCAATGGACCAAAGCAGATTTACGTTGAGAAAAAGGGCAAACTGATTAAGACCGATATCACATTCAATAATGATGAGCACGTTCTCCGCATTATTGACCGCATTGTCGCCCCGCTTGGTCGTCGCATCGATGAATCATCGCCGATGGTTGACGCCCGCTTGCCTGATGGGAGCCGTGTTAATGCGATTATTCGTCCGCTCTCGCTGGTCGGGCCGGTGATCACCATTCGTAAATTCCGCCGTGATCCTCTGACCGTTGAGGATCTGATCCGCTTTGGCTCGTTGTCTAGCGAGATGGCCGAGTTTTTATCGGCGTGCGTGCTCGCTCGCTTAAATGTTGTGGTGTCGGGTGGAACAGGCTCCGGCAAAACGACGACGCTGAACGTTCTATCATCATTTATACCGGCTGACGAGCGGATTATCACAGTAGAAAATGCGGCTGAGCTTCAGTTGCACCAGGAACACGTCGTTACGCTTGAATCGCGTCCGCCAAATGTTGAAGGTCGGGGCGAAGTTTCAATTCGTGAGCTGGTCATCAACTGTTTGCGTATGCGTCCTGAGCGGATTGTGGTCGGGGAGTGCCGCGGCGGTGAAACGCTGGATATGCTTCAGGCAATGAATACCGGTCACGATGGTTCAATGACGACTGTCCATGCCAATAGCCCGCGTGACTCGGTCGCCCGTATCGAAACGATGTGCTTGATGGCAGGTATGGACTTGCCTGTGCGCGCTATTCGTGAGCAAGTCGCCGCGGCGGTTGATGTGATTGTACAGCAAAGCCGTCTGAAGGATGGTAGTCGAAAGTTGACTTCGATTACTGAAGTACAAGGTATGGAAGGCGATGTGGTTGTACTTCAGGAGATCTTTGCGTTTGAACAGACCGGCGTAGATGAAAAAGGCAAAATTCTTGGCTCGTTACGCCCAACGGGCGTGCGACCCAAGTTTGTCGATCGCTTCGAAGCGCTCAACATTTATCTGCCGCCTAATGTCTTTGGATATACCAGTGATCGCTTCCGTTTCTGACGTGCTTACGATCATGAGGATATTTCAGTCCTGCTTAATGACGTGATCGCTGCTTCGGTGCGCTGTCTATGAAATTACTGGCTAGCGTTGAGAGATGCCAATGATAGAGAACATGCTTGCACTTGAGATGCTGCCGCTGATTGTGGGTGGTGTTGGCCTGATCGTCGTACTGAGCGCTCTTGCAATTCTTGTGATGCGGCGTGGTCCTGGAGATGTCCAGATGAACGAACGCCTCTCTAAGTTTGCAGGCCGAGAAGGTTTAGAGGCTACTAGCGACGGCAGACGTGAGGCGTTGGCTCGTATCGATGCTGTAGTCTCCAAAAGCAAGCGCGGGGGAAATATAGCACGTGATCTGGCTCGCGCCGATCTAAAACTGACCGTTTCCGAGTTCATTGGCCTGAAGCTTCTGACCGCAGTGGTTGGCGCGGGCGCCGGTTTGCTGATCGGGCGGGCAAATGCTCAAGCGATGTTTCTTGCCGCTCTAGTGGGAGCGGTTCTGTTTTCTTTCGTGCCCAATATCTACGTGAGTTTTCGTGCTAGTAATCGGGTGAAAGCCTTCAATGACCAGCTCGGCGATACTATAATAATGATGGCGAATGCGCTGCGAGGCGGTTACAGTTTTCTGCAGACGCTTGATATGGTTTCGCGTGAATCGCCGGCGCCGGTTTCAACCGAGTTTAAGCGTGTTGTTCAGGAAGTCGGTCTGGGTCGTTCAACCGAAGAAGCGTTGGGGAGTTTGCTCCGTCGCTTGCCGTCAGACGACCTTGAGTTGTTGATCACGGCGGTCAATATTCAAATGGAAGTGGGCGGGAATCTGGCTCAGATTCTTGATACAATTGGCCATACCATTCGCGAACGAGTGCGTATTAAGGGCGAGATCCAGACGCTGACAGCGCAGGGGCGTATTTCTGCGTATGTCATTACCGGTTTGCCAATTGCTCTGGGGATTATGATCTCGGTGATCAACCCAGAATACATGGCGCCTATTTTCTCGTTCGGCTTTCCTCCGGAACACTGGTGTTGTCTCCCGGTTACAGCGGGAGCTATGATTGTGATCGGTTACTTTGCGATTATGAAGATTATCGATATCGAAGTGTGAGGTGTGATGATGACACCGATCATTATCTTTGGCGTCGTCCTCGTTGCCGGTCTGGCGCTTATCATTTTCGGTTTGATGCGATCACGCCAGCCGGATGTTATTGGTGATCGCTTAAGCCAGTTCACCGAACGAGCAATGACGCTCGAAGAAATGGAGCTTCAGCAGCCGTTCTATGAGCGCGTTTTGCTCCCAATGGCGCGCACGTTGCTTGCAACGCTGGGGAAGTATGGCCCCAAGCAGAGCGCTGAACGACTGCGCGTAAATTTGCAACAGGCCGGCAATCCTGGCGGGATTACACCGCCGATGTTTGTCGGGCTGCGGGTTGTGCTCGCGATTGTGCTTTTTGGTATCTTCGCTGTTGTGACGTTCACAACGATGGAACTTCCCCAGGCAGCGATGTACAGCGCCATTGGCCTGGTGCTGGGCTATATGCTGCCGGTGATGTGGCTCGGTCGGCGTGTGTCGCAGCGCAAGAAAAATATTACCAAAGCGCTGCCTGATGCCCTGGATTTGCTTACGATTAGCGTCGAAGCCGGTCTGGCCTTTGATCTTGCGTTGCAGCGTGTGACTGATAAGTGGGATGATGAGCTTAGCGCGGAGTTCAAACGGGTACTTTCGGATACGCGCCTGGGTCGGGCGCGGCGGGATGCGCTCAAGGATATGGCGACGCGAACCGGCGTTGAAGATATCCAGACGTTTGTTGCAGCGGTGATTCAGGCCGATCAATTGGGCGTCTCACTGTCCAAGATCTTGCGCATTCAGTCTGATCAGATGCGTGTTCGTCGACGGCAACGCGCGGAAGAGGCGGCCCAGAAAGCGCCTATCAAGATGCTTTTTCCCATGGTATTCTTGATTTTTCCGGCGCTTTTTGTCGTTATCCTTGGCCCGGCGGTGCCCAAGATTATGAGCGGCATTGGCGGTTTGTGAGAATGAACGGCAACTAACCAAACCAACCGTTGGACAGCGATCGGACATATACATACTATGACGCCCACACACAAGGTGAGTCATATCCGCGTAGTTAATCAGACCAATGGTCGTGTGCTGGCGGAGCAGTGTGAACTGGCGCGTACGTTCTGGTCGCGTGGTCGCGGTCTAATGGGGCGTTCTGGGTTGCAACAGGGCGGGGGTTTGCTCATTTATCCTGAGTGGAGCATTCATACCTTCTTTATGCGTTTTCCAATTGATGTCCTCTTTCTTGATCGCAATGATTATGTGGTAGGGTTGCGCGAGGCAATGCCGCCGTCACGCCCGTTTGCCGGTATCTGGGGTGCGCGCTCTGTGCTTGAATTGCCCGCAGGCATTATCGCAGAGACAGGCACGCAAGTCGGCGACGCCTGTGTTTTGACGCCGCCACCGCACAATCTCTCCTAGCGCTTAGTTCCTGATGACGAGCTTGAACGACCGTGAACGATCTTCGGCGCCGGCTGACCTTCTTCGGCATCTTCAGATTCTCCTTCCCGCATTAGTGTGGATCTCTAGCCTGGTCCTCTATCTCACGACGCTTACGCAGGTGCATACGTTTGATGCCCTGTCCTACGTGCTCGACGTTGATCGCAAGCCGTGGCAAGAGCTGTTCCATCCCCACCATCTGGCGTATGGGCTGCTCGGCGCTCTGGTGAGTCGTCTGGCGCAGGCATCTGGCTATACGGACGGTGCGCTAATTCCGCTTCAGGTCGTCAATGCTCTGGCCGGTTCGCTTGGCGTCACTTTGTTCTTCGCGCTGGTTAAGACCATCACCCGGCGCGTCGATCTGTCGCTGGGCGGCGCACTGCTGTTGGGGAGCAGTTACGCATATTGGTATTACGCTGTCGAAGTGGAAGTGTATACGATTGCCGCCCTCTTGTTGATTGTATGTTTGACGCTCTTGCTGCGCTTGCTGGAATATCCGACGGTCGGTGGGTTTGCGCTGTTGGGTCTGGTTCAAGGTCTGGCCGTCTTGTTTCATCAGACGAATGGGTTATTGAGCGTTCCCGTGATAGCACTGCTCGTGTTCGCGCGCGATTCGGCTGGCGCTGATCGGAAAGCGCTTGCTCCGTCCGCCTGGCGGCGGCGTATCGAGATGGGAACTGCGTATGCGTTGGTTTTAGGTCTGATCGTCGTTGGCAGCTATGTGCTGGTCGGTGGCGTCATCAGCGGCTTTCGCTCGTGGGCTGAGTTTCTGGAATGGATAACCGGCTATGCGCGTACGGGCTGGTGGGGCGGTTCAATCACCGGTGACAAATGGGCAGATCTGGGTGCAGGACTCGCCGATACGCTGGCTCAACCCGGCGGTGCGTGGTTTGGTGTAGGTCTGGTTGCTATGTTTGTCTGGCATATTTTCTCGCTTGTGCGCGTGTATGGTCGTCCGGCTCTGGTGTTGCTGAGCTGGTTAGGGGCTTATGGCGCGTTTTTTCTCTGGTGGGAGCCGGATAACATCGAGTTCTGGATCGCAAGTCTGCCGCCGGCGCTGTTGTTGCTGATGCTGGCGCTTGTGGCGCGACCAACAATCTGGCGTCCCGGCGTCTGGGCGGTATTGGCGATTGGGGCGGCGATGTTGACGATCAACTATGCTGCGATCATGCGCCGTGGGGATGCTGATACCGACTTGCAGCGCCGGATTGCCGAAGCCCTGGCGCAAGAGAGTATGCCCGACGATCTGCTCATAGTACCGGATGGTTTGCAAGAGTTATACCTGCCTTATTACGAAGAACGCGCCAATGTTTTCTCGCTCAATCAGGCGCTGTTCGACAGTTCGGGCGATTGGGAAGCGGCTTGCACTCTTGTACGTCAGCGCATTGACTCCGCTTTGGAGCATGGCGCAGCGGTGCTGATCGGGGCGGATGTGTTGCAACCGACGCCAACGACACTCGATGCATCTGCCGGGGCGTGGGGTCGTGTGGGCCTTTTGGAGCGTTTTGGTCTTGAGCAATCTCAAGTGACGGCATGTTTTGCGGCGTATGCATCCGGGCTGGAGCGTGTCGATCTCCCTGCTGAACTGCCAACCTATTATCGGTTGCCTTCGGCGCAGCAACTGATTGAGCGGGGTGGTTGGGATTTCACGCGAGGCCATTGGGGATGGCGAGTTGGCAACGCAGAGACGGCATCGAGTTTATCCGACGCGCCCGGTTGGACGCTGACGCCCGGCGTCGATCCCTGGCTGATGAGCCCTCCTGCAACTATCGATCCGCAGCGTTATCGGTCGATAGAGATTCGGATGGCGGCAACGACGGCGGTGCGTGATGCCCAGCTTTTTTTCCTCGATGAGCAAGCGCAGGCATCCGAGGAACGTTCGCTTCGTTGGGAGCTTGAGCCTGGTATGGAGATGCGATCCTATTGCCTTGACTTGACCGAACAACTAGGATGGAGCGGAATGGTAACGGGTTTGCGTCTCGATCCGGTAGGAACGGGCGACGGAGGATGGACTCGCTTGGAGCATATTCGGCTTGTGGCGGAACCGTCGGATTGCCCGGCAACGCCTTGATGCAGAGCGTCGGTAATCACCGGCTTTGATCGGCGGGGCGACCGGCGAGGGTAAGATAACCGTAGAGCAGCAGGCCTGATCCCAACGAGACGACAATCTTGAATGTGAGGGGCAAGTCGGCGGGTGAGATAAACCCCTCGATGATGCCGGCAACAATGAGCAACGGGACGCAACCAAACAGCAACTGAACCGCCCGGCGCGCCGCAACAACCAGCGCCGCCCGGCGCGTCAACAGGCCGGGACGCAATACCGACCAGCCGAGTTGCAAACCGGCGCCTCCGCCAATAAAAATGACGCTGAGTTCGATCATACCGTGGGCGGCGACGAATCCCCAGAGATTGTCGGCAAAATCAAGCGCTTGAGATGCGCCGGCGATAGTTCCCAGCATTAAGCCGTTCTGCGCCAGCACGTACAGCGTCAGCACGCCGAGCAATGCTCCGCCGGCGAACGCAATGAATGTCACCCGAATATTATTGGTCATAATCAATGACGCCGAGGAGGTGCGCCCGTTGTCATTGATTGATTGCCACCATTCCTGACCATTCTGAATATCGGTGAGCGTGTCTTCCATTCCGGGGAATAGTACGGTTGTCATACCGGGATCGCGATAAGCGATGATGAAGCTGATCACTGCGGGCGCAAAAAACATCAGAAATGCGGCGAAAGTATATCCCCAGGTTGCACGAAAGGTATTCGGAAACGTGCTCGTGAAAAACGTGAGAAACTGCTGAATGCGCACGCCTTTTTGCTTGTAGACTTCGCCGTGGCCGCGGGCCACCAGGTTGTTGAGGTAGGTGCTGACGGAATGATTCGGAAAATCACGTCGAGCGACTGCCAGATCGGAGGTGATCTGCCGGTAGAGGCGGCCCAGTTCCTGAAGTTCTTCGGCAGAAAGATTCGCCAGACCGCGCTGGCTGCGGTCGATCAAAGCGCTGAGTCGTTGCCAGGATTTGCGTTTGAGAGCGATGAAATCTTCGGCCAGCATAGCATGCGCCCGACGGTGATTGAAGATGAACGATATATCAGCATTATACGCGTATCACGGTTCCTTCGCCAGCAGCTTGATCCGTGAGGGCGCGGGCGAGCAAATTGCGTTTGGGGCCGATCAGATGAACTTCAAGACCGGGGATGGCTTGGACAAGACGCCACATCAGCTCAACTTTGCTGCGCATACCGCCGGTTACATCAACGGCGTGCGAATCACCGGCGGCGTGCAAGACACCCTCGATGTTCGCCGAGGTAATCAACCGAATCGGTTGAGCGTGCGGATCGAGTCTCGGATCGGCGGTGTAAACGGCATCTTCGCCGACGAGCACGATGCGATCGGGTTTGAGGTCGGTTTCCAGCGCGAGGTATTCGAACAGCTTTTCGGTTGAGATGATCGCGCTGCCCTGTGCAACGTCGAAGGCTACATCGCCGTGTATCACCGGAACCAGCCCGCGATCAAGCGCGGCGCCGATCGCAGTGATGTTCCACTGTTGCACGATGCCGGCCTGGCTTTGCAGCGTGGCCGAAGGTTGAAGTGAAAGGGCGGAAACATGAGTTGCCAGCAACGCTTCAACAACAATCCGGTTCAGACGAAGCGCGGCGTTGGCGGTCAGCGCGAAGCCTATCCAGTCGTCAGAAGAGCCAAGGCCGCGATGAATGCCGTAGCGTGCAGCATAGTGATGCCCGAACGAGCCGCTGCCGTGGCCAAGCACGATCTGATGATCGGGGTGCTCTCGGCGCGCGTGATGCATCTCGCCGGCCAGCTGTTCAATTACCGGCATATCCGGCGCTTCCTGACCGCGCTTGTCGGTGATGACCGAGCCGCCGAATTTGATGAAGATACGCATAAGCTATTGAATGTAGTATGCGGCATACTGGCGCCGCTGATTGCAGATTATGCAGGGAAGAGCAACATAATGCCGAGCACGGCTATCCCCCACAGCCCAATACTCGTTGCGAAGGGTGGGTCTTTCAAAACCAGATCTTCCGGGCTGCCGCCGCCGCCGCGCTGGTAAATCAAATACAGGTAGCGGAAGATCGCATAGACGACGAACGGAATCGTCAGCATCAGCATTGGGAAGGGATCGCGGGGAACGGCTGGCGCGGAGAAGGTTGTCATGCTGTATGCCATAATCACGCTGGCGGTTACAATCGAGATCATCTGATCGAGCATCGGCACCGAGTATTCCGACAAGATTCGGCGGTGCTCTCCGGCGCCGTTTTCCAGCAGCACCAGCTCGTGGCGTCGCTTGCCGATGCCCAGAAAAATGGCCAGCAGCCCCATCGAGACGAGCAGCCAGGGGGTCATCGGAATACCAATCACGACGGCTCCGGCCACTGCGCGCAATACAAACCCGGCTGCAATGGTAAGAATGTCAAGAATAACGATGTTCTTGAGCAAGTACGAATAGAGAATTCCCTGTATGATGATATACGTCGTTAAGACGCTCAAAAAGCCGTAGTCTGGGTCGATGAGGTAGGCAGCCGGCAAAGCTATTGCAATGAGCACGACAGCCGCGATGACAGCCAGTGCAGGTCTCAACTTGCCCGATGCCAGCGGTCGGTTGCGCTTGCGCGGGTGCGCCCGATCCTTCTCAATATCTACGAGATCGTTGATCAGATAGATCGCACTGGCGGCCATACAGAAAACGAAAAACGCCATGACGACGTTCAGCAGCTTTTCGGGGGCGGACCACCAGAGACGGTTCTCCGAGAACGCGATTGCAGCGAAGACAAAGACATTCTTTATCCACTGGCGCGGGCGCATTGTGCGCACAAGATACACTAAGGATGCCAACCCGGTTGCTGGGCTTGCAGATGCGGCAGTCCTGGCTGATACTTTTTGCATTGACATTATCCAATTGTTGATCCGTGTGTTTCTAATGTTGTTGCATTCTACTCGATAGCGTAGTCAGCGTCAAAGGCTTGACAGTACGCCCGAAAAAATGTAATCTCATTTGAACAAGAAACAGCGACTATCAGAAAGAGATCTTTCCTATGCTTCCGCTGCTCGTCGCGACTCGTAATCCGGGCAAGCTCTGTGAGTATGCCCAGATCTTCGCTGGGTTGAATATTGAGTTGCGCACGTTGACCGATGTTGGAATCGACGATGAAGTTGAAGAAACCGGCGCGACCTTTGCCGAGAATGCCCGGCTCAAGGCCGAGACGTATATGCAATTGAGCGGCCTGCCAACGCTGGCCGATGACAGCGGCCTTGAAGTCGCTGCGCTGAATGGTGCGCCGGGGGTCTATTCCGCACGCTATGGCGGCGTGACGGGTCGGGCGCAGCTTGAGTATTTGCTGAAGCAACTCGAAGATGTACCATTCCATAATCGGGTGGCTCGTTTTGTCTGCTGCATTGCTCTGGCGCGCCCTGGCTACGCAATTGAATATACCGAAGGGACGTTGTCCGGCGTGATCGAATTTGAGCCGAGGGGCGAAGGCGGTTTTGGCTATGATCCTCTGTTCTATGTGCTCGACGCGCATATGACCCTGGCCGAGATGACGCCGGAGCAAAAAAATGCGATCAGCCATCGCGCAGTTGCTGCGCAGGCCGCGCGTGAAATTCTCGCCCGCTGGCAAATAGAATCTGGAGCGGCATAACTATGCTCGTTGCATCGCTGGCTTCGGGAAGTAGCGGCAATGCATTGCTGATTCAGGCGGCGAATGCGGCAGTGCTGGTTGATTGCGGTATCGCGGTGCGTACGGTCACGCGTATGCTCAACTATCTCGGCGTTGATCTCGACCAGGTTCAAGCTATTTTACTCACGCATGAGCATAGCGATCATGCGCTCAGCGCTGGCCCGCTGGCGCGGCGCTGCCAGGCGCCGGTCGTTTGCACCGATGGCACGCGTATGGCGCTGGATGCGCGTCTTGACGGGGCGGCGGTCGAAGTGGTGCCGGCGGGTCAGCGGGCCAGCATCGGGCCGTTCGATATTATGGCGTTTCGGGTGCCGCACGACGCCGCCGATCCGGTCGGCTATCGCATCACCGCCGAGGGGGTGTCGGTTGGCATTGCGGTTGACCTGGGAAGCTGGATGACATCGATTGTCGAAGCATTGCGCCCGTGCGATTTGCTCGTGATTGAAGCGAACCACGATCGGGAACTGTTGATGTCTGCGCCGTATCCCTGGCCGACCCGCCAGCGCATCTTTGGTCCGCGTGGCCATCTTGACAACGTCCAGACGGGTGAGTTGTTAGCCCAGATTGGCTCGGATGGGCGCGCGCGCGATGTCTGGTTGGCGCATTTATCTGAGCATGCGAATTCACCACGGCGGGCTGTGCAGCAGGTAGATCTGGTATTGCAGATGGCTGGCGTGGTGTCCGGACTGAACCTGTCTGCGCTGCCGCGCAAATCGATGCCGGCTGTCGATCGTGTCGCTGTGTGGCGGGAGGATAATCTCTTACGGCAGAAGACCTTGCTGTAAATTTGCAAATGTTATGGGTAAGGAGTGACCGATGGCGATCAAGAAAATGGATTACATCTGGTTTAACGGTCAGCTCGTTGAGTGGGACAAAGCTACCATTCATGTGCTCTCGCACGCCGTACATTATGGCAGCAGCTTTTTTGAGGGCATTCGTTGCTATGCGACGCCGGAGGGCACCGCGATCTTTCGACTGACTCCCCACATTCGGCGATTGTTCGAATCGGCGAGAATTTATCGTACGGAGATACCCTACACGCAAGAAGAAGTGATCGCCGCGGTCAAAATGACTGTGCAGGCAAATCGACTCGAATCAGGCTATATTCGCCCGGTGGTCTATCGAGGTTTTGGCGGTCTGGGGGTTGATCCTTCCCCTTGTCCAGTGGAAGTGGCAGTTGCGACTATCGAGTGGGGCAAATATCTCGGCGCTGAGGCGATGGAGAAAGGCGTTGATGTGTGCGTTTCATCGTGGAATCGCTTCGCGCCCAACACGCTGCCCTCTTTGTCCAAGGCCGGCGGCAATTATCTCAACTCACAACTTGTCAAAATGGAAGCGCTTGCCGATGGATATAGCGAAGGCATTGTGCTGGATGTGTACGGAAACGTGAGCGAGGGCAGCGGCGAAAACCTGTTTCTCGTACGCGATGGAATCGTGTATACGCCGCCGATGGGCGCATCGATTTTAGAAGGCATTACCCGCGACACGGTGATGCGTCTGATCCGTGAGCAAGGGGGCGAAATTCGCCAGCAAACCATCCCGCGCGAAATGCTGTACATTGCCGACGAGCTGTTCTTCACGGGCACAGCAGCTGAGGTGACGCCTATTCGTTCAGTTGATCGCATGGTGATAGGAAACGGCGCGCGCGGATCGCTGACCACAGCCGTACAATCAGCGTTCTTTGCGATTGTGCAAGGCGAGCGCGAAGATCGCTATGGCTGGATGGAATACGTTCACATGTAAAAAAGTGTTGCATCGCGCATAAGCATCGGCTATAATACCGGACATTCTAAAAACAATCGTGCAGTTTCATAGAGTGCTGCACGATTGTTATTGTAGTGTTTGAACCATACGATCTGGTCAGTTTGCTGTAGATGCAGATAGGCGTCCGATCATGTCTGGAGAGACCAGCATCTTTCCTGGAGGCTGGCCTTTTTATGTTGCGTCTTGATTGGCTGATTCTAGCGAATGGCGCGATAGATATAGATGTTGGTATGAACGGCGTAATGACACCATAAGAGAGTGAGGATTCGGGTCGCGTTGCCCAATGATTTGTTCGTCGGCAGGAGTTCCGCGATGAGTAGTATGAAGATTGTTACAGATAGTACGGCTGATATTGATCCGGGCGTAGTGGAAGATTTGGGGATCGAAGTTGTACCTATTCTGATCCACGCCAATGATCGCATCTATCGTATGGGGGTGGATATTTCAACCGAGCAGTTTTATGAGCTGTTGCAGAATGGTACGTGCCAGTTTCGTACATCGGCGCCTTCTCCTCTTGTTTTTGAGCATCTCTATCGTCGCCTGGCATTAGAATGCGATTATATTTTCTCTGTTCATGCGAGCGCTCATTTTGGAGACATTATGGCGTCTGCGGCTCAGGCGCGGAGCAAATTACCGGCCTCGACGAATCGGCTTGAGTTGATCGACAGTAAATCAACTTCGATGGGCATGGGTCTGGTAGTTCTCACCGCAGCGCAAGCGATCAAGGACGGGGCGACGCCAGATGAGGTGTTCCAGCTTATTAATGGCATGATTCGCCACACCCATATTGCCTTCTTTGTTGATACGATGGACTATCTGGAACGAAGCGGTCGGCTCTCCATCGCCTCGTCTGTTTTAGGCTCGATGCAGCGCATCAAACCGCTGATGATCCTCGATGAAGGTGAGATCGTACCGTATGAGCGCACCCGCACCCGAGCCAAGGCGATTGAAGGATTGTATACCTTTATCGAAGATTTTCCCCATGTCCAGAATGTAACCATTCTTTATTCGACAACGCCCGAGGATGTGGAGAAGCTTCAGGAAAAAATCGAGCCGATTTTCCCACGCGAGCAGATCCAGGTTGCTCAGTTTGGCCCTGGCACCGCCATTCATCTCGGCCCTGGCTCGATGGGAGTGGTCGTGTTTGAAGGGCTGGAGGCATAGTATCTGGCGGTGAGGTCTGGTGTAGCGCAGAGCATAGCTTCATATACGGGGTGTCGGCTCATACACGCGTATGCTATGCGTTGATGTCCTGGGTGTCAATGTGTTGTTGGTATTGACATTGCCAGGCGACTTGCCTCATCATATTCTCATTCTTCTGAGCAGACGGTTCTTCAATAACGTTTCCGGAGTGCGATCATGCGGCTGGATCACTACGAGACACTTCCATTTGCTGAACGTACCAGGGAGGTTTTTCGCGAAGCTGTAGCGCTAAGACAACGGTATCAGCACCGTCAACTGGAAGTCGAACATGTGTTGATGGCGTTGTTGGCCGAAGGTTTGATCTCGCTGGTGTTGGATTGCCTTGAAGTGTCGCATGATGCGCTGACACAGCGACTCGACGTTGAATTGAAGCGCCTGCCAAAAGCTCTGCCACGCTCCCGTTTGCATACGACGCATATCCTGTCTCCGCGTACAACGCGCTTGATTCGCAACGCGCGGGATGAGGCGCGGCGTTTGCGGCACCTTTATGTGGGATCGAAGCATATGTTGATTGCAATGTGTGATGAGCCTGGATGGGTCGCCTCACAGATCTTGCGTTCGTTCGGGGTGACGAAGGAGCGTGTCTATCAGGCGCTTGATTTGCGCCGGTCGGCAGGTGAATTGCGTGAGCAAGCTGTTGGTCGTCCGGATGAGCATCCATCGCTTCAGGATCGCGTGAAACGTGCAGACGAACGCCGAGCTTCCAATGCGAGTATGATCGCCGCTACGAAATCGAACGATGGCGTGGTTGAGTTGAAGTTGCGTATCGCGACGCTTGAAGAAGAAGTAAGCATGCTGCAACAAAACCTTGAAATCGAGCAGCGTGAAGAGTCTTTATTGCGGACTGGATTACAGCAGGCGCGTCAACAGATCGCAACTTTAGAGTTGCAGAACCAGCATCTTCGCGATATGCTTAAACTGACGCAGGAAAATTTTGTTCATGCCCGTGAGATGCTAGAGAAGGAAATCTCGCTCCGTCATTGGTTCGAACAGCGACGTTTTGAACGTGAGGCTGGCGTTGAACGGACGAATGATGTTGATGAACAGCGCGAGGTTGGCGGTGTTTGGCGCCGCTCCGAATAAGAACAGATAGCGATGCAGGGACGCGATCACATTATCACTCTGGGCAAAACGCTTGCTGAGGAGCAGCGCGGCGGATGCAACAACACGGTCGTCGTTGGCGGTTTGAGCCGTTTCCTCGCTTCCTGGGCTTCCGATGCGAACGGCGCTCAGGAGATTCCGGCAGTTCGTCGGGCGCTGGCATTGCTCGCCGATTATGATGCGCTTGAGCCGGCGACCCGCCAGGAACGTTTGCTGCAGGCGCTCGAAGAATTGCGGGCGCTGTTTCGTTTGCAACATTCTGCTGAAGCATCCGATATGTCCGACCAAGATAGGGCGGCAAAGCAGCATCTGGTCCCTGATGAAGCGCCGAGGCTATCTCGTAAACGCCAGACGACGAAAAAGCCAGCCTCTGACGGTCAGTGGGCGCTTTCCGATCCAATTGAGGTAGCTCCTGGCATCGGTCGTGGGAACGCGCTGGCCTTCAAACGTCTGGGTGTGCGTACTGTCGAGGATCTTCTCTACCATTTTCCCCATCGCTACGATGATTACACCTCGCGCAAACAGATCGCCGATCTGACGGTTGGCGCGGTAGAAACAATCGTTGTCGAAGTGCTAGACGTGCGCACGTTTGGCACGCGCACCGGTCGCCACGGCGTTGAGGTGCAAGTGCATGATGCGAGCGGCGAGTTGAAAGTAGTCTTTTTTGGGTCGCCCTGGTTGGCGCGCCAGTTTACGATCGGGCGCAAGCTGGTGCTCAGCGGGAAAGTTACTATGTTCCAGGGCTTGCGCCAGATGACTGGCCCTGATTGGGAGCCGTTTAGCGACGATGAACTGATCCATACCGGTCGCCTGGCGCCGGTGCATCCGTTGACCAAGGGGTTGCACGAACGCAACGCCCGTCGGATTATCAAACAAGTGGTTGATCGTGCGGCGCCGCTGGTACCCGAACACCTGCCGCCTCTCGTCTGTGAGCGCGCCAATCTGCTGCCCCTTGCAACCGCGCTGGCCCAGATCCATTTTCCTAGCGACCAGATGGTGTTGGAGCGGGCGCGACGACGCCTCGGCTTCGATGAGTTCTTCTTCATTCAGATTGGCGTTGTCCAGCGCAAATTGCTTTGGCAGGGCGAACACGGCTATGCGTTCACTTTCAACGAAGCTGTCCACGATGATTTTCTCTCCCGCTTGCCGTTTCAGCTTACCGGAGCGCAGGCGCGGTCAATGGACGAAATCTTTGCCGATATGAGCCGTCCTGTTCCTATGGCGCGCTTGCTCCAGGGTGATGTCGGCAGCGGCAAGACGGTTGTTGCCGCTGCCGCGTTGCTTCAAGCGATCGCCAATGGATTCCAGGGTGCGTTGATGGCGCCGACCGAGATTCTGGCCGAGCAGCATTACCGAGGATTGCGCAAGCTACTGACCAACGTACGCGTTCCGCGCAACCACAAGCGTGCAGTTGCCGAAGTCAACGCTGATGGTGACTGGAAATCGCGCGTGGATCCGGAGCAAGTAGCGCGTCTGGAAGAAATTAAACAGCTTTTGGGAATGACTGAAGCAGAGGATATGGGCGGCGAGGGCGTGCGGGTTGCATTGCTTACCGGTGGGTTGGGCGCAAAAGAGCGGCGGCGCGTTGTTGAAGGCATCGCCGACGGCGAGGTCGATTTCGTGGTGGGAACGCACGCCCTGCTGACAGAAAGCGTTCGTTTCAACAGCTTGGGCTTGGTCTGCATTGATGAACAGCACCGCTTCGGCGTTGAACAGCGCCAGCGGTTAAAGGACAAAGGCTTCAACCCGCATTTGCTGGTGATGACGGCCACGCCTATCCCGCGCACTCTGACAATGACGATCTATGGCGATCTGGACACATCGGTAATCGACGAATTGCCGCCGGGCCGCCAGGATATCCGCACTCGTTGGATTACGCGTAACGATAGGGAGAAAGCCTATCGCCATATCCGCAAGGAAGTTTCCAAAGGCCGACAAGCGTTTGTGATTTGTCCGCTCGTTGAGGAAAGTGAGAAGGTCGATCTGCCGTCGGCGGAAGAGATGTATGAACGGTTACAGCACACGGTGTTCCCCGATCTACGGGTTGCGTTGTTGCACGGTCGTTTGCTGCCGCGTGAGAAAGATGCGGTTATGGCGGCATTCCGCGACCATGCGTTCGATATTCTGGTTGCGACCGCAGTTGTTGAGGTTGGCGTCGATATTCCCAATGCGACAACGATGATGATCGAAGGGGCGAAGCGTTTCGGATTGGCGCAGTTGCACCAGTTTCGTGGTCGGGTCGGACGCGGCGTGCATCAAAGCTATTGCATCCTTGTCAGCGACAACGACGGTGAAACAACCGCCCAACGGCTAGGGGCGATGGAAACGACAACTGACGGCTTTAAGCTCGCGGAAATCGATTTGCAACTGCGGGGACCGGGCGAGTTCTTCGGCACGCGCCAGAGCGGGACGCCCGATCTCAAAATTGCGCAGTTGGCTGATACACGCTTG
Organism: Chloroflexaceae bacterium; assembly: GCA_028282325.1. Taxonomy (GTDB): domain Bacteria; phylum Chloroflexota; class Chloroflexia; order Chloroflexales; family Chloroflexaceae; genus JANQID01. The sequence continues at coordinate 29,755 of JANQID010000048.1, read as the reverse complement.
CTCTATGCCGCCCGCCTGGAGGCGCAGCGCATTCTGGCCGATGATCCGAGGCTTGAACGCGAAGAGCATTCGCTGCTGCGCGATAAGGTTGAGGCATTCTGGACGCGCGCTGAAGGCGCTGGCTAAAATGTATTTTGCTGATATATAGCAATCCTACCGCAGTCGTAAAGATTGCGTAGTGCCGCCTTCAGGCGGTTCCCTTCGCCGCCTGAAGGCGGCACTACAGTGACTTCACAACCTGAGTAAGATTGCTATAGCGTCTGAACTCCGGTCGAGAAAGAACGCTGATTCTCTTGTTGTGTATGATGAGCTAACGGCGGACGAGTGTGAACACATGCTGGCTTGGCTATAATGGCTTGGCGCTTCCCTACGCAGAGATCGCCGCTGTATTATTCTATCGTTCCGTACTCGATGCACGCATTGTCCGTGCCTACGGGTATGTGCCAGGAGGCGTGCGCTCGGTTGTGGTAACAGCGGATGGTGAATATCTGCCGGCGCGCTGGACAGCCGATCAACTTCGGCGGCGCTGGGTGTACTGGCGTGATCGTCATTGAGCAGGCGCTCATGGTACAATAACGGTATGGAAAAGTACAGAATTGCTGCTGTTACAACGACTGTCGCTCCCCCCGAATACATCTGGTCCGTACTTGATGATTTTGGCGGTTGGCCCGGCTGGATGCCAGCGATGAAGAATCTGCAAGTGGAGCACTTCAGCCTTGGCAAGCCACGCTGCGGGTATCGGTTTCGTCTCCGTGGAAAAATCGCCTATGCCGACCTCGAAGTTACCAGCTACAAGCCTTTTGAGCGCGCTACGAAGTTTCGCTTAAACGTCCCGCCGCTCACCGGCGCTAATACCTGCCGGATTACACCGCTAGGCAGCATGATGTATCGTCTTGAACGCATCGATTATATTGATCTTCCCGGTCCCCTGATCAAAGTGCTCGATGCGACCCAACGCCAACGCTTTGAATTGTTGGCGGCTGAATTTTTAGATTCTCTCAAGCAGACTGCCGAGAATCGGAGTGGATATGCAGCCTTGCGAACAACGCTCTGAAACGCTGCGACAGCTTGCCGATTCGATAACGCATGCCGGTCTGCGCACTCCGTTTGCCATCGCCCTCGATATTCTTCACCCTGTTGATGTCCTCTCTGCTCAATGCGCTCTCTTTATCCAACCCCTTATCCCGATGGATCGCTGGAGACAATACGCTGAAGCGTTGACAGACGAGTCGAGTTGGCAGGAATTACGCCGCATGCTGTCGCTTTAGAGTGTGGCGGACTGTTGACAAAGCTAATCCTTTGCGTTACACTCAAAAGCATATAAACGGAAGAATCTGTAAAGAATTGTCGGCTGTTTGAGAGGCGCGAAAGGTCAATGAACCTCCCCGCTGAGACAATCTTGCTGCTGTTGGTGCTTGCCGTTATTGCTGCTACGACCTTGATTTATCATAACCGGGCGTTGCAGGGATCAAAGCTGGCGCGCCGATCATTGCCCGCCTTTGCTGCATTGCGTGCGGCGCTGGCGCGAAGCGCGGAAACAGGTCGCGCTGTACACATCTCGCCGGGAAACGGTACGGTTGGTCCGGGGGTATTGGGACGCGCAACGTCAGCCGAGACTATCGCCGGGTTGCTCGCGGCTGAACGGCTTGCCAATGAAGCTGCGGCCAAAAGCGCGTCTATTCTGGTGAGCAGCGGCGATGCAGTGTCGCACCTTGCCCTGCGCGGCTCACTGCGCCAGGCCTATCAACAGGCAGGTCGAACGCAGGACTACGATCCGTCGCGTGTGCAACTTGTCGCGCATCAAGATCCCGTCGCCTATGCTACTGGCGTAATGTCGCTCTATGAGCGGGAGCAACTTGAAGCCAGCCAACTGATCGGCAGCTTTGGTCAGGAGTTTCTCTTGATCGGCGCAGATGGGATGCAACGCCATGTGTATCAGGTTGCCGGTACAACTTCTCCGGCTGCGTTGCCGGTGATGTTCCTGAGTTGTCAGGATACATTGATCGGTGAAGAGATTTTCGCCGCTGAGGCATATCTGTCTGATGCCGCGCCTTCGCAATCGCGTTTGATGACGCACGATTTGCTGCGCACGACAATTATTTTGCTGATATTGGGCGGGGTGGTGTATAGTCTGGCTCAGCCGCTCCTCGGGTTGCCGCTGTTGCCGGGCGCTTAGGATCGAGGTTGAAGAATGCAATTTTTGAACGATCCTAAACGACTGCTTGCCATCCTGATTGTTGGCATCGTTGGGCTGATAGTGTTGATTGATTTTGTTGGGGTGATACCTTCAGTCGCGAGTGTTGCGTTTGTTCTGGTTGATTGGGCGGCGACTCTGACGGCGCTAGGGATTCTGGTCGGTTTGGCAAGCGTCGCTGCTACGCATGTGCGTCGAATGGTTCGTCGGGATCGTGAATGGGGCTACAGCGCTGTCTTGCTCTTTGGTATGCTGACGGTGGTAGTCGTAGGTATTGTCGGCATTCCGGGCATAACAGTACTTCCACAAAATCTTGCTGAAGAGCCGATTCGTCGCTTCTTTGAAATTGTTTACGAGCCGCTGGCAAGTAGTTTGCTGGCGCTGCTGGCGTTTTTCAGCCTTAGCGTTGCATTGCGATCATTTCAGCGCCGAAGTGCTGAAGCCATCGTTATCGTCGTCGTGGCGTTGGTTGTACTGGTGCTTCAACTGCCGCTAGTGGCGACGGTACCATACCTTGATCAGGCGTTGCGTTGGGTCAATGATTATGCGGCATTAGCTGGCGCGCGTGGTTTGCTGATAGGAGTTGCGATTGGGACGCTTGTCGCTGGCGTGCGCGTATTCCTCGGATTTGATCAGCCATACCTTGATCGATAGCTTTCTGTCCAGCGTACGCTGGATCTGGACGATAATTTGGGGACTGTGATGGATCACCTGCCGCCCTGGTTGCGCGATGTGCCACTGCCGCCTCGCCCTCGCTCGCGTAGCGCGCCGGATGCTTCTGCTCCGGACTGGCTGGGTGCGGCTGCTGAGGTGCCATCTATGATGCCCCCTCCGGCGTCGTCGGATTCTCCCGACTGGCTGATGAGCACCGACTCAGCGGTTGCCAATGACGAAAACGCTACCCCAGACTGGTTGCGCGAATTGCAGGCAGAGGTCGGTGAGGTTCCGATGGACGCCGAAGTCGCTTCGCCTGAGCAGACCCTCTCATCATATCAGGAGCACACCACGGATGCGGAAGGGGAAGATGACGCCCCCGACTGGCTGCGCCAGATTGATCAATCTGGGCCAGTAAATACGCCGGATAGCGCTTCATTACAAACTACCCCCGAGTGGCTTAGCGAGCCGTCTGAAGAAGCGCCTGGCGCGCCGCCGCCAGAGGATTTTAAGCCGCCTCAAATGCCCTCCTCGCAACGACGCTTTCGAATGCCTGTTGGGGCGACTGATTGGCTGCGGAGCATGGGGGAGGAGTCCGAAGCTGCTTCTGAGGAAGAGGCTTCTTTGCCGTTTGATGCGACAGGCGAGGAGCAGGTGGAGGCTGAAGTCTCCGGAGTTGATGGGGATATTCCTGATTGGCTGCAAAATATTTCGCCTGAGGAGCTTGAGCAAGATATTGCAACGACGCCAGGCGAACTTTCGGGCGAAGAGCGATCATCGGCAGAGATGCCTCTGCCTTCGCTCGATGAACTGCCCGACTGGCTCAGAGGCGATGATGATGATAATGCTTCATCTGCGTCGTCAGAAATGCCAGGGAGCGGTGAGTCGGCTTCTGATTGGTTTCGTGATATAGCCGGAGACACGCCGTCTGAGTCGCAGGATATTCCCGAGTCGCTATCAGGAGCGCTGCCTTCGTGGTTAGCAGCCGAAGCGGATGCGGAAGATGCGACTCCTTCTGAGGACTTGCCTGGCTGGCTGCAAGAGAGCAACGTGAAGCCGCAGGAAGAAGCATCTTCAGCGAAAGCGGATGCAACCCAGGACTGGCTTCGGGGAGACGACGAAGCTCGTACGGAAACGCCTGAAGCGGCGGTGAACGATAGCGACGAAGGACTACCGGAGTGGCTGCGAGTTGGGGATGCATCCCATGCGGAAACGCCTGAAGCGGCGGTGAACGATAGCGACGAAGGATTGCCGGAGTGGCTGCGAGTTGGGGATGCATCCCATGCGGAAACGCCTAAAGCGGCGGTGAGCGATAGCGACGAAGGATTGCCGGAGTGGCTGCGAGTTGGGGATACATCCCATGCGGAAACGCCTGAAGCGACGGTGAGCGATGCGGAGTTGCCAGACTGGCTGCAAGGCGGCGGTGCGACCCCTGCGGAAACGCCTGAAGCGGTGGTGAGTAATGGCGATGAAGGGTTGCCAGACTGGCTGCAAGGTGGCGGCGCGACCCCTGCGGAGACGCCTGAAGCGGCGGTGAGCGATAGCGGCGAAGGACTACCGGAATGGCTGGGAATTGGGGACGAAGCCCACGCAGAAACGCCTGAGGCGGCGGTGAGTGATGGCGACGAAGGGCTGACAGGCTGGCTTCGGGGCGAACATAAGACCGATGTGGAAACGCCTGAGGCGGCGGTGAGCGATGCGGGGTTGCCAGACTGGCTGCAAGGTGGCGGTGCGACCCCTGCGGAGACGCCTGAGGCGGCGGTGAGCGATGCGGGGTTGCCTGACTGGTTGTATGATCAGCCGGAAGTTGCACAGCAGCCTTCTCTAGACGAAACTTCCGGCCAATCTCCCGATGTGCCATGGCTTGGTCACGAGGGCAGCGATATCTCCGGTTTGCCCAATTGGTTACGCGGCGCCGAGCATGATGAAGTTGCCGATACGGCGACGATGCGCGCGTCTGAGTCGCTGACGCCTGAGTTGTCGCAAGATGCCGGCATTGAGACATTTCCGGCGGGGCGATCTGAGCCAGATGACACATCAATCGTTCCCGGCGAGAGCGATGATTTCTTCGGCGGCGCTGATTTGCCAAGCTGGTTGCGTCCTCCTGAACCGTCGCCTCCAGCAGAGACGCCAGACTCGCAAGCGCTTGGCTGGCTGTCGCGACTGGGCTTCCTGGATGAAGAAGACGCCGATGCTGCGGTAGCGACGACGGTTCCTCCTGTTGCTATCTCGCCTCGCCCGCTATACCAGATGTCACCGCAACAGCTCGACGCATCTGTGCTGTTGCGGAATCTGGCGGCAATGCCATACCCTGAGGTCACTCCTGAAGCTGCGCCGCCACAACCGACGATCTGGCAGCGAATTGGCCTTGACAGAGCGCTCTATGTCGTGTTCGCCCTGGTAATTATTGCGGGCTTTCTGGTTCCATCGCTGAGCGGCGTTTTCCAGGTTGATGCGCCGCAAGCCGCAGGTGCCGCCGAATTAGAGCAGGCTATCGAGGGACTTGACGCCGATGATATTGTCCTGCTTGCGTACGAATGGGACGCCCAGCGGAGTAGCGAACTCGTTCCCCTCGAACAGGCCGTTACCGGACACTTGATCGAACGTCGAGTCGGGATGGTATTGCTCAGCACCGATCAGCAAGGAACCATTCTCTCCTTTAATCTGCGTGATCAGTTGCGTGAAGCCGATTATCAAGGCGCCGGGCGCGACTATGTGTTGCTTGGCTATCGTCCTGGCGGTGAACTGGCCCTGCGGAACATCGCGCAGAACTTGCGCGTTGTATTGCAATCGGACTTCGCCGGGCGCGACGCCAGCGTCGGCGCCCTGGCCAACGACTTGACGAGTGATCCCCCTACACCGCGTTTGCAGACTGTTGACGACGTGGCATTGGTTGTGGTAATGGCCGATCATCCACAAGATGTACAGGGCTGGATCGAGCAAGTGCATCGGATGGCGCCAAATGTGCCGATGGCTTTCTTGATGCCTTCTGAGACCGAACCAATCGTTCAACCTTACCTGCGTAGCCCAAATGTGTTGCATCTGGCGGGCAAGCAGGGAGCTCTGGCATATACTGCGGCGCGCGGCGCATATGAAGATGTGCAGGTGGCGCAGTCGGTCGGTCAACAAAGCTTTACCGTTGTGGCGTTTGTGGTTCTGGTTCTGATCGGCGGAGTTGCAAGCGCGCTGTTCCAGAGAATCTCGCGCCGGCAAGAAAAGGCGTAGTTGTGATGCTGACGCTGCTCCAACTTATTCCCATTATTCTGACACTGCTCGTCTTCAGCCGACTCATCGGCGACAACGCGTTGTTTCGCATCGTGCAGTACCTTTTTGTCGGGGTTTCGCTTGGCCTGGCATTCGTTGTGGTGTACCATCAGGTGCTGAAGCCAAACGCATTTCAAATCGCGGCCACTCTGAATAATCCTGCAGCGACGGCTCTGCGCATCACGCCATTCGTTCTCGGATTGCTTCTGGTACCTCGTGTGGTTGGCCGCCAGACGTGGTCGTGGCTGGCCAATATTCCACTAGGATTGCTGTTTGGGGTCGGCGCTGCGCTCGCCCTTGGCGGCGCGCTGACCGGTACGTTGCTGCCGCAAATATTGGACACGGTGCGACCAACCGGCGCTGATCCGGTACAACTTGGCGGGATGATCCTGCTCGCCCTCGGCGTGGTTGCGACCTTGAGTTATTTTTATTTCACCGCACCACGTGATACGCCGCTCGGTCGAGTTGTGAGCGGGAGCGCCTGGATTGGTCGTTGGTTGTTGATGATCGCCTTTGGTTTTTTCTTCGCAGGTTCGTTACTCACGTATATTACAGCGCTGAATCAGCGTGCTGAATTCATCATTTCCTGGTTCCAACGTTTGCTTTAGGAAGCTGTCTGCATTGCCATAATCAACATCGATTGCGGTATGGATGGGTGAAAGGACGAACCTTGCCGCCAGTACGACTTCCTATCGCCTCACCGATGTTGTGATTGTGAAAGCAAGCTTATGTCAGACGAAAAAGGCGCGATATTACTTGCTGAGATCGGCAGTCTGACCACGCGGGTAACGCTGGTAGACAGCGTCGATGGTGAAATCCGGATGATCGGTCGCGCCGAAACAGTGAGCAGCATTGACCCGCCTTATAAAAGTGTGCTGTACGGCGTGCTTGAGGCAGCGGCGCAGCTCTCCGAGATAACCGGACGTAAACTGGTGTATGAGGGCCAGTTACTGATGCCGCAAACCAGCGAACGTGACGGGGTCGATCATGTCATTGCGATCAGCAGTGCGGCTGGCGATTTGTCGCTGGTAGTCGCGGCAGTGGCAAGCGATTTCTCCGCTCGTAGTGCAGTGCATGCTGTGCGCAGCGTGTATACCAGTATTTTGCAAGTGATCACGCTTGATGGCGGCGCCAGTGCAACCAACGGAGATAACGCGTTGTGGATCGAGCGCCAGGTACAGGAGTTGCTGACAACATGTCCTGACGCTATTATTCTGACAGGGGGTCTGGAAGGCGGAAGCCTCAATGCAGCTTGCCGACTGGCGCACATTGTAGCTCTGGCTATTGCGCCGCCGGCGCAGACCAATGGCGGTCGATCTGATATTGATGCCTTACCTGTGATATATGCCGGTAATAGCGCCGCCCGCGATAGCGTAATGGAAGCATTATCTGGCTGTGCCAAGATGTTTGTGGTTGACAACGTTCGTCCGTCGCTTGAACGTGAGAATCTCGATGCGGCGCGTCGAGAGATTGAATGCCTCTACAATGAGCTGGCGCTTTCGCGGTTGCCTGGTATGCCGGCGTTGCAGCGCCTGAGCCAGACGCCGGTGACAACTGTCTGTAGCGCTGAAGGCTTAATGACGCGCTTCCTCGCTGAGCGCTATCGGCGCAGGGTTTTGGCAATAAATCTTGGTGCAGCCAGCAGCAGCGCTTTTCTGGCCGAACCAGGAAGCTATTACCCCGTTGTTCTAGGGAATTGCGGTATGGCGTACGGTCTCTCCACTGTGCTTGCTGAACGGGGCGTTGCGAACATCGCGCGTTGGCTGCCCTTCCCAATTAACGAAGATGTGTTGACGCACTGGTTGTTGAACAAGTTGATTCGACCGCATCTTGTTCCCGCGCGGCGCGAAGATCTCTACATTGAGCATGCTATTGCTCGCGAAGCCCTGTCACTCACATTGAATGCGCTTGAAGATCAATGCGCTCTCCCTTCCCACGATTTAATCGTACTCGGCGGCGGGGTGCTGGCGAATGCGCCGCATCCGGCACTGGTGGCGCTCGATGTGCTCGATGTGCTTCCCTCCTCCGCCAACCAGGAGACGCTGGCGATAGAATTGCACCTGGATAGCCTGGGTTTATTGCCCGTTTGCGGGGCGCTGGCGGCGTTTGATGCTGATGCAGCCGTTATGATGTTTGATCGCGATGTCCTGCGCAATGTTCCGCTGGCTACCTGTGTGGTGATAGTGGGGGAAGGCCAAGCTGGAGAAGCTGCGCTCGAAGTTGAACTGGCGGCCCGAGGCGGACACACCCAACGAGTGACGGTCAATCATGGTCAGATAGTACGGCTGCCGCTTGAACAAGGCGGACGAGGCCACTTAACGTTGCGTCCCGCGCCGCATGTGCGCATTGGTCGTAACGCGCCGGGTGTAGAGGTGAGTTCCGACGTAGCCGCGATCGGCGGCAGCGCTTTGGGCGTCGTGATCGATGCGCGCGGACGACCGCTGCGCTTGCCCGAAGATGACAACGAACGCCGAGCCAGGTTGTGGGAATGGCTGGTGGCGCTAGGTGTCGAACACGGATCGAATCCGTATACTACCCCTCCAGTCCTGGCGTCTATACCGTTTGAGTCTGACGTTGCAGCGAATGATTCAATGGAAGCTGTAGCAAGCGAGTCCGCCGAATCGTCGGATAGCGCCGATGATGAGCCGGTGATGCCGCCTTGGTTGGCGAATGAGGAGGTAGCTGAGGGGGCGGCTGAGCCAGAACCAAAAGGGCGACGGATCTCATTAGACGATCTTGCGCTGCCCGAAAACGACGAGCCGTCTGCGGAAGGTCTGAGTGATGATTTGTCCAGTCTGCGGGCGACAGTCGAGGAGCCAAAGAAAGGCGGCTGGCTGCGGTTTAGGAAGAGGTGACCTATAGTTAGGCTATTGTCTTATGTTGACGCCCAACGCGTATACGCGTTGGGCGTTTTGAAACGCGGGGGCGTTTGTATATGTGTGGTTGCAGAAAACCCTTATTCGCCCTCGGTAACGACGACGCTGATCATCTCCTCGCCCGGTTCTGCCGCCAGTTCAGGATCGCGCAACGGGATTCCGTCGACAATATCCTGGCCCTCAATTACTTCGCCAAAGATGGTATAGCTGTTGTTGAGATGTGGCGCTGCGCCGGTCGTGATGAAGAATTGCGAACTGGCGCTGTTTGGATCCGCCGAGCGAGCCATAGCAACCAGACCGGGTCGATCAAAAAGAATCTGGTCGGTAAACTCAGCCGGAATGTTATATCCGGCTCCACCCATTCCTGTGCCTTCCGGATCGCCGCCCTGGGCCATAAAGCCGTCGATGACCCGATGCCAGGTAAGTCCGTCGTAGAACCCTTCACGCGCCAGGAAGACAAAGTTGTTGACCGTCTGCGGCGCGATGTCCGGCAGTAGTTTGAGCACAATATCGCCGCGTGGCGTGGTGATAGTGGCCGTATAGTTCTGATCAGGCTCAATCAGCATCGGCGGCAGTGCAGCCTGAACATTCTGCGGATCGGTCGTCGCAGTCTGATCATCGTTGGCGCGGTTATACAGCATAAAGCCTAACGCGCCCAGGACGAGCAAGACAATGATCGCGGAAATGATGCCGGATACGGAAAGAGAATCTGATTGCGCGGGCGATTGGCCCTTCTGAGAACGCTTTGGCTGACTCACGATTATTCCTCTGTTGATCGTAATATTCAGAGTGAAAATTGATATGAACAGGCTTCGATTATATCATGGTCTGTCAGCGCAAAGCGCATCGGCATCAATGCAACGCTGTATTGCGCCATCGTATGTCTCGCTTGCATGCAAACCTGGGCTTCGCTTTCCCAGGCCTGTGGTGGTTCGGGCTATCAAACGAATTGCTCGATTAGAGGGCGTGGCTGGCGAGGGTGTAGTCGTGAGAGCCCGTCGAGGCGATAAATGCAGACAAGATGATAAGAATAAGCACGGTTGTGAACCAGTTTGTGATGCGAATTCCTCGCCCGCGCAGCGCAGCGCTTAGCTCAACGATGAAGATGCTGATCAGCAGGCCAATAAATGCTATGCTGATGACAAAACTGCTCATAGTGGCTTCTCCTTTGCTAAAAATATTCGTTCGCGCAGAGATAGGTCGTAGTACTATTCGTGCGGTATTCAGGGCATGTGACAAGTGCAGGGCATTGCGGAAGCGTCCAGGGCTCGCGAGTGCAGACATCCGGGGAGATCTTGCTCGCAGCATTGCAATGAGTTGGCTAGACGTAGACGTTCTTGATCATCTCATTGACAATCAGCCCGAAAACAACCGCCAGAGGCAAGAGCCCTAACAGACAGCCGCCAGTTCTGTTGCGATCCGGCATATGCACAACGATGACATCAGGTTCGGAATCGGGCGGCATGGTTGGGGCGCTGTATGCCAGGGTAAAGATCCCGATGACAATGACAATCAACAGCCATCCGTCCATAGTTGCTCTCCTTATCATTTGCAATGCTTATAGCAAAGATTATGCCTATGGTAGTCGTATGTCGGGTGTGTCAGGTTTGACAAATGCCTTTAGATACTGTGCAAAAGCTTTCTGTACGAAAAGAATGACCCCATTTTGCCGATGAGCATCCGGGTGAACGTTGTACAGAACTAATTTATGTAGTAAAATTCTTGATAGGCGCGCCAGCCTCTGCGGTTATCCGCTCCATATAGTCAAGTTGTTGGGTAGTGTTGCGATCCCGCTGCGAGGTTCGGTGGGTGGAGCATTTGTAGTTGGTTGGACGCAGGGATCGTTTTTGAGACAACAACCACCCAAGCCACGCTGCCATACTGCTTGCGGATGCTAGCATTTTGGTGCTGCTACGCGGCGTAACGGTTGAATGTAATTAAGTTCATTCTAACTATAGTGTATCGGTGATGTTAAGCCTACCGATCTCCTACGTATTCCTGGGTACGTAAAAGAGCGTAACAATCGAGATTATCGCATTTCGTGCGCTATGCGCCCTGATGTTAGCCGCGAGAGGAACGACCCGCGGTCAGCGTCAACCATTCGCAGGCGCGAGGCGTTTCAGCAGATGGGAGAGTTCGGATATGCGAGTATTGATTGTCGAAGATAGCGGCTATCTGGCCGAGGCGTTAACCCGACTGCTGGAAATGATATCCGGATTTACAATTGTAGGCCGGGCAAGCAATATGGCCGAAGCGATAAGCCTCGCGGTTATGACGAAGCCCGATCTGACAGTGCTGGACTTGCAGATTAAAGATACGCCCTATGGCGATTCGAAGCCGGATTATGGCGTTGCAACTCTTCGTGAATTGCAGCAGCTCAATCCAAAACCGAAAGTGATGGTGCTCTCAGCGATGCCTGAGTACCCCTGGCTGCAGATTGTTGCTCAGGAAGGCGCCATCGGGTTTGTCAGCAAGGATAGCGACTCGCAGGAGATTATTGCCGCGCTCGAATCGGTCAGCGCCGGCAGGCTCGCATTTACTCCTGCGCAATGGCGGGAGATTCAGTTGCAGCCGCTGCCTTTGTCACAACGTGAGCGTGAAGTGCTTCGACTCCTGGATGAAGGTTTGAGCAATCAGGATATTGCCGATCGCCTGCATATCAGTGTTGGAACGGTGCGCAAGCATGTCGAGCACCTCCGTGATCGGTTTGGCGTAAAAAATCGCGGCCAGGTGGTTGCCGCTGCTCGCCGCGAGCGATTGCTCTAGCGCCGGGCGTTTAGGCGAGTCGTGCTGCACGTTCGGGGGCTAGTCGGGCGATTTCCTGACGCAATCGTAGCAGGGCCAGATCGCCAGCTTTTGCTTCCAACATAATATCGAACGCCGGCAGCCCGGTCGCTGCGTCGAGGAGTCCTAGCAGATCGGAGATGGCCACGAAGTCGGCGTGCTGCCCAGGGCGGGGAGCCAGAACCCGCCCGCTCTGGCCCTGTCGTGGCGGCAGCACGTGGGCCTCGCTACGAGCGGTGCTGAGGTGGACTTTGGGCGCGATGCCGGCTGTCCAGGTTGCGAGCGCCAGCCCCAGGGCGACGCTCAGCGGTAGGCGCTCAGGGTTGGCCAGATGCCAGTGCAAGACATCAAAAACAATCGGTATGCGGCACAGCCGATGTAGCCAGAGCAGTCGTCCCAGACTGAACCCGTTGGTGTCGTTCTCAACGACCAGCCGATTGCGCGCCTGCGTTGAGAGCGTCCGGTATCGTGATGCAAACCGCTTCAACGTTGCGCGCCATTGATTCCCCGCTTTGCCACCGATGTGAATGACTATTGCGCCGTACGTGCGTTTTCCCGCGAGTCCGTCGAGGGCGGCCAGGAGCGCGGCATGGGCCTCGATCACTGCCAGGTTGCGCATAGCCAGAGCTTCATCGGGCGTGCTGAGCGTTGTCGAGTGATCGAGGTGAAAGGTCAGCCGCGTGGTATGAGTGGCAAGGTGCGCGGCGATCTCGGCCAGTTCGGCGGCGCATTCGGCGATCGGCGCATAAGGTGCTTCTGCGGGGAGCAAGGGAAAAGCCAGACGATAGAAGTGAACATCGATCTGCTGCAAATAGAGCAGCACGTCGCGCAGGGCGATCAAATTGCGACTCAGGTGGATGGTTTCCGCCGGGCGGGAAGCGTGCATACGCAAGGCGGGTCTGCCGACGATGCGCACCGGAAAGCCGAGCCGAAACATCATAACCCCCTTCTCGCACAGCGAAACGCCCAATGTTAAAATTATAACACGATTCCGTGTAAACTGTATAGGCGTTTGTGAAGATGCGAAGACGGATGTTTGGGGGAATAGAGAATGGCTCGGTGGCGGAGGTCAATCACGAACCAGCACGACGATGATCGTGATGTCGTCGTGTTGCAAAGCGCCGGAGGCATAGGTCTGCACAGCGGTGAGTATGTGGGCGACGACGGCGCGCGCGCCTTCATTGACCGGAGCGCAGGCGATGGTTTGTTCCAGACGTTCAAAGCCGAACAGTTCGCGTTGGGGGTTCATTGCTTCGATCACACCATCGCTGATCTGGATAAGCAAATCTCCGGTCTGTATGTCCGTACAGGCTTCATGGTAGGTAGTGAGCTGGACGGTTCCGAGCGGCAGTCCCATAGCTTCGAGCCACTCGATCTGTCCGTTTGTACGGCGAATGAGCGGCGGGATATTGCCGGCATTCACGGTGCATAGCGTCCAGCGTGTGCAGTGATGCTCAATACGGCTTTTGTATATGCTTGTATAGGACAACCCCACATTTAGGCGACTCCGGGCGATGAGCGGATGCAATGCTGTGTGTACGCGCTCTAACAACAAGGTTGGCGACGGTTGCCCAACCACGGCGCTGGTGAGTGCAACCACCGTTCCGCTTGTCAAGAGGGCGGCTTGCAGACCTTTGCCAGAAATATCTCCCAGGGCCAGGCTGAGCGTTGTGCATTGGCCGTTCGTCTGATCGCCGGTGTAATAACCGAAAAAGTCCCCGCCTACGTTCTCGGCGGGGATCGACAGTCCGGCGATGTCGAGGTCGGGCAGCAGCGGCGGCGCTTCAGGCAATAGGCTCAGTTGGGTCTGACGGGCGATCTCAAGCTCGGCGCTGGGGTGATGCGTGCGCGGCGTTTCCGCGCCCAGCGTCGTGAGGGGCGGCAGCGAATGGAGATAACGGTGGTTCAATAATCGGCGGGTATACTGCGACTCGATCCGCTGTTGAATGGCACGCATCAACGCGACTTCAACAATATCGGGCATCCACCAAGCGCAATTGTAGCTTTTCTCGCGTGCCAGGATGCTTAATGCCTGCTCCAGCGATATGTCAGCCTCAGCGGAGCGTTGGAGACTCAGCAGCGCAACAGCATGGTAGATTCGGGCGCTGGCCAGAGCATAGTCATATCCGTGGTTGACGTAGACGCTCAACGCTTGCTCGATGTGCTCGATCGCCCGCTGGATATGACCGGTGCGCAGTTCAATGAGGCCGAACAGCAGATCACTGTCGGCGATATCGACGGGCGATTCGTGATGGCGGGCCAGTTGCAGGTGGATGTGGCATGCCCAACGAGCTTCGGCAAGTTTACCCTCGCGAATGAAGAGGAAGGTGGGGCCATGCACTTCCTCTCCCCATCCCTCGGCCAGTCGGTAGGCTTCGCGCGCTGCAGCAAGTTCATCCTGGTCGCGCAGCATATGCCCCTGGGCGGCTATTGTCCAGCCCCAGAGTGCGTGATGTCCCCATTGTTCGGCTTGCCGTCGGGTGGTGTCTAGTTGCTGCGATGCGATCGAGAACTCCCCCTTACGCCAGTACATCAGGCCAAGTTGGTAGCGACACCAGACTTCAAAGGGCGCTGACTCGGCGTAGTCCTGCGCTTTGAGGATCGCTGCTTCAATCATTTCGATTGCATAGTCGAACCGTCCCTGGCGCATATCCAGCGACGCGTGGGTTCTGAGGAATTGGATCTGCTCGATGTGGCGAATCCAGGGATCGGTTTCCTCGTTGAGGATCGACCGAATAGTGTCGATGGCCTCCAGCGCTTCGATCGTCTGATCGAACCCGATCAAACAACGGGCAAGACCTAGCAACAGTTCGATACGCAAGACAGGTGTGGCGATCTCAGGTGTGAAATCAATAATATGCAAAGCCTGACGCGCCATAATCCGCCCAACTTTGAAGTCACGGTCATATACGTTGAGATGGGTGCGTTCGGCATTCGTCCACAACACGCCTTCGAGGTCATCGGCGTTTTCAAAATGCATCTGGGCTACGTCGAGATAGTGTGAAGCGCGGGAAAAGTTGCTGTATATGTATTGATGTAAGAATGCTTGATAAAGCAGGAGCCAGGGATAACCTTCGAGGGCGTGATCCGGCAGATCTTGCAGATGAAGCGCCAGTGTGCGCCGAAAGCGACGCATAGTAAATTGCTGCCGCGCTTCAATATTGAGAGCGGTCAGATCGGCTGTTTCAGCCATAGGAGCCATAACGCAGCCTCGTGCGATTGTTTAGATCTATGTTGCGCGCTTGCATCGCGCCGTAGCTTCAACAGGGCTTTACTACGCGCGATTGTACCACACAAATGATGTTCAGGCGGTTAAGGAGTGATGCGGGGACAGTTAGACGTGCGAGGCTTCGGATCGTTCAATTATGCAGGCTTCGGACAATGTGGGAAAGCTGAGCCGCCGGTGCTGGCGTGTGTAGTAACGCATTTGTTTGGGCAGATTGATGTCGAGCGGGGTTTCATGCACTGCCTGAATAATCTGCTCAGTTGCCGCATCGATACAGGCGTTGATCTGGTGCGACGGTGCCCCATCGGCGTGCAAGCGGCGTAGTTCTGGTTCCCACGGTACGCTGCTGGCTTTCCGAGCGGCTATGCCGATGACTTCAGGGTAGATCCGGCGGTGGTTGTGCCGGAGCCAGTTCAGCCCCAGGCAAAAGGAGATCGATGAGCAAGGCATATGCTCCAGGGTCAGCAGTAGCAACTCGGTCTCTCTGGCGACGGCCATAACCAAAAGAGCCATATCGTCGGATTGGAGTTCTTTGACTGAACGTAACGGGATGTTCAAGAGTTGGCTAATGGCGAGTGCGAGCGGGCGCGCCAACCGATCCACCGACACAATCGCGGTGAATTGCCAGCGATAGCTTTCCTGGAGCGCCAGAAATCGCTGGAGCGTTGTCCCGATATCCGGATAGGTGAAGTGATATTCTTCAAACTCGGCGACTGAAAGGCCATCATCCTGCGAGGAGCCGAGATAGACCACACCGTCTTCAGCATACAACTGATCTTTGGCGCTGTTCAAATTGCGAAATTCGCGATGGCGTTCGACAGTGGAAATATTCTCGATCACTTCGGCCTGGGCCTGGGGAGTGTTTGCCAGACCCAACGCGCGACCGAAAACACTCAGCGCATCTTCGTAGTGTCGCAGGCCAATGTGGCACTTGCCGATCAAGTTGTGGATTTCCCAGTCTTCAGGGTAGCTATTCAGAGGTCGTTGCAAATAGTTGAGCGCATCGCTAAATTCGCCGCGTGAGAAATAGATCAGCCCGATCTCGTAATGCGTGGCCGAGTCGTCGGGCGAGAGTTGCAGACATTGTTGAAAAGCGTTAAGCGCTTCTTCATAACGCTCCAATTCGACCAGAATATAGCCGACATTAAAATACGCCAGGAACGTGGCTTCGAGATTGGCGACGGTGTGAAATTCTTCAGCGGCTTTGGCCAGCAGGCCGTGACGCTGATAGTAGAACCCCAGCGCATTATGGGCCTCGCCAAGATGCGGATCATGGGTGATTGCCTGGCGATATTCTTCTACGGCTTCTGTAAGGCGGTTCGCTCGTTCGAGAGCTAAACCGCGTTGAAAATGACGGAGCGCTTCCTCGCGTCTGAATTCGTCCAGCATTGCTGGCCTCTCAATCTGGGGATTTGTTAGCTTGATTCGTATTATAGCACACTGGATCGGCCTTTGGATTCACAGCCCAAACATCAGCCTTCGAGAATGTGCAACGTCAGCAGCGGCGGCGGGATGTCGTTGGCATTGGCGGTCTGGGCGGCGACAAATTGATCCATTGCCATAATCAGCGCTTGTATGTCAAGGCCCTGGAAATGGTCGGGCAACTGACGCAGTTTGCGGCGACTCTTCGCCCAGTTGCGCTGCATGCCGCATCGATTGCCCTGATGCCACTTTACCAGCGCCGCCGCCGCCTGGATAATACCCTTGTAGAACGTCGCGTTTGGTTCAACCGATTTGAGCCAGCAAAACTCCCATTGCTCGTGAGCGTGCCAGAAATGTCCGGCGTTGAATAGACGTATGCCTTCGAAGTAGGCCGGGGGATAGTTCATTAGAAGCGTTATGAGGGGCAAGATAGTCATCTTGCCCCTCAAAGGAATTCTATCGACTGCAAGATGACGATGAGCAGCCGTAACCGCCGGATGCATCGGCGTCATCGGCGCCTTCGTCGGTGCGGAATGAGTGGCCGCAACCGCACGATGCGACGGCGTTCGGGTTGTCAATCTTGAAGCCGCCGCCCATAATGTTATCGACGTAGTCAATCGATGCACCGGTGATATAGCGCGCACTGACGGGATCGATAATCATGCTGAGCCCATATGCTGCCAGGGTGTGCTCATCCTCGCGTATCTCATTGTCAAATGTCATACCATATTGCAAACCGGAGCAGCCGCCGCCCGCAACGAAGACACGCAGGGAATACCCTTCGAGTTCTTTCTCGCGCATCATCGCAAGTAGTCGTTGCGCGGCCGTCTCGCTAATTGTCAGTAGAGGGGCGATAGACGCCTGCTCCCGGATCATATCTTGCTCGATGGTCGCCATCCGTAGCTCCTCCTTACATTTTGCGTTGCCATACCGTTAGGGAATAATCTAAATAACGCGATTGACAGTATACCAGATATTGAAGGGAATAACTAGTTGTACCTTTTGTAACAATCAGGCGGTGCCAGTTATGCCAAAACCAGACGGTCGATCACCATTGCGACGAAGAGCAACGCCAGATAGAGCAGTGAGTATTTGTACAGCCCCCAGATGTGCGTCTGGCTGCCATCGCGCCAGACGTTCCAGGCGTAGCGCATAAACAGGCCGCCCAAAGCCAGTGCCAGCAACAGGTAGATGGGCCCCATCGCGCGCAGCGGGGTCAGCAGCAGGCTGAGGAAGACCAGCAGCAACGAGTAGAGCAGGATCTGCCAGCGGGTCTCTTCGTCTCCGGCGACGACGGGCAGCATTGGCACGCCAGCGCGGGCGTAGTCTTTCTGTTTCACCAGCGCCAGCGCCCAGAAATGCGGCGGCGTCCAGTAGAAGACAATCACGAAGAGCAGGATCGCGGGCAAGCTCAACGAGCCGGTCACGGCGGTCCATCCTACCAGGGGCGGAATGGCGCCAGCGCCGCCGCCGATGACAATGTTTTGCCAGGTGGAGCGCTTGAGCCAGCGGGTGTAGAGCAGGGCGTAGTAGACGACGCCGATCATCGCCAGTATGGCCGCGAGCAATGTTGTAAACGCTGCCAAAACAACAAAGGCGATAGCGCTAAGCGCCAGACCAAACAGGAATGCATTGCGCCGCGAGATGCGCCCGCTCGGCACCGGGCGGCGGCTGGTGCGTCCCATATTAATGTCGATGTCGCTGTCGAACGTGCAGTTGATCGCGCCCGCTCCGCCAGCGGCCAGGTAGCCGCCGATCATCGTCCAGGCGATCAGTCCGAGCGATGGCAAACCCTGGTCGGTGATGAACATTGCGGCCAGGGTGGTGACCAGCAACAGCGAAATGACTTTGGGTTTGGTCAGGCTGATATAATCGGCGATCAGCGAGGGTTGTTTCGCGGCGATGGCGGTTTTTGTCGCTGCGGCGTTGATTGTAGAACACTCGGCAGCGGGAATGGGGCGACGCAGCGACAGCGTGCCGAATACAACCATCGCGCTCCACAGGGCCAGTGCCAGACCCTGGTGCAGGATACGCAGCGCGGGCGGCAATTCCAGCAGCGCGTTGAGCGCGCCGATGCTGGCCATACTCAGCGTCAGCGCCAGGGCCGTCGAGATCGTGCGTGTCAACAGTTGATCGTCGCGCCGCGTTTTCCAGGTACGCCAGAAGAGCCACGCGATGAGCAGGCCGACGACCGCCGTTGCACCCCGGTGCAGTGAGTTTATCGCAATGTCGGCGCCGCCCCAGAGAGGTAGGAGTTGGCCGTTGCAATCAGGGAAGCCGTTGCAGGCCAGACCAGCGTCGCTGGCAGCCACGCCGCCGCCGCTCAACGCCATCAGCCAGGTTGCCGCTGCCGCGCCGATTGCCGCCGCTGTGTAGCGACGGGACTGGCGAGCGGTCTGACCACCCAGTCGCTGTTCGCGTCGTTCATCGGCAACGGTGAGCGCCGTCGCCGGTACGAGCAAGGCGGCCAGCATCAGCAACGCCAGCCCCAGGTGCATCACAACGGCCAGCGCGGGCATATTTAGGGCGGTCATTACGCCACCGAGCAAGATTTGCAGCAGCAGCAGCAGCGGTAAGAACAGCGGAGGAACGCTCGTCCAACGGTTGGAGTAGCGTCGCAGCCAGGCGGCGATAGTCGTTGCCATAAGCAGCAAGCTGACACCGAGCGATCCCAAGCGATGGGAGAAATTAATCCAGGCTTCAGGCTGGGGCGGCGGAAGGAGTTGACCGTAGCAAAGCGGCCAGTCGGGACATCCATTGCCGCTTCCGGTGATCCGCACGATGCCCCCCAGCAAGGTCAACACAGCGACAGCAAATACACTGGCGATCAAGAGGCGTTGGTATTGCGCAGTTCGTGACGGAGAAGTCATAGCTTGCCCTGGAATTGTTTAACATATGGCCGTGCTACGCTGGTACGGCTATGTCGACGACGTATTAGCCTGCGAGCATAGCCTGGAGCGAGAAGACGAAGAACCCCGCCATCACGATCGCCGGGCCGATAGCCCAGATCAGGTCGAGTCGGGTTTTGCCGAACGTCTCGGCGGGTTGGCGACCGGAGCGCCGAAAGCGCACCGCCGAATAGACCAGCAAACTTTGAACGAGGACGAAAACAAGCGCGGCTGACCAGAAGATCAGCCAGTTGATACCGCTCAAAAGATCTAATTCAACCATAACAGTCTCCTGGCCATGTCCGCGCGGGGGCGGGTATATTGATCGTGTGTTTCTTCACAAAAAATGTTGGGTGTAGTATAGCACGGCATGCAGGAGGTGTCAACGCCGGTAAAGCGGAAAAGATCGTTTTCCTATGCGGAAAAACGGAGGAAGCGCGGGATAGTGTGATTGGCCGGACAAGCGAAGCGATAGCCGTTTTGTTGGTCAAGTTTGCGCTGTTCGCTCCGCCTGTCCGGCATTAAGGTTCATTTGGCGATAAACTCGACCAACGCTTCGCCGATGCGCAACTGGTCGCCGCTATGCAGCGCTCGCTTGTCTCCCGGTGCAATCGGTTGTGCGCCAATGTACACCGCCGACTCCGCGACAGGCAAGACATCGAGCATAAATCCGCCGTTGGCGCGGTGAACGACGGCGTGTTTCCAGGCAATCCCTGCGTCGGGCAGGTAGAGATCGTTGCCGTCATAGCGCCCGATTGTTGCGCGGTCGGTGACTTCACGCGCCAGTCCGCGCTGTTCGCCGGAGAGCACGCGCAACTCGCCGCGCGAGAACACCTGCCGCGCCAGCGGTATCAACCCGCCGATGCACGCGCCGACAATCATCAGGCCCAGCCCGCTCAGAGCGATCTGGGCTGCGCCGCTTTGGGCCAGGAAGAGTTGGGTCAGTCCTTCGTAGATTAACCCGCCGACCAGCCCGCCGCCTAAACCGCCCAATCCGGCGTAGAGCGCACGTTGTTTGCGGCGGCTGACCAGCAGATCGCCCATGCCGATCAGCATGCCCATCAGCATCCAGCTTAATGCGCGTGCGACAAAACCGCCGCCGGGCAGAATGAACCAGATTACTTGGGCGATGAGCAGGCCGATCAATCCGGCCAGCGCTCCCGCTAGCGCTCCCAGAATGCCGTCGCGCATAGCGCGAACGGGCGCGCGTTTGACTATTGCTCCGTCGCTGGCGGCGATCATGCCGCCGATGAAGAGCCCTAACCCTGCGCCGGCTATGGTCACATAAAGCCAGATATTGTCGGGCAGCGCGAAGCTGCCGATGATCCACCAGCCCAGCAGTCCGCCCAGGCCGCCGAAGATAGCGGTATAGTAAATTTGCTGTTGCTTGCTCATTGCTTACTCCTCAGGCTTGTTGATGCGCCGGGATGCTCGCGCCGCAGCGTGGGCAGAAACGTGCGCCGGGACGCAGCGACTGACCGCACTGATCACAGAACGTTCGCCGTTCGGCGGTGGGGCCTGACTCGCCGTTCTGATCCGTCCCGCAGGCGCTGCAAAATTGGGCGCCGGGCGTCAATGGATCATCGCACTCTCGGCAGCGCGGTACGTCACCAGGCGTGACAGTAATCGGGCTGATGGGCGCTGATTGCGCCGCCGCCGAGTCGTGCGTCGGGCGGTTGTAGCCTCTGCGGCGATTGATGCCCGGCAAGATGAGCATGCCGAGCAGTGGGAGCAGCAATAGCAGGCCTACCAGTGGATTCGACCGGACGTTGATCAGATGTTGTTCGGTGTAGGAGCCGCTACTGATTGCAGCGCCGATGCTGACCTGGATGTCCCGCCGTGTGCCGTCGTAGAAGGGTCGCGGGCTTCGATAGGTCAGAGCGTACTCGGCCTGAATGTTGCCGGCCAGGCGGGCATACAGCGCCGCGAGTTCATCGGCGCCGGGCGCATAGAAGTACTCGCCACCGGTCTGCTCGGCGATGCGCCGCAGCACATCTTCGTCAACGCCGTTGATATCGTTGTTGTTGCGTTCCCCTAGACCCACAACATAGACCGGTTGCTCATAATCGTTAGCGTAGGTAATCGCAGTGTCAAGACTTCTGTTGCTATCTTCATCTTGCCCGTCGGTGAGCACGAGCAGCACGCGGCGTCCTTCTCGCGCCTCCAGCGCATCGACTCCGGCGACCAGCGCATCGTAGAGAGCGGTGCCGCCGTCGGCGCGCAGGCGGTCGATCGCGCGCTCGAGACGGTCGCGCTGGTTGGTAAACGTCTGGGGCGTGCCGGTGCGATGGTTAAAGGCGATTAGTGTTGTATAATCGCCGGATTGCATCTGGTTGACGAACGCGCGGGCTGCTTCCTGGGCGCCGTCGAGTTTGTGCTCATCTTGCATACTACCGGAACGGTCGATAACCAAAGCGGTGTTGATCTGATGCGCGCCGCCCGATGATGCTCCGCCGCTGAAGCCGATGAGATCGACCGGCGCGCCGTCCTCGGTGACGGCAAAATCGGCGCGGCTCAAATTGGCGATTGGCTGGCCATTGGCATCGGTCGCTGAGACGTAGAGCGTAATCTCAGGATATGCGCTGGTATCGATCTGGGTCACGCGCACGTTGGGCGGAGGTATTTGCGCGTGGGCGGCGGGCGGTTGCCCCGCCAGACTGAGCAGGAGACCCAGAACCAGAATCACGAGTGCGAGTCGCTGCATTGCTGCCTCCATCGTTTGTATGGTCAATCAGGGTAGTGTACGGATGTGTAGACGTGTATTGTAAGACGATGGAGCCGGCGATTTTGATCCACGCGTGGGCAATGGAATCACAGCATATACAGGCCGATCATAATGACCATTACCACGAACAGAGTAGCGCCGAGCATCCACGAAGCTGTCCATGGGTATAATGCGCGCGGCGCTTTGTGCTCAACGAAATCGCTGATGTCGACCTGGAGGAATGCGCTGTAGATACGCATAACGCGATGTTGCTGATCGTGGGGGATATAGACGAAATTCTCTTGTTCTAAAGCCTGGAGATATTCCCAGCGGATACCGCATGCGCTTTCAACGGAGTGGAGGCTCAGGCCGCGTTGCTTGCGCGTGGCGGCGAGGCGTGGCCCAAGTTGTGACGGTAGTGAAGGTGCGTTGTCAGATGAAAGCGTCTCTGGCTGACTGGCTGCCGACAAGGTTGCTGATTGTGGCGCAGACGTGGCGATGGGCATTGTCGTTGTCAGGCCGTTCCTATTGTGCGCTGCGAGCAGACGCGACGATTCCCGTGCGTTCGCCGGTCGGGCGCGGCGCAGGACGGCTTCGATCCGCGCTAGAAGCGGCGCCAGGTGAAACGGCTTGATGATGTAATCATCGGCGCCGCTGTTCAGCCCGACAACGGTGTCGTTATCGCCCTGCTTGCTAGTCAGCATAATGACCGGCACGGCGGAGCATGCGCGTATCTGACGACACAGATCCCATCCGCTGATCTCCGGCATCATCACATCGAGCAACACGAGGTCGGGATTTTCGATGAGCAGGTGTTCTAGCGCCAACGTTCCGCTCTGAAACGTGACGACCTCATAGCCTGATATGCCGAGTTGATGCATCAGGAGCTGGCAGATCAGCGCCTCATCGTCTACAACCATAATTTTGGATGTCACGATTCATTCTCCTGTTCCTGATTACTCCTGCTGAAGCAGCGCTCGCGCAGCCCAGACCCGGTTCTCGGCGGGCTGGGCGGGATCATCGGCGATCTTGCTGAGGGCATTCTGAGCATCGATAGCGTCGGGATTGGATTTGTCGGTACGCTCGGCCAGCGTGTTGACACAGCAGCGACGCAGCAGCGGCGGGTTGTCGGTTTCACGGATGCATTGCACCAGAGTTGTCACAATGCTGGGGCCGCTCATATTGCTAAGCAGCGCCGTAGCCTGCAAGCGGATCTGGGGCTCGTCGCTCGTGTCCGCGGCGATCCGGGCGATAACTTCGCGTGCTTCGGTGCGCCGTTCCAGCGCGGCCAGCGAGCGCAAACGCAGCGCGAGAGGGACGGTGCGGTCGGCGGCCAGCACGAGCGGGCGGGGATCGTGAGGGCGTATTTCGAGCAAGTAGTCGAGCGCTTGCATGCGCATAGGCAGCATCGCGTGATCGATATAGTTGCGGAGCAGCGGTATGTACTCGTCGCCGCCGATGCGCAACAACGCTCCCACCGCGCGCAGCCGCACATTGGGGCCGACGGCATTGCGCTGAGTCACGCGCACCAGTTCGGGGGTGATGCTGGCGTCGCCGAGGTCGGCGATAGCGTCCAGCGCCGCTATCGCGTCGATAGTCTGGTCGCTGTGCAGGTAGCGCAGCATCAACGGCAGCGCCGCGCGGTCACGTGCGCGGCCCAAGGCATGCAGAACGCCCGCAGCCAGTTCAGGCGGCTGGCGTTCGCCGCCCAACAAATTGCGGAGCGTCCGACAGGCGGCGCTAGAGAGATCCTTCGGCAACATCTCCGCCGCCAGACCGCGCAGAGCGGCGGGCGTGTAGGCTGTGGCGGTGATGTCGAGCAGCGTTTCCTGGATTTCCGGGCTTTCCAGTTGCCCCAGCGCGTTGATCGCCTGGGTTCGCAAGTGGGGATTGCCGTCGGGTCGGGTCGCGAGCTGACGCAGAATCGGCAGCGCTTGAGTAGTATGTTGACGGCCCAACGCGTGAACGAGTTTGCTGCTGATGAAGGGATCGTCGGGATAACGTTCCAGGTAATGCAGCAGGAACGAGGCTGCGTTCGGATTCTGCCCAAGGCGCTCGATAACTTGCCAGCGCAGAATGGGGTCAAGCCCTGAATCAGAAAGCAGGTTTTCTACAGCGCTCAGGCCATTGTCAGAGCTGGCTCGCTTCAGGCATTCCAGCAGGTGGTGAATGATCTTCGGCGGGAATTCGGCGCGGATTGTGTGCAATAGAGCGTTGTAGGCCGGGTGCTGGCCGGTGTGGTCGGCGTTGTCGGCATGGTTTGCAATGTCGGCTAACGTTTCGGCGGCGGCGATGCGCACCAGGTTCGCTTCGTACACGACCAGCTCGTCAAGCGTGCTGGGAGCGTCGGCGGGCGTCTGGCCATCGCTCAACAGCGTCATCAGAGCAGTGCGGTGTTCATCGGACAGATCAACATCGCTCCACTGACTGGCTGGCTGGCTGGCCAACTGTGGGTTGCGCTCCAGCCAGATCGAGCGCAGGTAGGCTGTCGTGTCGGTACTCAACAGCGCGCGCAAGGCGGGAACGCTCTCATCGGCCCCGATGCGCCCCAGCGCCTGTGCGGCGGCGGCGATGATTTCGCTATTGCCGGCCGCGCTGGAGAGCGCTGCGTGTAGAGTAGTCAGCGCCTCAGCGACGCCTTCGCCGCGGCTTCCGATGGTTCCCAATGCCTGGATTGCCGCCTGGCGCACGAGGGTTGACGCATCGCCGGTCGCCGTCTGTATCAGCACAGCAATGGCCTCCTTGCCGGCATCTGGCATTTGACCAAGCCGACGGGCTGCGGCGGCGCGTACAGCCGGATGCGTGCGTTCGGCGCGTACGATGCGCCGGAGGAGCAGCGGCCCGACATTGGGGCGTGCGGCTAAAAGTTCAACGGCGTGAATTCGTCCGACCAGCGGAATGTTTGGGGCGATGGTGCAGCGGGCCAGCAACGCACTGCTTTCGCCATGTTTGTAAGCACCGACCTGCTCCAGGGCGAAACGCTGCACAGCCCAGTCTTCTGCGCTCTCCAACAACGTGCGGCTGAGAAAGTGCAGGCTCTGGCGCGGGTCGTGTTGGCGTAAGATGTGCGTTGCGGCATTGCGCAGCGTCGGCTCAGCCTCGACACTGATGCGCATCAGGAGTTGGAGCAGATCGTCTGATGGATTGCTCGGTAGCAAACGCAGCGCGCGGATGCGGTCGGCAAGCGGGACGGCGGCATCGTTGAGCAGCGCTGCGGCAACCTCGCTGCGGCGTTTCTGGCTCACTTGCGGGGAGAGTAGCACATCGCACCAGGCTGGGTCGACGTCGGCAAGGCGTTGGCACGAGGTCGATCCGGCCAGCGCGGCAATGTAGATGCGCAACGTCTGGGCCAGCGGATCGGGCGGCGTCGATTGGGACGATTGCGGCAGCGTGTTCGGGCGATCCGGTTCGGGCAGGCTGGCCAGGCTCGCGGCGGCGGCCCAGCGCAGCCGCGACGGCAGTGCGGGTTTCTCACCAATCGCGATCAGCGACGTCGCTCCTATCATCGGAGCGATGCGCTGCAACAGCGCGGCGATGTCCTGGTCTCGGACGTCGTCGGATTGTTGTGTGCTGTGCTCCAGGATCGCGGGGAGCGTCGGAATGAGCATATCCAATCGGGCGCGGTAACGAGGCTTATTCGCCTGATCGACCAGCGCATGGAGTGTGCGCAACGACCATTGCGGATCGACGTCAGGGCGTACGCGCAGGCAGTCGCTCAGCACCAGGAGTTGCGCGGGGGAAGCTTTCACGTCTTGCCAGAGCGTTGCAAAGAGTGGGGCGGGGTTGGGTAGCAATTCGGCGAGCAGGCGTGCAACATCGGTGCGTTCGTTGTTGTGAAGCTGGAGGAGTGTAGCCAGGTTGCCGCTTGCGGCGATCTGCCGGGCCTGCTCATATGCCCGCAGCGCAGAGTCTCCGATGATTGGCGGCGTCGGCTGGGCATCCTCGCCTGGCGCGGCGGCGTTTTCCAGCAGCGTTGCCGCAGTGTCATACAGCTTCAGCGGCGATGTGGGCAGTTCGCCGTTGTGGTAGACCCAGGCGAGCAGCACAATGTCGCGCAGGCGGTCACGTAGCGGGGCCAGTTGGCCATGCGGCGCCAGCGCGTCGAGGAGCGGAGTTAACGAATCGTCGGGCAATATGTGTTCCAGCCAGCGCGCGATCTGTTCTTCAGAAGGCTTCGCCATCGTCACCGTCAGGATGTCGGGCCAGCGCGGCAGAGCATTGGGCAGCGCCAGCGTCAGGCGCGCTTCCGGCCACGTGTGTCTCAGATCGAGCAGGAAATCCTGCCACGCTTCGCGGCGGTCGGCGGGCAATTCTTCCCACTGATCGACGAGCAATAACCATGCCTTCTGCGCAGATTCCGTGAGGTTGGCGGGGTCGGGCAAACCGCAGGCGTGGATCTTCCCGGCCAGAATCGCGCGAGGCGACAAATTGCGCGCGTCGAGTTGGGCCAGGGGCAAGTGCAAAACCGGGGCCGATTGATGATCGTCGATCCAGTGCCAGGCGATTTGCAGCAGCGCCAGG
This sequence comes from Chloroflexaceae bacterium, assembly GCA_028282325.1. Lineage (GTDB taxonomy): Bacteria > Chloroflexota > Chloroflexia > Chloroflexales > Chloroflexaceae > JANQID01. The sequence continues at coordinate 3,222 of JANQID010000048.1, read as the reverse complement.
CTGCGCCCGCCGCCGATGGGTCCATACAAACCCAGCGCGGCGGGTTGTATGCGCAACTGACCGACGACCGCGTCGAGCGAATGCTCCGGCAAAAGCGGCAGGTCGATCAACGCGGGCAGAAACCGGATCGCCGGTTCGTTTTGAATGCGCTCGCGGATAGCAGTGCGGTGGCGGCGCAGCGCTTTATTGCCGCGCATAAATTGGAAAAATCCGGTGGTGGACATAACGGTGGCCTGTTGGCGTGAAACCCTCAGCAGAATCGTACTGCGCTGGCGTTGTCACCGACAAGATGATCACATTACATCACCGTGACAGCGTGTCTTGTAAGTATAGTCGTATTTCAGATGTTTGTCTGCTTGCGGTGAGTTTCTGCGCGGTCTTGCCGACCGTCTGGCTATCCTGCTCGACATCATCGGGCAGATTCGCCGCTGGTTCGGACCGCTACCAAACAGTATGGGAGACACCGTATGGTGTCATTCTGAGCGCAGCGAAGAATCTCAGAATGGGTAGCATCGTTTGGTAGCATCCGTTGATCGGACTTCGTCTGGCCGTCGAGGAGTTTGAGTTCGGTGGGATTCGCTTGCAAGACGCGCGTGTGATCGCCAAACGGGCCGTGGCAACTGGGGCGAGTTTGCTTGATATCACGATATGCGCCGGCGAAGATACTCGGATCGCCCAGTTCCCTGGCTGGAGCATTCCGCCGGACGAACCTTGCTGCTGGAAAGGTCGTCAAACGGAGAGAGCGTCAACACGACTTTATACTTCGTCATCAAACGGCTCCCCATCGGCCAGCGTGTAAATATCTTCTTTGGGGTCGCTCAGAAATGCGAACGCCGGATTCCGCGCCGCCGCCTGCAACCACTCCTGCTCGCCCCACTCCTCGCTGAGAGGGTATAAAACGAGAACACGAACCTGCATTGGGCCGGGAACGGGCAACGCTCCATCCAGTTGAAGCCGATGATGCTCGTCGATACTCGATCTGTGCGCTAAATCGCAGACTCCGCCGCCAGCCGCACGTCGCCCGGAGAGTAGAGGCTGTAGTTGAACGCCAGAATGTTGTGGTGTTTGTTCAGGTAGTGCCGCCGCAGTCGCCAGAGGATGTCGCCCACCGGCCGCCCCGCCGCGAATGCTTCCATAAAGCGCAGCGCTACGTCGTGTGCCAGGAAGATCGGCGCTTTCACTTCCGTGCCGATGAATCCGCGCGCGCCGAGTTCCTCGATGAAGTAGGGCATAAAGCCGTCGTAATAGAAGGCGTCCTGGGTCGCGCCCTCGCAGGCGTTGAGGAAGACCAGCGGGCGGCGTGCGAAGTAGGCCGTCGGCAGCCGCCGCAGGTCGGCCAGCCGCAAGCGGGCGTTTGCGCTGAATGTCAGCGCCGACTCGCTCGCCAGCGCCGCCGCCTTGACCGCGCCGCTGGCGTGGTCGCCGTGGCAGTAGCAGTACACCAGCGCGGCGGGTGCGGGCGCGCCGAGCGCCTGCCGCACGGCGGGGTCGCCCCAGATGCAGGCGCACTGCTCGATTCCCAGGCGTTCGCGCAGGGCTTGCTCCTGTGCGGCGGCGAAGGTGCGCAGGCTGGCCTCATCGTTGAAGAGGGCCAGCAGGCCAGGCGGGCGGTCGTCGATCGTGAGCGCGGGATAGCGACCCGGCGGAATCACCTCCAGACGGTAGCGATAGCCCCAGAAGCCAGTCCAGTCGAGCGTCTCGGCGGTGATCGGGCCGGGCTTGTCATAGAGCAGCGTCCAGGGAATGATAAAGCGCTGGCTGTGAAGCACGATCTGCACCGTGCCGCCGTGCGGCAGGGAGCGCAAATCGGCGCCGAACTGCGCCAGTTCGGCGGGGGCGCGCGGCGACTGGAAGAGCAGTTGCCAGACCTGCTGCCCGGCGTCGGCCAGCGGCGCGGCGGCCTGGCGAGCCAGCGTCTCGTCAATCGTTAGCATCTCGCGGCTGGTGAACGGGCGGTGAACGTTGGCGTATCGGTCAGGGTAGAAGACGATCTTCTCCAGCTCTTGGCGCAGGCGCAGCGCGGCGTTTTGCACCTCTGCCACGCTCACGGGTACGCGATAGATTTGCCAGACGGCATGCCCCTCCAGATCGCCGCGCACGACCGCCGTGAACGACTCGGAATTCTCGCCGGGAAGCAGCGCGATCTCAACCTGTCGCCGGGCGATCGTTGCATCTTCCAGCGGCAGGCTGATCGCGACGCGCTCGCGGACAACCGGCGGCGGCGCGGCGGCAGCTTCCTGCACGGCGTAGACCGGCAGGCAGAGGTGTTGCACGGTCGTGCCCGTGTCGGCGCGCTCGACGGACAGGTGCAGCGTGTCGCGGCCCGGCTGCTTCGCCGTCACCAGGAATTCGGCTTCCTGCGATGTGATGCCGGGCGGGGCGACGATCATCGTCGGTTCGACCACCTTCACCGTCCAGGCGTCGGGTGCGGCGTGCAAGTGTACGGTGAAGGCGACCGGCGCCTGGGCGTCGGGGAAGCTGAAGCGAAAGGGCGCGCTGTGGCGGTTGCGGGCCGTGTCGGTGGGCGCGCCGACCCACACGATCAGCGGCGCGCGCCGGCCTACGGTCAGTGGCTGGCCGGGGGCTAGCCCGTCGAAGCGTGTGTTGAGGTGCGGCGGCAGCGCGGGCGCCGCCGCGCCCGCGAGCGTCGTCGGCCGGAGCAGGTCGAGCGGGCCGATGCCCTTGGCTATGCTCAGCGGGCGGGCGACCATAATTCCCGCTACATCGCCCGCCGCGTCGCAAACGACCAGGCGGCGGCGCGGCGCGGCGTGCAGCGCCCGTTCGGCGGTGGCCGGTCCGGTGGCGTCCTGCCGCCCCGGTGCGGCGGGCTGGAGCAAGCCGGGCACGGCGCCCAGCGTCATTCCCAACAACGCCCGCCCGTATTGCTGCGCCGCATCATCGAGATCGATCAGGGCGAGTGCATCATAGGCGTCGGTGGCCAGGCGCGCGACGGCGTAGCACGCGTACGGCTGCGCGTGGTCCTGGAACAGGGCCAGCAGTTCGCCCACAGTGGCGGCGGGCGTGAAAACGCGCGGGATGAGGTCGCGGTTCAGATCGGTGTCGGGAATGGGCATGACCAAGTCCTCCCAATCGTTGATATAGCAATCCTACCGCAGTCGTAAAGATTGCGTAGTGCCGCCTTCAGGCGGTTCCCTTCGCCGCCTGAAGGCGGCACTACCGTGGCTTCGCAACCTGAATAGGATTGCTATAGGTCCAGGTTGG
>JANQID010000002.1 GCA_028282325.1 Chloroflexaceae bacterium | reverse complement strand
CCTAGTACAGCCATTTGGAAGTCCGCAGGGAGTTGCGGCCTGGGAGCGCGGGCAGCTTGCCCGCATCCCGCCTGAGCGGGCGGGCCGCCCGCGTTCCCGAAACCCCCTACGGATCTTCGGAACCCTGTACTAGACTCTCCAGCGTTGGAAGAGGTTGTCGGACTGTGGTTGCGGCAATACGTCGGCAACACACGCGGTGCTGCGCCTGGCCGCTATCAGCGTCTCTTCAACGCCACCCCCATGCGCGCGAACGTCTCCCCTTCGGTGAATTGATAATGAACTACCCCAACGAAGTGCATCACAAAGAGCGCCAGGAAGAGTTTTGACGCTATACCGTGGACCGTACGCGGCGGTACATCTTGAATAGCGGCAGGGATCACGTTCGCCGGTGAGATGCCAATCCCACTCAACACCAGCATACCAACGCCGCTGACCAGCAATAGAGCGACTATCAGGTAGAGCAAGCGGTGGTTCCACACGAATGCGAGACGCCGCCACGCCGGCATAGCCAGATCCTCCGGGCGTTTGCCAACGAATAGCCAGACAATGCGCGCGACGGTCAGGATGAGCGTCAGCAACCCGATGCCAACGTGGACTCGATAGAGCTGCGTCTTCAACGGTGTGTCGGCCATTTCGTGCATAACGACACCCAGAAGCCAGAGTCCAAGGATCAACAGTGCACCTGACCAATGGAACAGTTGCATCGTTCGCGTATAGACGGCAGGCTTCATACCAGATTCCCTCCTTAAACATATTCACTGCTGCTTGCGTAGCTCTTGCCGAATAAGCAAAGCATACACCACTATCAGTATCACCGAAAAGCTAAACCACTGGATCGCATAGCTCAGATGCGAACCTTCGTCGATCTTGACCGCGCTTTCGGGGCGCGGCTGGTCGGGCAGCGGCGGCGTAGCGCCGGGCATCTGGGCGATATAGACCGGAAGGAGCGGGGCGTCGATCTGCTCCTGAATCTTTGCAATATCCACACGCATCCAGGCGTCGATCCGCGTTTCACCGGGCAGCGGCAAATCTTTTGGGGCAAACAACGCATCCGGGCGCTCCTGAGAGCGGAACGCAATGCCCTCGATGGTTACGTCACCGGTCTGGGCGAATACGCCCCGCACCTCTTCGCGCGCCTGACCTTGGTCGATCCAACCGCGATCTATCAGGACAGCCTGTTCGCTGCCGTTGATTCGCAACGGCGTGATCAAGTGCAAACCCGCAACACCATCAAGTAGCTGATTACGCAACACAATGCTCTGTTCATTATCGTAGACGCCGCTGACCTGCACTTTGCGAAAGTGCAATGCATCGGGATCGACCGAGTCGCCGGTTAGCACAATCGCGGGTTGGTCAAGCGCGGTCAGCGTCGCGGCGTTTAACGCCCGCTTCTCGGCCAGCCGGTCAAGCTGCCAGAAGCCCAATCGGATCATCGTCAGCAGGATGATCAGCGCGAAGGTATGTTTGATGAGCCAGTTGCGGGAGAGCAGTCGGTGCATAGCGGTTATGGTTGATTCGTCCTCATAGATAAATCCCCGCCAAGTATAGCAGATGATGCCGCTGCATAGATCAAAATGAGGTTATCATACTATGTACAGTATGATGCAATCCCATAGAGCGATCACGCCGAGGTTGGACATATGTCGGAGTGTGAGAGCTATGTTTCCGTGCTCTGCCAATGTTTGTTTAGCTTCCAACTGATCGATTGAGAAGAGTTGATGAGGAGGCAAAGATGACATCGTTTCTCTCAGAAGCCGAAGCGCTGCGTGATGAGATCATCGCGATCCGGCGCGATGTGCATATGCACCCCGAACTGGGCTTTCAGGAATTTCGTACTTCGCGAATGGTTGCCGAGAAGCTGGGCGATCTCGGCTACGAAGTGATCACCGGCGTTGGGCAGACCGGCGTGGTCGGCATAATGTCGGGCGGCAAGCCAGGCGAACGCACGGTGCTGCTGCGCTTCGATATGGATGCGCTGCCTATTCAGGAGGAAAACGACGCGCCCTATCGCTCGCAAACGCCGGGGGTGATGCACGCGTGCGGCCACGACGCGCACGTCGCCGTCGGCATCGGCGTGGCGACGCTGCTCATGCGCCACCGCGATGAGCTGCCGGGAACGATCAAGCTGATGTTTCAACCCGCCGAAGAGGGCGTAGGCGGCGCAATCAGCATGATCAACGACGGTGTGCTGGCGGATCCGCCGGTCGATGTAGCGCTGGCGCTGCATGTATCGTCGTTTCATCCGACAGGAACCGCCGCTATGCGGGTCGGGCCGATGATGGCCGCCGCCGACGAGATCGCCATTGTTGTGCATGGGCGCGGCGGGCACGCGGCGCATCCCGATCAGACGGTTGATGCCGTGCTGGTTGCGTCGCAGATTGTTGTGGCATTGCAGACCATCGTCGCGCGCAATCTTAACCCAGAGGAGATCGGCGTCGTCACCATCGGCAGCTTGCATGCCGGCGATACGCACAATGTGATTGCCGAAACTGCAACGTTGCGCGGAACCATTCGCAGCTTCACGCCGGAGACTCGCGAGTTGCTGCACCGCCGCGTCCGTGAAATCGTAACCGGCGTGGTAGCGACATTCGGCGCGACGGCAGAGGCGACGATTCATCTGGGGGTTGATCCGACGGTTAACGCACCTGCGCCAACTGAGGTGGCGCGCCAGGTTGCCGTCGACGTGTTCGGGCCGGAGAACGTCGATTTGCAGTTTCGCACGACCGGCGGCGAGGATTTCTCGGCGGTGCTGGCGCGCGTGCCGGGCAATTTCTTTTTCCTCGGCGCACGCGACGATGCGCGCGGTTTTAACTTCCCGCACCACAACCCGCGCTTCGATATTGATGAAGCGAGCCTGCCCGCCGGAGTGGCGATACTCTGCGCAACGGCGGAGCGCTGTCTCAATGGCGAAGGCTAGCTGAACGCCGCGCGGCGAACGTCGCACGGCGATAGTCGATCAACGTGCGTGGCGCGAACCCTGCTGTCGTTGGCGGCATCCCCGGCGCGCCACGCGCCAACCACTCTTCGATCGTGCGCCCCACGGCTTCCAGACTGGCCGGACTAATTTTATCGAGCGTATCGGCGACAGTGTGCCAATAGGGGTAGTCGAAATCGATCAAATCCGCTGCCGGGATGCCCTGGCGAGCGAACGGCAGATGGTCATCGATCATCGTGTAGCGATACTCAGGAATAAACGAAGGGTAGCTCAGATCGGCGGCGACCTGCCAGACGCCGCGCAGCATTTCGGCGTGTGAATTGGCTTCGTAATAGATTTGCTGATCGGCGTCGCCGATCATATCGGCTAGCAGCATACCCTGCGGCATCCGAGGCAGGTTTTCGGCCATATAGGTCGAGCCCTGGATCCAATCCCAGCCTTCGATGCCGCCCCCGCCGTTGTCCTCGGCGTCGAAGGCCACCAGCCAGATCGTGCGCCCCAAAATCTCCGGTTTGAGCACACGCGCCAGATCGAGCAACACGGCCACGCCACTCGCGCCGTCATTCGCGGCGGGCACTGGCAGGTCATGATTCGCCGGATCAGGGTCGCGATCGGCGCGACGGCGGCTGTCGTAGTGAGCGCCGATGATCAGCAGCGGCCCATCGCCGCGTTTACCAAGCAGATTGCGACAGGCGAAGCCCTGATATTCGAAAGGCTGTTCCTCGATTTGCCAACCCTGCGCGGCGAGTTGCTCCAGGATGTAGTCACCGCATGCACGCCAGCCCTCAGTTCCGGTGTGTCGTGGAATCCATTGCATCTGCGCAGCGGCGTGCACAAAAGCCAGATCGCCGCTAAAATGCAGCGGCGGCGGCGTGGCCGTTGGCGGCGACAAAGTGGCGGCGGCTGTCGGCAACGCAATGGATACCGTAGCGGGAGTCTGGGGCGCGGCACAGCCGCCGAGCAAGGCCAGCATAGCCAGAAGCGCGCTCCGACGCGACATCGTCCGGCTCAGCATCGTATTGTGCGCCGGTTCTGCAAAATTCATTGACTTGCCTCGGATTGTGCTCATTGCTTCGTTATCCCCAGCCACTCGTGATAGATGCGATCCTGGAGCGCATCGTACGGATCAACCCGCACCAGGCGGAGCGCATCATAGGGCCCGGCGGCGAGCGTTACCGACGTGTGGACAAGCACATCATCACGGAAGAACGTCAACGTAACGGTGTCGCCGGGCGCACGTTCAGCCAGGTGCGCATCGAGTCGGGCTTCGTCCACTCGGAAGCCGTCAAACGCCAGCAGTTCATCGTTGGCGTAGACGCCGGCGTTGTAGGCCGGGCCGTCGGATCGTACGCTGGCGACGATTGTACGTTCACCCTCGCGCTTGCACGTAATGCCGAGCCATGCCGGCGCCGCGTCGCCGGAGGTCGCCGCACGATAGCCCCACTCCAGCTGCAATCCGGCATGGCCTAGCCCACGTGCGTAGTCAAGCTCGTCGGTTCCAGCGATGTAGCGGGCGAAGAACTCGCGATACGCGCCATCCGCAGCGCCTGCTACAGCCTCAACCGCTTCGAGATAGCCGCCCTCTTCAGCAATTGTCGGCGTCGCGTAGATATCATCGCCGTCAGGCCCGCCATACGCGGTGTAGAGACGGCGCAACACATCGTCGAGCGAACGTTCGCCGCCGGTGCGATGGCGAATCTCCAGGTCGAGCAGCAACGCGACGAGGCTGCCCTTCAGGTAGTACGAAATGCTTGTGTTGGCGCTATTTTCATCGGGTCGATACAGCTTGATCCAGGTGTCAAAGCTGCTTTGTTCCAGGCTTTGCAGCGCACGACCGGGCTGGTTTTGCAACCTCACGATCTCATCGGCCAGTTTCTCTAGATAACGCTCAGGCGTCATCAAACCGGCGCGCCGAACCAGCAACTCGTCGTAGTAGCTGGTCACGCCTTCCATCGTCCAGAGCTGGCGGGTATAGTTTTCCGCTCGATAGTCGAATGGGCCAAGCGGCGCGACGCGGATGCGCTTGACATTCCAGACGTGGAAGAACTCGTGCGACTGGAGACCGAGGAAGCGCTCATACGCCTGTTCGGGCTGAAACGACCAGCGATCGAGCAAATTGGTCGCGCTGTTGCGATGTTCCAGACCGCCGTAACCTTTGCTCAGGTGCAGGATGAATGTGTAGCGGCGATAGGGCAGGCTGCCAAACATGTCGCGTTGAGTCTCGACAATACGCTTGGTGTCGGCAACCAGGCGGGCTGCGTCTTCGTTGCCGCGTCCCCAGATGGCGAGGCGATGCTCGATGCCATCCACTTCAAAGGAAAATAACCGATGCGCGCCGCACTCAACCGGGCAGTCGATCAGCTCGTCGTAGTCGCGGGCGATAAAGCTGGTCCGGCGCAACTTCGGCGTAAGCGGCGGCCCGGCCAGCAACCGGTCGGTCGGCGCGTCGTTCAGCCCCGTCGCGGCCTGCCAGCCCTCCGGCGCATCGACGTGCAGCGCCAGCGGTTCGGCCATACGCCCGGCCACGTACATACACACCGTCGCGTTGTTGAAATAGCCGTGCGTGCCATCGAGGTGGCTGGTACGCACAGTCAATTCGTGGGCATAGACCTTGTAGCGCACACTGATACGCGCCGCGCCATCGGTCTCGACGCACCAGGCATCTTTCGCAACCTTGCGCCAGGGCAACGCGGCGGCGGCGAACGCGGCGAACTCTTGTACGTGGCGCGCATATTCACGGATCAGATACGAGCCGGGCGTCCACGAGGGCAGGATCATATCGACGAACGGCTCGCTCAGCCCGGTGATGTCGATTTGCACGACGTAGAGATGCGTGTGCGGTTCGGGCATCGCGATGGTATAGGTAATGCCTGGTTGGTTCATAGGAGTTTCCGATCACATCCAAGATAACGTTGTCAGCCGTCAAGCGGCGAGCGGCGCCATTCCCGCAAACCGTAGCCGAGCAGGCCAAGCAGCGCCAGCAAACTCACCGCGCCGCCGAACAGGAATTCGCGCGGACGATACGTGAACGTGACGATGTGTCGGCCCGGAGGCAGCCAGACGCCCCGCAAGGCGTAGTTGGCGCGATACAGCGGCGCCGGTTGATCATCCACCGTCACCTGCCAGCCGTCATCGTAGGCGTCCGACAGCACCAGCAACGCAGGCGCAGCAACCTCCGCTGCAATCGTCACCCGATTCGGCACGTACTCGACGACCGGCGGCGGCTCGGCGATCTCCGCCGCGCTGACCGGCGGCGGCGCGCTGGCCGTCACCGCGAGCGTCGCCGGGTCAAAATCCTCGCGGGCCATACGCGCGAGTTGTGCCTGGTCATCGGCGATCGTCTCAATCGTATGCACCAGCCAGGCGCGCGGCAACACCTGAGGATTGCGATAGACGCCGCCTTCGTCGGTCAATTGAACCAACTCCAGCGGCTGGTATAAATCCACGTCCGGGCTGCCCGGCGGAAACAGCAGATACTCGACATTGAGCATATCCAGCAACCGCCGATGATTGTAGGACGATGTGAAATACAACCGCAGGCTGATGCTGCCCACACTCGTCTGGCTGTAATCTTTGCCGTCGATCATGCGCGCCAGGCGATTGTAACGCTTGAAATACAGCGAGTGGTAGGCGCGAATGTCTTCGAGACCAAATGCACCGGCCAGATTCGGCGGCAACACATCGGCCTGCGAGCCAAAAATGCGAAACGGTCCCGGTTGACTCTGGAGGAACGCGATCTGGCGCGTCGTCGGGTAAACGATGGTGTCTTGCTGCATCGCGTCGGAGTATTCTGCCAAACCGCGGGTCAGGTCGGCGGTCGGCTGAATCAGCGCCCGATTGAAGCTGGTGTTGTAGCTGCCGCCATGCCAACTCATATCCAGCGTGATCAGGAGCAACAACGGCCCCCAGCGCACGATCGCCGGCAGTCGCTGCATCCGCAGCATCAGCACGCTCGCCAGCCCGATCGCCAGAATCAGAGCCGGAACAACAAGTGACTGCTGACGGATAAGCGTGATGTAGAAACCATAGCGCGACTGCGGCGTGAACAATTGCAAATGCCAGAGCGCCCATCCGGCCAGAAACAGCGCGATTGCGCCGACCAGCAGCCGGTTCGTCAGTCGAACATCTGGCCAAGTCAGCCGCCAAACCGGGGCCGGAATAGTGGAATCGGCATCATGCCGGTCGGTCGTCGAACGGAATGGCGCAACCGGCAAGGCGGCGGTTGCGCGATTGGCGAGCAACGTCTGGGCGCCTATGCCCGCCAGCATCGCCATTGCCAGACCCCACAGCACAAACCAGCGCGTGTGGTCTTCGAACTGGCGGTAGGGCGGCGCCAGCAGCAGAAACAGTTGCAATAGCGGGCTGATCACCGCCAGCGCGAATGAAAGCGTAGCCATCAGGCCAAAGATAAAGCTCTGGGCATGGCGTGTACGCAGCAATCCAACCACTGCGAGCGCCAGTGGAAGCAGGCCGATGTAGGGGTAAGGAACTTGCAGCAGCGTCGGTCCCCAGCCTGAAGGCGTCCCGATGCGTTCGCCGCCTTCGAGCGCGGGGAATACGAGGCGCAGCAGCAACTTGAACTGCGCTTCGGCAGATCCGGCGATAACGCCGATCTCGGCGCGTTGGCCTTGCGCCGAAAGCGCGATGGCGGGCAAGAGCTGCACCATGCTCAATACCAGCGCCAGCCCGACCGCCAGACCAAAACCGACGCCGACCCGCGCACGGGTCAGCCAATCGGGTAACTGCACCGCGCGCGCCAGCACATAGCCCGCCAGCCCGACATAGATGTAGAACGCGAGCTGAATCTGGCAGAGCAACGGCATCGCCATAAATGCACCAACAAGCGCCCAGCCGCGCCAACGCACACCTGTCAGCGCCCGCTCAACGGCCCAGAAACACCACGGCAGCATTGCCGTCGCGCCGACGTGGTGCGGTAGTTGCAGCCACGTGAGCATATAGCCGTTGAGCATATAGGCGACGCCGGCAACCAGCGCTGGCCCCGGTTCCAGCTTGATCTGGCGCGCGAAGGCATAGCCGCCGACGCCGGCGATGATCAGATGTACGAATGCATAGAAGCCGAACGCCCACGGAAGCGGCGCGACGAGGAAGATCAGACTCAACGGATAGAAGAAAGCCAGTTGGCCGTCGTTGAGCAACGGCGTGCCCGTGAGGATCGACCGGTTCCAGAGCGGCCATTGCCCCTGGCTGACAATGTCGTTGGTGATCAGTCGGCGTGGGTAGGTCTGGCGGATGGGGTCGAGATTGTTCGGGTTGTTCACCGGGACGCGCTCATACGAGTAGCGCCAGGGGTGCAGATGCAGCAGCGCGTCGAGCGGCATAAACACATCACCCAGCAAAACCGGTCGCCACATCAGCATCAGGGCGAACAGGCTGATCGCCGCAACAGCGACGGCATGCGTTGCGAATGCGCCTGCACCGGATGCAGCGCTGTTTTCGGATGTGTGCAGGATGCGCAGCAGTTCGCGAACGCGCCCGACGGCGGCATTAATCATAAGCCGGTGAAAGCCTGCTAGCGAGTAGGAAGCGTTTACAGGGCCCTTTTAGTCATCGGCTATGGTATCACACCGGCAGCGTGCGTTCAAGCGTGCGCAGCCAGTTGCCTCCCATAATCGCATCAGCATCAGACTGGGAGTAGCCGGCGGCGCGCAACGAATCGCCGAGACGGTGCAAGTCGGCGACGCTATCGAGCTCACGGGGGATATGCTCACGACCAAAACCGCCGTCGAAGTCGCTGCCGATCGCGACATGGCGCGCGTCGCCCGCGATCTGGCAAATGTGGTCGATATGCCGAATCGCCGCATCAAGCGTGACTGCGTCTTTCGTGGTTTCGGACGTATAATCGGCGATGAGAAAGCGGTTGAACAACACAACGCCGATCACTGCATCACGCTCGATCAGGGCGCGGATCATTGCGTCGCTCAAGTGCCGGTCGGCGTAGGTTGCGGACGCGAGCGCCCGGCAGTTGCTGTGCGAAGCAATGACTGCGCCGTCGAATAGGTCAAGCGCTTGCCAGAAGCTTTCCTCGGCCATATGGCTAACGTCGAGCGTCAAACCGGCGCGGGCCAGTTCGCCCATCAAAGTGCGACCGACGTCGGTGAGCGGGCCAGGCTGGCGCGTACCGCCGCAGTAACGCGTCGCCTGCCAGGCCGGGCCGACGATGCGCACGCCCTGGGCCTGCCACCAGGCAGCCTCTTCGGGAACGCGGATCGGGTCGGCGTTTTCCATCAGCGGCACAACACCTAACACCGCCGCGCCCTCCGCACGGTCGGCCAGAAGTGTGCGCAGATCGGCGCGCATCGCAATTAACCGCACATCGTCGCGGTTGGCGGCCAGATCGCGGTAGATCTGAAGCTGGGCCAGCGCCACCGTATGCGCCTCATCCGCCGTGTGATAACCGTGATCGCTCGGGAGAGCCGAAGGAGCGGCGCTGGCGGGAATGGTAAACAGCGTGCCGAAGACCAACCCCACATCGCCGATCAGCAGTTCCGGCAGCGCCACGGTGCAAGTTCCGACGCCGGGGTGCGGCTGATCCTCGCGTGTACGTATCGCAGCGACGCTCTGCGTGATGTCGCGCCCGATCGTCATAATATTAAACGCGAGGTCTTCGTGTCCGTCAATAATCATAGCGTGATCCTACCGAGAACCGATCATCGCAGCGCCAGAAAGCGCGTATTGATGTTCGATTCGCCGATGAACGACGGCTCAAACACCAGGAGCGCGCCGTCATCGCCGCTCGGCGCCTGCACCACGACCCAGCCTTCGTACACCCCGCCGGGATATAGGAATGCTTGCAGTTCCGGTTCGGGTTCAACAATTGACGGAGTTTCGTGGAGTGTACCCGCGCTGTCGAGCGTCGTGAAATAATGGTCGTTGATCATCTGCACCTCGTCCTGCGGGCTGATAGAGCGCACCCGCACCCGCACCGCGATGTACTCCATTCCCTCCGGCGGCGGATCGTTGTAGCTATTCGCTTCGACGATAAGCTCCCACGCAGCATCGCCGGACATCGCGTCGAGTATCGCAATTTCCCAATCCTCGGCGATAGCTGTCCTTTCCAGTGGCGCCGGATTGTCGGCGCTGACGCCGATGTCGGTCGGCTGGATGTCGACAAGCGTCGGATCGACGCCGAGCGTTGAGCCCTCTTCTAGCGCAATGAATGTGGGCAGATCGTCGGAATTCAGCGTCTCATCGACGATCAGCAACAGGTTCGACTCCTCCTGCCCGACCAGATACGCGATCCAGCCCTCGGTTTCGTTGTCGGGGCTCAACTCGGCTTCCAGGATCGGATCGGGCGGCACAGCGGCAAAACCGGTGTAGACCACCGCGCGCTGTCCGACAAGGTCAAAATCGCCCCGCCCGATCGAGCGCGCTTCGGCATCCGTGAACGTAGCTTTGACCCGCAGCTTGACCAACAGATATTCCATATCTTCCGGGGCGGGATCGTTGAACTGATTGGCTTCGTGAACGATCTGCCAGGCCGCGTCGCCGCGAATCGCTTCCAACACCTGGATTTCCCAATTCAGAACGTCCACGATGGTCGAAGGCGGAAATGGATTGGCGCGACTCACGCCGAACTGGCTCGTATCAGGCGGCGCACCGTCGTTTTCGATTGACTCAACCGTCACGGCGACAACCTGCGTCGAACCAATCTCCCGGCGTGTCGGTTGAAGGAGAAACCACGCCAGAACCGCCAGCAGCACAAGCGCGCCAAGACCGATCAGGCCCAGCAACGCAAGCGGGGCGCACGACCCGGTTGCGGGGTGCGACGCCGATGACCAAGGCGTCGGCAACGTCCGCGCATGAGCAGCCGTCGGCGGCGGAGTAATCGTGGGCTGACCGCTGCTATTGATCGCTGACGCCGCGCTTTGAGCTTCACGCGTGGCATTGCGGAGAGCGCTGCGCATTGCATCGGCATTGGCGAAACGTTGCGCCGGATCCATCGCCAGCGCCTGTTGCAGCATCGCGCTCACAAGCGGAGGAATGTCAGGCCGTATTTCATGCGCCGGGCGCAATGGGTCGGGCTGGCCATTCACCGTCGCGGAAGCTCGCGTTAACGCATCCGGCGGCTCGTGCGCGGTGAGCAATTGATAGAGCGTCGCGCCGAGCGCATAGAGATCGCTGCGAGCATCAGTTCCACTGCCCTGGATCTGCTCAAGCGGCGCGTAATTCGGCGTGTAGCCAAACACGCTTCGGGCGGTGGCGGCATCGGTTGTGGTGGTTGCAAGACCTTTGGCCAAACCAAAATCCAGCAACACCACATCATCGCGCGCCGTTAGCTTCAGGTTGCGGGGCTTCAGATCGCGGTGAATAATCGGCGGTGACTGGCTATGTAGATAATCGAGAACATCGAGAAGCTGATCGGCCCAGCGCAGCGTGCGATCAACTGCAAACGGCGCATTGTTGCGCTGCAGCAACATGCCCAGATCATCGCCGGGGATGAATTGCATTACCAGAAACTGACCGTTGTTCTCGCTAAAATGATCGCTGACAACCGGCAACCGGGCGTGATGGAGACGCGCGAGCAAGCGGGCCTCGCGCTCAAAAGCGTCGCGGAGATGGAGATCGCTGACAAGCGTCTGCTTGAGCGCGACGGTATTGCCGAGACGCTGATCAACCGCTTCATACACCGCGCCCATACCGCCCTGGGCAACCAGACGGACAACCTCGTAGCGGTTCTGGAGGATCGTGTTTGGCGCGAGTGTCATACGTGAAAGCCGGGCAAGCACCTCAACGTGAGATGAACGACCCGCTCATAGCCAGCATCCGGCAACCTGGTGTTCGCGTCAAGACAAAGCTTCATATGGGGCAAACAAGCGCGCAATCAACTTTTCGGCGTCGGGCGAATCGACCGGTATGCGCTGGTACAGGGAGAATACGTGAGCGGCCTGATCGCGTCGGCGCCAGATAGCTTCGGCGAAACGATCATCGGAGATGTCGCCGCGTTCCTTCAAGAAGCGATAGAACTGCTTGAGCGATGTACAAAGTTCACGAATCTGACGCGACGATAGACTCATCGTTCTACGCGGATATGTCGAGAACAAGAACTCATCAAGCGTTGCATAATCACCCTCGATCATCGTGCGATGATACGAGCTGGCCAGAAACTCGGCATATGCCCACAAGTCATTCGTGCGCGTGCGAGCAGTCGAGAGGCTGCGCCCTATCGCAATCAGGTAATTATAAAACTGGTTAATCAACTCGCTGCTGGAAACGTAGGCATTCCTGGAATGATCAGTATCAGCTTCAAAGGTAATCTCCCAGTCATCTTCCCACACCTCGTCCCATTCATCATTATCCTTCCACTTGTCGCTTTCCCCGATCCAGAGCGTATCAAGACTCTGGTAGACCAGCGTATCATTTACTGCATTGTCGAGCGCCGAGTTCTCGGCTGAGAAGTCGAGATGTACAAACAGCGAGGGGTCGCGCACCAACAGATAGTTCAGGTAGGAAGCGATTATCAACTCGGCCTCTTCGGAAGATGCATCCTGAAGCCGTCGCACGGCGTCCAGCGGAAGTATCGCCAGCAGGCGTTCCTGGGCCTCAACAAAATCCATCGAGTAGCCCTCAGCGCTCTTGGCATCAGACGCCTCATCAAACAGATCATCATCGTTATCGTTCAGATCGTCACCCCCCCAATCGAGATCGTCACCATCCAGATCATCTTCATCACTGTTGAGAGCATCCAGATGATCTGCATCGAAGTGGAGAAGCGGTTCGATGCCGGGCGAAGGGTCAAAGCGTGAACGATCAAACAACGATCGCGAGTTCGAGATCGAAGTACGCGATTGGAATTGACCATCCCACACGCCTTGTTCGGCATCGTGCTGACGGCTCACGCGCAATTCATCCTGTAGCTGGTCAATCTCGCTAAAGAGTTGCTCGTCGATCGCCTGGGTCGCATATACCCAATCGTTATAAGCGCCGGCATCTAGAAAGCTGGGTTGGGCTTTGGTAATAAAAATGCCGTCAATCAAGTTGAGGCGCGGCTCCCGCTCAACCAGCGTCTGCCAGGCGGTTCCGGGGTATGCTGTACGCCAGGCGGCGCGGGCAAAGACAAGCAATACGACATCCTCACAGGAAAGAAACAGCGTATGCGACCGGGCTACCTGTTCATAGATCTTATCGATAAGCTCGGCGTCCTGGGCAGCCATATCTGCGCTATGAAAGCGGGCCGCGTTCTCGTAGAAGATCTGAAATGTCAATGGATTGGCATCGGTGATCGTGACCAGAATACTATCGCCAGGAGCAAAACGATGCTGATCGTACCACTCGCGCAAGTCGAAGGATGGGGTCGCCAGCGCTGACAGCTGCCGGTTGTACTGCGACGCACCTGACGGCCTGAGCGCAGCGAACTGAATGCCAGACTCGTCATACAGCAACGGCGCAAGATCTCGTAGACCGGCAAAGGGTTGAAGACGAGTCAGGGGCAGCGTGCCGGAAAGCACATCGTTGGCCGTCGGCACACACCGGAAGCGCAGATCCTTCAAGACAGCGTGAAGCGGCGCGAGTTCATCACGATCAAGGCGCACCCATCCCAAACGCGACCCATCTGAGCGCAGCCGTTCGCGAATCGTTGCGTACGGATTCTTGGCTGTACTCGGTCGCTGTTCGAGAACCCGATCCATAACGTGACGCTCCGATACTGGCCCATCGTACTGCGTCGCGAGCGAGCGCAAAATACTCGCGATGGTCGGTTCGTTGTGCGACATAAGGCGTTTGCTCCGTTTCAGCTCCAGGTATGGCGACGCGCGCAAAGCCTGGTTTGAATTGGTTCAAATTGTCTATGCAGATCATCTACCAGCCGTGCGGTATTGTCAAGCTGGTATGCGTGCTGAACCGGGCTGATGATAGGAATCGCCGTATCATTGCTACAGCGTAGCATCTGGGTGAACGTGTGTCAAGGTTGGCGCGGGTATGCTCGCTGTTAGAAGCGATCAATATCTTGTACGGGACACTGGAACTGCTCCGCCGCTCCGCAGCAGCCTATGTCGTTTCCGCCACAGTGATCACTTTGAGGAAATTCGTTGGACCGTGGCGATAGGTGGGATGCCCGCCCGTAATCACAACGGCGTCGCCCGGTTTGGCATAGCCCTGGCTGATAAGCGTAGCCTGCACATGTTGCTCAAGCTGGTCGAGACGTTCCACAAGAGCGGCGCGCATGGGGATAACGCCCCATAACAAGCTTAAACGTCGATAGACCCCTTCTGAAGGAGTGAATGCAAGAATCGGCGCATCGGGTCGATAGTGCGATACCAGGCGTGCACTGCTGCCACTGTTGGTAAACACAACAATCGCGCATACGGGCAATGACGAGGCGATGGTGCAGGCGGCGGCGGCGATTGCCCGCGGCGTTGATTGCACTTCGGGCAGCGACCAGCGCGGTTTGGCGCCTTGATCGCCGTGCCGCCCGCTTTGCTCGATGGTTTCAGCGATCGTGGACATCATCTGTACGGCTTCGACCGGGTAATCGCCAGTCGCCGTCTCGCCGCTCAGCATTATGGCGTCTGTCCCATCAATAATCGCGTTAGCAACATCACTCGCCTCGGCGCGGGTCGGGTGCGGGTTGCGGATCATCGATTCCAGCATTTGCGTCGCTGTGATAACCGGAACTCCCGCGCGATTCGCCGCCTCGATAATCTGCTTCTGCACAATGGGAACACGTTCGGGCGGCATTTCAACGCCTAGATCACCGCGCGCCACCATAATCCCGTCGGAGATCATAAGAATGTTGGGCAGATCTTCCAACGCCTCGGTTCGTTCGATTTTGGCGATTATCGGCGTGGTTTTGCCGGCGCTGGCGATCTGGTCTTTGATCTGGCGCACATCGCCAGCCTGGCGGACGAACGAGATTGCCACGTAATCGACGCCCTGTTCGAGACCGAACAGCAGATCGTCGATGTCTTTCTCGGTGACGGCGGGAGCGCTGACCATAACGCCCGGCAAGTTGATGCCTTGATGCTCGCGCAGCGCGCCGCCGTGGATGACCCTGGTTTCCACATCAGTATCGGTGATTGACATCACCTGAAGCTCGATCAAGCCATCGGAAAGCAAGATGCGGTCGCCGGGATGCACATCGTGGTTGAGCATCGCGTAGGTTGTACTGACCCGACGCGTATCGCCGATGATCGGTTTGTTGGTGATAACAAAGGTCTGACCGGCTGAGAGTTTGACCGGACGCCCCGAATGTAACTCGCCGGTACGAATTTTGGGGCCTTGCAAGTCTTGCAAAATTGCGATTGGCTTGCCGGCATATTTCGACGCCTGACGAATCGTCGCAATGAGGCTGGCATGTTCTGCATACGTTCCGTGTGAGAAGTTGAGCCGGGCGACATCGAGTCCCGCAGTGATCAGCTGTTCGATTCTTTCCAGTGTTCTGGTTGCGGGTCCAAGTGTAGCAACAATCTTGGTTCGACGCATGAGACCTCTTTTTCTCTGCTCAACCGCCTATAGTGAGGCGGTCGTGAATCTCTTGAAACAGTTTGTCTCCAATACCGGACACTTTCCGCAAATCCTGGATCGATGTAAATGGCCCATTGGCGACACGGTATTCGATAATGCGCTCAGCTAGGGTCTGTCCGATCCCGGGCAGATCCTCCAGTTCAGCGGCGCCGGCGGTATTGAGATCGATCAGGTCAGGATTCGATGAATTGGACTGATTCGTAGAGGCTTCACTGCCGTTCGAGGTCTGCGCTGCTTCTCCGATGCGCGGAATACGGATGTGCTGAGCGTCAGTGATGGTTGCTGCGAGGTTTATTTGATCGCTCGCGGCGTCGGCGGTCAATCCGCCCGCGGCCACAACCACATCTTTAACACGCGCATCTCCTGATAACATGTACACGTCTGGTTGAACTACGGCGCCCGAAATATAAACCACAACCTGCTCCGGCGCTGCGGTGCGATCTGGAGCAGGTTCGTCGTCGGATATCGGCGGAGCGAACAGATCATCAAGCGTTTCGGACGCCACCGGCGCGCCCAGAAGATCGGTTTCCGGCTCCCATCGGACTACATTGGTCAACGCTGATGTCGCTGGACGCCCGAACAATAGCACAACAAACGCAAGTATGATAGTGACAATTGCTCCCAGAATCGTCTTTTTGCGCCACCAGGCCGTCATTTTGTGCATCGATTTTGCCCCTTCGCGATACGGCCAATCTTACGATGATTCATCGTGATTATGCACCGGACGGATAGGAGCAATCAATCCCGATCAAGTCCCGAATATGGACGGTACCGGTGCATAGTATACCATTGTGATAACAGAACGCCAACAAAATGCTAATGGCTTTCTGATGCAGGGCTGCTATCATAAATGTAGTTTTATACGCAGAGCAATCCTACCCGATTGATGAAGGCTTGCAATATATCAGGCGCGACAACGCGGAATAGGATGCGTTTACAAAGCCCGGCGAGCCCCATGTGACAGGTTTACGTCTCGCGTAGGGTTGCGGTAGGGGAAAATACGCCATGTCATTTGATACTAATCGACTTACACAAAAATCTTATGAAGCTATCATTGCGGCGCAGAATCTTGCCGAACGTAATGGCAATAGCCAGGTTGAGCCTGAGCATCTGCTCCTCGCGTTGCTCGATCAGGGCGATGGTGTTGTGCCGCAAGTGTTGACCAAAATGAAATTGGCGGTCGGCGCTTTGCGACAGCAGGCAGCGAAAGAAGTTCAGTCCTTGCCGCGTGTGAGCGGCGGCAACATCCAGTTGACAATATCTCAGCGCCTGCGCACCGTGCTGTTGAAGGCCTACGACGAATTGGCTCAGTTCGGCGACGAGTTCATCAGCACCGAACACCTGCTGCTGGCAATGCTCGACCATGCCGGCGGCGCCGCCGAACGTGTGTTGAAGCAAGCCGGGCTTACGCGCGATGCCCTGTTGCAAGCGTTGCGCGAGGTTCGTGGCACACAACGAGTCACCAGTCCGAATCCTGAAGGCACATACGCCGCACTTGATCAATACGGGCGCGATTTGACCGATCTGGCGCGACGCGGCAAGCTTGACCCGGTGATCGGGCGCGATGAGGAGATTCGCCGGGTTATCCAGATCCTTTCGCGACGTACCAAAAACAACCCGGTGCTGATTGGCGAGCCGGGCGTCGGCAAGACCGCTATCGTCGAAGGACTCGCGCAGCGTATTGTGCGCGAGGATGTTCCCGAAGCGCTCAAGAATAAGCACGTGTTCGCGCTCGATATGGGCGCGTTGATCGCCGGCGCGAAATATCGCGGCGAGTTTGAAGAACGCCTGAAAGCTGTGCTCAAGGAGATCCAGGAGCGCGAGGACGTGATCATGCTCATCGACGAGCTGCACACGGTTGTCGGCGCCGGAGCCGCCGAGGGCGCAATGGACGCCGGCAATATGCTCAAGCCAATGCTGGCGCGTGGCGAGCTGCATATGGTCGGCGCGACCACGCTCGATGAATATCGCAAGCACATCGAGAAAGATGCGGCTCTGGAACGCCGTTTCCAGCCGGTGCTCGTCGATCAGCCCGGCGTCGAAGACACGATCAGCATTTTGCGCGGGCTGAAGGAGCGCTATGAGACGCATCACGGCGTGCGGATCACCGACGGCGCCATCGTTGCCGCGGCGGTGCTCTCCGACCGCTACATCTCCGACCGTTTCCTGCCCGATAAAGCCATCGACCTAGTGGACGAGTCGGCGGCGCGGCTGCGTATGGAGATCACCAGCGACCCGCGCGAACTCGACGATCTCAAGCGGCGGATGATGCAGTTGGAGATTGAGCGCGAGGCGTTGAAAAACGAGAAAGACCAGGCGAGCAAGGATCGCCTGGAGAAGCTCGAAAGGGAGCTATCCGACCTGCGCGAGCGGCGCAACGCCCTCGAAGCGCAGATCCAACACGAGCGCCAGGAGATCGAGCAGATCCAGCAGTTGAAAGAGCAGATTGATCGGACGCGTATCGAGATCGAGCGCGCCGAGCGCCAGTATGATCTCAACCGGGCTGCCGAGTTGAAATATGGTCAATTGAGCGATCTCGAACGCCGGCTGGTCGCCGCCGAGGCGCATCTCGCATCAAGCGGCGCTACCTTGCTCAAGCAAGAGGTGGATGAGCAGGACATCGCCGAGGTGGTTTCAAAATGGACCAACATTCCGGTCAGCAAGTTGCTGGAGGGCGAAGTCGAGAAGCTGGTCAAGATGGAAGAGCGCTTGCATTTGCGCGTCGTCGGTCAGGAAGAGGCTGTATCGGCGGTATCGAACGCGGTGCGCCGCGCCCGCGCCGGGCTGCAAGACCCGCATCGGCCCCTGGGATCATTCCTGTTCCTGGGCCCGACCGGCGTCGGCAAAACCGAACTGGCGCGCGCGCTCGCCGAGTTTCTCTTCGATGACGAGCAGGCGATGATTCGGCTCGATATGTCGGAGTATATGGAGCGGCACGCTGTTGCGCGTCTGATCGGCGCACCACCCGGCTACATCGGCTACGATGAAGGCGGCCAGTTGACCGAGGCGGTACGACGCAAGCCCTACAGCGTCATTCTCTTTGACGAAGTGGAGAAAGCCCACCCGGATGTGTTCAATGTGATGCTCCAGATCCTCGACGACGGGCGATTGACCGACGGACATGGCCGCGTGGTCAATTTCAAGAATACGGTCATCATTATGACAAGTAACATCGCCAGCCCGATTATCCAGGAATTCAGCCAGACGGGCGCGAGTCACGAGACAATCCGCACACATTCGCTAGAAGCGCTGCGCGACGCATTCCGGCCCGAGTTCCTGAACCGGATCGACGAGGTGATCGTCTTCCGTCCGTTGAGCCGTGACCAGATCGGCCAGATCGTCGGCATCCAATTTGCCCATCTGCGCAAACTGCTGGCCGATCGCAAGATAACGCTGAAGCTGACCGACGCAGCCCAGACTCAGCTCGGCAACGAAGGCTACGATCCGGTATATGGCGCCCGCCCGCTCAAGCGGGTGCTCCAGCAGCGGGTGCAAAATCCGCTCGCGCTCCAGTTGCTGCAAGGGACGTTCAGCGACGGCGGCGTTATTATTGTTGACGCCGATCCGAGCGGGGCGATCATCTTTCGCCGCGAAGTCGGCGATCCAAATTCATAGAATACACACATAGACCTGGCAGGTTTAACAACCTGCCAGGTCCGAATATCCAACGCGTGAGCCGAAGCTATATCATTCCGCCCCGAGCTTATCCCACACAAAGCCGCGTTGTTCGAGATACGCAATAATCGTGCGCGCGCATGCTTCGGGCGTCGTATCCACGGTGTTCAGCGTGATTTCAGCATCAATCGGGTGCTCGTAGGGATCATCGATACCGGTGAAGTTGCTCAACTCGCCGCGCCGCGCCCGTGCATACAGCCCTTTCGTGTCGCGCTGCTCGCACACTTCCAGCGGCGTATCCACAAACACTTCGATGAAACGATCAGAGCCGATGAGCTTGCGGGCTTCGTTGCGCGTCACGCGATAGGGGCTGATCGCCGCGCAGATCGCTACGCCGTTGTGGCGCACGATCTCACCGGCGACAAAACCAATGCGCAAGATGTTCGCGTCGCGATCCTCGCGGCTGAATCCGAGTCCCTTCGACAAATGCGTGCGTACGACATCTCCATCGAGCACGGTCGTCTGTCGCCCATATTCCAGCAACAATACGGTCAGTATCTCGGCAATGGTTGATTTGCCCGCGCCGCTCAGACCGGTGAACCAGACGCAGAAGCCCTGCTGGTGTCGCGGCGGGTACATCTGGCTCAGGATCTCGGAAGTCTCGCGGCGGGTGAACCATTCGGGCAACGGGCGCCCCCTGGCCAAGTATTCCTCGCGCACCTGGGTGCCGGAGATGGCCACCGTGCGCGCTCCCTCCGGCGTTTGCGACGCCTCGACATATTCCTGCCGCTCCGGCAAATAGACCAACTCGGTAAACGGAACCATCGTGACGCCAAGCTCGGCGCTGTGCTGAGCAACCAGTTCCTGCGCGTCATATGGGCCGTAGAATGGCTTGCCGGCGCTGTCAACGCCTGGGCCGGCGTGGTCGCGACCGACGATGAAGTGGTTCGCGCCGTAGTTGCGGCGAATCAGCGCGTGCCATAACGCCTCGCGCGGACCGGCCATGCGCATAGCCAGCGGCAACAGGCTGAGCAGCGCACGATGCTGGTCATAGTAGTTCTCGGCCAGGGCACGGTAGATGCGAACCCGGCTGTAGTGGTCGATGTCGCCGGGCCGGGTCATCCCGACAACAGGGTGAATGAGCAGACTACCACCGACGCGATCTGCCGCGCGCCGGGTCAGTTCTTCATGAACGCGGTGCATCGGGTTGCGCGTCTGGAAGGCGACCACATTCGCAAACCCCATCACGTCGAGGAGTTGGCGGACCTGGGCCGGTGTGCGGCGCAGGTCAACGAAGTCGTGATAGTGGGGCAGGTTGATCACTTGGAGCGGGCCGGAGATATACTGCTTACCCCAGGTGCTCATTTCCGAGACCAGCGGGTGACGGGCATCGGTTGTGCTCAACGCTATGCGGGCTTCGATCTGGGCATCCCACGTGAACGCCTCTTCAATGTCCATCACTGCGATCAGGTTGTTGCGTGCATCGTGCAGAGCGACACGGTTGCTTCCGGCGACAAGAGCGCCCGCATCGATCGGCAGTGTAATAGGGATGGGAAAGATTGCCCCATTGGTCAGACGCATCTCGTGCAGCACCCGCTCGTAGTCGCGCTGGCCCATAAACCGATCGAGGGGCGAGAACGCGCCCGTGGCCAGCAATTCAAGATCGCAAAGCGAGCGGGTTGAGATGCGGATCGAAGGCAAGCGGGCAGCCTCGTTGATCAAGCGCCGTCGTTCTTCGCCCTTGACAAGCAAATCAACGAGTGCGCCGCCATAAGGCGGGATCAACGCTGTAGAATCATCCTGATGATGCATGAAATCCTCTTACTTTTTAGCGTATAAGCGCGTTGCCGCGTAATCCATCCGGCGCAGCAATACCATAGCGCGCCAGGAGCGTCGGAAGAATATCGTAAATCTGGGCCCCTTCCAGTTGCCGGCCATTGCCGGGACGCTGCGGGTCGTGCAAGATCATCAATCCGTGCTGGGCATGGTTGGCGTCGTCGGGGCCGGTATCGTTTTCGCGCACATAGAGCGACCCATCGCCTACCGTTCCCACCGAGCGCCAGGCCAGGTCGCCAAAGTAGACGATCAAATCGGGCGCTACACCGCGCACATTGCGATAGATGCTCTGCGGCGTGAAGACCCGATTGCCGAGCGATTGTCCGTCGGGGCCAGGGAGATTGCGAAGGCGCTCAGCCAGTTCGGTACGCTCACGCTCGTAGTCGACCAATGCGATCGCGCCCTCTGGCTCACGCCCGCGCACATTCAGAAATACGCGCCCGTAGTAGCCGCCGCTGCCCCATGCGCGCGTTCGGGACCAGTCCACATCGGCCTGCTCAATCGATGCCGATGCGGAAGGCGCGGTGCGCAATGTCAAATACCCGTTGCGCCGCAGCCACTCGTTGAGCCGGAAGCCGCCCATCAATGGCCGCGCGCCGTGGTCAGACACGACTAGCGTCACCGTCTCATCGTCGCAATGGCTCAGCAACGCGCCGATATGTTGATCAATATGGCGATAATATGCATAGATCGCATCGGCGAAAGGCGAATTTGCCACAAAATCGGGGTGACGCGGGTCCATATGTTTCCAGAAAGCGTGATGAATGCGATCAACCCCCATCTCAACCAACATCAGCATATCGGGTTGATTATGGATCAGCAGATGGTCGGCCACGGCAAACCGCTGGTCGCACAGCGTATAGATGTCGCGCAGGATGCGGGGCTTATCATCGGAGCGAAAGTTCGGCACGTCGAGCAGGTAGTCGCCAACCAGGTCGGCAATCTCGGCGGCCAGTTCAGGCGGATGGGTGTAATCGGCTGCGGTTGAGGGCGAGAGAAAACACCCCACCATACTGCCGTTCACCGGTTGGATCGGGTAGGTGCCCGGCACGCCGATGACCGCGACTCGCCACCCGGCATCGCTCAGAATGTTCCACAGGCGTGGCGCCCGCACAGCGCGGCTATCGGCGACGCGCATACGCGTATAGCTGCGATCCGGGCGGTTGCGAAAGCCGTAGACGCCCAGTTCGCCGGGATCGCGCCCGCTCATCATACAACTCCAGGCGGGTACGGTGATCGCCGGTATGCAACTCTCTAGTCGCCCATAGCTACCCTGTCGCATCAGCCGATCCAGATTGGGCAAATCGGCGCGCCAGCGGTCAAGCACAAGCGAAGGTTCGGCACAATCGAGACCGATGATCAACAAACGGGGCGAAGGGGACATCAGGTAGTGATCTCCGGTTGTTCAGATTGCAGTTCGCGCTCGGTGCCGGAGCGATGGCGACGATAGATTGCCGCAATTGCGCCGCCGATTGCGAGAAAAGACAGCATATGTACGACGTTGAATGGCGTACCCGGAAAGAACCAGGAGTCGGTGCGCAGAAACTCGATACCGAAACGCCCCAGCGGATACCAGATCAGGTAGAGTGAGACGAGATCGCCATCGCGCAGCCAATCGGCATAGCGCCGTGAGATCCAGAACAACAGGCCAAAGCCGACGAAGTTCCAGAGCGATTCGTAGAGGAACAGCGGATGAAAGCGGACGCTCTCCGGGTAGGTCGCCAGGTCGTTGTAGGGCGGAATGCGATGCTGTTGATCGATGCGCAGACCCCAGGGCAATGTTGTTGGCGGGCCGTAGAGTTCCTGGTTGATGAAATTGGCGATGCGTCCGATCGCCTGGCCCAGCGGCAGACCCAGGCCGATTCCGTCGAGATAGATCGGCAGTGCGAGGTTCTTCCAGCGCGCATAGGCGATCAGCGCGATCACGCCAAAGATCGCGCCGCCAAAAATGTGGATGCCGCCCTGCCAGATCTGTACGATCCGGATCGGATCCGCCAGATACCCCTCCAAACCCTCCGAGCCGCGCGGCGATTGAATGAACACGTAGTAGAGGCGGGCTCCGATCAGCCCTGGAATGAGCACCCAGAGCAGCATATCCCACACGGCGGCGCCGTCGCGCCCACGCCGCGACACGTAGTTGCTGGCGACGGCGACGGCAGCCAAAACGCCCAGCATAATCAGCAAGCCGTACCAACGAACCGCGAACGGTCCGAGCTGAACGATGATTGGATCAACCGGCGGGTACATAACTCTATTCCAGATAGCCGAGATCATGCAGGCGGCGGCGCACCTGCGGGTCGTCTTCACGTTCGCGTTCAGAGGCGGACGCCGCGAGGCTGCCGTTGTGGCTGACGAAGTTCTGCAATTGTTCTTGCAAATCTTCAACCCGCTCCGGCAAGATGTCTCGCAGATTGAGCATCTCGCGCGGATCCTCGCGAATATCGTACAACTCCACGTCCGCGTCGCCGGTCTGGATCAGCTTGTGCGCGCCGCTCAATACGGCGCGACGGGTTTGATCGTAACCATAATCGCGTACCAACTCCGGCTGACGGCGCAGCATCATATTCACGACGTTCTGGGGCGGATCAGCCTCGGCGAACACCGTGCCGCCATCGGGATCGGCGGACTCGCTCTGGGCCAGGGTATACGCACGTTCGGCATCATCCGCCACGCCGGCCGTCGTCAGCACCGTGTTGAAGATCCGCCGGGTCGAGACAAAGCGATCCACAACGCCGCCGCGCGGCAGATCGCCCGATGGGTCGTGGATCAGCAATGGAACGTGGACAACCTCGTTGTAGGCTGCAAACGAGTGGCCGATAAGTTGTTTCTCGCCCAGGTGATCCCCGTGGTCGGCGCAAGTAATGATCATCGTTCGATCCAACCGTCCACTGTGGCGGAGCGCATCGAGAAACGCGCCCACCCGCTCATCCTGATGTGCGACCTCGGCATCGTAGATGGTGTCAAGCGTTTGTTTATGCTCGCTATTGATTGGCCCGGAGAGCGGCGCCAGCCAGCCGTAGATGTCGCTGTTGAAGCGATTCAGATAGCGCCGGGCGGACTTATCACGCAGGATGTGCGGCGCGAAACGCTCGATGAAGCGGTGCGGCGGGCGATAAGGCGCATGGGTGCCCATCAAGTTGATGAACGCGAATATCGGCTGATCACGCCCGACGCCTTGGCGTTCGGTGAGCATACGCGCGGCGTCGTTGAGCGAACGCGCGGTGTTCCCCTTGAAGCTCAGCGCCGTCTGCCAGAGCGGCACCATAAATGGTGTGAACGAGAATGCCAGCATCAACTCCGAACGTGCGAACGAGTCCTGGATGCGATTGAGCAAGTTCGCAACGATACGCTTAAACAACTGGCGATAGCGATCGATCCAACCGGCCCCGACGCTGGCCTGATTCGGGTGCGAGGTGAGCAAGCCGCTGTAGTTCAGAAAGCTGAGAAACCCTCGCCGTAAGCCGTTGTTGACCACGCCGACCAGCGGGTTGTTGCAGAATGCAGTAGTAAAATAGCCGCTACCGCGCAGCCGTTCGGCTAGGGTAGGCAGATTTCCCGGTAGTACCGAGCGACTCTGGTTGGTCGTGTGGATCGATGGATAGAGGCCGGTAAACATCGAGGCATGCGATGGAATGGTCCACTGAGCAGTCGAGAAGGCATACCGGAAAATTGTCGAGTCGGCGGCGAGTCGGTCGATGTAAGGCGACGTTTCGCGAGCATATCCGTTGTACGAGAGACGGTCGGCACGTTGCGTATCAAGTACCAGGAGGACGATATCGGGACGCCTGGTCGTCATAATAGATTATATCTCCGTCTTTAAAGTGCATACTCATAACGCCTTAGTATAGGCAAGATATGTTAACGCGAAACGAAGGATTTGACAATCGTACGTAAAATCTGTATTAAGAAAAGGTAAACCAATGTAGCCCCTCCACGTTCGGCATCAAGGGCTGTATTGATTGCGAACCATCGTTTCTCTGATATAGAAGGCCAGAATCGACTAGACTCGGCGCGGCATCAACACCGTATAGTCAAAATCCAGCACAACGGAGGGATCATATTTGCCCTCGGCGTTCTGATAGGGAAAGTCGGCGCATCCACGATCTTTGGTTGCGACCGTGCGAACGCGCAACGCGCCATAGTCGGCGCGTCCGGGCAACTCCAGCTTGCCGAGAATCTCCGACCAGGCATAGATGGTATCGCCGGCGAAGGTCGGGTTCGTATGGCGTCCGCCGTTGATCGCCGCCAGGTTCAGCGCGTTGGCCAGCCCGTTGAAGGAGATGGCGCGCGCAAGGCTAATGATGTACCCGCCGTAGATGATGCGCCGACCAAAGCGCCCGTCTTTCTCGATATGCTGGTTGAAATGCACCCGCGCCGTATTTTGATACAGGCGCGTCGCCAACATATGTTCAGCTTCTTCAATCGTCATGCCGTCGATATGATCGATGCGCTCGCCGACCACGTAATCTTCCCACAGATACGGACTCCCGGAACGGTCGACGCCATAATGCCCGGTGCGCGGGAGATACGGAACCACCAGATCCTGCGCCTCAACTGCCGTCGGCAAATCGGGCACGACCGTCTCTGGGGCGGGCGCGTCCGGATCTTTCTTGGGCACCATCACCCAGCGGATGTAGTCAACTACCATCTCATCCCGCTGGTTGACGCCGATCGAGCGAACGTACACAATACCGTTCTTGCCGTCTTTGTTCTGCCGCAACCCAATGACGGTCGAGGTTGTCGAAAGCGTATCGCCCGGATAGACCAGTTCGCCAAAACGCCCCCCGGCATAGCCGAGGTTGGCTATGGCGTTGAGCGAAATATCGGGTACAGTTTTGCCAAAGACGATATGGAACGCCAGGACGCTATCAATGGGCGCACGTCCCAGTCCCAGATCGGCAGCGAATCGGGCCGAGGAATTGACCACAAACCGTGAACCGAAGAGCGCCGTATAAAGCGCCACGTCGCCCTCGGTCACCGTTCGTGGCGTGGCATGAACAATCTCCTGACCCAAATGAAAGTTCTCGAAATAGTTGCCGGGCTTCGTTTTCGCACTCATCGCGATCTCCTTGATATTGCCACAGCCCACATCAGCAACGTCAGAACCCGTACGCCTGAGCAAGGTCGGGGTCTTTCTTCGCTACCAGCCGCGCCAGATCGACAATGACCTTCGCTTGTTTCCAGGTGGCGTCGTCTTGCATCTTGCCGTCGATCA
The DNA here is from genome assembly GCA_028282325.1 of Chloroflexaceae bacterium. GTDB lineage: Bacteria > Chloroflexota > Chloroflexia > Chloroflexales > Chloroflexaceae > JANQID01. Next base: position 3,460 of record JANQID010000002.1, on the reverse strand, counting down.
TTGCAACACCAGTGCCATCGGGCATCGCGTCGAGAATGCGTTTGGCAAACAGCACCTCGTTCACATCGGGGCTGAACACGCGCTTGGCGATGGGGATCTGGTTCGGCGCTAGCGACCACGCACCCGTGCAACCCATCAGGAAAGCGTTGCGGAACTGGGCCTCGCATGCGGATTCGTCCTTGAGGTCGCCGAATGGGCCGTAGAATGCGCGGATGCCGTGCGCAACACAGGCGTCAACCATCTTGGCGACGGTATAGTGCCACAGGTCTTGCTGTGAGAATGCCCGCTCCTCCTGGCCTTCAATGGGATCGGCGAGCACGCCGTAGAATGGATGGCCGCCGCCGACGCGGGTGGTCTTCATACCGCGCGATGCGGCCAGGTCGGCGGGACCCAGGCTCATCCCGTGCATACGCGGGCTGGCCCCGGCGATCTGCTCGACGTTCATAACGCCCTGGGCCGTTTCCAGCAGCGCATGCAGGAGGATGGGCTTCTTCACCTCATATTTCGCTTCCAGCAGCGCGAGGTATTGATCGGCGAAGTGGATGTCCCAGACGCCCTCAACTTTGGGCAGCATAATCACGTCGACTTTGTTGCCGACGGCCTTGACGATGTCGTTCATATCGTCGAGGAACCAGGGACTGTTTAACGCATTCACGCGAATCCAGAGCGCGGTATCGCCAAAATCGTTTGCCGTCGCCACCTCGATAAAACCGGCGCGCGCCGCTTCTTTGGCGTCAGTGGGGATCGCATCTTCCAGGTTTCCGCACATTACGTCAACCTGCTTGATCATGTCCGGCGCTTTGGCACGGATCTTTTCGAGATGCGGCGGGAAGAAATGAACCATGCGCTCAGGGCGTACGGGCAGCTCATAGAGCGGTTGGGGCGCGCCGCTAGCAAGTGGTTTATAAAACTGAACAGGCGACTTCATAACGTTATATTTTCCTCCGTCATATAGTTTAGTGATGAGTTGAGACGCGAATGTTGCGACAATCAAGATACACGGGCAGCCCGAAAACCTGCGCCTCGGATCATTCCTCCGGGCCGGCGACAATACCCTCGTCGTGCAGTTTGCCGACCTCCGCCTCGCTGAGACCAAGGACATCCAGCAGAATCTCGTCGGTATGCTCGCCCAGGCGCGGCGCGGGCATCGCCGGCAGTCGTTCGACTGCGCTAAAGTCGAGGGGAGTGGTCGGCATCAGATAGGTTCCGATTCCTGGTTGTTCTACCATGCTGAACATCGGGTTATCCGTGGAACAGTCGGGATCGGTCTCGATAGCTTCACGCACGGTACGATACGGTCCCCAGGTAACGCGATGCTCCTCGAAGACACGCCGGACCTCAGCGAACATACGCGCGTGAAACCAGGGTTCCAGAATGGCGGCGATCTCCCGGCGCACCCGGAAACGATCTCCCTCGTCGCGCATATTCAGTCCGAACCGTTCGCCGAGATCGTTGAAGGCATCGGTCAGGCCGGTCGCTTTGCAGAGGCTCTTCCATTGCAGATCGGTCAGGCCAACCACCATAACGCGCTTGCCGTCCAGCGTTTCGAAATCGCGGCCAAACGCGCCGTAGAGATAGTTGCCCTGCTTGGGCCGGTCAGTATCGTTGACCATCACTTCGCCGATCATGCCGAAGTTGGCAATCATCGCGAGGCCGACATCCTTCAGCGCGATCTTTAGCAGTTGGCCAGCTCCGGTCAGGCGTCGATGCCGTTCGGCGGCGAGGATGCCCAGCGCGATCATCTGACCGGTGATCAGATCCCACGCCGGCAAGACGTGGTTCACCGGTTCCGGCGAATCGGTCGGGCCGGTCATAGACGGGATGCCAAGCTGCGGATTGACGGTGTAGTCCACTTCCGAACCGCCATCGCGGCGACCCGTCAGGTTGACCATAATCAAATCATCGCGATGGGGCTTCAAAGCATCATAGCTCAGCCAGCCGCGCGCCGGAAAGTTGGTGCTGAAAATACCGGCATCCTCGCCCGGCGCACAGATCAGTCGAGTGAGCAGTTCTTGCCCTTCGGGTTTGCGGAAGTCTACCGCAATGGAGCGCTTGCCCTTGTTCAAGCCGCTCCAGCAGAGACTGCGGTTACCGTCCAGAGTCACGGGCCAGCGCCCGTAATCCAGCCCGCCGCCGATCAAATCGAAGCGAATAACATCGGCGCCCAGTTGGGCCAGAGTCATACCGCCGAGCGGAGCCGCGACAAAGGCCGTGCCTTCAACGATCCGCAGACCCTTCAGAATTCCCTCCACGGAACCTCCTTCTTGCGGATGCAACGCCGGACGAGGCCATCGTTACCTCGTCGCGCTAGAAGAACAAATTTGAAATGTGACGGACGGCGGGAGCGCAGCGCCCGCACTTCGGCTAACTCCGGCTATTAAATGACGTGTTTGGCGCGCAGTTCTTCGATTTGTTCATCGTCTATACCGAGCAACTCGCTGAGTATCTCAGCCGTATGCTCGCCGAGTTTGGGGCCCAGATGTCGAATCTGGCCGGGCGTTTCCGACAACTTTGGCACCACCGAGGGCACAATGACCGTCTCGCCGATATCCTCGTCGTCGATAGCGACGAGATTACGTCGGGTGTGAAACTGGCGTTCGCCAAAAATATCGGCGATGTTATTCAGGGGCCCGGCCGGCGCTTCGGCGGCATAACAACGATCCAGCACTTCCTCGCGAGTCAGCGATCCGCACCAGTCGCGCACAATCTCGTTGACATCGTGGCGATGCTCCAATCGCGCTTTCTGGTCACCGTAAGTGCTGGAAGAGGCCAACTCAGGCCTTCCCATCGCTTGCGCCAACCGCAGAAACAACTTATCCGTCGTACATGCAATGGCGACCCATTTGCCGTCGCGGGTTGGAAAATGCCCGTAGGGGCAGGCAAAATCGTTGTGGGTCGGGCCATGCCGCTCGCGAACGATACCGTACATACTATAGGCCGGCGCCAGCTCATCGCTGCAGCGAAACACCGACTCATACAGCGCAGCGTCGATATACTGCCCGCGCCCGGTCTTCTCACGATGGCGCAACGCCATCAACACGCCCAGGCAGCCGTACAGACCGGTCATATAATCGGCCAGTGTCGTTGATCCGGGGGTCACGGGCGTGCCTTTGGGCATACCCGAAAGGTACACTATTCCGCCGACGGCATGCGCAACGCGCGCAAAGCCAGGGCGATTTTTATACGGGCCGGTCTGGCCATACCCGGTGACACGCAGCATAATCAGGCGCGGGTTGATCGCGTGCAGCACCTCCCAGCCCAGACCCCACTTTTCGAGCGTTCCCGTCCGAAAGTTCTCACATAACACATCCGACTGCTCGATCAACTGCTTGAAGATATCAACGCCTTCCGGTCGATGCAGGTCAATCGTCACCGACTTTTTGTTGCGTCCTTCACTCATCCATGTCAGCGTATCGCCACGACTTGTTGGTGTACCAAAGCGACGGAGCGCATCGCCGCC
>JANQID010000136.1 GCA_028282325.1 Chloroflexaceae bacterium | reverse complement strand
CGCATGCGGTCATTCTGAGCGCAGCGAAGAATCTCGGATTCCCAGGCCATCGAGACCCTTCCCCTTCGCTGCGCTCAGGGTCAGGGTGACATGCAGCATACGCATCATCGTTTGGTAGCAATCGCCGGAGGCGTACGACAATACCAAACGATATTGGAGATACCGCATGGCTTCACTCTGAAGCGTACCCTGAGCCTGTCGAAGGGTCGGGTAGCCTGCGGCATGTCTATTATCGTTTGGTATCTATGTATGCGGATCAATATTATGACTTTAGAAGCAAAGCGAGGAATACAAGCGATGGAATCACGTTTCCGCGAGCAAGTAGCGATCGTCACCGGGGCGTCGTCGGGGATCGGACGCGCTGCGGCGTTGCGTTTCGCCCGCGAAGGCGCCCGCCTGGCCATCTGCGCCAATCGCAACGTTGATGGGCTGGAGCAAACCCGCCGGGCGGTTGAGGACGCCGGAGCCGAGTGCCTGGCATTGAAGGTCGATGTGCGCGAGCGCCCCGCAATCGATACGTTTGTGCAGTCCACGCTGGAGCGCTACGGAACGGTGGATATTCTGGTGAACAATGCCGGCACGGCGCAGTTCGTTCCTTTCGCCCATATCGACGACAATGAATACGAGCGGGTGATGGACACCAACGTGCGCAGCGTTTTCTACTTCTGCCAGGCGGTTCTGCCGACGATGAAGACCAACAATCGCGGCAAGATCGTCAATGTCACCTCGGTGATGGGCGAGGTGGCGGCGCAGGGGCAGAGCATCTACAACGCGAGCAAGGGCGCGGCCAAAGTGCTGACCCAGGCCATCGCCGTGGATGTTTCCGGCTACAACATCAATGTCAACGCCGTCGCGCCGGGCATGGTCGTCACCAATCTCACCGAGCGCATGCTCGCGAACGAAGCGATGCAGAAATGGTTTACGTCGCGCATTCCGCAGCGGCGCATCGGGCAGCCCGATGAGATCGCCGGCGCGGTGGCGTTCCTGTGCAGTCCTGACGCCGCGTATGTACATGGCGCGACGCTGGTCGTGGACGGCGGTATGCTCTGTACTCGTGATAGCGAGTGATCGGCGGGCAGTGGGTGGCGGGCAGTGGGCAACGGAGCGCCTCGCCTTTTATCGCGCCCAGGCGCTCGCGTTTCATCGACGGCGGGAGATTAACGTCGCAACGACTCCGTCAAACCCCCAGGACAGCGTGGAGGCGCCCGACCGCAGCGCCGCAGATTCGTAATGTCATAGGGAGAAGCGCCCGATGAACGCCGACGCGTCGCCTCCATCCAACCTCGCCGCCGAGCTGCACAGCCTGCAAACGCTGCGCAACGTGCTCGGCGAGGAGATGTATAACCAGGGCCTCACCCGCCTGCGCGCGCAATACGGCGATGCGGCGGTCGATGCACTGTTGGCGCCGTCCGCAACCCCGCCCGAACCCGCCGCGTCGCGCCAGGACATCCGCAACGACGCGCCGAACCAGGGCGCGCAAGGCATTTTCTACGGCGATGTCTATCTCTACGGACAGCGCGGCAAGGATGCCGCCGCCCTGCTGGCGGGCTATCTCGAACGCCAGCTTCAGGATTGCGACAGACTATCGTTGCAGGGCGTCTACGAGCAGAAGGCTGCCGACGATGTGTTGCAGATCAGCCTGGAGCAGGTGTATACGCAACTGGCCGTCGCCGAGCTGGCCGATCGCGAAACGTTCACGGGCGCGGCGCTGGAGCAGTTCGCCGCCGCCGCCTATCTCCAGGCGCATCGCGCCGCCGAACACTTGCCGGGCGCGCAGCGCGACCGCTGCATCGTCCAGGGCGGCGCGGCGGCCCGCCGTATGGACGCCGAACTGCCGGAGTATCGCCTGGAAAGCCTCGCCCCGGACGACCTGGCGCGGCTGGCCCGCGACTGCGATCGGCTGAGCTTCCAGGGGCCGCGACTTGTCACCGAGGCGATTGTCGCAAGCCGGCGCCTGGTGTTGCTGGGCGAGCCGGGCAGCGGCAAGAGCACCGCGCTGCGCTACCTGGCGCTGACCCTGGCCCAGGCGGGCCTGGATGAGGCCGTCGATCGCGCGGCGCACCTGGAGGGCTGGGATCGCCTGGGCGACGCGGGCCGCCTGCTGCCGATCTTCCTGCCGCTGCTGCGTTTCGCCAGACGTTTCGTCAACCCCGCCGATCATCTCTGCGGCGCGGATGATCTGTGGAATTACATCGCCGCCGAACTGGAAGCCGGCGGACGCTACGAAGGGCTGGCGGCGACCGTCCACGAGGAGTTGGAGCAAGGGCGCGTGCTGCTGATGCTCGACGGCCTGGACGAGGTCGCCGGCGATGAGTCGCGGCGGCAAGCGGTGCGCGCGGTGCAGGCGTTCGGCGAGCGCTATCCGCAATGCCGCATCGTGGTAACGTGCCGCGTGCGGGCGTATGTCGGCGAGCCGAATCGCGCGTGGCAGCTTCCCGGCTGGCCGACGGCGACCCTGGCCGACTGGACGCTCGGCCAGATGCAGCATTTTGTACAGGCGTGGTATGCCGCGGCGACGGCGGTGAGCGGGATGGCCCCCGCCCGGCGCGATGACCGGATCGAGGCGTTACAGCGCGCGATCACGCTGCGCGACGACCTCAAGCGCCTCGGCGTGCGCCCGCTGCTGCTGACGATTATGGCGCTGGTGCATTTCAACGACGGCCAACTGCCCGAAGAGCGCGTCGGGCTGTAAATCGCTGCGTCGATCTGCTGCTGGGGCAGTGGGAGCTGGCCAAGGCGGACGGCAGCGGCTACGGGCGGCTGACCGACTACATCGGCCTGCCCGATGCCGACGTTAAAACGCTGCGCCCGCTCCTGCAACAGGCGGCCTTCCAGGCCCACGCGGCCGGCGGCGGCGCCGATCCCGGCAGCCTGCGGCGGGATACGTTGCGGATGATGGTGGCCGAAGCGCTGGAGCAGCGCGGCCATCCCCGACCGTTCGAGGGGGCGGATAAGTTTCTCGACTACGCCGACGTGCGGGCGGGGCTGTTGCAGGCCAGCGCGGCCCGTGATCACTACGTCTTCCCGCACCTGACCTTTCAGGAATACCTGGCGGGGCTGGAGCTGGTGCGCGGCGTGGAGTTTGTGCAGCGCATCCTGGAGCGGCGCAACGACGACCGCTGGCGCGTGCCGATTCAGCTCGGCGTGGGGCGCCTGGTGAGCGAGGGCACGCTGGCCGGGCCGTACCAGTTGTTCAACAAGCTGCTGAAGATGAAAGGCCGCGACGCGGCGCAGCGCCAGCGCGACCTGCTGCTGGTGGCCGAGCTGGCCGAGGATGTCGGCTGGCAGCGCCTGATCGCCGGCGATGAGCTGTTCGAGCCGCTGCGCGACGAGCTGGCCCAGGCCCTCGTGCCGGTAGTCGAGGGCGCGACCCTTCGACGAGGCTCAGGGCCGGCCCTGCCCGCCGCCGAGCGGGTGCGGGCCGGCGTCTACCTGGGCAGCCTGGGCGACCCGCGCCCCGGCGTGCGCGACCTGCCGCCGGCGATGGTGCGCATCTCCGGCGGGACGTTTGTGCTCGGCAGCGCCGCCGCAGAAGCCGAGCGCGTCGGCAAGGCCCTGGAGCAGCATTACCTTGCGCAGGGAGATCCTGACAGAGCAAAGCGTGCACGCGCATGGTCAAGAGATGAAATCAATGACCAACCACTCACGCTGCCGACGTTCGAAATCGCCCGCTACCCGCTGACGAACGCCCAGTACAAACTGTTCATCGATGCCGGGGGCTACGACCCGGACGCGCCCTGGTGGCAAGCCGACCCCGATGCGCGGGCCTGGCTGCTGCGCGACGATGTCGCGACAGAAGGATTGCAGCCGTGGCAGCGCCGCACGCGCAAGGATCGACCCGAACTCTGGGAAGATCCGAACTTTGGCATTGTCCGCCCCAACCACCCGGTGGTCGGCGTCTCCTGGTTCGAGGCGGCGGCCTTCTGCCGCTGGCTGACGCAGCAGCTCGACGACGGTTCGGTCTACTGCCTGCCGAGCGAGGCTGAGTGGGAATACGCCGCCCGGCGCGCCACACGGCGCACCTTCCCTTGGGGCGAGGCCGAGCCGGACAGCGAGCGGTGCAACTTCGCCGAGATCTACGGCGGCACAAGCGCCGTCGGCTGTTTTGCTCCGGGCGCAACGCCGGAAGACGGCATCCACGACCTGGCCGGCAACGTCTGGGAGTGGACGCGCAGCGAGTACCGTCCCTATCCCTACGACCCGGCTGATGGACGTGAGGGCGCAACCGAAACAAGCCAAAAACAGTTTACATTGCGCGGCGGCTCGTGGCATACTCATCGCGGTCGCATCCGTTGCCCTTATCGCCGTGCCTTCCTTGCTGATAGAAACTTTCTGATCTATGGCTTCCGTCTCGCCCATTTATTCTCCTTGCCCTTGTCTTAATGTCTTCTTGACTTTTTGATATTGGAAAGGCCCTCACCCCCGGCCCCCTTCGACGATGCTCAGGGCAGGTCTCTCCCGCGCGCGGGAGAGGGGAGGCGCGCAGTGAGTGCTCCCTGATCACTGATCACTGATCACTGCCCTATGGTATGCCGAGCAGCTCCACGGCGTCGATCTCGTTCCAGTTCGCGCCGCTGCGCTGGTCGATGGTCAGCCGCACGCCGACGATCCGGCGCAGCGTCGGCCCGAACGTTATCTCCAGCACATCGGGACAGGTCGCGCTCAACGCCGGGCGGCCGATGTAGACCCGCGTCGCCTGGCCGTCTTCGTCGATCACCTCGACGCGGCTGATGAAGCCGGGCCGGTGGTTCTGGTGAATGTTTACGCCCATCGCAAACACCGGCGTCTCAAAGGTTAGCTCCAGGGTCTCCAGGCCGTTCGGGTCGGCGGAAGCCCAGGCGTCGGCGCTGTCGCGGCAGCCTTCCACGTCGGGCGGTCCGGTCGCGCCGTCGGGGCCGTAGCTGTCGTCATAGGCGCTGCTGGCTTCAACGGCGGCGGCCCACTGGCGCACCAACGCTTCCTCCGGCGGCGGCGTGGCCTCGGCGGTGGCGAGCGCGTCGGCGTCGCCGACCAGCCGCAGGGCGGTGATCGCGCTGTATTCGCCGCTGTTATCGCTGACCCACGCCACGTTGCCCGGCGCGGCGACGATCCCGTTCGGCAAGCTGAACTCGCCCGGCTGCGGCGTCACGCCCGGCGCGGCGATGGTTCCGCCACTGGCGAGCAGCAGGCCGGAGGGCGAAAACTTCAGCACGCCCTCGTTCCAGGTCGCCACGTAGATATTGCCGCGCGCATCCAGGTCGATTGCACCCGCCGCGATGCCCTCCGCCGCGGCGGGGTCGCTTAGCCGCGCGATCTCCTCGCCCGCCGGGTCGAGCTTGACCACCGCGCCGCCGAAGGTTTCGGCGAGGTAGATGTTGCCGCGCGTATCGACGGCCAGATCGTTCGGCGCGGCGGCGGGAGGCAGTTCGATGCGCTCGATGAAGCTGCCGTCGGCGCCGTCGAAGCGCACGATGCTGCTGACGACCCGGTTATCCGCGGCGTCGATCCGGCTGTCGATCGCGTAGACGCTGCCGTCGGCGCCCACGGCGATGCGTTGCGGCGACGAGAGGCCGAACTGCTCCGGCGCGTCGCCCGTCGAGCCCCAGCTTCGCACCAGATCGCCATCCGGCGTGAAGCGCACAATCGCGTTGCGCCCGTAGTCGGCCACGAACAGGTCGCCGTCGGGGCCGCGCGCGACATCATAGGCGTCGAGCAGGTCGTCTTTGCCAAAGGCCATCTGAAGCGCGCCGCCGGGCGCAAACACCCAGACGCCCTGGCTGCTCTCGGCGAGGTAGATCGTCCCGTCGGGCGCGGCGGCCAGCCCGCGCGCCGAGGTGAAACGCCCGCCGCGCGGGCCGCGGTCGCCGCCCAGGCGCAGCACGAATCCCGGCGGGCCGGTTGTCACAATCGGCGGTTGCACGGCCTGGTCAAGCGGTGTCGGCGTGGCTACGGGCGTCGGCTCGAACAGGCGCATGCTCGCCGTGATCGCTTCAAACAACGGGCGTTGCGCCTGCCAGGCGGCGGGTTCGGCCTGACCCAGCACGCGCACGGCTTGCGACGGCGCGAGCAGCACGATCATACGCCCGGCCCCGCCCGGCGCATCGAGGTCGGCGGCCAGCCCGGCGACGCCGTCGATGCGGATCGTCTCGGTCGCACCGATGGTATAGCCCGCCTCCAGCGGCCCGGCGCTGCTGATCTCGAAGAAAGTCGCGACGTTGGCGCCGGCCGAAGGGCCGTGTTGCGCGATGACCGCGCTCAACGGCGTCGCGTCGATCTGGATCACTAGCTCCGCGCCCGTCGCCTCACTCTCCAGCGCCGCCGCGCTCGGCGCCAGGCGCAGCGTCCCCGACAGCTCGCGGGTCGCCCAGCCCTGGGGATATTGCACGCTGAAGCCGCCCGCGACCGATTCAAACGTTTCCGCCAGGTCAATGGGCGTAGGTGTGGCGACCGCGACCGTCGGCGTGGGCGGCGCGGGCGTGAACGGCGTAGCTGGCAGCGAGCAGGCCGCCGGAACGACGCCGAGAAGCGCGATAAGGATGTTGCGTAGGTTTGGCATGGTATCGTTATACGGGCTGTCCTGGAGAGGCAAAAGACGTTTCGCCCCTATGCGACTCGCATTACACGGTCAACGCGGCGAGCGCGACCACTTCGCCGATTTCGCACAGCGCGCCGTATGTATCGCCGGTCAGGCCGCCGAGATCGCGTGTCCACCAGCGGGCGAGCAGGTGCGTCACCCCGGCGACCAGCAGCGCGGCGATCAGCCCCTGGAGGCGCGCGACGGCCAGCGCCAGCGCCGCCGTCGTGAGCGTGGCAAAGAGCAGATCGCGCTGGCGCACGCCGGCCTGAAAGGTGCGGCCCAGGCCGCCTTCACGCGCGGGTGGGAAGCGAAAAATGCCGTAGATGTCGGCCCAGCGACCCAGCGCCGGCGCGAGCAGCGTCGCCGACCACCACGCATCGCCCGCCGCCAGCAGGAAAGCGAACTTGAGCAGCAGCACGGACGCCAGCGCAATCGCGCCCATCGCGCCGATCCGGCTGTCTTTCATAATCTCCAGCTTGCGCTCACGGTCGCGCCAGCTCAACACCGCATCGAACGTGTCGCTCACGCCGTCGAGGTGCATCCCAGCGGTAATCGCGCCCCAGGCGACGACAACCAGCGCCGCCCGCCCGGCGGGGCCCCAGCCCAGTTCGCCCAGCCAGGCGACCGGCAACAGCAGCCCGCCAATGACAGCGCCGGCCAGAGGGAACCAGGGAATCGCGGCGATGACGCTGCGCTCGTCCATCGAGGCGCGGCCCGGCAGCGGCAGGATGGTGAGAAACCGCAGCGCTTCGGCCAACGGCTGGAGGCTGAAGATCGCGCCGCGTTTCACCGCACTGCTTCCTCATCGGCTTGCTGCGCCACGCCGGCCTGTTCAAACGTCGCCATCTCGCGCATCAGCCGGGCGGCGGAGGCCAGCAACGGCAACGCCAGCGCCGCGCCGCTGCCTTCGCCCAGCCGCAGATCGAGTCGCAGCAACGGCCCCGCGCCCTGTTCGGCGGTCAGGCCCAGGTGCGCCAGCGCCAGGGCGTGGCCCGGCTCCGCCGAGCAGTGCGACGCGAACAGGTGCGCACGCAGGTTCGGCGCCAGCGCTGCGGCGATCAGCGCCGCGCTGGTGGTGATGTAGCCGTCGAGCAGTACGGGGATGCGGCGGGCGGCGGAGGCCAGGGCGGCCCCGGCCAGCACGGCAATTTCCAGCCCGCCGAGTTCCGCCAGGATCGTGAGCGGGTCAAGGGCGAGCGGCGCCGCGTCGGGTGAATCGATCACACCAATCGCATGCGCGTCGGCCACGCGGCGCAACGCGGTCGCGACAACCGCGCGCTTGCGCTCCAACGTTGCATCGTCTACGCCCGTGCCGCGCCCGACGGTGAGCGCGGGCGGCGCGCCGACGCAGGCGCCGGTCAACGCGGCGGCGGGCGTGGTGTTCGCGATGCCCATCTCCCCCAGCGCCAGGATGTCGAGACCGTTTGCGTTGTGCCGCTCGACCAGCGCAGCCCCGGCCAGCAACGCCGCCGTCGCTTCGGCGCGGGTCAGCGCCGGTTCGCGGGCGATATTGCCGCTGCCGCGTCGAATGCTCAGCCGCGCCAGGTCGGGATGATCGGGGACATCGGCCACGATGCCCGCGTCCACGAGAATGATCCGCGCGTTCGCCGCCGCGGCCAGCGCATTGATCGCCGCGCCGCCGGAGAGGAAATTCAACACCATCTGACCGGTGACAGCCTGCGGAAACGCGCTCACACCCTCGGCGGCGACGCCGTGATCGGCGGCGGCCAGCAACACCGCGCGCCGTTCCAGCGACGGACAGACCTGACCCGTGCTGGCGGCCAGGCGCGCCAGCAGCGCCTCGATCTGCCCCAGGCTGCCGGGCGGCTTGGTCAGCGTGTCAAGGCGTCGCCGCGCTGCGGCGGCGGTCGCCTCGTCGGGGCCGGGAACAGCGCGACAAAACGCCTCTAATGCAGCGGAACGATCGGCGGCAGGCGGCGGGATGGCGGGCATCAGGGCTCCTCGATGTGTTGATTGACCATGCGCACAATGCCGCCGTCCGGGTAGAGATCGATACAGGTGACGCTGGCGAGATCGATGCGCCAGCGCCAGTGCGCGGTCGGCGGCAGACCAAGCACAACGCACAACGCGAGTTGAATCGGCGTGGCGTGGGTGACAATCAGCACCTGTCGCTCCGAGTAGCGTTGCACCAGATCGGACCATGCGCCGCCGATGCGTTGGGCGGTCTCGGCGAGACTCTCGCCGTCGATCGCCCGACCGTCAATGCCATGCTCCCAGCGGGCGGCTGCATCCGCCGGAAAACGCGCCTGAACCTCATCGTAGGTCAGCCCCTCCCACTGCCCGTGGTGAATCTCGACCCACGCCGGCGCTTCGAGACGAGTCACATCGGCGCGCCCGGCAAGGATCGCATCCGCGGCGGCGTGCGTGCGCCTGGACGGACTGACCAGCGCAATATCGAACGGCGTGGCGCGCAAATACGCAGCCAGCGCGGCAGCCTGGCGCTGACCATATTCGGTCAACGGGCTGTCGCTCCAACTCTGATAGCGGCGCTGCGCGTTGGCGACCGTCTGGCTGTGACGAACCAGCCAGACGCCAGTGGCGGCATCAAGGGTATAATTTTCCATAGGCTCCGCGCAGCGATTATAGCACGAGTGCATAGGGGCGGCAATGTCCGGCTTTATAAGCATCGATCAGCGTCCTGAGCAGCGCGGCGCACCACTCGGGACGCTACCAAACGATGCTACCCATGCCGCATAGCACCCTGAACGGAGCTGTAGGCAGCGTGAAGGGTCCCGGCGTTGGGGGAATCGGAGATTCTTCGCTGCGCTCAGAATGACCGCATGCGGTGTCTCCCATATGGTTTGGTAGCTCCCGCCCGAAGCCCGAACTGTTCGCATTTGACATGTCCTGGCCTCAGATCTATACTTGGCATCCACAATATTGTAGTTTTCTAATTCAATAACGTCCACCCGATTATGGTGCGCCTATCGCTCGGAAGCGCGGCGCTTAAAAGGGAAAGACCGGTGCGAGTCCGGCGCTGTCCCGCAACTGTAAGCTCATTTTCAGTCCATTCTCCTAATCAACTGATAGTATGAGCCAGCCAGAATGCCTGCCATAATCGTCCGCGGCGTATCCTTCGCGTGAAAGGGAGGCGGATAGCATGGCGCGTTTCTAAACCAATGGTTCGGTTCAATCGAATACACGGGCATTGGTCATAACACATAGCCGTCCGGCGCTTTCGCCGGGCGGTTTTTTGATCTTCTGAAAGCTGAGGTTGCATATGACAACGTCATATCGAAATGTCTTGTTCTGGTCGATCGGGCTGAGCGCACTGATTCTGGTGGCGTTTATCGGCATCGGGCCTGCGTGGTCAACGGCGGACGTTGCGGCGGCGCCCGCGCTGCACGCCGAATCGGCGGCGGACGTTGCGGCGTTCCCGTTGCCCAACAGCACGACGATCTCAAACGCCATCGCCTATGTGGCGACGCAGCAAGAAGACGGCGGCGGCATCAACTCATTCGGCTCTGGCGCTTCGATGGACGGCACGGCCCGCGCCGCGCTGGCCCTGGCCGCCGCCGGGCGTCCGGTCGATTCGCTGGTCGCCGGCGATGGCAAAACCATCATCGACTATATGCGCACCCAGGCGGTGACATACACCCACGATGTCACCGGCACGCTCCTGCCCGGGCGCGCCGGGCTGCTTCTGGCAGCGGTCGTGGCGTCCGGCGAAGACCCTGCCAGCTTTGGCGGTATGGACATCGTCGGCGAACTTGAGGCGACCCTGCAACCGACCGGCGCGTATAGCACCACCGCACAGGCGGCCTTCACCAGCGGAACCGCCAACTCGCTGAACCAGGGATGGTCGGTTTTTGGCCTGAGCGCCGCCGGGCGCACGGTTCCGACGACGGCGACCGGTTTCCTGGTCGATTTGCAGAGTGAAGATGGAACCTGGCGCGACCCCGATACAACGGCGATGGTAATGACCGCGCTGATCGGCAGCGGCAATGTACTGCCAACCGCCGAATCGATCCAGAACGCCATCGATTTCTACCGCCAGAATCAACTGCCGAGCGGCGGCTGGCGGCCTTCCTGGGATACCGACCCGCTCAACGCTGACACGACCGGCTGGGCTATGCAGGCGCTGGCGGCGGCCGGCTATACGCCGATGGCGGCAAGCTGGTCGAATAACGGCAACACCCCGCGCTCGGCCTTGCTCAGCCTGCAGAAGTCCGATGGCAGCATCGGCGGCACGTATGTCAACGCTTACAGCACTATCGACTCGATCTTTGGCCTGACCGAGCGTCCGCTGACGTTCCTGGGCCAGGATGTGCGCGCGCACCGAGCGTTGACCTGGCTGAACGAGCAGCAGAACGCCAACGGATCGTGGGATGGCTGGACAGGCCCCGACCCGGGAGCGACGATCGATGCTGTGCTGGCCTATGCCGCCGCCGGGTTCGACGCGGATACAGTGACCGCTACTGGCGAAATCAGCTCGGCGATCGACTATCTGCGCGCGGAAGCCGTGAACTATACCAAAGACACGACCGGTACGCTGAAACCCGCCGCGGCGGGCAAGCTCATTCTGGGCGTGGTGGACAGCGGTAACGATCCGACCGACTTCGGCACGCTCAACCTGGTTGACGAACTCACCGCGACTCTCCAGCCGACCGGCGCGTACAGCACCACCGCCAGCGCCGCCGGTTCGTTCGGCCAGGCGCTGGCGATCCTCGGCCTGAACGCCGCCGAGCAAACGATTCCGACGACGGCGACGAACTACTTGTTGATCGAACTGCAAGAAGACGACGGTGGTTGGGGTTTCGGTTTTGGCGGCGATGTCGATACGACCGGCCTCGTATTGCAAGCATTGAGCGAGGCCGGCATTCCGGCGAGCAATGAGGCGATCGTCGATGGCATCAACTTCTTACTCGCCAACCAGAATGACCGCGGCGGCTGGAATGGATTTTACGGCACGCCGAGCGCCAACTCCACCGCCTATGCCATTCAGGGATTGATCGCTGCCGGCGAGGATCTCACCGCGGCGAAGTGGTTGCAGAATGGGCAGTCGCCCTTCGCGGCGCTGCGCGAGTTGCAGAAAGTCGATGGGCCGTTCGCCGACCAGAGCGTCGATAATCTCTCGGCGACTGCGCAGGCGGTTTCGGCGCTGTTCGCCGGATCGACGCCGCCGGCGAGCCTCGTCGCGCTCACGCCGATCAACCGCGGCCTTGACCCCGATCGTATGGTCGTTGCGCCGTTGCTCAAACTGACGAACGATAGCGTCGCAATACCCTTTGGCAGCGATCTGAACGGCGACGGAACGGTCGAAGTGCGGTATCGCCAGAGCGGCGGCGCTGCGTTGACAGCAACGGACTGGCAGACCGCCACGGTCGTGCGCGCCGAGGGCTTCTTCTCGGCGACGATTGATCTCGACGCCGGCGCCGGTGATTACGAAATCGAGGCGACCTACGCCGACGCGGATCAGGTGCAATCCGGCTCATTACTGGCAAATGCATCAACGCCGCCGGCTGAAGCACCCGTGTTGGATCTGGGTTGGTTTATCCACCTGCCGATCGTGTTCAAGAACTGACGGCAGGCAGCGTGCGGTGGTTTGCTATCGTAAGTGCGGGAGCGCGGCTTTCGCACTCCGCCGATAATAAACAGCAGAGGACTGGCAGTCCTTAAAGGACTGCCAGTCCTACAGTCGTTTCTGAAACGCGAAACGATGCGAGATACGACGGCGAGAACACTTCAACGCGTGGTTGCGCGGCTGGCGCTAGCGGCGCTCGTCGGGTTGACAGCGCTTGCCGGGCTACCGCCAACCCAGGCCGGGACGCCGAATCGCGCCGGCCTGGCGGTACAATTCGGCGACGGCGTGGTGATCACACGCTGCATCGAGTTCGACACGACGCAGGTTACCGGTTATGATCTGATCGCACGCTCTGGCCTGGCGTTCACGGTCGCCGGAGAACCGGACACAGGCGCGACGCTGTGCAAAATCGAGCAGCAGGGTTGCCCGGCGACGGATTGCTTCTGCGCCTTTCCGCCAAATTACTGGTCATACTGGCAACTGAACGACAACGACGAGTGGCGCTTCTCACCGGTTGGCATGAGCGCCCGCAACCTCGGTCACGGCGATGTGGACGGCTGGATCTGGGGCAACGGCTCGGTTGCGCTGCCATCCATCTCGTTCGCGGAAATTTGTGAACCGGCGGCGGCTGAACCGCCGTACGCGCTGTATTTGCCGGTCATTCTTGGCGGATCGGAGGAAAGTGATTGACGTATGCGTGTACGACTCCTCGTCTTCCTGCTCCTCGCCTCTGGTGCGCTGACCACGATCCCCGGTCTGGTTGAGAGCAGCCCGACGTTTTCCCAACACGCCGGCCTTGTCGTGGGCTATAGCGACGGCACGACGGCGACGGCGTGCGTTGACCTGGGGGCGGATGGCGAGGCGACTGGCGACGAGGTGTTGTTCGACTCCGGTCTGCCGGCCGAGATCAACTACGATTCGGGAATGGGCGCATTCATTTGCAAGATCGGCGACGAAGGATGCCCGGTGAATGATTGCCTCTGTCAATGTCGCAACGTCGACAACAATTGCCGCTATTGGGCCTACTATCACCTGGTGAATGGAGCGTGGCGCTATTCCGCACTCGGCGCGGGAAATTACACTGTGCGCGCCGGCGATGTCGAAGGCTGGGCCTGGGGCGAAGGCACGTATGGCAGCAACGGCTCCACGCCACCGGTGAAGACGTTCGATCAAATCTGCATCGCCGATACGCCGACTGTTACGCTCACGCCTTCGCCGAGGCCAACGTCGCCGCCGACCGCGACCGTGACGCCAAGCTCGTCGCCAACGCCTTCACCGACCGCGACCGCGACGCCAAGCTCGTCGCCAACGCTTTCGCCGACGAACGTGAGCACGACGACGTCTTCGCCGACTGCCACGCCGACGAACGTAAGCACGACGACGCCTTCGCCGACTGCCACGCCGACGAGCGATTCTTCGGCGCCGCCGGCCGCCACGGCGACCCGGCCGCCGGAGCCGACCGCCACGCTGCTGCCATCGCCGAGTCCGTCGCCAACACCATCGCCGAGCCCGTTGCCGGACAACCCGACATTGGCATCCGGTCGGGGCGCAGGCGGAGCCGTAGGCGTTGCTACGAGCGAGGCGGTATTTCTGCCGTTAATCGTGCGCGAGGAAACCGCCGCCGAGCCGAGCGATAACACAGCGCTAGAACCAACCGCCCGCCCGGCGCCGGAGAGTGCTATCATACCGGAGCCTGTCGTGGCGGCCCAGGCGAATGACACAGCGAACGATGACGCCGATATGCGACGGGATTACCTGTTTTTCGCGATCCTGGCGCTGATGCTTGCGGGCGGTTTCGTCCTGATTCGCGCGAGGCAGTGATGCAGAGACAACGCCTGCTTAGCATAGCGATCTATGGTTTGACCTCCGTCATCGGCGGTCTAGCGTTCATCTATCCGTTCCTGCTGCCGTCAATCGAAGCTGTGGGGATGGGTCAGGCGCATAGCAACGATGCTCCGTTGCTGCTCACTGCACTGGTCAGTCTTTGCTTCGTTGCATTGCTCTTCGAGACGCAGGGCCAGGCGCTCGGCGCAAAGCTGATCGCGCTGCTCGGTGTGCTTGTGGCAATAAATTCCGTGCTGCGGTTCGTCGAGACCGCCGTGCCCGGGCCCGGCGGCTACAGCCCCATCTTTTTTCTGATCATCCTGGTCGGCTATGTGTACGGCGGGCGGATGGGCTTCCTGATGGGCGCACTCACACTGATCGTCTCGGCGCTGATCACCGGAACCGTCGGCCCGTGGCTGCCCTACCAGATGTTCACCGCCGGGTGGATCGGCCTCTCCGCCCCATTGTGCCACCCGGTCGTGCGGCTGTTCGACGGCGAGGGGCGCCGCGCCGAGATCGTCACGCTGGCGATTTTCGCGGCGCTTTGGGGGCTAGTCTACGGCGCGATTATGAACCTCTGGTTCTGGCCGTTCTTCACGAGCGATCCCGGTCAGTCGTGGACGCCGGGGATCGGGATAGTTGAAGGCGTGCAACGCTACGCGACGTTCTATCTGGTTACGTCGCTCCAATGGGATTTTATGCGATCGGCGGGCAATGTGCTGCTAATGCTGGCCGTCGGCGCGCCGGCGATTCGGGCGCTGCGGCGGTTCCGGCGACGCTTCGATTTCGCCTACCGGCCCGCTCCTGAGCCAATGCCGACAGGCGTCGTTCCCGATGTCGCGGCAGGTCCCCGCAGGGCGCAATGATATGACGCATCCGTTGGCCTGGGGCGGCTGGCTGCTCACAACGCTGGCGGCATTGTCGCTAACACGCAATCCGCTCTACCTCACGCTCATTTTGTTAAGCCTCGCGCTGGTATCGGCGGCGGCGCATTCGTCGGCGTCCGGGCCAATGCCGCCGGTGTCACCGCTGCGATTGACGTTGCTCGTCGTTCCGATAGCGGCACTGTTCAACGCGGCGTTTTCGCATACCGGCTTCACCGTGCTCTTTCGCATACCGGAGACGATCCCGATCATCGGCGGAAGAATCACGCTCGAAGCGCTGACGTTCGGCGCGCTCAACGGCCTGGTGATCGGCGGCTTTTTTGCAGCATTTACCGTGCTCAACGCCGTGCTGCCGATCCGGTCGCTGATCCGCCTGGTTCCGCGCGCGTTCTATCCGGTCGCGCTGGTGATCTCGATTGCAGTGACGTTTGTGCCGACCACGCTGCGCCAGTTTCAGCAGATCCGCGAGGCCCAGGCGATCCGCGGTCATCGGGTGCGCCGTATACGCGACTGGCTGCCGCTGTTTATGCCGCTGCTGGTCGGCGGCCTGGAGCGCGCGTTGCAGCTGGCCGAGGCGATGACGGCGCGCGGTTTCGCCGGCGGCGACAATCAGGGACGGCAGGCGGTCTACCAAACGGCGCTGGTCGGCGGGTTGGCCGCCGTGCTTGCAGGCTGGCTCCTGCGGCTGGCCTGGGGCTGGGAGCTGCCTGGTGCGGGGTTGATGCTGGCAGGCGCGGGCGCGGTGATCGGCGTTGTGGCCAGCGCGGGGCGGCGCACGCGCCACACGGTCTATCGGGTCGAGCGCTGGTCGCGGCGCGATGCGCTGATATTGGCCGGAGCAGCGATGTTACTCGTCGTGTGGCTCGCGCCGCTTCCCGGCATTGATCGGCAATCGCTGGCGTTCACGCCTTACCCACGCCTACAACCGCCGGAGTTCGACGCGCTGGTCGGCGCGGCGATTCTGGGGCTGGCCGTACCGGCGATGGTTATAGCCGATAATCCGATAATCGATAGCCGAAAGTCTCAGGGCTGAACGTCGCGGGCTTCGTTCAGCGTGTGATGGAGTCAAGGGAAAAGGCAAAAGGTGAAAGGCAAAAGGCAAAAGGTGAAAGGTGAAAGGTGAAAGGCAACAGGCAGTTCGCGCGTTGCGATGACCTATGCTACCAAACGATAATGAACAGGCCGCATGTCACCCTGAGCGCAGCGAAGGGGAAGGGTCTCAGCGTCCCCGGCAGCCGGGATTCTTCGCTGCGCTCAGAATGACCGCTGGCGGTAGATCCAAGTTCGTTTGGTAGCTACGCGGAAAGTCGAGCGCGCGGCGGGATGGGCTACTCGGTTATCGAATGTTCGGCTATCGGCTATGATCACATTTCGTCACATCACCTATACCTACCCGGAAGCTACACGCCCGACGCTGCGCGACCTGAGCCTGCACCTGCCCGAAGCTGCATTCGCGCTGGTGGTCGGCCCATCGGGCGCGGGCAAATCGACCCTGCTCCGTTGCGTCAATGGTCTGACACCGCACTTCAGCGGCGGCACGCTCGCCGGTGAGCTGATCGTCAACGGCGTCGATCCTGTGCGCGCCGAACCACGCGTGATGAGCCGCCGCGTCGGGTTCGTTTTTCAAGACCCCGAAGCACAATTCGTTGTCGATCGGGTGGAAGATGAAATCGCCTTCGCGCTGGAAAATGCCGCGCTGCCGCGTCCGGAAATGCGCGTGCGCGTCGAGGAAGCGCTCGATTTGCTTGACCTCGCGCCGTTGCGCCAGCGACGACTCGACACGCTGTCGGGTGGTGAACGCCAGCGTGTAGCCATCGCGGCGGCGTTGGCGCTGCGCCCCCGCATCCTCGTGCTCGACGAGCCGACTTCGCAGCTCGATCCGCAATCCGCCGCCGATGTACTGCACGCGCTGATGCGGCTCAACAGCGACCTGGGGCTGACCGTACTGCTGGCCGAGCATCGCCTGGAGCGCGTGTTACCGTTCGTCGATACACTGATCTTCCTGCCGGGTGGAGATGCCGCGCCGCGCATCGGGCCGACCCGCGCGGTGCTGCGCGAGATCGATCTGTCCGGCCCGCCGCTGGTGACGCTGGGCCGCGCGCTGGGCTGGGATCCGCTGCCGCTGACGGTAAAAGAAGGGCTGGCGTTCAGCCGCGCCGCCGCACCGCCCGAATGTCCGTCGCCAAAACCGACCGTCAAAACATTCCAAACAACGCCCTACCTAAACGTGCGCAATCTCGATGTTCGCTACGACAACCGCCCGGTGCTGCGCGGCGTATCGCTGGCCGTGCATTCCGGCGAGATCGTCGCGTTGATGGGACGCAACGGCGCAGGTAAATCGACGCTGCTCAAGGCGCTGGTCGGCCTGGTCAAACCGCGCCAGGGCCGGATCGACGTGCGAGGGCGGAGCATTGCCGGGCGCGAGGTGTTCGACGTGTGCCGCTTCGTCGGCTATTTGCCGCAGGACCCCAACGCGCTGTTGTTTGCCGAAACGGTCGAGGAGGAGTTGCTGATCACGCTGCGCAACCACGGTCTGGCGCAGCAGCCCGGTGCGCACGATAGCCTGAGCCCAACGGCGTTGCTGCGGCGGCTGGGGCTGGCCGACAAGACCGCCGCCTACCCGCGCGACCTGAGCGCCGGGGAACGCCAGCGCGTCGCGCTCGGCGCCGTCACCGTGACGCGACCCGGCGCATTGCTGCTCGACGAGCCGACGCGCGGCCTCGACTACGCCGCCAAGCGCACGCTGACCGACTTGCTGGGCGGCTGGCGCGCCGAGGGTATGGCCATTCTGCTGGTGACACACGACGTGGAGCTGGCGGCGGCGGCGGCGGATCGCGTGTTGTTGATGAGCCAGGGCGACATCATCGCCGACGGGTCGCCGTCGGCGATCCTGGGCGCTTCGCCGCTGTTCGCCCCCCAAGTCGCGCGGCTATTCCCCGGCAGCGGCTGCCTCACCCCAGAGGACGTTCTTGATAGCCGATAGCCGAACATCCGATAACCGAGTAGCCCATCCCGCCGCGCGCTCGACTCTCAGCGTAGCTACCAAACGAATTTGGATCTACCGCCAGCGGTCATTCTGAGCGCAGCGAAGAATCCCGGCTGCCGGGAACGCTGAGACCCTTCCCCTTCGCTGCGCTCAGGGTCAGGGTGACATGCGGCCTGTTCATTATCGTTTGGTAGCTATAGGTCATCGCAACGTGCGAATTGCCTGTTGCCTTTTGCCTTTTGCCTTTCACCTTTTGCCTTTTGCCTTTCACCTTTTGCCTTTTCCCCTTCACCTTTTGCCTTGACTCCATCACACGCTGAGCAAAACCCGCGACGCTCAACCATAACCCTATCGAATATCGGCTATCGGCTATCGAATATGCTCCAACACGTTGGTCAGCACCGCGACGCCGCGCTGAAACTCGGCCAGGTCGATATGCTCATCCGGCGTGTGATCCAGTCGCGAGTCGCCCGGTCCATAGGCTACGATCGGGCATTGCCACGCCGGGCCGACGACGTTCATATCGGCGGTGCCGGTTTTGTGGACGAAGCCGGGAGCGCCGCCAACGGCGCGGATCGCGCGCACGAACGCGCCGGCGAGCGGCGTGGTGCGCGGGCTGCGAAACGCAGGACACGCGCCTTCAAAACGCAACGCTGCGTTGTTGGCCATACCCCGCAACTCCTCGGCCAGCATGTGCGGCTCGATTCCTTCGGGCAAGCGAAACCCAACCGTCGCCTCGACCCAGTCGGTCAGGCCGTCGCCGCCGCTGTTTACCAAACGCAACGACGGAATGAGCTGCTCGAACAGCCGCTCGCGCCCGGCATTGTGCGGCGCGCAATGCTGCTGCACCGCCAGCCAGAAATCGACCAGCGCTTCGGGAGCGGCGCGCAACTCGCCGGCGCTATGCGCGGCGGGCTGCTCCAGCCGATAGTGCGCCAGGAGCCGGCCTTTATAGCCCAGCGTCACCCGATCCCAGCCGCTCGGCTCGCCGATCACACAATAGTCGGGAGCGTACTTGTCAACCACGAAATGCGCGCCCTTCGAGCTTGCGACCTCTTCCTCCACGGCGCCGACAAGAGTGACTCGACACCCCAACGTCCCCGCCTGATGCGCCCGCGCCGCGGCACAGACGAACGTCGCGAACGGCCCTTTGGCATCCACCGCGCCGCGCCCATAGAGTTTGCCACCCTCGATGCGCACCGGCACATCTCCCGGTACAGTGTCGATATGACCCAGCAACACCACCAACGGGCCATCGTCGCCAACACTGCCCGTCGCGTTGCCCGCACCATCGATGAACGATTGGAAGCCCAGCGCGCTCATCTGCTCGACCAGAAAGATCGCCGCATCGGTTTCGCCATATGACACCGAAGGAATGCGGATCAATTGCTCCAGAAATTCAAGCTCATGCATATGCCAGTTCCCGCTACCAAGAATAGGGCCAGTATACCACTATCGGCGGGCTGCCGACGCTACGGATGAGAGTCTTCCGGGGTATCGACATGTTTTTACTATAGAATATTGTAATTCGACTGGAATCAACGATTTGTTAACGACAAAAACCACAAGAGTAGTTCGTTAGTGTTTTATAGAAGGAGATTGCGTTCTTTCCCCATGCCCCCCAGCATTCCACTAGCGTCGCCGCGGAGAGAGAGAACTCAGGAGTATATGGCCACTAGCAGCGGAGTCTTGACCTGTCTGGTCAGGGCACGCCTCGTGTTTTCTGAGGAGAGTTGCAATGAGTGGCATAACCTCTCATCGTGCGCGCCGGAACGGTTTCGATATAGAAATGCGCCAGGGCTGGCCAGAATACCGTCAAGCGCTGGTGTGTTTGCATGAAGCCGGCTGGGATCAGGCGCTCGAATTATTTGCTGAGGCAGAGACCGCTTTTCGTACCGACAATGATCACAACGGCCTCTGGCGTACACTGATCGGGCAAGCGATTGTCCATTGGAATCAGGGTATGGCAACGCTAGCCGTCGCGCGCGCACTGGCCGCCGCACGTATTGCGGCAGCCGAGAACGATCAGCTCGCGATCGGGTATGTCGCCTGGCATTTGGCCAATATGTCGATTGGGCAGGGCGATTATCGCAAGGCCGCCAAATACTTCAATCAAACCCAACAGGCGTTGGATAACTTGCATATCGCGCCGCCAGGCGGCGTATTAGCCGTTGCAGCCCAGCTCTGCCAGGAAGTGCTGCGCTGGCAGCAGTTGGATGATCAGCAGAGCGAACGCCATACTACCGAAACTGTCATCGCCGAATTGCAGCGTGATCTCATCTCCCGGCTGCCGCACGCCGCCGAAGCCTTGCGCGCTGCCTGGGTCAGGCTGTTCGAGCCTGACCAGCAGCTTGATTGCCTCTATTTCTTGCCGGAAGAGGCAGCGATGACCTCAGTCCCCGCAAGCCAGACCCAACGTCCCTCGCTGGCCAAACGTCTGTCCAGTTGGTGGCGTCAACTGGTCGAAGGCAATAATATGACCGCCGATGTTCCGATCCAGCCACCCATCGCACTATTGGCCGATCGCGCCGCGTCTGCCAACACAGGCCGGCAAACACCCGATCCCGGCATCATCATCGAAACCGTGGACGCGGACGAGCAGGCGAATGAGCAGGAAGAACAGGACGAGCAGGAAGAAGACGAACTCGCCGATGAGTTGGCTGCGCATACTCCGGTCGAACCTGACGCGACCGAAACGCCGGCGATAGTTTATCATCAGGGGCTAGTCGTGTATTGCTTCGGGCGGTTTCGGGTCTATTGCAACGACGCGCCGGTTGAGCGTTGGCAAAGTTCGCGCGCGCGAACGCTGTTCAAGTATCTCATCACCCGTCGCGTAGCCGTATCCAAGGAGGTGCTCGCCGAGATGTTCTGGCCCGACTCGGAACCTGAGCTGGCCCGCCGCAGCCTGCATCAAGCCATCTATTGCTTGCGCCAGACCTTTCGCACGATCGCGCCGGATATGAAGATTGTGGATTTTGCCGACGGCTGTTATCAGATCGATCCGCGCCTATCCATCTGGGTTGAGAACGAGATCTTCAAGCAGACGATCGAACGGGCGCGCACACTGTATGCGGACGACGAAGTTGCGGCGGCGGTGCGCGAATATGCAATCGCCGCCGATCTGTACAGCGGCGACTTTCTCGAAGAAGATCGCTATGGAGATTGGGCCGAGGAGACGCGGCGAGTTTGTCGCACGATGTATCTCGAAGCTCTGCATCGCCTGGCGCGCTATTACTACGAAAATGACGACCATCCCGGCGCGATTATGTTCTGTCGTCGCGCTCTCGCCTGCGATAGTTGCGACGAAGAAGCGCATCTGATGTTGATGCAATGCTATATGGCACAGAATTTGCGCCACCTCGCCGTACGCCAGTACCAGATCTGCATCCGCAGCCTGGAGCATGAGCTTGGTCTGCTGCCGTCAGATAAGCTCGAGACATTTTACCGGCAGGCCGTTGCCGCGAGCTAACCCGATGGCAGCCTGCGCATTGCAAATCTGTCCGGCGGAGCTTCTCACACAACTCGCCCCGCCTCTTTTTCCCGGCTCAACGCTGGAGAGCAATCAACGCTTGTTCCCAGGCGCGCTCGACTTGCGCCAAAACGTCCTCGACGGCGCCGCTGTTATCGATAACGACATCGGCGGCGGGCAGACGACTGGCCTGGGGCGGCTGCGCAGCGATGCGATGGCGGGCTTCAGCCTCGCTCATGCCGCGTCGGGTCACCAGCCGTTCGATCTGCTGCGCCTCGGGGCAAGTCACCACCCAGACCGCGTCGCAGATGGCTTGCCAGCCGCCTTCGAGCAGCCGGATGGCATCGATTACCGCCGCCGGACGCACTGTTTCCCCGGCCTGAACAGGCAGCGCGTCGAGCCAGGCGAGGATCGCTTCGCGAACCGCCGGGTGGACAATCACCTCAAGCCGGCGTAGCGCCGCCGGATCGTTGAAGACGATGGCCGCCAGCTTCTGGCGATCGAGCGGGCCATCCGGCGCGGTTTGCACGTCCGGCCCGAATTCGGCGACGATGCGTTGGTAGACCGGTTCGCCCGGCTGCTGCAAACGATGCACCACCTGGTCGGCGTCAATCGTCTGCGCACCCAGTTCGGTCAACCGGGCCAACACCAGGCTCTTCCCGCAGGCAATGCCGCCGGTCAGGCCAATGACGTAACGATCAGGATGTTTCACGCGTATGTCCTTGTTCTGCTATGCTCGCTGACAATGTTCGGAGTGCGACGGCCTGGCTGCCGCACTCCACACCCGCTCCCGATCTTAATGCATCTCGATATATTCCTGCTTGACGAGCGCCGGTTCATCGACCGCGCACAGATCCAGCAACTCGCCGATCAACGCCGCGCGCATCTCGGCGTCTTTGCTGCTCCAGGTGCGGCACTTAATCTCCAGAAACGGTCCGGGATCGCCGCCGCTGACGATAGTATCCATATTAATGGCGAAATCCCAGCCTTTGTACAGAATACGCCAGCGCTTGCGGCGTTTCTCCAGTTCAACCACCCGGTCGGGCTGGAAGTATTCGCGATAGAAGCGCAGCGTGCGGTCGGCGCGCGCGGTGTAGCGGGCGCGCGATAGCACAATCGCCGACGGATACTCGCCGCGCTGCGCCTCGGCCATCAGGGTGATCGTATACTTCGGATCAACCCGTGCGCCCGGATCGAGGCGATGATCCTCGCGAATGCGAATGCGTCCGCGCTCAACGTCATCAAACAAGAAATACGTGTCGTACTGCGTGCGTTCGCTGGGTTTGACCACGGTGATATCGGGATGCTCCAGCAGCGCGTAGATGCACTCGACATTGTTCTCTTTCAGACGCGCCTTGACTTGCACCTCGAAGATCTCGGTCGGCTCGATGCCGCCGATGGCCAGGATCTTGTCGAGCAAGTTCTGTTCGCGATTCGCCAGGAACGCATTGATTCGATCGGCGATGGCTTGCGACTGTTCCAGCACGCGCTGCTCGTCGATTGTCAGCAGTTGGCGATCGCGCATGAGAAAGCGCCCATCGACCAGGGTATCCCGGACATCGGCGGCGCGCGCGCTGTAGACCAGGTAGGAGTAGATTGCGTCGTTGCTGTAGGTGTAGCGCGGCGCGCTGTGGATCTGGCCCACTTCGATCACAGCGATGTCGGCGCGTTTGCCCGGCACCAGCGAACCAATCATATGATCGAGGTGGACCGCCCTGGAGCCCTGGCTTGTCGCCAGCGCCAGCGCCTCGCGGGCCGGCACGACTGTCGGGTCGCCGGAGGCGCCTTTCGGCAATAGCGCGGCCAGGTGGATTTCGGCAAACATATCCTGGTCGTCGTTGCTGCCCGGACCGTCGGTGCCCAACCCGGTGCGCACGCCCGATTCGATCAAGCGGCGATAGGGGGCGATGCCGCTGGCCAGTTTCAGGTTGCTGCTGGGGCAAGGCACGGCGCCAACCTTGCGCTCGCGCAGCAGCAGAATGTCATCCTCGGTGGCGTGGACGCAGTGCGCGGCGATGCAATGACCGTCGAACGCCCCAACGCGCTCGGCGTAGGCGATCGGCGTCGCCTGGCGCTCCTGGCGACTCTCCTGCACCTCGCGCGCCGTCTCGGACAGGTGCGTCACCAGTGGGACGCCATAGCGCCGACAGAGCGCCGCCGCCTCCTGGTAGATGGCGTCGGTGCAGGTGTAGGGCGCGTGCGGCGCGACCGTCGGGATGATGCGGTCGTGGTTGTGCCATTCGGCGATGAACGCGCGCGCACGTTCCAGCCCTGCGTCAAACGACGCCGCGTCGGGCGTGGGCAGCCGCATCACCGTCTGGCCGCAGATCGCGCGCATGCCGGCTTCATCGGCGGCGCGAGCGACCTGCTCCTCGAAGTAGTACATATCAACGAAGGTCGTCGTTCCGCCGCGCACCATCTCGGCGGACGACAGCAGCGCGCCGACATAGCTAAACTCCGCATCAACGAACTGACTCTCCACCGGGAACATATAACCGAACAGCCACACATCGAGCTGCTGGTCGGCGACCAGACCGCGCAACAGGCTCATCGGCACGTGCGCGTGGGCATTGATCAACCCGGGAATAACCGCGCACCCGCGACAGTCGCACACATCCTGCGCGGCATAGCGCTCAACCAATTCGTTGGTTGGGCCGACCGCGACAATCTCGCGACCGCGCACCGCCACCGCGCCATCGGGATAGATCGCACCGTTGGCGTCCATCGTCACCACCGTTCCGCGCGTGAGCAAAAGATCAACGTGTTCAGGCATATCACCGCTTCCTTCCGCGCCGCTCGCTGCTTCGCGACCGGCGCGACTATGCTCGTTTTTGTCTCCCTTTAGTATTCTAACGCTGATATGCATAGCATGGTGGCATGCCGGGCGATTTTGCGAGATACGTTCTGCGGCTGAGCGTGCATCGGCCTTGCGCGATGGCGGCTGGGGATTGCAGGCTGCATTTTTGTGTGATATACTACGGTTGGTGTATGCACGCCAACACCCCACTGCCGTGCCAATAGCTGCAACCATTTCAACCGAACGTCCTCCTCCAGATTAGCCGGCTTTAATCCGACACAGATCTCTTCGGTGCGGATCGAGGGGCGTTTGCAGCGGAGGGCGGCGCGCAGTTGGTCGAGCAGACGGGGCGGGTTTGGCAGAGAATGCTTAAGGATCGGGTTCCTGATGCGCGCTAGCAACAAGGTATGTGCTACAGCCCGCGCAAAGGATACGATGACTCCGGGCGATCATAGACGGCACGATCGTCGTCGAAGACAGCTTCAGGCGATCATAGGCCACGTGATTGCTGTCTAATTCTGTTAGAAACAAGAAAAACGTATGAAATGTCTTATTGTCACAGCGCATCCATTAAAAGATAGCCTCTGTGCAACGCTTACACAGAATGTGGTAAATACTCTTAAGCAAGCTGGGCATGAGGTGATGGTTGAAGATCTTTACGAAGAAAAATTCGAACCAGCGCTAACTGTCAATGAGAGGCAGTCGTATTATGCCAAGAGTTACGATGCATCGAATGTTGCAGCCCAAGTAGAGAGGCTGCAAGAAGCGGAGGCTTTGGTCTTGCTATTCCCAACATGGTGGTTCGGATTTCCAGCTATTCTAAAAGGGTGGTTCGACCGAGTTTGGGGGCCGGGAATTGCGTATGAACACGCCAGTGATTTTGGGCCAATAAAGCCGCGACTGGATAGTTTGAGAAAAGTGCTTGTAATCACAACATTAGGCGCTCCGTGGTGGGTAGATCGCTTGATATTGCGGCAACCTATAAAGAAAATAGTGAAGTTTGCACTTCTGGGCACGTGCGCAAAAAACAGCAAACTCAGATACCTTTCTCTGTATAACAGCGAGAAACTGAACAAGATGAAAATCAAGCGCTTCAAGAGAAAAATAGAAAAGACGCTCTTTGTGTGGATGTGAAGCTATAGAAATCCTACTGGAGCTGCGAAGAACAGCCAGCCATAGTCCCACCTGTCGTGGCGGCAAAGAGCGGTAGGTAGGCACGCGGCGCGATGATAGACGCTCAGACGTTGGACGAGTTTCTGGCGACGGTGCGCGACGCGCGGGAGTACAAGCGGGCGTTGGTAGTGCAGATGAGTGAACGGGGACACTAGCAGGTGGAGGTTGCCCGGTTGCTCCACGTCTCGGAAGCCTCTGGCAGTTCCTGTCACAAGAAATACACTCACAGCGATAGTGGCGCCAGCTTTGAGCGCGGCAGAGCATGACGAGGTTTTAGCCTAGATCGCCGCCCAGGACCATCCCAACGTGCGGAGACTCCACCGCTACCGGAAAGACACCTTTGGGGTGGTGTACCTAAGCGCGAGGACCCGCTTGACTTCGGCGCCCCCGACTCCGGTATGATATACTAAACCTGTCTGCGGAGTCACTCCCGCCCAAGAAAGGTCATACCCCGATGTATGACATTGACTATGTGAGCTGCACTGCCAATGCTGTCGAACCATTCGAACGTACCCTTGACGAATTGGCAGCGAGTATTGCGGATTTCCAGTCCGCACGCCTTACCCATCTTAACCCTCGCCGATGTGCCGCAACCCGCAGTGCGCCGTTCATCGGCTGCACGTGGCCGCACCTACTCAAGCGCCGAAGTCCGCGCCAGGCTTGATTTGCGCGCCGATCGCGCTTCTCATAAAGAAGCGTCATACGGCTCAACTCGTAGGAGATAGCATATGCCGTGGCAAGATCGCCTGAAGGCCGATTCCGTAGTATGGCTGTTGGAATCGGATTCGCCCGGGGTGCGCTATCTGGCGCTGCGCGACCTGCTGGGCCGTCTGGAAGACGATGCGGAACTCTGCGCGGCGCGGGACGCGGCGTACGCAGAAGGGCCAATCGCGACCGTCCTGAGCGCGATGAATGCGGCGGGCTATTGGGCCAAGCCCGGTCCAGGGTATAATCCGAAGTACTACGCCGCCGTCTGGGCGATTATTGTGCTGGCGCAACTGGGCGCGTCGGCCGCTCACGACGACCGTATCGCGCAGGCATGCGCCTATCTGCTCGACCATGCGTTAGCTCCCGGCGGACGTTTCACGACCACGGGCGCGCCGTCTGGCACGGCGGACTGTCTGCAAGGCAACTTGTGCTGGGCGCTGGTCGAGTTGGGGTATGACGACCCGCGACTGGAGGTGGCCTTTGACTGGATGGCGCGCAGCGTCGCCGGCGAAGGAGTCGCCCCTGCCGATGAACGACACGCCGAACTGCGGTATTACGCCGGCAAATGCGGGCCATTGTTCGCCTGTGGAGCCAACAACAAATTGCCCTGCGCCTGGGGCGCAGTCAAGGTGATGCAGGCCTTCGGCGTCTGGTCGGAGGAGCGACGAACGCCGTTGATTGACCGCGCGATGCGCCAGGGAGCAGACTTTCTCTTCAGCACAGATCCGGCGCGAGCCGATTATTCCGCGGGCTATAGCGACAAGCCGAGCGGGAACTGGTGGAAATTTGGCTTCCCGGTGTTCTACGTCACCGACGTGCTGCAAAATGTTGAAGCGCTGGCGCGACTGGGGTATGGCGGTGATCAACGCCTGGAAAATGCGTTAACCTTGATCTGCGCGAAGCAAGACGAAGCGGGGCGTTGGCCGTTGGAATACAGCTACGCCGGAAAGACCTGGGCCGACTTTGGAGCGAAGAACCAACCCAACAAATGGGTGACGCTGCGGGCGTTGCGTGTGCTAAAATTGGTTGAAGGCTCCAGTTAGGGCATAAGGGCGATTTGCGAACCGCCCGCTGCCTCCCGACTGACTGATCGGGAAACTCCTTGTTGTGAGGCGCATCTTTGCTTTCAGAATATGAACGATCACCACTCATCGTATCAAAAGCTTCCGATCCGAAGAAAAAGGCGCGGCTCGGCCAATTCTTCACGCCCGCCGCAATTGCTCGATTTATGGCGCATCTCTTTGAACAACGAGAAGACTCCAGATGCCGCTTGCTCGATGCCGGCGCGGGGATCGGCGCTCTCTCAGGGGCTTTTCTCGATAGATGGGTTTCGGGCGGCTTCAATTTCAAGAGTCTGGAGATCGATGCTTTCGAATTTGATGACGCACTGCATCCCTATCTTACCCAAACGTTGGAGAAGTACAACG
Organism: Chloroflexaceae bacterium; assembly: GCA_028282325.1. Lineage (GTDB taxonomy): Bacteria > Chloroflexota > Chloroflexia > Chloroflexales > Chloroflexaceae > JANQID01. The sequence continues at coordinate 4,153 of JANQID010000136.1, read as the reverse complement.
CATATACCGGTTTTTCCGCGCATATTCGAGGCGAAGACTTCATCTATGCCGCTGCTGACTGGCTCTCCGGCAATCTCTTTGCCGATGAGTTGCCAACGTATACGCATGCCATTCTAAATCCTCCGTACAAGAAAATTCGCAGCGACTCGGCGCATCGAATAATATTACGGCAGGCTGGTATTGAAACGGTCAATTTGTACACCGCCTTTGTGGCATTAGCGCTGGCATTACTAGACGACCACGGACAACTTGTCGCCATCATCCCGCGCAGTTTTTGCAATGGGCCATACTACCGACCTTTTCGTGAATACGTGCTGCAACGAGCGGCGCTTCGGCGCATACATCTGTTCGAATCACGCACCAGGGCCTTTAAGGATGATGATGTGCTGCAAGAAAACATCATTATCCTGCTCGATCGTCACGCTCGGCAAGGTTCGGTCACGGTGTCCACGTCAACTGACGACACATTCAGCGATCTTGCCAGCTATAAACATCCTTTCGACCGGATCGTATTACCGGATGACCCGGAGCAATTCATCCACGTGCCGACTTCGCCTTACGAGAACAGCCTTGAGCTCTACCCGGCCATTCGGTACTCGCTAAACGACCTTGGCATCAAAGTTTCGACCGGGCCTGTCGTCGATTTTCGAGTCAGGGCGCATTTAAGTGATATGCCTGAGTCGCATACTGTCCCCCTGCTCTACCCCGGACATTTCAGCAATAGCGGTTTGACGTGGCCGATGCCGGGCGCAAAGAAACCGAATGCTATATTGCGAAATGACGACACGGAAAAGTGGTTATATCCAAACGGCTTTTACTGCGTGGTGCGCCGCTTCTCGTCGAAAGAGGAAAAGCGGCGGATCGTAGCGAGCGTCGTTGATCCCGCCGTGTTTGCCAATGCTCCGATGCTAGGCTTTGAGAATCATCTAAACGTGTTTCACGAGAACAGACATGGCTTATCCGAGGCGCTCGCTTACGGACTGGCTATGTTTCTCAACACGACTGCTATCGATGAGCAATTCAGGCGCTTCAACGGCCATACGCAAGTCAATGCAGCCGATCTCAAGCTCATCAAGTATCCAAGTCGCGATGCCTTGAGCGAGCTTGGTAAATGGACTATGCGGCAAAGCATACTTTCGCAGACGATGATTGATGAGAAGCTTGCGAGTCTGAACGTGTGACCGATATGCACGATGACATCGAAGCTGCAAAACAAGTTATCATATCGCTTGGCCTGCCGCGGGCGCAACACAATGCACGTTCCGCCCTTTGTCTTCTGGCTCTGCTAAACCTCACGCCCGGCAAAGCCTGGGCCGATGCCGAAAACCCGCTTATAGGAGTTACGCCTATTATGAATTGGGTGCGAGAGCACTATGGCAAAGACTATGCGCCGAATACTCGCGAGACAGTACGCCGCCAGACAATGCACCAGTTTGTTGATGCCGGGATTGCGCTATATAATTCAGACAAGCCCGACCGCCCGGTGAATAGTCCCAAAGCGGTCTATCAGATTGAGCCTGTAACGCTGACACTATTGCGTAGCTTCGGCACGCCGGCGTGGCATAGCAATCTGGCAGACTATCTTGCTACGCGTGAAACGCTGGCCGCCCGCTACGCGAAGAAGCGAGAGCAGAACCGCGTCCCGGTGCAGATCGCCCCGGGCAAACATATCACCCTCAGTCCCGGAGAGCACAACGAACTTATACGAACGGTTTCTTGGCCCTTACAACGCGTCTTGACAAGATGCTCCGCTTTCGCAACCCCAAGAGCAAACATGGTACACTAATAAATGTGTCCGATCCGAATGATCAAGAACAGTGCCGTACGAGCGGCGGCTGCAAGGCATAACAACAACAATGACGAAAACAGTACTGATTACCGGTTTGAGCGGATTTATCGCCAAGCATATTGCACTTAACCTGCTCGCAAAGGGCTACGTCGTTCGGGGAACCGTCAGGGATATGGCCAGGGGCGACGCGTTGAAAGATGCGCTGACACAGGCCGGGGCCGACGTTTCCGCCCTCGAGCTCACGCAGGCGGACCTGGAAAGCGACGCCGGCTGGACGGACGCGGTGAACGGCGTTGATTATGTGATGCATGTGGCTTCGCCCTTCCCGCTGCAACAGCCGAAAGGTCGCCTTGACCTGACGCCCGCCGCGCGTGATGGCGCATTGCGTGTTTTGAACGCCGTCAAAACCGCCGGGACGAACGTCCAGCAGATCGTTATGACTTCCTCAATGGTGGCTATGATGTATCGGGCCCGGCGCCCCCGCAACTTCGTCGTACGAGAAAATGATTGGACCGACGTGGATTGGCCGCCGGCATCGCCCTACATCATTTCGAAGACGCTTGCCGAGAAAGCAGCCTGGCAGTGGGCGCGGGAAAACGGCTTTGAAAAACGCATGGCTGTCATCAACCCCGGTTTCGTCCTCGGCCCGGCTCTGGACAGCCGAGCAGCCACGTCTCTCGATGTTATCAAGCTGCTGTTCAGCGGCGCCTACCCGGCCGTACCACCGGTCTATTTCCCGGTTGTCGATGTTCGCGATCTGGCGGACTTGCACGCTGCCGCTTTAACCGCCGAAGGCGTCGGAGGCCGAAGGCTGATAGGCTCTGCTGAAACCTTGTCGATGGCTGAAATAGCTGCAACGCTAAATCAGGCATTTCCCGAAAAGGGTGCTAAAATACCGACCAGAACCTTGCCCGCCCCTGTGGTTCGATTTCTGGCCCTTTTTGACCGTTCGCTCAAAACGATTCTGGCCGATATGAATGTCGAGCCACACTCCGAAAATCGTTATGTCACCGATCTGACAGGCGTTCAATTTCGTCCGTCCCGCGAGGCTGTCATCGCAGCCGGCCAGTCGCTTATTGAACTGGGGGCGGTGTAAGCCACAGATGTGTTCCCGGTCGCGTTCGCCGCGTGCGCAGCAAGCCGGGAAAAGGAGCTTTGCATGCCGTCTATCACCCGCCTGATTCGGCCTGACATCGCCCAACTGGAAGCGTATACGCCGATTGCGCCGCTCGATGTGCTGGCCGAACGGCTGGGATTGCCGATCGAACGGCTGATCAAGCTCGATGCAAATGAAAACCCCTACGGCCCGTCGCCCCGCGCCCGCGCCGCGCTGGAGCAGGAAGCCCATTACGCCATCTACCCCGACCCTGAGCATCAACGCCTGCGCGCAGCCCTGAGCGATTACACGGGCCAATCGGTTGAGCGCATTGTGTGCGGCGCGGGGGCCGACGAGATCATCGATCTGCTGCTGCGGCTGTTCCTCGCGCCGGGCGACGCGGTGATCGATTGCCCGCCGACATTCGGGATGTACGCATTCGATACCGGCGTCTGCGGCGGGCGGCTGGTCGAAGCGCCACGCCACGCCGACTTTGCGCTCGACATCGACGCCATCGAGCGCGCCGCCGCCGAAACGAACGCCAAAGTTCTCTTTCTGACCTCGCCGAATAACCCGACCGGCAACCTGACCACGCGCGCCGAGGTCGAGCGGCTGCTCGATCTGCCGTTGCTGGTCGTGGTTGACGAAGCGTACATCGAGTTCACGCCCGGCGGCGGGCACGGCGATCTGGCATTCTCCTCGCTGGTCGGTCAATACGAAAACCTGGCGGTGTTGCGCACATTCAGCAAGTGGGCCGGATTGGCCGGGCTGCGCGTCGGCTATGGCCTGGTTCCCGAAGCTATCGCCGAGCACCTCTGGAAAATCAAACAGCCTTACAATGTCAATCTGGCTGCGCAGGTCGCCGCGATCGCTTCGCTCGATGATCGCGCATATCTGGAAGCGAACGTGATCTGCCTGACATCCGAGCGGGAGCGGTTGTTGGCCGCGCTGCGCGAACTGCCGTTTCTGCACGTCTATCCCAGCCAGGCGAATTTTCTCTTGTGCCGCGTCGTTGCGGGCGATGCGCTGGCGCTCAAACAAACGTTGGAACGCCAGGGCATTCTGGTGCGCTATTATCGCAAACCGCTGTTGCGCGACTGTATTCGCATCAGCGTGGGAACGCCGGAACAGAACGACACGCTGTTGGATGCTCTACGATCCTGGGAAGCTACCAAACGATAATGAACAGGCCGCATGTCACCCTGACCCTGAGCGCAGCGAAGGGGAAGGGTCTCAGCGTCCCCGACAGCCGGGATTCTTCGCTGCGC
>JANQID010000135.1 GCA_028282325.1 Chloroflexaceae bacterium | reverse complement strand
CGCATGCGGTCATTCTGAGCGCAGCGAAGAATCTCGGATTCCCAGGCCATCGAGACCCTTCCCCTTCGCTGCGCTCAGGGTCAGGGTGACATGCAGCATGCTCAATGCGGTCATTCTGAGCGCAGCGAAGAATCTCGGATTCCCAAGCCATCGAGACCCTTCCCCTTCGCTGCGCTCAGGGTCAGGGTGACATGCAGCATACGCATCATCGTTTGGTAGCTGCCGCAATCCAGGAAATGATCGCCGCCTTGGAAACAGCCATACATCGCGGCGATGCGGCTGCGGTTGAAGAGCAGTCAGAGATGCTGCTTGACCTGTTATACGAGCTGGATGCCGAATAGACGACCGGCCTGAATATCGCTTCATAATCGGCGACGAAACAGGGGCGTCGTTACTCCGCGTCTTCGCAGAGCGCCGCGCCGTCGGATAGAATTTCGGCGAGCCGTCTGGCGAAGCGCGCCGCCGGGGCGCCGTCGATGATGTCGTGATCGAACGAGAGCGTGAGACAGAGGTGTTCACGCACCTCGCTTCGGCCCTCAATACACACCGGACGTTCTACAATACTCCCTACCGCGACAACCACTGTTGCGCCGCTGAGCGGGACGATCCACATCGGTGCAGGGCCGAACATGCCGACGGCCGTCACCCCCACAACGCCATAGCGTTTGGCCATGCTGATGTTGCGCGCTGCAATCCGAATGAACATCTTGAACAGAAAAGCCGGGATGAGCCGGGCGACCCATGTTCCTCCTGATAATGAACCGTGCGGTGTGTCGCGCTGCTGCTGCGCCGCGCGCAGTTGGTCGTGAATCTGGCGGTAGGTCTGTTTGTCCGCCGCGTGGAGGGCGAGCGGCTCCGGCAGGCTCTGCCCGGCGATATCGCGCTCGACAAGCGCGCTGATCGTGACGTCATCGAGCACAACGAGCCGCCCGCCTTTGCGGAATGCGTTGAACATGCGGTTCTCGGCGACGACGTGGGCGAGGCAGGCGACGACATACGCAGTGAACGAGAGTTGTTCCCCGGTTCGTTCGCGATGCTCCCGGATAAGACGCCGTGGTGTGGTGATATCGACTTCGGTGAAGACGTGAATGGTATTGCGCTCTCTGCCAACGGCGGCGCTGGCGGCAACCATACGCCGGTAGAGGTCGAAAGGTCGAATTTCAAAACCAGGCTTGTGCTTCATAGTTTTCCAAAAAAGGGAGGATTGGGCGACGGTTCACCAGCCCCGCGCAGTCCTGCGCAGCAGCATCACCGCGCCGATGACGAAAAACACCAGCCCGAAGCCGCCGAATGCGAACCCCAGCCAGGGCAATATTGCTGTTGAAAGTTCAAACGTCGCCTCCGAAGCTAGGATGTCGGATAAGGAACCCGAATCAGTTGGTTTGCGTCGAGATCGGTCAAAGTCGTCTGGGTACCATCAAGCCAGCGTACAACCAGCTTGTCCACGTGCTCCGTGCGGCCCAGCCCAAAATGCGCCGTCGGCTCCATCTGGCAGAGATAGCCGCTGCCTGCATCGATAGCGCGCACCTGGGCGCGCCCGCCGGCATAGAGCATGACCACAGCGCCGCGGGCTGGCGCGCCATAGCGCGTGAGCGGCAATACGCGTAGCCAGGCGTTGTCCGATTGCGTCGAGCGGTACAGACTCAACGGCTGCGCGTCTATCTCGCCATGCGCGATCAGCAACTCCAGGCGGCCATCGGCGTCGATGTCGCACACCGCCGCGCCCGTGCCGAGGCCGTAGGGTTCGAGCGCATCGCCGAGTGTCAGCGGCGTCCACCGACCGTCGCGCCAACCGAAGAGGCGGTTTGGCGCGCCAATGTTGTTGAAGAAAATCTCCAGCGCGCCGTCGTTGTCGAAATCGGCGGCGATCACCGTGCGCACAGGGGATGGACGCGCCATATCGGTCGGTGCGATGTCGGTGAATTCGCCGGGGGCAGTCTGAGCGAAGAGGCGATGCGAGCTTTCCCAATTGCCGTAGACCAGATCAAACAGGCCGTCGCCATCGGGATCTAACGCCGCTACGCCGCGCCCATGCTCGCGCGGATCGTGGATGCCGGCGTCGCGACTGATTTCATCGAATGTACCGTCGCCGCGGTTGACGAAGAGGAAATTCGAGCCACGCTCGTTGGTCATGAAGATGTCCATACGCTCGGAGACCAGCGGCTGGGCGACGATGCCGCGTCCTCCGGTGATGAAATTGAGGTTCGCCGCTGCGGCGACATCGCGCAACCGGTTCTGCGCGTCCAGTTCATACAACCGCATCGGGCCGCCGTAATTTGCGACGAAGAAGCCATAGCGTCCATCACCGTCGCGATCAACCGCCGCCACCGAGCGGCCGGCTGTAAGATTCAGCGCGGCCTGGTTTTCCTGCAGGGCGAAGAGATCCTGCCAGCCATTGCCGCGCCGGGCGAACAGCCGATCGCCGAATTGTTTGGGACCCATAAAGGTGTCGGTATTGAGGACATAGATCTCCTCGCGCCCATCGCCGTCGATGTCTCCCGCCGCCAGACCGATCGCTTGATCATAAGAATCGGCCAGTATGTCGTCCGCGATATTCTTCAGACCCGCCTGATTCCATTTGAGCGCCAGGTTAGGGTAGCCAAAGCCGGCAACTACAAACTCGAACGCGCCGTCGCCATCAACGTCGGTGACAGCGACTCCATAGTTGCGCTGAGCTGGATTTTTGAGCAACAGCGCGCTGCAATCGGTAAACATAGCGCCTCTCCTGGATAGTCCGGCAACTGCGCCCATGCTACCCGGAGAGGGGCGAATATGGCAAATGAGGGCGGAAATGCTCTTGGCTTCGCGAGCGTGCGAGATTTCCTGCCAAATTCGGTTCAAGAGTTGAGTGTTCAGACCTGACAGGTTTCCAGAGCCCGTCAGGTCTTTGGGTGAAGATATATCCGAATGTGGCGCACAAATGCCTATGCTCGCTCGTCGCCTGTGATCATGCTAGCGACTCAGCGTCCGGCGAAGGAGGCCTCGCTCCGCGCTCATCAGCGAACTCTGGCTGGCGTTCGCGAAACAGTCCAGATGATCAGGCCCCCACGAGACGCAACTCGGCGCTGATGTCAGCTCTTCGCCAAGATCTTGCCAGTCGCTCCAGGCGACGCCGTTCCACGATTTGTGCCACAGGCTGTAATCGGATCCCCGCACCAGCACGTCGAGGCGCTCAGTCTCCCAGGAGGCCGCACTCGGCGCAGAAGTTATGAGCCCACCTAGATTCTCCCAGCCGATCCAGGTTGCGCCATCCCACCAGATGTGCCAGAGCGCGCTGTCCGACCCGCGAGCGAAGCAATCGATCTGGTTTTCGCCGCGTGAAGCGCACGCCGGTGCGGAAGTCAAGCTGCCGCCCAGGCTTTGCCAGCCGCTCCAGGCCGTACCGTCCCACCACTTATGCCAGAGCGCGCTATCCGACCCGCGCACGAAGACATCCAGCCGGTTGGTTCCCCACGAGACCACGCCCGGCGCGGACGTAGCGGCGCCGCCCAGATCTTCCCATCGGATCCACTGAGCGCCATCCCACCAGATGTGTTGCACGTGATCGCTGCCATAATGCACGGCAAAACAACTCAGCCGGTTGGAACCCCAGGCGGCGCAAGATGGCGCCGAAC
>JANQID010000085.1 GCA_028282325.1 Chloroflexaceae bacterium | reverse complement strand
GGTTGCGGCGCCGGTCGCTTCCGGAATCGATCCGGTGGAGGAGCGGGTGCTGGCGATCGTGGCCGAGAAGACGGGCTACCCGACAGAGATGCTGGATCTGGATCTCGACCTCGAAGCCGACCTGGGCGTGGATACGGTGAAGCAGGCCGAGACCTTTGTCGCGGTGCGGGAAGCCTTCGACATTCCACGGCAGGAGAACCTTCAGCTACGTGACTATCCGACGCTGGCGAGCGTGATCGGCTTTGTCCGCACACAGCGGCCTGATCTAGGAGGGCCGGTCGCAGCGACGGCGCCCGCGCCGGTTTCTGCGCCGGTAAGCGGCAACGGCGTAACAGCCGACATTCCGCCGTCTCCGGCGGCGGCTCCGGCAACCATCGGCACGCTGGAGGATGCCGATAGCATCCCGCGTCGTGTACCAACGCCCGCGCTGCGACCGACGCTCGATCTCTGCAAGTCAACTGGCGTCGCGCTCGATCAAAAAAGCCGCGTGGTGGTAATGATGGATCGCGGCGGCGTCGGCAAAGCGCTGGTCAACCGGCTGGAGAAGCGCGGCGTCACCCCGCTCGTGATTGAGGAAGCGCCGGACAGCGCGGCTCTCGAAGCCCAACTCCGCGAGTGGTTGGCGAACGGGCCGATCCAGGGCGTCTACTGGCTCCCGGCATTGGATAGCCAACCGGCGCTAGAGGAACTTGACCTTGAAGCCTGGCGTGAGTTGAATCGCCAGTTGGTCAAGAACTTCTATACTACGATGCGCACGTTCTACGACGAGGTCAGCGCGCCCGCGAACTTCCTGGTCTCGGCGACGCGGTTGGGCGGATTGCACGGCTATGGCGAGGAAGGCGCAACCAACCCGCTCGGCGGCGCGGTTTCCGGCTTCACCAAAGCCTACAAGCGCGAACGTCGCGACGTGCTCATCAAGGTCGTGGACTTCGAGACGAGCCGTAAGACCGCTGAACCCGCCGATGCGCTGATCGCGGAGACGCTGACCGATCCCGGCATTGTCGAGGTTGGCTACTACGACGGACTGCGCTACACCATCACCCTGACCGAGCAACCGGCGGCGGATGAGCAGCCCGGTATGGCGTTGACAAAAGACACTGTCTTCGTTGTCACCGGCGCGGCAGGCGGTATTACCAGCGCGATTGTCGCCGATCTGGCGAGCGTCAGCGGCGGCGTCTTCTACCTGCTCGATCTGGCGGCGGCTCCCGCTGCGAATGATCCGCGCATCGCACTCTTCCGCAGCGACAAAGAAGCGCTCAAACGCCAGGTCTTCGACGAGTTGAAGGCGGCGGGCGAACGACCAACGCCGGTGCTGATCGACAAGCGCTTGCAAGCGATTGAGCGTGAGGAAGCCGCCCTGCGCGCGATCGAAACGGTGCAGGCGGCAGGTGGTATGGCGCACTATCACAGCGTCAACCTGCTCGATGGCGCCGCCATCGCTGCGGTGGTCAAGGATATTCGCCAGCGCTACGGGCGGATCGACGTGCTGCTGCACGCGGGCGGCATCGAGATTAGTCGTACGTTGCCGGACAAGCAGCCGAACGAGTTCAATCTAGTCTTCGACATCAAGGCCGACGGTTTCTTCAGCCTGCTGAACGCGGCGAGAGGTATGCCCATCGGCGCGACTGTCGCTTTCAGTTCGGTGGCCGGGCGGTTTGGCAACGGCGGACAGACCGACTACAGCTCGGCGAATGATCTGCTGTGCAAGCTCACCAGCAACCTGCGTGCCTGGCGACCCGAAACGCGCGGCATCGTCATTGACTGGACCGCGTGGGACGGCATCGGGATGGCGACACGCGGATCGATCCCGCGCTTGATGGAAATGGCCGGGATCCAGATGCTGCCGCCCGAAGCCGGCGTGCCGACGATCCGGCGGGAGTTGACCTACGGCGGTACACGCGGCGAACTGGTTGTCGGCAAGAGCCTGGGCATCCTGGTTGAGGAATTCGACCCGGATGGCGGACTCGATACGGCGAAGGTTGCGGCGAAACTGGCCGAGCGTACACGACCGCTGGCGATGATCGGTGCGGTGAAAGCGGCGAAACTCTACGGCGGGCTGGAGGTGGAAACCACGCTCGATCCAAACGAGCAACCCTACCTCTTCGATCACCAATTCGAGGGCCTGCCGTTGCTGCCGGGCGTGATGTCCAACGAGGCGTTCGCCGAGATGGCGACGTTGCTGGCTCCCGGCTTCCACACGGCGGAGATACGCTGGGTCGCCGAGCGTCCGTTCAAGTTCTACCGTCACCAGCCGCGCACACTCATCCTGAACGCAACGATCGCTCCGGCAAACGACGGCGCGCTGGTTGCACAGGTGACGCTGCGGTCGGTGACGAAGCCGCCGAAGCCTGAATTGCCCGAACAGATCAACGACCACTTCTACGGCCAGGTGCGCTTGACTCGCCAGCCAGTCGAGGAACGAACGGTCGATTTCGCTCCGCCGGACGCCGCGACGCTGACCTTCGACGCCGAGCGGATCTACCAGATCTACTTCCACGGCCCGGCCTATCAGGTGCTGGAACGGGCGGGCGTGGACGGCGCGCGCGCGATTAGCTTGATGGCCGACAACCTGCCGCCCAACACCGCGCCCGCTGAGGCTGAAACGCTCATTGCTGCGCGACTGATCGAACTGTGCTTCCAGACCGCCGGGATCTGGGAGATGGCGACCAAGGGCGTGATGGCTCTGCCGCTGAGCATCGACTCGGTGACGACTTATCGTCAGCCGGAAGCGGCGGCGGGCCAACGGCTCTACGCGGTGGTATCCGCCGTTGACGATGGGGCACTGTTCGACGCGCAAGTGGTTGATGAGTCGGGTCGTGTGTACATCGTGATGAACGGCTACCGCACGGTGCAACTGCCCGGTGGTGTTTCGTTGACATAAACCGGCGCTCAGAACATAGACGGCGGACATGGCCAAACGCCGCATCCGCCGTCTATCGTAATGTGTACATTGACCAGCCTATGATCTACTGGCTTACGCAATCCACTGCGAACCATCCCGATCTGGCCCGAGGATTGACCCCGACGGGTCTGCTAAGCCTGTCGGAAAGCCGCCAATTACACCGACTGAATGTTGACAAGCGCCGCCGTGAATGGCTGCTTGGCCGCTGGACTGCCAAACACCTGATCCAGTCCTATGTCGCCCGGCATGCCGGGGTTACGCCGCCGCTGGATGCGATTGACATCGGCAATGACGAGAACGGCGCGCCGTTATTCAACCTCCTCTCCGGCTGGAGTCGTCGAGGCGGACCGAGCGGCGGGCCATACTCCGAACTGTGGTTTCGCCCGGTGCTGAGCTTTTCAATCAGCCATTCCCATGATCACGCGTTCTGTGCGATGTCGGATGATTGTCTGACACATGTTGGAGCCGACATCGAGTGGATTGAGCCGCGATCATGGCAGCTTGTCGAAGACTACTTTACCGATGGAGAAATCGCCCTTGTTCGCCGCACGCCGCCGGGCGCTCGCGACACGATCATTACCTTGATCTGGAGTGCGAAGGAGTCGGCGCTGAAAGCGCTGCGCCTGGGACTAACCGTCGATACCCGGTGTATATCCTGCCGCTTTGATCCGATCAATCTGAGTCAGAATTGGAACGAGCTGGGCGTCCAGTGTGAAATTGATGTTTTGAACCGCCACGCCAAAGGGAATGCTCACGGCAATCCTGCTGCGTGTTCATCGAACGCTGTGGATTGCCTTCCAAACATCAAGTTAAACGGCTGGTGGCATTTGACCGCCGACTACGTGCTGACCCTGGTTGTCAAGCGCAATAGTCTTGAACCCTCCCTTGTCGAAGTAGGCTAAGGAGACTTGCTATCGTGGATATGGAGTCGTACGTTCAGAAGCTGCGTGAACGTAAAGCTATCGCAGCCGGCAATGAAAAGAACATTGAGTCGCAACATCGCAAAGGTCGTCTAACCGCTCGCGAGCGGATCGATCTGCTTTTCGATCCCGACAGCTTTACGGAAATCGATACGCTTGTCCAGCCACGCTATGAAAGCTATATGGGCGGAAAGTCATCGCGCTATGGCGATGGCGTCGTCACCGGCTTCGGTGCGATCAACGGGCGGCGCGTCTTCGTTGCGGCCCAAGATGCGGCGGTTATGGGCGGCTCGCTGGGCGAGATGCACTCGAATAAGATCGTCAAAGCGATGCGTATGGCACTGAAGTATGGCTGCCCGTTTATTGCGATGAACGACTCCGGCGGAGCGCGCATTCAGGAGGGCGTCGATAGCCTGGCCGGCTATGCGCGGATCTTCGATGCCAACTGCGAAGCGTCGGGCGTCATTCCGCAGATCTCGATCATTATGGGGCCATGCGCCGGCGGAGCGGTCTACTCGCCGGCATTGACGGACTTCGTCTTTATGACTGAGCAAAGCTATATGTTTATCACCGGCCCGAATGTGGTGCGCTCGGTGATGCAGGAAAACGTGAGCCAGGAGGATCTGGGCGGCGGTCTCATCCACAGCAAGGAAAGCGGCGTCAGCCATTTTCTGGCCAAAGATGATCGCGAATGCCTGTTGCGTGTGCGCGAACTCTTGAGCTATCTTCCCTCGAATAATCAGGACGATCCGCCCTATGTCAAACCGATGGATGATCCTGATCGACGTTGCCCGGAGCTTGAGCATATCGTGCCGACCGACTCGCACAAGCCCTATGATGTGCGCAAGGTGATCTCCAGTGTGGTGGATGACGGGCGCTTTCTGGAGGTTCACGCGCTGTGGGCCGAGAACATGGTTGTCGGCTTCGCCCGGATGAATGGCTGGGTTGTCGGCATCATCGCCAATCAGCCGATGGTGCTGGCCGGCACGATTGACATCAAAGCGTCGATCAAAACAGCGCACTTTATTCGTATCTGCGATGCCTACAACGTTCCGATTATTACGCTGCAAGACGTGCCCGGCTTCTTGCCCGGCACGCACCAGGAATATGGCGGCATTATTCGCAACGGCGCGCGTATGATCTACGCTTACAGCGAAGCGACCGTCCCCAAGCTTATGATTATTCTGCGCAAGAGCTATGGCGGCGCCTACTGCGTGATGAGCAGCAAAGGCTTGCGCGGCGACCTGTTGTACGCTTGGCCCAACGCCGAAATCGCAGTGATGGGTGCTGAAGGCGCTGTGAACATCTTGTTCAACGCCGAAGTCAAAGCGGCGGAAGATCCGGCTGCTCGTCGAAGCGAACTGATCGATGACTATCAAGAGAAGTTCAACAATCCCTACGTTGCGGCTGCTCGCGGCTTGATTGATGACGTGATCGAACCGCGCGACACCCGGCGCATTCTGATTCGTGCGTTGGAGGTGACGCTCTCAAAGCGTGAACGCCACGTGCCAAAGAAGCACGGAATCTCGCCGATGTAAAACTGGAAGAGGGACTATGTTCAAGAAGGTACTGGTTGCCAATCGAGGCGAGATCGCTGTACGCGTTATCCGGGCTTGCCGTGATCTCGGTATTGAGACCGTCGCACTCTATGAAATGCCGGATATTGGCTCGCTGCATGTTCGCCTGGCCGACTCGTGTGTGCAGTTGACATCTGACCTCGGCTATATGGATCAAGCGGCGATTCTGCAAATTGCGAAGGATGCCGGCGTCGATGCGATTCATCCGGGGTATGGGTTTCTTGCTGAAGAGGCGAGCTTCATCCGGGCGTGCGAGTCTGCGGGCATCGTGTTTATTGGCCCGCCGGCTGATGTTGTGGCGACGCTGAAAGACAAAATCGGCGCCCAGCGCCAGGTGCGGGAAGCGGGAAACGCCACGCCTATTCACTCGGCGCACTCGTTTGGCCGTGATCAAATCGACGCGTTGCGCGCCGAGGCTGATAGTTTGGGCTATCCGGTGATTGTCAAATCATGCAGTGGCGGTCGCGGTCGTGGTACGCGCTTGATCCGCTCCCCCGAACAGCTTGAAGACGTGATTCATACGTCGTATGCGGCGGCGCGGGCGGTTTTCGGCAACGATCAACTCTATCTTGAGCGTGCAATTTTGCCGTCACGCTACGTCGAAGTTCAGATTCTGGCTGATCAGTATGGCAATATCATTCATCTCGGCGAGCGCGATGCATCGATCCAACGCAACAGCCAGAAGGTGATTGCAGAAACGCCGGCTCCCTATATGACGCCAGATCAGCGCGAACGACTCTGGCATATGGCTGCCGATATTGCGCGGATGTTCGGCTGTAGCAATGCCTGCACCATCGAGTTCTTGATGGATGCCAATGGGGATTTCTTCTTTACCGAAATCAAAGCGCGCGTCCAGATGGAACATCCGGGAACTGAGATGGTATCGCTGGTGGATATTGTGCGCGAACAGATCCGCATTGCCGCCAGCGAGCCGCTCAGCGTGCGTCAGGACGATGTTCAGTTGCGCGGTTGCGCGATGCAGTGCCGTATCAATGCCGAGGATCCTTGGAATCATTTTATGCCCAGCCCGGGCGAGTTACGCCAGTTTCGCTTGCCGGGAGGCCCGCACGTGCGCGTCGATACCTATGTCTATAACGGCTGCGACGTTCCGGTGCGCTATGACCCGGTCTTTGCCAAGCTCACCGTCTGGGGCGAAAATCGCGATGAGTGTCTGCAGCGGATGCGGCGCGCGCTGGAAGATTTTATTATCGAGGGCATCCAGACCAACCTGCCGTTGATCCAGCGCATTATGGATATGACCGAATTCTTGAGCGGCGAATATAATACCGAGTCGAGTCGCCGCTCGCTGATGAAATCACCGGCGCCGGCGCATGACCTGCGCAATCTGGCGGTTGCCGCCGCCGTCGCCTATGTGAGCCGCAATCAGTCTATCGGATTCAGCATGCCTGATCGCTTGCTGTCCGGGTGGCATCGCGATAGCCGTCGCTTGCCAGGCTAGGGCGGCGCCAGATGGCCAATCGCGAGAGGATGCTTGCCTGCATGTATTCCGTTCGGGCCATTTCCAGGATTGTATATTGACGTAAAGAGGGTGAGATGCGAAAAGTACGGGTCACTATCGATGGTCAGATCCACGAGGTTGAGGTAGATCTGCATCGTCGTGAAGGTGTCGAGCTTCCCGTTGTCGTGGATGGCGAGTCGCTGCGGGTGGTCGTTCCCAATCTCGACGATCCCGATCAGATGGACTGGTTGCTCGTCGGCGATCGCTCCTATGAGATCGATGTGGACCGCAACTTGCGCTGGCTTAAGTCCTATCATGGTATGCACCATATCGAAATTCAGGATCTGGAGGCGGCGGTCGCGCGTCCGGCCAGCGGCGATGGGCGGGTGAAAGCGCCTATCCCCGGCAAAGTCACGCGTGTGTTGGTCAACCAGGGCGATCCGGTGGAGGTTGGTCAGCCAATTATCGTGCTTGAAGCGATGAAGATGGAGAACGAGATTCGCGCTCCGCGTGCAGGCTCGGTCAGCGCGTTGCATATTCAGGCCGGACAGGATGTCCAACTGCATATGGTTCTGGCTGAGATTACCTAGTCGACTAACGTCCGATAAACCCTAGAGGACGGTCAATCCTCCACGAATTGGCCGTCCTCCTTGCATATGAGTGATAAAGCATGCCGCCGCGGCAAAAGGTGAACGCCTTGCCGCGGCGGTTTTGCGCGTCACGGAATGTGGTCTGGAATCTTTGCGTATAGCTGATTTTGCACAGGGTGGTATGATTTGATCAGGAGCGCTGAGCCTCTATAACCTACACGTCAGACGAAGGGAAACCTTCACCGTCGACATTCGTATCAATAAATAACACAGCAAGGAAGAACACACGCCTCGCCCCATGCTGGACACATATAGCTGTACACCTGAAAGCCGAGGTTTCAATGAAGAACAACTTTTCGCGAGTCCGCCGCCGAATAATCCTGATCGGCGTGATGCTCCTATTCCTGGTTATGTCCGGCCTCTCTGGCGCAACTCCTCCCGCGTCGGCGCAATCGAAATCGGTCGTTGTTGAGCGGCGCGACGGCGACATCACCATCCTCGCCAACGGCGATGTTAACGTTGTCGAGATCTGGGAAGTTCATTTCTCCGGCGGTCCTTTTACCTACGCCTTTCGCAACATTCCGCTCAATCGGGTGAATGACATTGTGAATTGGAGCGTGCGCGAAGATAGTGTACGGGGGCGACCGTTTCAGCAGAGCAATACAAAGTCTGAATACACATTTACGCTGTCTGAAGATAACGGCGAGAAGGCCATCCGATGGTATTTCCCTCCTACCACCAACGCTGTCCGTACGTTTGCCTTGAGCTACACTTTGCAGGGTGCGTTGCGCATCTACCCCGAAGGCGATCAGTTTTTCTGGAAGTTTATCGAGACTGATCGCGACTACCCAATCCAGTCGTCGAATGTCGTCGTTCACTTGCCCGCACACTTCCAGCCGGAAACGCTCCTGGCGACGACGTATCTGAACACGGCTGAAAGCAGCGGTGCGCGCATTGTGGATGGTCAGACCATTACGTTCAACGGCGGCCCATTTGCCGGCGGCCAGGAGTGGGAGATCCGCGCACAATTTCCCCACGGCGTCGTGACGGCGAGCCCGCAACAATGGCAAACGCTTGAGGATCAGCAGCCGGTCTTCAATTTGATCTCGCTCTTTATCGCGTTCATCACGCTTATCGGCGGCGGGTTGGGGATGTTTATGCTCTGGCATCGCTTCGGGCGCGACCAATCGACGGGTGTGGTCGCCGAATATTATCCCGCGCCGCCGGACGATCTGCCGCCGGGCATAGTAGGCGTATTGATCGACGAGCGCGCCGATATGAAAGACATCATCGCAACGATTATCGATCTATCGCGGCGAGGCTTTATTCGCATCCTTGAACGCCAGGAATCGAACTTTCTTGGGCTGGGCCAGTCGTACGATTTCACGTTTGTCCGCGAACCTGGCGATGGCAGCCCGTTGCGTCCCTATGAACAAAAACTGTTGGCTGAGATCTTTTCCGCCTCGTTTGGATCGTATTCCGGCGAGCGCAGTTTGTCCGATTTGCGCAACAAGTTCTACAAAGAACTGCCGGATATATACAATGCATTGTACGCCGAAGTAATCCAGGCGGGATACTTCAAAGAGAAGCCGAGCACGACGCGCGGCAAATACATCGGCGCGGGCTTCGGGCTGCTCGTTGTGACGTTGGTATGCGGCATTCTCGTCTATCTGTTTGTGGCGGATTTCGCACCGTTTGCTCTTTTCATCGTTATTGTACTGGGCATCCTCTCCGTTGCGATGATGATTTTGAGCCAGATTATGCCTAAAAAGACAGCGCATGGAGTGGAAACGGCGGCAAAGTGGCACGCATTTAAGCGTTACATTGAGCGTGTTGATAAGTATGCCAATGTCACCGAAGCGCGCGGCCAGTTCGATATGTATTTGTCCTATGCCATCGCATTCGGGATCGAAAAAGGCTGGGTGCGCACGTTCGAGGCGGTCAACACGCCCGCGCCTTCCTGGTATATGCCCTACGGGTATTATTACCATTCGCGGCATTCCTCCTCCTGGTCGGAAGGGTCGGGCATGTCGAATATCAGCGGCGGCGCCCCTTCGCTCAACCAGATGTCCAGCGGAAGTTTTGTCGGTCTGAATGCGATGAGCCAGGGTTTGTTTTCAATGCTGAATTCCACGTCGTCAACGATGGCCAGCACGCCGTCGAGCTCAGGTTCGGGTTCGGGCGGTTTCAGCGGCGGCGGCGGTGGCGGTGGCGGTGGCGGCGGCGGTGGAAGCGGCTTTGGCTAGAGATTATACGCATCGTTCCGGCCAAGCATCGCTTAAGGAGCATCCACTCGTATGGCAGGAAATAGCAAAGTTTTCGGCATCATCTTTATCGTCGTTGGCATCAGCATCTTTGCGATCGTGGCGTTATTCATCGGTTCGGGCTATGCATCGAATCAGGTGCAAGCATCCGGCGCAATCCTGGGGATCGGGATGTTTGGCGCGCTGCCGCTGTTGCTGTTTGGCGGCGTCGGCGCATACTTGTTCATCCGCGGGCAGGCGGAAGCGCGTGATATGGCGGAAGTGCGCAAGCGGGAACGGATTCTCGGCGTGATCCAGGCGCAGGGCCAGGTCTCGCTCGGCACGATGATGATTGAAACCAAGATGAGCCGCGAGGCGATCAAGCAGGCGATCTATGCCCTGGTCAATCTCGGCCTGTTTGCCGGCTACATCGACTGGAGCAAACAAACCTTTTATTCCAAAGATGCGGCGCGCGTCGGCAGCAATAAATGCCCCAACTGCGGCGGCGTCCGGGAGTTGGTCGGGCAGGGAATGGTGAAGTGCCCGTATTGCGGCGTCGAGTTGTTTATCCCGCCCGATGCGCCCCAGACGGTTGCTACGCCGGCGCCGCCATCCGTTCAGGGAGGTTCTTAATATGACCGATGAATTACGCGACCGGCTGCAAGCGTTGGCGTACCAAATTCCCGGTTACGCCGGTTATCGAGCGAAGGAGCAGCGTCGTGACACCGATAAGCTTTTGCGCACGCACCTTGCACAGCAATATACCGGCGTACGTCAGGCTCTCACTCGCCTGGCCCAACGCGTTGCTTCCAGCGGACGGATCGCCTATTCGGCGCGTATCGAGCAGATCGACCAGGCGCTTGGCCTGTTCATCACCCGGCTGCAAACGGCGCCGCGCGGCTATGCAGGCTGGTTCAGTACTGTGAAGATCGACGAATATGACCTCGACCAGATCTACGCCTTCGATGCCGGGCTGGCCAATGGTCTGTCGCCTTTGCGCGAGCGCGTCACATTCGCCGAATCGGCCTTTGCGACTGAGAAAGGCGAAGGCTTTGATAACGCGCTCACGGAGTTGCAAAACTTCGTAGATGGTCTCAACGCTCAGTTCGATGCGCGTCAGGCATTCGTCACCCTCGGCAAACGCGACTAAGCAAGGAGAGCTTTACGTATGGCACGCATTATTGATGTCGTTCAGTTTCTCGATGAGACCGGTCAGACGATTGTCCATCGCGAGCCGGAAACAGGCCCCGGCGATTTTCGACTTGGCTCGCAGGTGATCGTGCGCGAGAGTCAGACAGCAGTGTTTTTCCGCGACGGCAAGGCGCTCGACGTGTTCGGGCCGGGGCGGCACACCATTACAACCGCAAACATTCCCATCCTGGCCGGACTGATCGGCCTGGCGACGCGGGGACAGTCGCCATTCCCGGCGGAGGTCGTTTTCGTCAATATGCGCCAATTCCTCGACCAGAAATGGGGTACGCCGGAGCCGATCACGCTGCGTGACGCCGATCTGGGCATGGTGCGTCTGCGCGCGTTCGGAACCTATGCCTTTCAGGTGAGCGAGCCTTCGCTCTTTGTCAATGGCATCGTTGGCCAGAAAGGTATATTCACCACAGGCGAGGTTCAGGATTACCTGCGCGGCATTATCATTCAGCGTATGGCCGACCTGCTGGGTGAACAGAGTCGCTCGCTGCTCGATCTGCCGGCGTTGTACAACGAGATAAGCGCGGCGACGAAAGCCCAGCTTTCCGGCGACTTCGCGGCGCTTGGTCTGATGTTGTCGGCGTTGTACATCTCGGCGATTACGCCGACTGAGGAAACCGCAAAAGCGATTGACGAACGCGCGGCGATGGGCGCGATTGGCGATATGAACGCCTATTTGAAGTTTAAGGCGGCGCGCGCGATGGGTGACGCGGCGGCAAATCCATCCGGTGATGCGTCTTCGGGCGTTGGGCTTGGCGCGGGCTTTGGCATGGGCGCGAGTCTGGCAGGAATGCTTGGTCAGGCTTTCCAGAGCGGCCAGGCCGCGCCGCAGCCACAACCGTCGTCTCAACAGCCTCAACAGCCATCCGCGGCGGCGCCGGCGACCGGCGGCGCGATCACGCGCGATCAGATCCAGCAGGCGATTGACAACCTCGACTTGCGCTTCTCGATGGGTGAAATAAGCGAGGAGAACTACAACCGCCTGATGCAGAAGTGGCAAGATCGTCTAAAGCAGATGGGTGGATAGGTGCAAGCAGCGTAGCGTGGGATCCGGCGTTGCCGCCAGAGCCCGCGTCGTGATTCCCGGCATATGTCATACGTATTCTACTCATGGCAGCGCGTCGGGATAGCGTGCCCGCGCTTGCAAATAGACGTGGCGCACCTGGTCGAGCAGCGCTTGTTGCATAGTCGGATCCACAGCTTCGGCTATGGAGATAATCTGTGCGCTGGCGACGGCGATGCCCAATTGATCGCAGCAATCGCGCGCGGGGGCGAGAAGTTCCGGCGCGGCGTCGCTGTTTGAGGCGATGCCGACCAACACGGCGAAACGGGGGCGCGGTTGTATCACGGCATCGCTCCTGGCAGCCTGCTCAAGTATGTGTATCAGGCGTGCGGGCGGACCGTCAGTTCGCAACGGCGCGACGATCAACACCGTCTCAGCGTCGGCAATGTCGTTGATGATCGGTTCAAGCAACGGATCATACACCGCGCCGGCGTCGTTAATCGGCAGCACATCGCCGAGGAAAGCGGCTCGCTTGACCGGCGGCAACGCTGCCATCAAGGCGTCGAGCAGCGCAGGCGCGGGGTGGCTGTCGGCGGCGACGCCGCAGATGCCGAGTGTGAAGATGTAGCCATCGTGCATATGACGTGCGTTTCCTATTAAGCGGCGGACGGATCAGGCTGCCGGTTTGATGCGGCTATCGTCTGCTCGCTGTGCAGCTTGACTCCTTATTGACACGAGTTACGCGGTCGTTACCAAACAATGCTACCCATGCCGCATGTCACCCTGAACGGAGCCGCCGGCAGCGTGAAGGGTCTCGGTGTTGTGGGAATCGGAGATTCTTCGCTGCGCTCAGAATGACACTATGCGGTGTCTCCCATATTGTTTGGTAGTATCGAGTAATGCCGGATTCGCCTTCGGCAGAGTGGTTTTCTTTCTGGGTTCAGGGCCGAAAAAAGCGCCACCGCATAAGTCGTGTTATTGACCGCAGTTGCGTTCTTCTTCGAGATTCCAGCCTTCGATCAACGACGGAAAAACCTGCTCCGTCAGTACAGTGCGAAAACGTTCGCGCCGGTCGCCGCGCCTGATCCAACGCCCCAGCAGTTCGCGTCCGATGAAGTAGGTAAAGATGTAGGGTCGCCAGAGCGGGTCGCTGATGAAGCGGAGTTGCTGGCGCGCCTCGCGTTCGGTGCGCAGGCCATAGCGCATAATATAGCGCACAACTTCCTCCGGGTCGGCGTGCTGCTCGTGCAGCAACAGCGCTGCATTGCCTCCCAACGCGCGCAACAGCCAGCTCGACGCATTGATGCGCCGCTCACGCTCCGGCTCGCCAACAATGCCGCCCAATGGGTAAACCTCGGCGGCGGCCCAGTCGGCGGCTTCATCGCCGAATACGCTGTCGGCGGCGAGCGTGGCGATGCCCTCGGCAATCACGCATTCGGGCGCGTTGATCAACTGGATCGCATGCTCGCCCCAGCCGCGTTCGCGATACAGACGTTGTTCCTTCAGCGTGTGCTCGGTGTGGTGGCCGGGATAGCCTTCGTGGCACACCAGATCGATCAGCGTATTTGCGCGGATCGGCAAATCGACGTTGATGTCGATGCGCGAACGGAAATCGCCCAGATACCAGTTGTAGCCGCTCCAGGGTTTGTCGCTGACCATTTCAAACGTTACGGCTTCATCGGCGGGCAGGTCGATCAACGCGTATGTTCGGGCGCGAGCCTCGGCGGCGATGCGTTCAATCATCTGGCGGGCCGTTTCCGGCGCCACCTCGAAGCGCTGCTTCCAGGCGGTCGTTCGCTCGGCGATGGGGCCGTCGCCAGGCAGAAGGTCGTCCAGATCGGCGATAGCCTCCTCAAACACCGCCTCCGGGGTGAAATAGGGCTCGATGTCGAAACAGGCGCGCACCTCGTCGCAATAAGCCAGATGTTCGCCGGCCAGCTTGCGCGCGTTCGTTTCCATCGCGCGCAGTTGCACATCGAGGTAGCATTTGCGGCGCTCGTCGTAGGCGCTGGCCCGGACCTCGCTGCGTAGCGCGGCGAGGTCGTCGGCGATAGCGCTCGGCGGACGAGCCGGGCCGACGTTGCGCAGATCGGGCGGGCCGAAGTAGGCGTCAACGAATCCTTCGAGGTCGCGTTCGATCTCGAAGGCCAGCGTGATGTAGCGTGTGCTGATCGCGTCAATGGTCATCGTTCACGTCCTTGTGCGTTTGCATGGCTAGCTCTGGCTTGCGGCGGAAGTGGCCATATGGAGATCGAAGAAGGCTTCCATATGCTCGCGCGCTTCGGCGACGCTTGCCGAGCGATGGATCGCAGCGCGGAGCGCCGCACTGCCGGGCAGCGCGAGCGAGAAATGCGAGACCAACTGCTTCAGCTTGTTCAACGCCAGCCGCTCGTTCATCTCCTCCAGGCACAGATCGAGGAAGCGGTGCATGAACTCGAATTTGTCCGCCGGTGTTGGCGTGAAAGGCGCTTCGCCGCGCCGAAGCTGAGCGATTTGCAGGAAGATCCAGGGATTGGCGATCGCACCCCGCCCGATCATTACGCCATCGACGCCGGTTTCGTACAGCCGTTGCAAGGCTGTGGCCGCATCGTTTACGTCGCCGCTGCCAATCACGGGGATACTGACGGCGCGTTTGACTTCAGCCACCCGTTGCCAATCCGCTGTGCCCCGATAGAGCTGTTCGCGGGTGCGCGGATGGAGGGTCAGCCCATCCACCCCGGCGTCTTCGGCAATCTTCGCCGTCTCGATGTAATTCAGGCTTTGCTTGTCCCATCCGGCGCGATATTTCAGCGTGATCGGGATGTGCACAGCGGCGCGCACGGCTTTCAGCATACGGCTCATCTTCGGCAGATTGCGCAGCAACGATGCGCCGTGTCCGCCGCCGGTCACTTTCGGCGACGGGCACCCGCAGTTGATGTCGAGAATGTCCGCGCCGAGTCCTTCCACGACCTGGGCCGCGCGTGCGACCAGGTCTGGATCGTTGCCGCTGATCTGCATCGCGATTGGGCGCTCATCGGGCAGATAGTCGAGCAGGCGATGGCGCTTGAGCGCTTTGGGGGAGACGCTGGCGGCGTTGGTCATCTCGCTGCTGACCAGACCGCAGTGGCCCAGGCCAAGGATCATCCGTCGAAACACGCTGTCGGTGACGCCGGCCATTGGTGCGAGCACAATGTTCGAGGTAAGCTCAATCGGGCCGATCCGGTAGTAAGTCGGCAGCGCATTGATGATGGATTGGTCGAGATTCAGGCTGTTCATACGATCAAACGCAAACGGCGGATTGATGTTGTCAATTTGTCGGGCCAGACTGCACTCATCCAACGCTCCATTCTGGCGTGCGCTTCTCCAGAAACGACCGCAGCCCTTCCTGGCCTTCGGGGCCGGTGCGCGCCGCAGCAATTGCCTCGATCACGTACTGGCGGGAATCCTCGGAAGGGAGTGTTGTGACGGCCTGGATCAAGGCTTTAGATGCAGTTATAGCTTGTGGTCCGCAGCGCAACAGATCGGCGACCGCACGCTCGATGGCGGTATCGATTGTATCGGTGGGCGTAACCTGATGCACCAGTCCGATTGCCTGCGCCCGCGTCACGTCGAAACGCTGGCCGCTGACAAATAGCGCTCGGGCGTGACCAGCGCCGATGCGCGGTGTGACATAACGGGCGATCACGGCGGGTAGCAGTCCCAGCCGCACCTCGGTGAAGCCAAAGCGCGCGTCCTCGGCGGCGATCACGATGTCGCAACAGGCGAGCAATCCCATTCCGCCGCCCAGCGCCGCGCCATGCACCCGCGCGACAACCGCCTGCGGGAGCGAATTCAGCGTGGCGAGCATTGCGTCGAGACGCGCGGCGTCGGTCAGATTCTCCGCATGCGTATAATCGAGACTCTCACGCATCCAGTTGATGTCAGCCCCGGCGCAAAATGATGCTCCGGCGCCAGTCAGAACTACCACGCGCACCGTCGTGTCGCGCGCTAGGTCGTCGCAGGCTGTGTGCAAATCGGCGATCAGGGCGGCGTTGAACGCATTGTGGATATCGGGGCGATTGAGAGTCAATGTTGCGACAGAGCCGTCTCGCGTGACCTGCAACAAGTCGCTCATCAGGTCAACTCCTAGAATTGTCCGGCGAAGTGGCATGCGGCCCAGTGACCGCGCTTTTTCTCCTCAAAGGCGGGTTCTTCCTCGCGGCAAATGCTCTGCGCTATCCAGCAACGCGGATGAAAACGGCACCCCGAAGGCGGGTTGATCGGACTGGGCACATCTCCCTGAAGCATAATGCGCTCACGATTGCGCTGCGGATTGGGCACCGGTATGGCTGAGATCAACGCTTTGGAGTAAGGATGCAACGGCTCCTGGAAGAGATCGTCGCGATCGGCGAGTTCGACAATTTTACCGAGGTACATCACGCCGACGCGATCGCTGATATGCTCAACGACGCTCAGGTTGTGGGCAATGAACAGATAGGTCAGCCCAAATTCGTGCTGCAAGTTGCGCAACAGATTCAGTACCTGCGACTGGATGCTTACATCAAGCGCCGACACCGGTTCATCGCAGACGATAAGCTTGGGATTCATAATCAGAGCGCGGGCGATGCCGATGCGCTGGCGCTGGCCGCCGGAAAACTCGTGAGGAAACCGCTGCATATGGTTCGCGTGCAAGCCGACCTTGTCGAGAACCTCGCGCACGCGTTCGATGCGTTCGGCGGCGGATCCGATGCGATGGATGGTCAGCCCTTCGGCGATGCTTTCACCGATCGTGATGCGCGGATCGAGCGAGGCATACGGATCCTGAAAGATAATCTGCATATCGCGGCGCAAAGTCTTGATCTGCTTGCCCGACGCGCGCAGTACATCTTGCCCTTCAAACTGCACATCCCCCGATGTAGCCGGTTCGAGGCGCAGTATCGTCCGTCCGGTTGTGGTTTTGCCGCATCCGCTCTCGCCGACCAGACCAAGCGTCTCGCCGCGGCGCACCTTGAAACTGACACCGTCGACGGCTTTGACCGCCGCTACCGTGCGCCGCAAGATGCCGCCCTTGATCGGAAAATGCTTTTTCAGATCGGTAACTTCAAGCAAGAGATCATTCTGTTCTGGTGAGGTCAACGCGGCATTCATTAGCATCCCTGCTACTAATCGTATAGCCAGCAACGTACTTTACGCCCGCCGTCTATGCTCAGCAGCGGCGGCTCGGTGTCACACTTGTCAAAACGATGGGGGCAGCGTTCGGCAAAGCGACAACCTGTGGGCGGGTTGATCAAGCTTGGCACCACACCGGGAATCACGGCCAATTCTTCACGTACTTCGCCCAGCATCGGCATAGAGCCAAGCAAGCCCTGCGTGTAGGGATGCCGGGGTTCGGCGAAGATGCTGTTCACGTCGGCGTATTCAACGATCTGTCCCGCATACATAACGGCGACATTATCGGCCATCTCGGCGACCACGCCCATGTCGTGGGTGATCAAAATAATCGCAGTGTCGATCTTCTCGCGCAGCGTGCGCATGAGATCCAGGATCTGCGCTTGAATAGTGACATCGAGCGCCGTCGTCGGCTCATCGGCGATGAGAAGTTCCGGGTTACAGGCCAGCGCCATCGCGATCATCACACGTTGGGCTTGCCCGCCGGATAGCTCATGCGGATACTGGCGCATCCGTCGGGCCGGGTCGGGCAATCCGACCATCGACAGCAACTCGATGCAGCGCTGCTCAGCTTCTGTGGCTGCGATCGATCGGTGGATGCTCAACGCCTCGATGATCTGTTCACCGACGCGGAAGACCGGGTTGAGGCATGTCGTTGGCTGCTGAAAGATCATCGATATTCGGCTGCCGCGGATCTGGCGCATTGCTTCGTCATTGAGCGCTAGCAAATCAGTGTTATCAAACGTAATGCTTCCCTCAACGATCTTGCCGGGCGACGAGATCAGGCGCATAATCGACAACGATGTGACGCTCTTGCCGCTGCCGCTTTCGCCGACGATGCTCAACGCCTCGCCGCGGCGAATAGTGAGATCGATGCCATCCACGGCTTGCACGACGCCTTCCTCGGTGAAGAAGTACGTCTTGAGCCCTTCCACTTTAAGCAACAGGTGTGCGTTTTGAGGTTGCGTCTCCTCCAGCGGGTGAGGAGACTGAATCGGCTCGATAGTCACCGGACCTCCACAAGGTATGCGAACGAAGGTACACCGTACAGCATCGCAATATTGGCGATTTGGCTACAACTGCAACCGCGTATCCAGGGCGTCGCGCAGCCCGTCGCCGATATAGTTGATCGCCAGCGAAGCCAGCAGAATCGGCAACCCCGGCACCAGCGGCATCCACGGGTGATTAAACATATAGCTGTTGGCGAATGCCAGCATATTGCCCCACGTTGGCGTCGGATCCTGAATGCCGAAGCCCAGGAAACTCAGCGCCGACTCAAACACCAGCGCCGTATTCACGGCCAGGGTGTATTCAACGATCAAAGGGGGCAGCGAGTTTGGAAACGTGTGCTTGCGAATGATGAACCAGTGTGATGCGCCGAGCGCCCGTGACGACTCGATATAGAGTTGTTCGCGCACCGTTAGCGCCATACCGCGCATAAAACGCGCCGGAATGATCCAGTTCAGCAACGCCAGGGTCAGGATAATTAATACCACTTGCTTTGTCTCGCGCTCGGAGACGGCCAGAACCGCCGAAAGCGGCGCCAGGATGAAGTCGGGAATGTTGATAAACTGCTCGTTCTCCAGAAAGATCGCCGCGATAATCAGCAGAATAACCAGCGCGGGGAAGGTTGCGATGAATTCCAAAAAGCGCGAGATGACAATATCGACCCAGCCGCCGAAATATCCCGCAAGAACGCCGAGCAGGATGCCGATGACTGACGAGATAGTCGCCACGAGCAATGCCACGGTCAATGATACGCGTCCGGCGTAGATCACGCGGGTAAAGTAGTCGCGACCGAGATGATCGGTGCCGAGAATATGGAACTGTCCCGTCTCAGCGTTGACGCTCATCGGCGGTAGATAATTGCGCCCCAGGCCGATTTCGTCGGGTTCAAACGGTGCGATCAGAGGGGCCAGGAACGAGGCCAGCAGAATGACCGTGATGATGCCCAGGCTGACCATCGCCATACGGTGGCGTCGAAAGCGTCGAAAGACGATTGCCCATTGACCCTCGGAACGTCGCTTGCGCGGCTGCTCAGTCGCGGTAGTAGCGGATGTCGTCGCCATAGTGTACTCCTACGACAAGCGGATGCGAGGGTCTACTACAGTGTAGAGAATGTCGGAGATCAGATATCCGATCAGCAGCATCAAAATACTCAAAAACGTTAATGACATTGCGACGGTGTAATCGCTCCGTTCCAGCGCATCGATCAGCAAGCGCCCCAGTCCGGGCCAGTTGAACACCGCTTCGGTAATCGCCGCCCCGCCGATCAGCGTGGGCAGCACGCCTGCCAGCAGGGTGACAAACGGTATCAGCGCGTTGCGCATCGCGTGTTTGGTAATCACCAGTCGCTCGCGAACGCCCTTGGCTCGTGCGGTGCGCACATAGTCCTGGCGCAACACTTCGAGCATACTCGTGCGAACAAAACGACTCCACTGGGCGATATTCACGAAGGTCAACACCGCGCAGGGCATAATAAAGTGTAACACGTAATCCAGCGTTGAACGGGCTTCCACCGTGCCGATGAGCGGAATGACATAGTCTCGATTTGCGGTTGCGTTGCCCGGCGGCAAATAGGGCAGTCCCGCTTCTTTGGCGATGATGGCGAAGAGGAGAATGGCAATGATGCCAAAAAAGAACGTCGGTAGCGATGAGCCAACAAATGCCATCGTCGTCATCGCGTAGTCAAACCGGGAATATTGCCGCACCGCCGAATAAATGCCGATCGGGACGCCGATGAGAATGGCCAGCAACGTCGAAACGCCCATCAAAGCCAGAGTGTACCAGAGACGACTCTCGATCAAGATGCTGATCGGACGATCGCGCAGGATGACCTGGGAATCACCGAAATCACCGAGCATAACGCCGCGGCTCACGTCGCGCCCTTCGAGATCGGCCATTGTGACGGGGACTTCGCATCCCTCTTCGATAAACTCTATGCGGCCATCGGGGTAGCGAAGGCGCACCTGACCGGGAATAGCGCACCCGACCTGGAGATCGGAGAAAAACGCCTGGTCTCCGACCGTAATCGGGCCACGCGGCAAGCCCACAAACCAGCGGGTGAATCGATAGGGCAAATAGAGATCAAGCTCGAAGCGCGCTTTGATGCGAGCGATGTCTTCTTCAGTGACTGCCTGGGGGCCGCTGCGCTGCAATTGCTGAAGGAAAAGCAGCGGACCGCCGGGCGCCAGGTAAAGGAGACCGTAGGAGGCCATTGCCGAGAGGGTAATCACCACCAACATCTGAAACAAACGTCGTACAAGGAAAGTCGTCATTGCGCCGCTCACAATCCAGCATACCGATAGTACAGCAGCGTGGCAGCCGGTTCAAAGACTGCCACGCTGCTGATACGACCAACCGAGATTTGGCGTTTATTTGGTGAAGAGGTTTATATCAACGTGCTCCCAGGTCGGGCTGGCCAGGGTGAAGACCTGAAGATCTGTGCCCTCCTCAGCTTCCTGCAGCACCGCCTCAACCTCCGGACCAGCGCCCAGAGTCTCGCGGCCAAGCACGTCAACATCGCCGGTCAGCAACTGGGCCACCGCCTGGTTGGTGTCCTCGAAGAACTGGATGATGACGTTCTGGATTGCCGGTTCGCCGCCGTAGTAGTTCGGGTTGGCTTCGAAGACCATACGCTGGCCCTTCTCCCATTCGACCAGGCGATACGGGCCAAGGCTCAATGGCGCCTCAGCGATCTCCGGCAAGCTTGACCACTCGTCAGCCGGAACATCGGCCAGCGTGCGACCATCGCTCAGTTCCTGGTGCGACGGATAGGCATACAGCGAGTAGACCGAGTATTCCGGCCACTGCACACCGGGCAGGTAGGTGATCGTGTACGAGTTGTCGCTGACGTACTCGATCTCCTGGCGCGAGTTGCAGATTTGCAAACTAATCGTGCCGGCTTCGGGATCGCACTCGATCGCGTTGCCCAGTTCGAAGTCCGCGGCCTTCAGCGGCTCGCCATCTTCCCAGGTGATGCCTTCCTGGTACTCGAAGGTAACGCTGAGTTGATTCATTGTTATCGCATCGCCTTCAAAGGCGACCGTCTCACCGTCGGCGTTGATGACTTCGACGCCATCGGCCAGTTCAACGGCGTCGCCGTCAACGCTCCAGACCATATCGCCCGCGTTGACTTCGACTGCTTCAAGCGCCGCGCCGCCATTCTCAATCGAGGGCAGTTCGGTCAGCGCCAGCGCCTGATAGTCGTAATCAGCAGCGGTGAAGGCGAAGCCCTGGTGCCCGAAGTTGCCGATGAGGTAAGCAGCGATGCGCTGTACCGCCGCGCTCTCATTCTGGGTGAACATCGAAGCCGGTTCCTGGGTCATGCCCAGTACGACAGTATCACCGCCGTCCGTCAAGGTCCACTCATAAATGTTCTTGGTGTAGTACTCGGTGGGATCAGGGTTGTAGTTTTCGACGTTGCCGGACGCAGCCGCGACCTCAAGCCGGTTGAACATCGGCAGGCTCGGCATATCCTTGGTGAATTCCTGCTGGAAGATCTGGTATTGCGCGATGCGCTCGTCCCGATCCAGCGTGTTGTTCGCCGCGATAATTGCCTGGCTGGCGGTCTCGTTGCACCAGCCCATATAGTTCTGGCCTTCCCAGCTGTTCGAAGGCAATGGGATCTGGTTGCAGGCGTAGAGTGTTTGGCCCTTCGGATCGGTTTCGCCGACCCAGGCGAACGCGCCGAGTTCGAAGTCGCGGCGCTGCAGGCCGGTTGTGCCGCCGAACCACCAGGATCCCGGCGCGTGGGTGCGGATAATCTGGATGCCGCAGTTGTCAAGCAGTTGCTGCTCGAACACTGCCGCCCATGTCTGGCGGAACTGCGCGTTGGTGGTGGTGAACTTCAGCGTCAGCGGTTCGCCGGCTTCGTTCATACGTACGGTATCGCCTTCGTCCAGCGTCCATCCGGCCTCATCCAACAACGCCTGGCCCTGTTCGGGGTCGAAGGGATAGACGGTGATGCCGTCATCCTCGCCGGCCGCAGCCCAGTGGGTCTTGGGGAGGAAGGTGTCCATCAACAACTCCTCGCGCTGTTCATCGTCGAGGAATGAGTAGACCGACTTGGCGACTTCAGAGCGATCGGCGCAATAAGCAATGGCCTGGCGAACACGAAGATCGTCCAAAATGGGGTGCGGCGTCGTGTAGGACTCGGTGGACGCGGCTGGTTCCTCAGCGCCTTCTTCGGTAGCGCCTTCTTCAGCGGTGGGCGCTTCAACGATGACGGTCTGCTCGATAATCTGCGGTTCAACAGTCTCGCGGACAACGACGGTCTCGCGAATGACCTGGGGTTCGGCCTGGCCACCGCATGCCGCCAACAGCGGAATGAGCAGCCCCATCAGCATAGCGCCTGCAAAGGTGCGCTTGAACATAGTACGCATCATCCTTACTTTTCCTCCTGATTTGCAGGAATATAATCCTAGAAACACCGGCGTTTCTACCGTACGGAACCAGCGCTATCGCTGGCAATTCCCAAACTTTGTAGCCTGGCAACCTCCCTTCATGTTGATCGGCGGATTCGAGTATCAAGCAAGATATGGACGGATTTGCCCAATTCTAAGAATCAGCATAGTGTGATGCACTCGACAAAGGAGAGCATATGCTACAGATTTCGCATTCGTACGAGGCAAAGTGGCTGAACGAAATTCAAGCTTCATGTAATGAATGTTCGTTGTTGTGCGGCAAACAGCGTCATCGGCACGGTATCATCTGAATGGGACTGTCCAATAATCGTGTATGCGGCGCGATTGGGAAGGGATAATAGCAGATTATATTGAGTTATAGTAGCGGTGTCAAATGTTTCATATATCGTAGCTTATTCGCTATAAGGTCTATTGATATGTCTGTTTCCGGCTTTACAAGGGAGATCGTTGCTGTTCTTTCTATCTAAGAATAGACAATCGAGGACTGCCAATCCTACAGCCACATTGTACGACCTCTAACTGATTTATCTATAGTCTTGTCGTCATGCCGGGCAATGGTTCAAGATTTTGCCTCGGTTCATCGATAATCATACAATTACGATACGAGGTGTTATAATGGCAACAGGCTACGCGATGCCGATTATGTCATTTCAGGCCAATAACAACGATGCTCGCTTCTATCGGATGTGCGCTTGAACCTCCGAATGAGCGTAGTACCAAGCGATGCTACCCATGCCGCATGTCACCCTGAATGGAGCCGCAGGCAGCGTGAAGGGTCTCGGCGTTGGGGGAATCGGAGATTCTTCGCTGCGCTCAGAATGACACTCTGTGGTGTCTCCCATATTGTTTGGTAGCTAGCAAGGGGCTACGCTTGTGACCGCTCCTATGATCAACGCGCTTGATCAACTGCTTGCCGATTTGCGGGCATTGTGTGCGCAACCGTCTAGCGCTGGCCAGCAGGACGAGTTTGCATCTGCGGCTGATCTGGTTGCCAGAATGCTGCGACAGAGCGGATTGACCACAATAATCGCTCCTACTCCTGGAGCGCCGGTAGTGATCGGTTGGCGTGCAGGGCGCAGTCCTTTCAATCTGCTGCTCTATCATCATTACGATACGTCTCCGCCCGGCCCATGGCGTGCCTGGTCGCATGAGCCGTTCCAACTTGCCGAGCGTGATGGGTATGTGTATGGACGAGGCGTCGCCCATGGCAAGGGACCGTTGGTTGCTCACCTCGCTGCGCTGCGTACGCTGATGCAGCAAGATGGCGAGCTTCCTTGCGGTGTTGTCATCGTAGCAGAAGGTGAATACTTGAGTGGAAGTCCGCATCTTGCCCAGGCGCTTGCGTCCTGGCCTCCAAAGCTGAAGGCGCATGCCTGTCTGGCCACGGGCGGCGAACGTGATGTCGATGGGCGGCCATTTTGTTATAGTGGGAGCAAGGGACTTCTGCGCGTGTGTCTCACCGCGCGGGGATCACGCCAGACGCTGCCGGCAGGTCTGGCCTCCAGCGTCCACAATCCGCTCTGGCGGTTAGCTTGGGTGTTGAATCAGATCAAAGGCGAAGATGAAGACATCCGCATCGAAGGGTTTTACGACAGCGTCACCGGGCCGAGTCGGGATGAGAATGCTGCGCTTCGTAGAGTGCGCCTTGATGAAGCTGGGCGATTGGCCGCCTGGAATGCGCCCGCGTTCTTGTTTAGCATGAGTGGCTCGGCGCTCATTCGTGCCGAGGTCACGTTGCCGACATGCAATCTGACGTCGCTGATAAGTGAGCCATACAGCGAACTGCCCGGAATTCCCTCGGCAGCAATGGCAATGTTGGATTTTCAACTCGTTCCGCAACAACTGCCTGATGACATTTTCTGCCTCCTCCGTGAACACTTGCGCGCAAAGAATATCGATTTTGTTGATGTTGAAATGCTGCCCGGCGCATACCCGCCGACGCGAACGGATGCCAACCCGCCTTTTATCGAGCAGATCGCTTCCGTCGGCGCGCATATCTACGGCGCGCCATTGACGGTTCTGCCATCTGGCCCATTTACCCAGCCGTTGCAAATCTTCGTGCAGCAATTTGGTGTCCCGGTTGCTTCAGTGGGGCTGTCACGCTATGATAGCGCTGTCTGTGCGCCTGATGAACATCTACCTCTGGAAGATTTGGTTCGGCATAGCCATCTGCTGTCTGAAATTATGCTGCGAACCGTCTTGAAAGCTGCTGCTATTTGACATGCCTATAGCCTCGTGCTACTATTTGTTGGTCAAGCGTGCAGTATGTGTGACTGTAACGCCTTCCGAGTATTGCACGCCGGGGTAGCTCAGTGGTAGAGCAAACGGCTCATAATCGTTAGGTCGAGGGTTCGAATCCCTCCTCCGGCACCAGCAACAGGGCGACGAGCCAGAAATATGGTTCGTCGCTCTTTTTGTACGACGATCCGCGTTCTCGAAGATATTGCCTACATCGGACGTTGCGTAGGCGCAGATTGTACGACATTCTCAATGCTGGCTGATGAGGCAATGAGCGATAACCTGGCGACCCAGGTGCAGGCAGCCCTGGAACAACTCAATCTGCTGCGCGAGAACGCGATCATAGTCGTGGCTGTTTCCGGCGGTCCCGACTCGCTAGGCTTGCTGCATATGCTTTGGCAATTGCGGGACGAAGGAGGGCCGGCGTTGCATATCGCGCACCTGGATCATGGCTTTCGGGGCGAACAATCCGCCGCCGAGGCGCGTTACGTCGCGCAGATTGCCAATGACTGGGGCATCGCGGCGACGATCGAAACATACGATGTTCGCTCTATTGCACTGGCCAGGCGTCAGAACAACCATGTCGCCGCCCGGTCGGTGCGCTATGCGTTTCTCGCTCGGGTTGCGCTGCGCGAACGCGCTGACGCCGTCGCCGTGGCTCATCAGGCCGATGATCAGGCGGAAACCGTTTTGTTGCATCTACTTCACGGAACCGGTCTGGCCGGGCTGCGCGGGATGCGTGTCTGGACGCCGTGGCCTGAATGGGTGCCCTGCGAAGTGCAGTCCGAAACGCCCGCTGGCCAGCCTGCGGATCTGCCTGGCCTCGTTCGTCCGCTCTTGCACACTGCGCGCAGTCTGATCGAGGACTATTGCGTTGCGCATCACCTCAGCCCGAATCGCGACCCATCGAACGAATCGCCTGACTATACCCGTAGCCGTGTGCGCAGCGATCTTATGCCCGTGTTGACTCGGTTCAATCCGCAGATCGTCGCCACGCTCGGACGTATGGCGCGCATTTTCACCGACGACTACGAGTACATCCAGAGCCAGCTTGACGTTCACTGGCCGACGCTGGCAGACGAGCGCGGTGATCGCGTGGAATTTCAACGCGCCGTCTGGTCGCAACTGCCGTTAACACTTCAGCGCTATGCCTTGCGGCGCGCGGCTGTTTTGCTTACCGACGCCGACGAACTCAGCTACGATCAGGTCGAGGCCGGACGGATGGCTGCGGCGCGCGAGGCGGGCGTGCAACACCATCTGGGGTGTGGTCTGGGAGTACGCATTGAATCCGAGGTTCTGGTTATCGCCTCGTTGGAGACGCTGAGGCAAATGGCCAACGCTGTGAACCAAACAGATGCGGTTCCTCAACTGAATACTGAGACGCTAGCGCTGCGCGTTCCCGGGGTCACGCCGATCAACGCGAAGTGGAGCGTCGTGACAACGTTTGAGCCGCCTGCAGAAACTGCAACAGAGATTGCATCAGCCTGGCGTTGGCACATTGCACTGGACGCCGATCGCATCGACGGTCCGCTCTTCCTCCGCTGTCGCCGACCGGGGGATCGCTTTCGTCCGGCAGGCGGCGCGGGCAGTCGATTGCTTCAAGATTTCTTCGTTGATCACAAAGTCCCGCGTACGCTCCGCGCGCGCTGGCCGCTTGTAACAGCGCCGAACCAGATTGTCTGGGTGGCGGGGCTGCGCGCCGATGAAAGCTGTGCGCCAGGTCCGCATACGCGCCGTACGCTCTGGATTGCTTTCACATCCAATGATTCGTCTCAAGAACATTCCATTTCCTAACGTTCAGGGAGAAATACTGTGCATCCGGACATTGAGCGCATTCTCATTTCCGCCGAGGATATACAAGCGAAAATCTGTGAACTCGGTCGACAGATAAGCCGCGACTATGCAGATGTGAAAGAAGTGTTGCTGATCGGCGTCTTGAAGGGTTGCGTTATGTTTATTGTCGATCTGGCGCGGCAGATCGACGTACCTATAACGCTCGACTTCATCGCTATCTCGAGCTATGGCCAGAGCACCGAATCGAGCGGCGTTGTGCGCCTGTTGAAAGACCTGGATACCGACATCACCGGGCGCCACGTCTTGATCGTTGAAGATATTATTGACAGCGGCTTGACGCTGGCGTATTTGCAAAGCCAGTTGGAGCGCCGCCAACCGGCGAGTATGCGCATCTGCGCCTTGCTCAACAAACCTGAGCGACGCATCGCCGATGTGCATGTAGACTACCGCGGATTTGGCATTCCCAACGAATTTGTCGTCGGATACGGATTGGACTTTGGCGAGCATTATCGCAATTTGCCCTATATCGGCGTTCTCAAGCCTGAGATCTACGCACAAACCTCGACGTAATCCAGATTACACGTTTTGTGTAATCTGTTCACCTTGCTGCTAGGGTAGGCTTTTGGTATAATGAGCGAGACATGTACCATTTTTTGGTGCATCTTCTTTTGCTTTGCTGTTTTTCTCCTCATTCAGCGGGGAATATGTCTCCTGGAAAAGGAAGGATAGATAAAAAGCATGGGCGATAATCGCTGGCTTAAAAATAGCTTTGTCTATCTCATAATCTTGGTCGCGGCGCTTGCATTGTTTTTCCAATACTTTGGGCAAAACTCCGCTCAAAGCAACGAAAAAGGCATTGCTGAAGTCATCGCCGACGCACAAGCCGGACGCATTAGTGAAATCCAGGCTCAAGCCGGAGAGGAGCAAATCATTGTCACTGACGCGAACGGCAACAAGTATCGATCACGGCTGGAGAGCACCGACAGCATTATGTCGTTGTTGGCGCAGTACAATGTGCCGCTGACCGAAGAAAGCGGCGAGACGCGTTTTGTGGTGAATGTCGATCCTGCGCCGGCGTGGGGCGGGTTGCTCAGCATTTTTACCGTGTTGTTGCCAACGCTGCTGCTGATCGGCTTCTTTGTGTTTTTTATGCGTCAGGCGCAGGGAAGCAACAATCAGGCGTTGTCTTTCGGCAAAAGCCGGGCGCGGATGTTCGCCGGTGACAAGCCCACGGTAACATTTGCCGATGTCGCTGGGCAGGAAGAAGCCAAGCAGGATTTGACCGAGGTGGTTGAATTCTTGAAATTTCCGGATAAGTTCGTGGCTCTTGGAGCGCGCATCCCGCGCGGCGTCTTAATGGTGGGTCCTCCCGGAACCGGTAAGACGCTGCTCTCTCGTGCAGTGGCCGGCGAGGCTGGCGTGCCGTTTTTCTCGATTAGCGGCTCTGAGTTCGTCGAGATGTTCGTCGGCGTCGGGGCGAGCCGCGTTCGCGACTTATTCGACCAGGCCAAACGCAACGCGCCGTGTATTGTGTTTATCGACGAGATCGACGCCGTCGGTCGTCAGCGTGGCGCCGGTCTGGGCGGTTCGCATGACGAGCGTGAGCAAACCCTCAACCAGATCCTGGTTGAGATGGATGGCTTCGATACGAACACGAATGTCATTATTATTGCCGCCACCAACCGACCTGATGTGCTTGACCCGGCTCTTATCCGCCCCGGTCGTTTCGACCGCCAGGTGGTGCTCGACGCGCCTGATGTACGCGGACGAACGGAAGTGCTGAAAGTCCACGTCAAGGGCAAGCCGCTATCCGATGATGTAAATATGGAAGTGATCGCACGTCAGACACCCGGCTTTTCCGGCGCCGATCTGATGAATGTTGTGAACGAAGCGGCAATTCTGGCCGCCCGTCGCTCAAAGAAAAAGATTGGCATGTCCGAGTTGCAAGACTCGATTGAGCGAGTCGCTCTTGGCGGGCCGGAACGCCGTAGTCGCGTGATGACCGATCGTCAGAAACTGGTCGTTGCATATCACGAATCTGGTCACGCCATTGTTGGTGCTGGTATGCCGAAGGCGAACCCGGTGCAAAAGGTGACGATTATTCCGCGCGGTCGCGCTGGCGGGTACACGCTCTTCCTGCCTGATGATGATACGTTGAATTTGCGGAGCATTGCCCAGTTTAAGGCTGATCTAGCGGTCTCGCTTGGCGGTCGCTTGGCCGAAGAGATTGTCTTTGGCACCAGCGAAGTGACAACCGGCGCGTCGGGCGATCTGGTTTCCGTAACCCGCACTGCCCGCGCGATGGTAACACGCTATGGCATGAGCGAACGTCTCGGTCCGCTGGTTTTTGGCGAGAAGGAGGAGTTAATCTTCCTGGGTCGCGAGATCAGCGAGCAGCGCAATTATAGCGATGAGGTCGCCCGGCAAATTGACGAGGAAGTATATCAGCTTGCTAACGAGGCCTATGAAAACGCGCGGCAGATCTTGTTGACCAACCGCTCGGTGCTTGACGATATGGCGAATGCACTCCTTGAAGTTGAGACTCTGGATGGCGAACGCTTGAAAGAGTTGCTGAATCGCGTGGTGCAATTGTCAATCAATCTGGATGGCAAGGAAAACGGGTCAAAACTTGATGGCAATGTGACAGCGTCCTCATCGGGCGATAAGATGAATCCGCCGTTGCCGGCGTAAGCGAGCGCGAGCTCCAGCATCATACAAGAGGAAGAGGGCGACCGAATTGGTCGTCCTCATTGTATTTGCGGGCGGGGCATTGTTGTTGTTCATTTGTGTCATTGAGAGCGTTGAAGGTCTGATTCTCTTGCTCAGAAACCCAATTGCTTCTACAATGTTCATAATATGCAACATCTCTAATACTCATCCAGCAACATCGAGGCGCATATGCTTGAGATACACATCGCGGTTACTAAGATTGCCTGCCACTTGTCATCGGAGAGCGGTGATACGTTGGAATCCATCGAGCGGCCTGCCGGCGGCTTCTCGTTTGTGCTGGTCGATGGTCAGGGAAGCGGGCGCGGCGCAAAGACGCTCAGCAATCTCCTGGCAACGCGGGCGATCTCCTTGTTGAAGGATGGCGCACGCGACGGCGCCGTTGCGCGTGCGGTGCACGACTACCTCTACACCTATCGTATGGGCCAGGTGGCGGCGACGCTGAATATTCTGTCGGTGGATTTCGCCAGCGGGTCAATTTTGATGTCGCGGAATAACCCGGCGCCGTTTTTTGTATTAACGCCGGGGGGCATGCAAACCTACAACGAGCCGTCGACGCCTATCGGATTGACGGCAATGGCGCGTCCGATCATCACCGAGCTTTCCGTCAAGCCATACACCTACATTGTTATGTTTACGGATGGTTTGTTAAGCGCAGGCGAGCAGTACGATGAAGATATCGAGTTGACGAACTATCTCGCCGGATGGCCGGCTGCTGAAGGTCGCTTGCCGGAGACATTGACCGAAGATCTCTTGCGCCGCGCAATTGAGCTGGATCGAGGGGAGCCCGGCGATGATATTAGCATTGTTGCGCTGGGCGTCTTGCCCTCTGAACAGCAAAACGATGTGCGGCGCATGCGAATGAGCGTTCCGTTCAAGCCAATGGATAGCGCCGAGCGCACCGAGGATCCCAATGTCTTCTGAGCGCCCCAGGCGCGCGTATCGCACTGCTCGTGAACGGGTAGCCATGCGGCGAGGCGAGGTGCGTAGCCTGCGACGCAATCGCCGCGGGTGCGGGCTGTTGGGAATTGGCGCGTTGGCGGCAGCAGTTGCTCTTGGCGTGCTTCTTTTCGTTGTCTTTCGCAGCGTGACGAGTGCGTTGCAGACCATTGAGCAGGACGATCCGCGTTACACTCAATCGGGCAGTCTGGGCAATGACGCTGAGGCATCTGCGCGCCTGCCCGATCTCCTGCGCGAACCATTCAACGTGTTGCTGCTTGGCGTTGACCGACGTGACGATCCCGAAGAAGGCGTACGCAGCGATACGTTGATTGTCGTACATGTCGATCCGCGTGAGCAGTGGGCCGGCATGCTCTCCATTCCACGTGACTCCGTGGCGGCGATACCGCAACTCGGCCAACAGAAGATCAACGTGGCGTATTCCTATGGATATATGCATGCTGAGGATCTGTATGGCTATGGGATCGATCCTTCCGAGGCCGGCGGCGCGCTAGCCGCTGAGACGGTCGAAGCGTTCCTGGGTATTTCTATCGATTATATCGCGCAGGTAGATTTTCGTGGTTTCGAGCGCATTGTCGATACCATCGGCGGCGTGACGGTTGATATACCGCGTCCGCTGCTTGATCCCGAATACCCGACCGATGATTTCGGCTATGAGCGCGTGTACATTCCCGCCGGCTTACAAGTGCTTGATGGTCGCACTGCCCTCCGTTATGCGCGCTCGCGCCATAGCAGCAACGATTTTGATCGGAGCCGCCGTCAGCAGCAGGTGTTGCATGCCCTGCTGAACGAAGTTCGTCAACGCGGGTTGTTCGAGCAAGCTGCGTTGCTTCCCGATCTTGCCCGTGATCTGGAGCAAAGCGTGGCAACCACATTGCCGATCAGTGACTTGGCGGTGCTGCGGGGATTGGCAGACATCGGCCAGTCGCTCACGTCGGATCGGATCGTGCAATTGAGCATTAACCCGAACGACGTCGGTATGCTCTCCGAGCATGGATCGGATATCTATTGGGATCAAGACGATGTGGCAATGCAAGTGGCGCGCTTGCTGGCCGGACCTTCAGCGAGTGCTGAAGTGGCGCGGATTCAAGTTCAGAATGGCATAGGCGTTCAGGGATTAGCCACGCGAGTATCTTCTTATCTGACACAGAATGGCTTCCTGATGGCCTCGGCGGGTGATGCGCCGCACCAATTTGAACACTCGCTGATCATCGACTACACGGGCCGCCCGCTGAATCGCCAACGCCTGGCCGATCTGCTGGGCATCGATCCACGCTATATCCACGAACAACCCCAAACCGACGATCCTCCCGCGCCCTATCGCACCGATATTGTTCTTGTTCTTGGCGGCGACTACCAGGAGCGGTGGGCGGGCGATCCGTGAGTTTGTTGATCAATCCTTCAACGGCGCGAGAAAATCGTGCAGCGCAGCGTTGAAGGCGTCCGGCTGTTCCAACGGGGCCAGGTGTCCTGCGCCGGGAATGACGACGAACCGGCTGCCGGGCGTTGCGTTGTGCAGCGTGCGCATTTCCTCCGGGGGACTCAATATGTCGTCGCTGCCTACGACAACCAGTGTCGGCACGGTGATCGTCGGCAGCAGATCGGACGAATCCGGTCGTTGCGCCATCCCGCGCAACGCGCCGATGATGCCTTGCGGCTGGGTTTGCTCGATAAACCCGCGAACCTGGGCGTGCAGCTCCATCGGCGCGGCGGGGGCGAGCAAATTCGGCAGCACCTTGTCGGCCAGCGCGCCAGGGCCGTTGCTTTCTACCAGGCGTACGTTAACTTCGCGCCCGGCCCGGCCTTCCTCGGTGTCGGGCAGTGCTCGCGTGTCGGCAAGTACGAGGCCGCGCACACGCTCGGCGTAGCGCCGCAAAAACGCGAATGCGATGTAGCCGCCCATCGAGAGTCCGCCGATGATTGCCTGCTCGATGCCTAGTTCGTCGAGCAGACCGGCGATGTCGTCGGCGAACACATCCATCGTGTATGTTCCGGGCGGGACTTCGCTGTCGCCGAATCCCCGCAGATCGGGAACGATCACCCGATACTGTTCGACCAGTCCGGCGACTTGTGGTTGCCACATCGCGCCGCGGAACGGGAACCCGTGGATCAGCACGATAGGCGTTCCGAGGCCCCGATCTTCGTAGACGAGCTGTATGCCATTGATGTGTGCATGCATAGAACCTCCTGCTGTTGTATATGTCCGGCTTACGGCTGGATTGTATAACCTTCGTTAGCATTGTCAAACCATACAACAACCCTTGAGCGTGCTACAATGCGTGTAACGAAGCCTTCGCCATCCCTCGTGAGGCGTGATGAACCTCGACGCGAAACTCGAACTGCTGGCTGATGCGGCGCGCTTTGATGTGTGCGACAGCTTCAGCCAGACCGGGCGGCGCTATACGCCGAAACGGGCGCTGTTGAACAACGATCTGATTGTCGATGGCCGCAATGCCCGCTCGCGTCCTCTATTCCAGGTGTTGATGAGCAATTCGTGTGCCTGGAACTGCGCCTATTGCCCATTGCGCGCTGCCAACGACGTTCCGCGCGCTGCGCTTGAGCCGGATGAACTGGCGCGCATCTTCCTGCCGCGCTACGAATCTGGGGCTGTGCAGGGGCTTTTCCTCTCGACGGCGGTCGATAATGGCGTGAGTCGTGCGGTGCAGCGTATGCTTGACGGTGTGGAGTTGCTGCGGGTGTATCATCGCTACGATGGCTATGTTCACGTCAAGCTGCTGCCCGGTGCAACGCGCGATGACATTGAACGCGCGGCGTGGTTGGCCGATCGCTTGAGTTTGAACCTTGAAGCGCCGGGGCCGGAACATCTACAACGCATTTCGCCTGAACGCAACTGGCGTATGGATCTGATCGAGCGGTTGCTCTGGGCGCGCGACTGGCAGCGCACGGCGGGGCGATTGTCGGCGGGATTGGCGACGCAGTTTGTGGTCGGTGCGGCGGGCGAGCGCGACCGCGATCTGCTGCTGACCGGTGCGTGGCTCTATCGTGAGTTGGATCTGCGGCGGGTCTACTTTGGAGCTTTTCGTCCGGTTGTGGGGACGCCGCTGGAGGAGCGCGAACCAACACCGTTCATTCGCGTGCAGCGGGTGCATCAGGCCGATTGGCTCGCGCGCAGCTATGGCTTTGACGTGCGCGAGCTGCCGTTCAGCGCCGATGGCGACTTGCCGCTGCATCTCGATCCCAAGCTGGCCTGGGCATTGAAGCACCCGGAATACTTCCCCGTGGAGATCAACGCTGCTCCGCCGGAGACGCTCCTGCGTGTGCCGGGTTTCGGCCCGGTCAGTGTGGCGCGCATCGTTCGACTGCGGCGCGCTTATCCATTCCGCACCCCCGAACAACTGGCGAAACTGAGCAGCCAGGCCGGTCGGGCGCGTGATTTCGTCACTCTGGACGGGCGATTCTTCGGGCGTGATGAACAGTCATTGCAGCGCCATTACGCGCCGCGCGGTCCGACGGTTGCAGAACAACTGCGTCTGTGGGATTGATGCTACCAAACGATGATGAGTATGCTGCATATCACCCTGACCCTGAGCGAAGCGAAGGGGAAGGGTCTCGATGGCCATGGTCTGGCTGACAAGATCCTGGGTCATCTCTGGCTCTGTTCCGTGTATGTGCTAGTCGTCAGCTTCTTCATCATCGACATCGATCAAGCGCGAGGCGATTTCTGATATGTCGGGCGATACGGCTCTCTTAAACGAAAACACGAAGGGCCGCGGTCGTCTTCGCAGTGTTCGGATGCCTCCTGCTTCGCCGATAGCAAAAAGGGCGGTCACGAATGGCGCGACCATTTCGTCATCATAGTAACGTTCACCGTCTTGCTCGACGGGTTGGAGCCGGACATCGGCATAGGCGAGCAATGCGTCGGCGAGTTCGTCGTTATCGAGTTCAACCGCGAGTATGTAACTTAACCCCGTTGCCAACCCTGGCGTAGCGATCTCGCGCTCAGCGTCCCGTTGTGTTACCGGTGTATATGCCAAATCGACGTTCTCGGCGGCGGTTTGGATGCGCCGGAGACGAGGCAGAAATCGCTCGGCGAGTGTGTAAACGAGATCGGGCGCCGGTTCGGCCATAAACGCCAGAGCCCAGGCGTCGTGAACGTTCGTGCTGAACAGTGATGCAATGCCGTTGCGGGTATTGTACGACGAACGGAGCGCGCCGCGTCCGGGCATTTTCGGTCCGCCCAGCGCCAGCCGCTTCTGGACGAATGCCAGCCATTCGGCGTTGAGTTCGGCGTAGTCGCTGCCGTGTCGTGCATCGTGCAGGAGATAGGCCCAGAGCACGTGACTCATACATGCCGCGTCGACTCGTCCAGGCGCGCATTCGACGCCGTGGAAGCGATTATCGCGCATTTGCGAGCCGATCATCTCGATCAGCGCGGTGTGTGTGTACTCGTAACTTTCATCTTGCGTCCAGAGGAGCGTAAACGGCTCGTCGTAGCGCGGGTCGCCGCCCGCCGCCGTAAATGCGCCGATCATCATCGCCAGGTGAGCGCTGTATTGGGCATTGCCGTGGGCGATAGGATCGGCGGTGATGTCATAGCGACTGCGATCAAGACTCAATGCCCAGTAGG
This sequence comes from Chloroflexaceae bacterium, assembly GCA_028282325.1. Lineage (GTDB taxonomy): Bacteria > Chloroflexota > Chloroflexia > Chloroflexales > Chloroflexaceae > JANQID01. Next base: position 20,808 of record JANQID010000085.1, on the reverse strand, counting down.
CCCAAACACGGCGCTGGATCATACGGTCGATCAGAGCTGCCATTGCCGTGCGGCAGCGCTCCTGCTCTTCTTCGGTTGCATCAGGATGCAGGCAGATGACGCCCAGAGCGTAGCAGGCGAACGCCAATTGAAAGCGCAAGCCGAAATTGCCGTCTTCATTCTTCGTAAGGTAAAAACCTTCCCAGCGATTGGGCGGCTGGGCGGACAGACGTTCGAAGTAGTTCAGATAACCGGTTAATCGTTCATTGAGCATAGCACTGATGAAGCGAGCCGCGCGTAGCGTTACTCGCCGGTTGTGATTTTCAGATTGTCGAAAGCAATCGACGCGCCGCCTTTGTCAAATGTGCTGACGACCAGCGCGATCTGGCCTTCGCTAAACGCAGAGTCCATCGTTTCTTCTAGACGGATGTCATTGATGGTGAGCGTAATGTGGTCGCCGACAGTCTGAACGCGCAGCACATTGGGTTGATGTTCGGAGGCGATGGAATCCGATGGCGTCCAATCAATGAGTGTCGTCCAGGCTCCATTTTCAATCACTTCAAGGCTATAAAAGCCATCATTGGCGACGCTGAAAAGGTAGAAATTGCGATCATCCTGGTAGCGAAAGATGATCCCGCTTGCCGTGCGTTGCGGGCCGCGATTGAGCGTTGCTTCGACTTCCACCGCGAGGTTGGCATAGCGTCCTTCGATACGGCTCCAGACAATGAGGTCAGGCGCGAGAACCTCAATCGCGTACTGTCCATTCTCGAAAGCATAACGGCTCACATCATCCTGGCCGGTTTCCAGCCCGCTCCGTGCCGGGTCGCTGAAGTCATCCTCGAGGAGAATGACCGCGTTCAGCGCTTCTGCCGTCTCGGCTGCGGCTGACGCGCTGAGCGCCGGCTTTGTCGCCGCAGCAACAACCGATGGCGCTGCGGCGTCGGCGGTCGGTAGCGACTGGATTGAGGGTTGCTGCCAGAATACGGCCAGTATCGCACAAACCAGGATCGTGGCCAGACTCAAGCAGCCGATGCCTGCGCTCGCTGCCCAGATTTGCCGCGAGGGGCGTTGATTGACCGACATTGCAGGGGCGCTTTCAGTGTCCGTCTCAGGCGATTCGGCCAGATGTGCAGCATCCTCGGCATAGTTCATACGTGTCGAAATGCGAGTCTTCTCCCGATTGTATGGTCAAAGTCTTACGCTTTGAGAGTCTCGGCCAGCGCGGCGATGAACTGATGGTTTTGCTCCATCGTTCCGAATGAAACCCGAATCAGGCCGGGCAACCCCCAACCCGCCAGCGGCGTTACCGTAAAGCCTCGTTCGCGTATTCCTTCAGCAACGGTTATATCGTCGCCAACATTGATCGCCACGAAGTTTGTCTCGCCGGGAATGTAGTGCAATCCGAGCTTGTTCAGCTCACTGACGAACATCGCCCGACTGGCATTGGCGTAGTCGCGGCTGCGTGCAACGTGATCCTGATCGTCGAGCGCTGCGAGGCCCGCAATCTGGGCCAGCGCATTAACGTTGAAGGTCGGGCGGGCGCGATCAAGATAGCTGATGACATCAGGATGCCCATAAGCGTATCCCAGACGAAGGCCGGCCAATCCATAGATTTTGGCGAACGTGCGCAACAAGATCAGGTTGCGCCGACCGTTGCGCAACTCTGGCAGCAGGTCGGGATAGTCGGCCCGTGTGACAAATTCGATGTATGCCTCGTCCATTACAATCAGCGTGTCATCGGGAACATTCGCGATCAGTGCGGCAATTTCGGCGGCAGAGTTGGTCGTTCCGGTGGGATTGTTTGGGTTACACACAAACAGCAGGCGCGTGCGTGGCGTGATAGTATCGATCAGCGCCGGAAGGTTATGTGTGTAATCGCGCAGAGGAATGCGGACAGGTTTCCCGCCCATTTCCAGCGTGCGCAGAAAATAGCTGATAAACGTTCCCTCGGCCATTACGGCTTCATCGCCGGGGCTCAGAAATGCTGTACAGAGCAGAAAGATCATCTCGTCCGAACCGTTGCTGCACATCACCGATTCTGGCGTCAAATCGGCGCGTTCGGCCAGCGCCCGGCGCAACGTCGCTGCACCCGAGTCAGGATAGCGATGGACATTTGCCATCGCCGCCTGAAGCGCGGCGATGGCTCGCGGCGAAGGGCCCAGCGCATTCTCGTTCGACGAGAGTTTGACAACTTCTCCCTGATGTCCGGCGAGTAAGCGGGTTGGCTTATATGCGGGCAAGTTCAGAATATGATCTTTGAATTGCATACAATAGCTCCATCATTGCTCGATCGGGAGCGTAAAATAGAATTTACTCCCCTGGCCTTCGATGCTCTCAACCCAGATTCGTCCGCCATGCATCAGGACAAATTGGCGGCTGAGATACAAGCCGAGCCCTAGCCCTTCAGCGCGACGGGGAGATACGCGGTAAAAACGTTGAAATAGCCGTGCCTGCTGATCGCTAGAGATGCCGCTTCCGTGATCGTGGACGCTGATCAACACCGCCTGGTTCAAACGGTCGGTATTTACTGCTTCACACTGATGATCGCCGATCTCTACGTCGTCGATAATCGTTCCATCATACGACATTTGCTCCAGACGCACAATAATCGGCGCATCGGGGGGGCTGTATTTGATGGCGTTATTGACAAGGTTGGTCAACACCTGCCGTACGCGTAATGAGTCGCACTCTGCCCAGAATTCGGTCTGGTCGGCGCTCAGCATAAGATTGCACGATTTGGCGAGCGGTCGTTGTTGATCCAGAACTTGTTGTATCAAGGGCAGCAAATTTACACGTTGAATCTGCAAATCAATCTGGCCGGCGTCGAGCCGCGATAGATCAAGCAAATTATCAACCATGCGCAGCATATGCGACACTTGCTGGGTCAGGATCGAGAGGCCCTTGATGTCGCTATCGTCGGCGTCGTCACGCTGTTGTTCACGTCGAAGCAGAAGTTCGGCATAACTGCGAACGGCTGCCAGCGGGCTGCGCAGCTCGTGGGCGGCGACGGCGAGAAATTCATCTTTGGCGCGTTCGAGTTTCTGGTGAGCGGTAATATCGCGAAAAATAACCACGGCGCCTTCGATAGCGCCGTCACCGGCGTACGCCGGCGATCCGCTGTAGCTCATCACGCTGTTCAGCCCGCTGACGCCGCGAATCAGTACTCGATAGTCGTGAAAGATCTCGCCTGATAATGCGCGGGCCATTGGGAGTTGCTCAATGGGCAGTGGATGTCCATCCAGACTACGGATGCTGTAAAAATCGGTCATCTCGCTCAACGATTGTTGATACGGCACCGATTCCAAGCTCAACAATTCCATCGCCGCTTCATTCGCCAGCACTAATTGTCCTTGCCTATCGCATACCACAACGCCTTCGGCGATGCCGCTGATCACGGCGCTGAGCTTGCGCCGCTCGATCTGGCTGTCTTCGTAGAGGCGAATATTCGCGATAGCAAAACCGATTTGATTGCATATCGGCATTAACGTTGCCGAATCTACGCGCTGATGTATGGCCGCATCGTAATCGAACAGCGCCATTACGCCGACTACCGTGCCGCCTGCCAGTAGGGGTAAATAGGCGCATCCGGTCAATCCCGCTTCTAGCAGCGCTTTCTCGCCGCGATCCTCCATAAGTGGTCGCAGCGACGGCTGCCCATAGCGGACAACTTCTTCGCATATCGAATCGGCGATGAGGATGCTCGTCATTTGCTGCGTGTAAGTCGGCGGTAACCTATCATACGCCTGCATCGTCAGACGCGATTGCGATGGATCGAGCAACAAGAGTGCTCCGGCAGGTATCGAGAGCAGATCCAATATCACATTCAGCACGCTATGTGTCATATCGCGCAGGTCGGTTGCCGTGCTGATGGCAGTCACCACGGCATCGAAGGCTTTCAGTCGTTGGTGGTGGTTTTCAGATTGAGCGTAGGCTTGAGCTTTCTTGATGGCGGCGGCGACCAGGCTGCCGTAGATCTCGAGCATGGGTATATCATCGTGCAACGATGATCCTGGTGCGTCGGATTGATGCTGGTTCAGGTTGAGCAATTCGAGCGTGCCGCTGATTTCTTTCCCCGTTTGGAGCGGAATGCAAGCTACCGATATTTGATGCGGGAGCTGATCGTGAAGGAGTTGGAAAATCTCTTGATTTGCCGGGTTCATCCGGCCTGCAATACTCATATACCCCTGGTGAGTTTCGCGCGCCAGGGCGCATCGCTGTTGCAGCGCCAGACCAGCCAGGCTTTCGCCGGTTTTGAGGGAGACGCCGGTGAGCATTGCCGCGGTTTCTTGATCAAGCGGTAATCCATAGGCGGAAAACGCGCGCAATCGTCCGACGCGTTGGTTGTAGAGCCAGAGGATGCCGGCTTGCACGGACGGTAACGCATCAACGGTTTTGGGAAGCAAGTTTTCCAGCAGTTCGTCAGGATTAAGTATGGAGATCAGAGAGGCTGAAACCTCGAAGAGAGCGGTAGCGGTAACTTGCGCTGCGGTAAACGTAGCTGATGCCTCATTAGATGGAGAAGGCTTGCGCTGAGCGGGGTCTTCAGGCGAATCTGCCGCTGGCTCACGCTCCCAGGCGCTGTGCTCAACGTTCTGGTGATTGTGCTCTGGTTGTTGCAGGTTTTCCATAGTTAGCCGACGCGGTTTGCGCCAATCCTGTCATCAAATGCATTGACCATTGACGAAGAAGCTGATGCTTGATAATCTCGTTTCCAGGCCACCGCGCGTCGAATGCCTTCCTCAAGCGCGACCCTGGGCTCATACCCCAGAAGCGAGCGGGCGAGTGAAATGTCTGCCACATAGTACGTAACTTCACCGGGTCGTTTCGATGGCTCAACTTTGATGTCGGGATTGATGTTCAGCGCTTCGCCGATCAGCTCGGCCATACGGATCAGCGTGTTGCCCTGGCCATACGCCAAGTTGATGGTGCGATTAACGACTTCCCCGGACAGCAGACGATCGATGCCGCGTACCACCCCTTCTACACAATCATCAACGTAGGTAAAATCAAGCACCTTTTCTTTTCCGTAAACGACGACCGGTTCGCCACGCTCGATGTTGCGGATGAAAAGCGGAATAACTCGTTCCATACGCTCAATGTCGTTGTCATAGCGCCCATAGACGTTGGAAAAACGAAATATCAGGTAGCGCAATCCATAACAGCGAGCATATGAGTACACGAGCGCTTCGCCGGCAATTTTGCTGGCCGAGTAGGGGCTTTCTGTAAAGCTGAAGTTAGCCTGCTGCTCTTCGGTGATGTAGCGGCGAATGTCGCCATACACTTCGCGCGAAGATGAGAAAATGATCGGCGTATTATTCATGCGGCAATATTCGAGCACGTTGAAGGTGGTGATGGTGTTCTCCAACGCTCGGTATGGCTGCTCGACCAGTTCATGGACTTTGGCGTTGGCGGCCAGATGGATCACAATATCGCTAGGCGGATATGGCGCGCCGCCGATGCCGCCGACAAAGTCGCGCTGTGGCGTGGATAAATCTTGGAGTAAGGTCGGAAATGCGTTGGTCCAGACATTTACGCGGCGATCAACACCGAAAACTTGGTGACCATCGGAGAGTAAGCGCAACGCCAGATTGGCGCCAATTTGACCGCTGGATCCAGTTATCAGGATGCGCACAGTACTATCTCCACTGGATTGATGCGAGGTGACTTGTCACGAAGTTAAGCGGGATATGACATCATTGTATTTCTCTGGAGATTATATCACGTGCGTCGAGTAGGGTAAAAGAACAAGAAGGCGTATTTGGAGAGCATTGATCTGGGGGCTACCACTCGCCAAGCATTGCGAACTTGCCGCCATCGACGCAGAGCGCTTGTCCGGTCACGAAACTGGCTGCATCGGAAGCAAGGAATACTGCTGCGCCGACGATGTCATCACCCTGGCCAAAGCGACCGAGCGGTATAGATTTGAGCTTCTGGGCTAACTGGGACGGGTCGTCGAGGATGTGCGCGCTGATCGGCGAGTAGAACCAGGTCGGCGCAATTGCGTTGACGCGAATGTTGTACCGGGCCCATTCCGTCGCCAGTGCGCGAGTGAGCATCGTCAAACCGCCTTTGGCTGCGCAATAGGCTGCCTGGTTGGCATAGCCGAGCATGCCCGACAGCGAGGTAATATTGATAATCGCGCCGCCGCCGCCATTGATCATCGCTCGTCCGGCGGCCTGGCAGCAGTAGAATGCGCCGTCGAGGTCAACCGCAATCACCCGACGCCATTCTTCGGGACTCATCTCCAACGAGGCTGCATTCTGAGAGACGCCGGCGCTGTTGATCAAAATGTCTACCCGGCCCCAGGCGTCCAGCGCTGCGTTGATCAGCGTTGTAGCTGCGGCAGGCTGGGTGACGTCGGTCGGTACGCCGATGACCGTATAACCTTGCGCGTGCAGTTCATCGGTCGCTGCGGCGCACTTCACCGGGTCGCTGCCGGCTATCACCACCCGCGCGCCATAGTCGGCCAGACCACGCGCCATAGCTTTGCCAAGGCCGCTGGAGCCGCCGGTGACGATCACGACTCGTCCGCTCAAGTCGAAATGGTTTGTCATCAATGCACCAGCCCGTGTTTCTGCCAGGCCGTCGTCGCATCCGGGTTGATCGCGTCGCGCGGCAAGCGATAGTCGTTGCCGACGATGGGTTCACCCTCAACATAGCGATCAAGCCGGAAGGGCCTGATCGGCGCCGTGGTCGCTGCGCCGTTAACTATCAACTCGGCCATACACAGCCCGATCGCCGGGGCCTTCTTAAAGCCGGATCCGCTCATTCCCACAGCCAGATACAGACCATCCACGCCCGGCGCGCGATCAAGAATAGCTCGGCTGTCGATGGTGACATCAAGCGGCCCAGCGTGACCGCGCACATACTGCTCGGCTTGAAGCGCGGGAATGCGTCGTGATACCTGACGCCGGGTCATGGTGACGAAATGCGGGTCGTGCTGATCGGCGTAATCGCTCGCATTGTCGAGCGGATGGTTGTAGGCGCTCAGCCCGACCAGAGTGAGATCGTCTTCCTCGGGACGGAGATAGAATCCGTTGGCGCGGTCAATGATGGTCAGATGGCCGTTCTCGCCGCGGGCAAACGCCGACGGTCGCGAGAAGAAGCCGATCTCAATCCAAAGCGGATAGATCGGCAACACGATATCCAGCGGGCGCACCAGCGGCACAGACCATGCTCCGTTCGCCAGCGCCACAATCGGCGCTGTAAAGGTGCCCTGGTTCGTCTCGACGCTGGTGATGCGTCCGCCCTCTACATTGAGGCGGGTTACTGTGGCGCCTTCGATCAATCTGGCGCCGTTGCGCTGAGCGGCGACAATCAGCGCGTCGGTTATCGCAACTGGGTCGGCGTAGCCGCTCAATGGTTCGTAGGCGGCGACTTCAAACTCTTTCACATGCAACTGCGGCTGAATATTGGCGATGTCCTGCGCATTGACGAGGCGCGTATCTACGCCAACGCGTTGCAGCATCGCTACATTGTCGCGCAAGATCTCCCGATCGGCCGGGTCGGCGAATTGCAGAAAGCCGGTTTGCACAAAGCCGCAATCACCGCCAACTCGTTCGGCCCATTCCTGGAACCAGGGCAATGCCGCCAGCGCCAGGCGCGCCTCTGGCTCGTTGGTGTAGTGTGTGCGGATCAAAGCGCCCGAACGTCCGGTAGCGTGGGCGGCGATCATATCTTGCTCGAGGATGAGCACGTCGCGCATACCCAGGCGGGTTAGATGAAAAGCAATGCTGGCGCCGATGACCCCCGCACCAACTACAATGGCTTCAGCCGAGCGTTGCATATTACGAGTCCTTTCGTTCTTCCGCGCGAGCGCTGCTTTGGTGCATCGTATATGGTCTGAGGGAGCTACTCTTTGAGTATATGCAGTATAGCTTGCTTCGGCCAAAACGTAAATGGCGCAATCCTGCCCAATATAGAACTCGGTCAGGCGTTGCTGCGCCTGACCAAGTGTATTTTCCAGATCTGCCACTCGCTGCCTGATAGGTTTTAGACTTTACAAATCGGATAAGATTGCTCTATTTGGGTGTGGAAAAGGGAAAAGGAACAAGGTCGGCTGACCAGATTCTCCGTCGCACGTGGTATAACACCATCGGCATATGATCGATTCAGTATCGGTCGTTGATAGGGAATGCGCATCCGTTGAGTGTGAACTCCAGCGTTTCAAGCGCCGTGCGCACGTTTTCAGCGGCCTGCTCAAGATGTTGGCCAGGTGCTAACGGGTCAATGGGGACTGCTGCTACGGCTGCGCCTATTTCGAGAAGCCAATCGATGAATGCTGTGGCTTCGATGTCGGGTATGCGTTGGGCGAGCAGGAACGCAACTTGCTGACAACTGCGCAGCGTTATTCGATGGGCATTCGCGAGATTCTCGGGAACGACATCGGGGTATATTGGGCGCTGCCCCGCCTGAATTGCGTCGCGCACTGCTCTAACAAGATTGCCGGCTACGTCGTGCTCCTTTGTGCCAAAAACGGCTTTGATGCCGGCCGCTACTTTGCGGTAGGTAACAGGTTGGCTATAATAATCCGCCTGGATGATATATAAGATAACGAAAGCGGGGGATTGCAAGATGATATTCCACTCCTCCGCAGTAAAATCGGTTTGAACAAACACAGCGCTCTCCTCAATGAGCCGCAATAGCCGCTAACGATTCACATCAAAATCTCGCCAGTCGTTTGGGTGAATCTCGTCGTCTGTTGATGCGTAGGCTCAGTTTGTTGACAGCTGCCTGGGTCGTTTTTCTGGCGTATATGCTACACCCTGAACATCTACAGATAATCTGACCCTATTATGAAATAGACTAATACGGCAATCTTAACGTAATTTAGATTAAGAAAACCTTAAGCGCAGCGCGGAACCCGTGTGAGATCCATTAAGAGGCCTGTCGAGCGAGCATTCGTGTAGTATGGCAGCGTATCGGTAAGGTTATAATATCCACGTGAGGTCCTCGTAGCCCTCCTCCAGTTTCATTCGAGGTCACTGCTATGACCATTGCCGAGTCGCCAGTACGTATATGTGCGATCACCGCACCGGCGCCGGGTGTTTTGCTGTGGGCGGCGAAAGCTCCGCACCGGTATAGCCGGAGGTCTTCACAATGAGTGTGCGACTCCTCCTTGCCGATGCAGATCCACAGATAGGCCGCCTGCTCAAGAGGGTGTTTGATATCGAGGGTTACGCCTTTCAGATTGCGACTGACGGTCAGACCGCTCTTGACTTGATGGTCAGGTGGCGACCCGACCTTGTCCTGCTAGAATTGCGGCTGCCGGTGCTTGACGGCCATGAAGTCTGTCGACGGATTCGCGATTGGTCGCAGACACCGATCATCGTGTTGACCGAGTGTGACGGCGAAGATGAGAAAGTCGCGCTCCTCGACCTTGGCGCCGATGATTATGTTACGAAACCCTTCAGCGTCCGAGAGTTATTAGCGCGTATCAGGGCGGGTCTTCGCCATGGAGCGCGTTTGTATAGCGACGGAGGCGCGGTGATGACCTTCGGCGAACTCCAGATCGATCACTCGCGTCGCCTGGTGTCCTACGAAGGTCAGGAATTGCGCTTGACGCCGACTGAGTACAATTTGCTGCTGCTCCTCAGTGGGCAGGCCGGCAAAGTACTGACTCACCGTATGATCTTGCGCACTATCTGGGGACCGCACTCAGAAAACGATCTGAACACCCTGCGTGTTTTTATCACCCAGCTCAGGCGCAAGATTGAGGCGGATCCCGCAAATCCGAAGCTGATCGTGACTGAGCCGGGCGTCGGTTACCGTTTTCGCCTCCCCGAACGATAGAGATCCAGCCGCGTATGTTATACTTTCTCTTGAACCATTGTGGCGCGTTTTCTGTCGTTTGTACGCCTTGTGCGGCGCCATCGCCGACACATATAGATAAATCAGTTAGAGGTCGTACAATGTGACTGTAGGACTGGCAGTCCTTCAAGGACTGCCAGTCCTCAGTACGACGCTATCCATATTTTCTGTGGGATCTGTGTCTGAGCCGATGTTGGCGCCGGCATCTCCGGCGGCCTTGTAATTGCTTTGTGCTCTGGCTGGTAAGAATGAGGTGACGATGTCTCAGGATTCTTCCTTTGATATTGATCTGACTAACTGTGATCGTGAGCCGATTCATATCCCTGGCTCGATCCAGCCCCACGGCATGTTGTTTGTGCTTGCCGAGGCCGATTTTACGATCATTCAAGTCAGCGCTAACACCTTCGCATTTCTGAGCCGTCACCCCCACGAGTTCCTCGGTCAACCGTTGAGTGTGCTGATCGAGCCGGAGCAACTCGCCTGCCTTCGTGATAGTCTGGCAAATGAGCAAGTTGACGAGAATCCGCTCTATGTCTTCACTCTGCCCGTACGAGGATCCGAGCAGTTGTTCGATGTGATCGTTCACCGGATGGGCGAAGTGCTTATTCTTGAGTTTGAGCCTTCCACCCAGAGCGAGCAGTCGGTGTCGTTGCGGGTCTATCGTATGGTGAAAAGCGCTGTGATAGCATGCCAGCGAACTTCCCAGGTGCGAGAATTTGCCCAGGCTGTGGCAAGTTCGGTTCGCAAGCTGACCGGGTTTGATCGGGTTATGGCGTATCAGTTCCAGCCTGACGGAAGCGGCGTGGTTATAGCTGAGGACAAATGCGATGATCTCGAATCATACCTTGATCTGCACTACCCAGCATCAGATATTCCTATGCAGGCGCGCGCACTCTATCTGCGCAACTGGTTGCGGTTGATACCCGATGTTGGGTATCAACCGGCGCCGATGCTGGCGATCGATCCCGATCATCCAAGCATACCGCTCGATATGAGCTATGCATCATTGCGTAGCGTTTCGCCCATTCACATTGAATATCTGATAAACATGGGCGCTAAGGCTTCGATGTCAATCTCGCTGATCAAGAATGATCAGCTCTGGGGGCTGGTCGCCTGCCATCATCACTCCGGGCCGCGGTATCTACCTTATGATATTCGCGCCGCATGCGAGTTTCTCGGCCATATGGCGTCGCTGCAAATCGGCGATAAGGAAGCGTCCGAGGATGCCGCCTACACCGCCGCATTGCAAGGTGTTCAGGCGGAGTTGGTGCAGCATATGAGCGTGGCCAACGATGTTGTGGCCGGATTGACCCGCTTCGAGCCTAATCTGATGCGGTTCATCGATTCGGGCGGTGTCGCCGTCTGTATGGAGGGACAGGTTGTGTTGCTGGGGTCAACCCCGCCCGAACCGGTGGTTCGACAGCTGATCGAATGGCTTATACAAGCTATTGATGACAACGTTTTCGCGACCAACTCGCTGCCCCGGCAATACCCGGCCATCGAGCCGTTTAAAGCTGTAGCAAGCGGCCTTCTAGCAGTACGACTGGCTCGCTCACGTCCAAACTATTTGCTCTGGTTCCGCCCCGAAGTGATCCAGACCGTCAACTGGGGCGGCAATCCCGACAAGCCGGTGATCGTCGACGAGGAATCCACCCGGCTTAGCCCGCGCAGATCCTTCGAGATCTGGAAGGAGACGGTAACGCAGACTTCGCTGCTATGGCGGGCGTACGAGGTGACAGCCGCGCGTGACTTGAGGCGCGCAATTATTGACCTGGTTTTGTACCGGCTAGAAGAGCTATCCCGGCTGAATGAAGAACTGTCCCGCAGTAACGTTGAGCTTGACTCGTTTGCCTATGTGGCCTCGCATGACCTCAAGGAGCCGCTGCGGGGATTGCATAACTATGCGCACTTCTTGATCGAGGATTATGGAGATCAGCTTGATGATGACGGGAAAGGCAAATTGGCGACCCTGGTTCGCCTGACCCAACGGATGGAGGCGCTGATTGATTCGCTGTTGCACTATTCGCGGGTTGGTCGGGCCGAGTTGACCTGGGTCGAGGTCGATCTCAATGCTGAACTGACTGATGTGGTAAATTTGCTGGAGCCGCGCTTGCGCGAAAGCGAGGTCGAGTTGCGGATTGAGCAGAACTTGCCGCGAGTCCGCGCCGATCAGGCTCGTGTGCGGGAAGTTTTTAGCAACTTGATCACTAATGCAATCAAGTACAACAACAAGCCTCAGAAATGGGTGGAGATCGGTTGTCTGTCGGTCCCGGACGACGATAACGACGAGGCATATGTGTTTTATGTGCGCGATAACGGCATTGGCATTCCCGAAGAGCACCAGGAGACAGTCTTCCGTATCTTTAAGCGGTTGCATGGTCGTGATGAGTATGGTGGCGGAGTCGGTGCGGGTCTGACGATCGTCAAAAAGATCGTCGAGCGCCACGGCGGGACAATTCAGCTAGTCTCGAAGCCTGATGAAGGCGCAACCTTCTGGTTCACGCTCGGCAAGGTTAATGTTAATCTGACGAAGTTTTGCAGATACGGGCCGGAGGCAAGCCTGGAAGGGTGAGCGGAAGCATGAAAGAGTGGCATCTCCTGCTGATTGAAGATAGTGATGAGGATGTGGCGGCGACGGTGCGCGGGTTACGGCGCGAGGATTTGAACATCGTGTTGCATCGCTGCACAACAGGGGATCAGGCCCTCGATTATCTGTATCAGCGAGAGGTCTATGCTGACCGAGGTCAGGCGCCGCGACCTCACCTGATCCTGCTCGACCTCAATCTGCCGGGAACCGATGGGCGCGCGCTACTGGCCGTCATTAAAGACGATGAAGACCTCAAGTCTATTCCGGTTGTTGTCCTGACCACGTCCAGTAATCCAAAGGATATTGCCGCCTGCTATCGACGAGGCGCCAATAGCTATCAGATCAAACCGGTTGACTATGCGCGTTTCAAGCAGGAATTGCAGACCTTGATCGACTACTGGCTTCGGGTTGCGACGATCCCCGATGCGTATGATTGACCGCGCTGCGTTGCGGAACCGGCGCTATACCTTTCTTGCCATGAATATCAGCTTGCCGGGATATGTTGAACCATAAGGTCGTTTGTCGAAGTCCGCGCATACGTGCTTTAGCTTGAAACCGCTGCGCGCCAACAAATGCTCGGCTTCGAGTGGAAATTTCTATTGATTCGGCGGAGCGGCGGATGTGTCGCGTTCCCGGAGGAGCAGCATCCGTTTGCGCTCGATACCCCAGCGATAACCGCTGAGCTGGCCATCGCTGCGCACTGCGCGGTGACAGGGAATCACGACGGCCAGTTTGTTCGCTGCGCAGGCTTGCCCTACTGCGCGCGCAGCGTTTGGGCGACCAATGCGCACAGCGATGTCTGTGTAGCTCGCCGTGCAGCCGGGCGGAATCTCGCGCAACGCCTGCCAGACGCGTTGTTGAAACGCTGTACCCTGAATACCGAGCGGCTGTGGTGACGCAGCGTTGATCGCTCCTACAACCTGTTCGGGCGCTGCGATGCAGGTGCTGACATATGCCATAATCGGGGCGAGATCCGACCCGGCCTCTGTGAACGATGCATGCGGGAACATACCCTGAACCTGGTTGAGCAAAGTGCCTGGATCATCGCCCAGCCCGATGGCGCAGATGCCGCGATCGGCGACAGCTACAATTACCTGGCCCAACCAGCATGGCGCGATGCCATAGCGTAGCGTACGAAAGTTTGAAGCGTTTCGAGATGTGGATGGCGTCTGCGCGCGATGATGATGAGCATGTGCGTCGTTGATAGTATCCATACATTCAACCATTCAGCGCCTGTGCCAGATCGGCGATCAAGTCATCGGCGTGCTCAATTCCTATCGACAGTCGCAGCAGTGCATCGCTGATTCCGACCCGGCGACGCTCCTCCGCTGACATTTTTGCGTGCGATGTTGCGTGCGGGGCGCAGATGATCGTCTCTACGCCGCCCAGGCTCACGGCGGGGCGAATAAGCTTCAGTTGCCGCAAGAACGTCTCCGGTTGCTGTTGCATTGCATCCAGCTCGAACGACAATATCCCGCCGCAGCCGGTCATCTGCGCGGCTGCAAGCCGGTGTCCCGTGGACGATTCCAATCCGGGGTAATACACCTGCTGAACCGCCGACTGATTGGACAGAAACTGGGCGATGCGGAGGGCATTTGCACTCTGGCGCTCGACGCGCAAGACGAGGGTTTTCAAGCTTCTTTCCAGAAGATAACAAGTGGTCGCATTCAGATTCCCTCCAAGATGTTTCGCCATCGCTCGGATCTTCTCGGCGTGTTCGTATGAGGCGACCGCAACGCCGCAACTGAGATCGCTATGACCGCCGAGATATTTCGTGCCGCTATGCACGACGATGTCGATGCCGAGCGCCAACGGTGTCTGGTTCACCGGCGTTGCGAATGTGTTATCGATGATCGTGACGATACCGTGCGCTTGAGCAATATCTGCTACGCGGTGTATATCGATGATCTCAAGCAGCGGGTTCGTAGGCGACTCGATAACGATCAACCTGGTAGCCGGCGTCACGGCTTGCGCTATCGCCTCTGCATCGGTGGCGACAAAAGAATACGTGATGCCGAGCCGGTCAAAGGCGTCTGTAGCGAACGCATGCGTCCCGCCGTAAAGTGCATCCATCAGGACGACGTGATCTCCGGCGCCGACAAAGGCGAGGATGGTTGTGCTGAGCGCGGCCATGCCGGAACTGAAGAGAACGCCGTCTTCGGCTCCCTCCAATGCGCATAGCTTGCGAACCACGGCTTCCTGATTCGGGGTGTTGAAGTAACGTGGGTAGGGACACTCTTCACGATCCAGATATTCGTACGAGGACGACGTAAAAATCGGGGTGTTCACGCCGCGCGTCGCCGCATCATGGTAGGAGCCGCTGTGGACGCTGATAGTCTCTTTGCGCATATCTTGTCACCTTTGCCAATGCTCGAAGCTTACATCGATAGCGTGTTATTTTATCCGATCATTCCGGCATCGGCGAAGAGTGGTGCTCGATGATCAGCCATCGCTCACCGTCCCAGCGGTAGACAAACGTAAACCGGGCCGGAAGCGAGGCGCCGTCTTTGAACGAAAACGTGTAGATGCCGGAGTTGGTGGCCAGTTGCTCAAACGTGCGCACATTCGATTCATTGATGATCGTATCGGTCAGCTTGCGCGACAGCAGTTGGGTGAAATAGTCCCTGATCTCTGCGTGATTACGGCGAACCCGATTGGACAGCGTCGGCAGCAGGATGGCGTCGTCGGCGTACAGCGCCGTTACGCGATCGGGATCTCCGCTCTGAAGTGCGCTGTTCCACACATCGAACAGCGCGGTGATTTCATCGTGTCGCATTTCCAAGCTCCTTTGAATGTAGTATGAGTGTCAAAAAAGTCAGTCGTGAGCGCTAGGATGCGCCCTGTGTTGTTGCAATCTCACTCCCCCATCGCCATAGTACGGTTTGCCACAGAGTCCCGCATAGGGGAGAAATACCTGACTGTAGGTCGGCATATCGTCGCGGCGGCGATAAGATTCGACGTGCGTCTGGTTATCCTGACATCGTCAGAATATCGGTGAGACCGCGGCGAATCAACATCACTGCAATAGCCGCCAGCAGCATACTGGCGACCTTGGACAACGTTTTGGCGCCGGTGCGCCCGACAAGTCGCGTAATCGGCCTGGCAAGCAAAAACACCAGGCCGGTGAGGATAACATTGGCCAAAATCGCGGCGCCGGTAAGCAACTGGCCATAGATGCCTGCCAGCAAAATACTTGTGGTCAACACGGCGGGGCCGGTGATCAGCGGCACGCCGATCGGCACGGCGCCCAGGCTTTCAAAATCGCCCTGACGCTGGGTCTTCTCTCCGGTGAGAAGATCGCTCAGCGAGATGACCAGCAGGAGAATGCCTCCGGCGATCATAAAGTCTGGCACTGTGATGCCCAGATATTCCAGGAGCGCCGGGCCAAACGCCAGAAACGCCAGCCCGACGGTTGCTGCGGTGATGACCGACTGGGCGATAATGATGCGTAGCCGCTTTTTCTCCATTCCCTCGGTCAAGGAGAGAAACAACGGCAACAAGCCTATTGGATCCACCGCGACGAATAGCGGGACAAAACATAGCCAGAAAGTATTCATCTACTTCCACCGCCACTGATTGGCCCGCACATTGTCTTTCGCCAGGCGTGCGGTTTCTTCAATGCGTCGAGCGCGGGTCTGCGACCTTCCACACTCTCCATTCACCACGGCTTTCGATCTGGACACGCTCATTGTTGTCGGTCATAAGTGTGATAGTTTTCCGGCTGTCGTATATTGATGCTGTTCGACCACGATTTGGTTATGCCAGCGCCGATCCATTCGCGACCGTCTTGTCGGGAACAGCCAGCACGACAGAATCATCTGCTTGATAGAACCCGGTCAGTAGAAACTCTGACATCATTGGCCCGATTTGCCGAGCCGGGATGTAGCGTAAGAAGTAAAAGCCTGGCAAGTTTTCCGATTCTATTAGGCAGTGGTTCAAGCAGCGTGTTCGCATAAAGTATCATCCGCAAGCGCGTTGGTCAAGTCGGCGTTGCCACAATTATGGTATGGCGGTTGTTGATGATGCAACTTTGTCAGATAGATGACGGAGTTAAGATAGGGACTACGCAGACGCCATCCCGTCTTTCACATGCGCCAGGTGAGCCTGTGGCGGGACTGGACGTATTTCTCTCCCCGCTGCACGCCCATCTCCACTCAATGTGAAGTAATCGTTCATTGGTATGAGTTTTGCCGATTTATTGATCAATTTACCTTAAGTGTTAGGTTTTAAGTGGAATGATTCATAATTTGGCCGGCCCATGTGGATTCTATTGCGGCGCTTGCAGACATTACCTCGCACGCGCGAAAGGATTGTTGCAAGCGAAGAAACTGAAACATGGATGCACAAGGGTGTCGCATACAAGACAAAACGTGCGCCTGGATCAAAAGAGATTGCGCATTGGTACAGAAGAAACGCATAGAGTTTTGTTTTGAGTGCCCGGATTTCCCTTGCGCCAATCTGCAAAAGATCGATCAACGGCATGTTCGCGATGATAACGTAAGCTTGATTGGCAATCTGCTGCGGATACAAAAGATTGGCGTAGAGCAATGGCTTAAGGAGCAAGAAGATATATGGAGATGCCCGCAATGCGGCGGAAATATATGTGCCATGGATAGAGCATGTTATGATTGTGCGTACAAAATCGGATAATAGCGGTGATGAATAAGACGAAGCACCCGCAAGCCACAAATAAGGCTCGCAGCGCTGATCGCCGGCGCGCGCCGCATATCCCCGCCCCACCGCCGGTTCGCCTTCCCCGTATTCGGCGGTCTGGCGTTGCATTTGCTGCTTGTAACCCGCATTCCTGTGTGATATACTCAACGCAACCGTTCTAACATTCTATCACATGATTATTAGCTGCATACTACCACACCGCTGAGGGGAAGCTACCAAATGATGATACACACGCCGCATGTCACCCTGACCCTGAGCGCAGCGAAGGGGAAGGGTCTCGGCGTTATTGGAATCTGAGATTCTTCGCTGCGCTCAGAATGACCGCATGCGGTGCCTCCAATATGGTTTGGTAGAATTGCAACGGTTGCCGCCGAGCATCCTCCTCCAGGGTGGCGGGCGGTAATCACGGGGATGGGGTTTGTGCGGTTAGGAGACTGCGCTGACGCCGCCCCTGGATGGGCAAGCAGTCGATCAGATGTGCTATGAGCCTGATGGCTGACACGCGAATGGCGCGGAGGCTATGCAGCGTCCAGCGGGCTACGCACTGCGCCGGGACCGCGGCGAAGCCCGTGCGGGTAGATCATGGTCGTCTGCACATCGGCTGGGCGCCGGAAAGGGCAGCGAGCACGGCGCGGGCTTCGTCGTGGCTCAGGACGGTAGGCAGATACGCGGGGCGTTGTGCAGGGTCGTGGTCAGAACCGTACTGTCGGCTTTTCTACGCTGCGGCTCACCAGAGTATGACGCGAACGTCAGTCGCAGTACGGTTCTGACCGCCACCCACTCAATTTACATTAAGATTCTTTTTACTATATTCGATGAGGCCACATTATAGATGAGTACGCAACGGTATCTTGCATAGCAGAATGCATTGATGTAAATCAATATTGCCAATCAAATCTTGGCGCATTATTTATGAATACCCAAGCAGTTTTGAATTTTTTCTTCCAGAACATCGGCAATATTCTCACGGGCATCATTGCCTCCTTCATTGTTTTGGCACTACAATCTTCTGCAAATGCTTTTGCTACCGTCTTTTCCAACATTGTGTTGCAACGCTATAGGCTCTCGAAATTATGGTGTTTCCCACGATGTGACCGAATTTATATTATATCTGGATCACTTGAAGGCGTATCACAAGAAGTAAGAAATGTAATCCTTGCCGGTCCGGATTCGGATGCCGCAAGTTCCGCAATCGCTACTCTTGGCATGTTATATCCAAAAACAGAAATCCGACATGTCTATTCTTCAAATTTTTCAGCTGACTTCGCTAAGTTCGACTTTATCCATCTGTGCCGCTCACGCGGCATAGGCGAGCGCATCAGTCAGGCGAGTGAGGAACGACTTCGGAATTATGACCATGTCGGCTTCCTCGGGCGACATCCAAGAAATACTGGCCGGCCAAAGCTGGTGGCGCACAAACGCTAGCGTGTCGCTGAAGGTTGGCAATCCCTTCGTATACCAGGCAGCCTGGCGCACTGGCATCGCTTGGCCTTGGAGCAGATGATGAGTGAACAGCGTCACCAACGAGAACAGCCCCAACAGCACTGGCGTGGTGCGCAGGATCGCGAGATCCGACCACTGGCGCTGGGTTTCGATACCCAGATGCGCCCGCGCCTCTTCGAACGTCACCTCCAGCTGCCAACGCTGCACAAACCACGCGACGATCGCGGTTGGCGTGGCCTCGAGGTTGGTACTCAGCAGTGCCTGGGGCTCGAACGTGCCATCGGGGTCGGTCACGAGTACCCATCGTATGCGCACCGGCGGCAGGCCACTGTGATACCAGACTGCGGTGGCCGATGCCAGCCGAACCGTGCGTGTGGTGCCGCCATACCAGCGCACGGTGGTATCCTGCCAGGTCGTCGCCGGGTCGCTGAGCCGGTCCGCCAGGGTGGGCTGACGAGCGCCCTTCACGCGCGGTCGACCGCGCCGACCGGTTGGCGGCGGAGCCGGGTCGTACAACGCCGCGTCCAATCGCGGTCGGGTAATCAGGGTGACCGGCAGAGGCAGGCCCTGGCAGGCCGAGAGCAGCTCGATAGCCGCATAGCTGCGGTCGGCCACCACGACCAGCACGCGCTCGGGCAGCCACTGCCGCACCTGGGTGATCATCTGCCGTGCCCAGTCGGTGAGCTGCTTGTGGCACGTTCCTCGTTCCTGATGGTAGCGCTCCGACGGCGCCAGCACGGTCAGGAAGGGCAAGGCCCACACCCGCTTGGCCCAGGGGATGGGGGCGAGCAGCATTCTACTCAGCCAGCGCAGCCCACTGGTCTTGACGAAGAACGAGCGCGACGAGCGTACCGGGTCGCGGTAGATGCCTTTGGCCTTGATTTTGGCTCCGCGCCGGCGCTCGATATGGTCGTCGAGGCCAAGCACGATGGGCGCATCCAGCGGGACGAAGTTGTCGACCAACAGGCGCAGCAAGATGCGGCTGGCGGCGTAGGGCGACCAGACGGCGCGGTTGAGCACGCGATGGTAGTTCTGGAACTGCGCTTCGTCGCTCAGCCCCATCACCCGCAGCGCCGCAGTGACGGTACGTTTGCCGGGCGCCAGGATGGCACCGATGAGCAGGATGTTGGCCCAGTGCCATACACGCTCGCTGAACAGCAACTCGAACGACCGAAGGACTTGTATAATCGCTCGTGGCAGGTTGCGCATGGCTGGCCCCTTCTTGGCGGTTGGGTTTCAGTCAAGCGTACCCTGCCTCCCGTTTTTCGTCTACGAAATGGATAAAGTCGAACTTAGTAGATCAATTCACCGGAATCTATTTGCTGGCAGGTCTAGGCATCATCTCTCTTATCGTTGGCAGCGGCAGACGGTTTTATGATACCCGTGCTTACTCCGATATCTACGTCACAATATCCAAAGAAATGGTCGCCAAAGAACAGTCCAGAGAAAGCTCAATTTCAAAAATAGCCGCGCGGGCTTCATTGCTAACGGAGTTTGTCGAGTTTCTCGAAAATTCCATGCCTAGGATTTTGGAGAGCATCATGGGTGTGGTCGGAGTTTTGATCATCATTTTGGGGTTGAACTTGACCGTTTTCTGGACCTGCATTGGCCTGTTTGTTCTCATGGTGGCGATCTATTTGTTGAGCGGGAAACTAAATTACCGCTTCAATGAGGGCTACAACAACGAAATCGAAAACCAGGTTACGGCCCTCACCAGCCAGGATTTGGGCATTATCCACAAACATTTCAAAGCGATCACACTTTGGAATATTAGATTGTCGGATTTGGAAACCTGGAATTACGCCGCCATTTGGCTTGGCATCATTGCCGTTTTGGCATATACCCCGATTGTCGTCATCGGCAGCGGAGCGATCAATTATGGGTTGGTTTTCTCAATACTGATGTACGTTTTTCAATATACCGAGAGCCTGCTAATGCTGCCCTTTTTCATTCAACAAACTATTCGTTTGCAAGAAATTTCTGTTCGTTTACAAAATTAACAAGGAGTAACAATAATGGCAGACCTCATACTTGTTTTCATAGGGTTGACAAGTTTGAGTCTTTCATAGACTCACATAAAATTCCGACTAGTACCAGGGTCATCGCATCTAAATCGATAAGGTTAGAGCGCGCAAGCAGCACCGTTCCTACGAGTGCGCTCGTTTTGCATCTCCGTACCTGATTCGGTATCCTGCCTGCATGGCTATCCATCCTTGTACTACAACGAGAACTGCCAAACGGTCATCGCGTGTGCTTACGACCGGATGGGTGGCGCAATGATCGGCATGTGCGGTTCCACGATGGCGTCCCTATTG